>NZ_JAEKKT010000288.1 GCF_019510245.1 Streptomyces sp. | reverse complement strand
ACCGGGTGGGCAGAGGCCGGCTCCGCGGAGGCGGTGAGCGCCAGCAACTGGTCGGCGCCGAGCCGGGTCCGCCCGGCGAACCGGTCCTCCAGGCCCGGCCCCGTCACACACAGCGCGGCGTCGGCGTCCGCGGCCATGAACGCGTGGTCGGCCGCGGGGAGTTCGGGGTTGACGAGGACGGCGACGGCCCCGAGGCGCGCGACGGCGAGGAAGGCCGTCACCCAGGCGATCCCGTCCGGCAACGCCAGCACCACCCGGTCACCCGGCCCGGTGCCGTGACCGGCGAGCACGGTGGCCGCCCGGGCCGCGAGCGCGTGCACCTCGCCGTGGGTCCAGGCCCGGTGGCCCTGGTGGAAAGCGGGCCGGTCCGCCCAGCCGCGCCGCTCGGCGAGATCGGCGAGCTGGGCGGCGAGATTGCCGGGGGCGTCGGAGCCGGCCGAAGAGAGCACGGGCTGCGCAGTCGTCATCGGACCGGCTCCTCGGTGGCCGTGTGCCCTCCGCGGGCGTCGACGCGGACGGCAGGGTGCCGCCGCTGCTCCGCCGTCCGCTCCGCGGTGTGCAGGTGCAGAGCCCTCATCTGTGCCGCCGTCTTCAGCAGCATCTCGTCGTACTCGGCGACCGGATCGGAGTCGAGGACGATCGCGCCTCCGGCGCCCAGCTGCATCAGCCCGTCGGCGAACACGGCCGTGCGGATGACGATGTTGAGATCCGCGCCTCCGCCGCACCCCAGATAGCCGAGGGCGCCGGAGTAGACCCCGCGGGCCTCGGTCTCCAGGGAGTCGATGATCTCCATGGTGCGCAGCTTCGGCGCCCCGGTCATCGAGCCACCGGGAAAACAGGCCCGCACGCACTCCACCGCGTCGGTCCCCTCCCGCAGCCGCCCCTCCACGGTGGACACGAGCTGATGCACGGTCGCGTACGTCTCCGTGGCCATCAGCCGGGTCACCCGCACCGAACCGGTCCGGCACACCCGCCCCAGGTCGTTGCGGAGCAGGTCGACGATCATCAGGTTCTCGGCGCGTGTCTTGGCGTCCGCCGCCAGTGCGTCCCGCAGCCGGGCGTCCTCCTCCGGCCCGGCGCCGCGCGGCGCGGTGCCCTTGATGGGCCGGGCCTCGGCGATCCCGTCCCGGGTGATCCGCAGGAACCGCTCGGGGGAGGAACCGGCCACGTCGACGTCCCCGAACCGCAGGAACGCCGCGTAGGGGGCCGGGTTGACCCGGCGCAGCACCCGGTAGAACTCGTACGCGTCCGGCGGGGCGGGTAACCGGGCCGCGTTGGTCAGACAGACCTCGTAGCTGGTGCCCGCCCGCAACTCCCGATCGCAGGATTCGATGCCGGCGAGATAGGCCGCCCGGTCCCGCACCAGCCAGGGCTCGGCGGCCCCGAGGTCGGCGCCGAGGCCGGGGTCGGTGGGGTCGGTGGGTGTCGGCGGCGCGGGTGTCGCCGTCGGGTCCGGCTCAGTGGCGACGAAGGTCAGCTGGGCCAGCGTGCTCTCCAGCCAGTCCTCGGCCTCCCGCGCGGCCTGCGGGGTGTCCTCGGCCAGGCAGACCGCGTAGGTGAACCTCTTCAGATGGTCCACGGCGATCAACCGGTCGGCGAACAGCCAGCAGGCGTCCGGGACGTGGGAGGTGTGCCGGTTCGGTGAGCCGCAGTCGGCCTTCATCTCGTAGCCGAGGTAGCCGACATAGCCGCCGGTGAAGTCGAAGGGCAGCCCGGTGCCGTCCACCCGGCGGCTCGTCAACTGCCGTGCGAGATAGTCGAAGACGCTCGCCGCGACCTTCCTCGTCGGCCGCCCGGCCCGCTCGATCTCGCACCTTCCGCTCTCGACGTCGTACCGGACGAACTCCGCGAGCGGACCGCTGTCGTCACCGAAGAACGAGAACCGCGAACGCCCGTCCTCGACCAGCGCGCTGTCCAGCCAGAACGCCCGCCTCGACGCCGCGTACATCCGGGTGAAGGCGGCCTCGGTGTCGACCGCGCCCGCGATGCGCCGAGTGTGCAGACGGTATGCGGGCGCGGCCGGCCGGGGGCGCGGGACGAGCCGCGCGGGCCGGGGGATCACCGCCTCGGGCGGGGGCACCGCGGTGTTCTTCGTACGCGGTCTGCGGGCCCGTTCCGCCGTGAGATTGCGGAAGTTGACGAGCATGCGGTGGCCGTAGTCGGTGAGCACGGACTCCGGATGGAACTGCACGCCCCACAGCGGCCGGCTGCGGTGCCTGAGCCCCATCAGCACGCCGTCCTCGGCCCAGGCGGTGGCCTCCAGCGACTGCGGGAGCGGCTCGGACACGGCCAGCGAGTGGTAGCGGACCGCGGTGAAGTCCTGCGGCAGCCCCCGGAACAGGTCCCGTCCGTCGTGCCGGACCGTCGACAGATGACCGTGCCGCGGCTCCGGGGCGGGGCCCACCCGGCCCCCCTCCCCGAGCGCGATGCCCTGGTGACCCAGACAGACGCCGAGCACGGGGATCGGCGACGCGGCGAGCACGGCGGTGCTCAGTCCGAAGTCGCGCGGCTCGGCCGGGTGCCCGGGTCCCGGCGAGACCACGACATTGTCGAATCCCGCAAGAAATGCCCCGAGATCGGGAAGGGCGCCGACCGCGTCATTGAGGACGACGACCGGTTCCTCGCCGTTGACCTCGGCGACCAGCTGGAACAGGTTGTACGTGTACGAGTCGTAATTGTCGATGAGCAGGGTCTTCACCCGCCCACCTCCCTCGGTTCGTGCCGGACCTATGCGGTCCGTCTTTTGTGCCGTCCGCGAAGCGCCTGCAGCGGCGGATACAGCCATTTCCTCAAGAAACGCTGGAGCCGGGGCATGAGAATCCAGGTGACGAGAGCCGTCACACACAGGCACAACAGCAGTGTGCGGATGAGCGGATTAAGTCCGCCGAGATAAGGAAGAACGATCAGATTGAACAGGAGCACCGGCGGAAAAACCGCGCTCATGTTCACGAACCACAGTTTCCATTTCGCCGGCGGGACGGGCGGCTTCGGTGTGGTGGTCTGCGAGTCGAACCACATCTTGGAGCCCCGCACGCTCCTGCGCTCCGTCTGCCGGGCGAAGTCCGTCGCCCGGTCGTGCCACTGGGTCCGGACGGGCGAATCCTCCCAGGCCCGGGCCGTTCCCTCGCTGGCGAAGCGATAGACCACATGCCACTCCGCCTCTCGGTCGACAAGAACGCCACCCCCAAGGAAGCCCGGCTGCTGCGCACTCGCGGCCAGCATGGCCCACCCCCAGGAGTGGAAGTCGGCCTCACGGCCCGGCACCACGTGATAGGCCACGGTGACGGTGACGGGATTACTGCTCACGCCGTCGTATACGCAAGGCCTTCACAGCACGTTCAAATATTCAACGAAGCTTTCTCGGTTGTCCGGATCGTGACTCTTTATCGGCCTTTCGGTCGGCATGACTCAGTCTGTCGAGTTGTGCCGGAAGTAACTCAAGCAACCCCTTACGGAATTCGGGAAGGGGAATGCGGGGCGGAATGTTCCGGGGCCTCCCCGAACCTGGCCAGCGCCAACGCCCCCGCGACGGCCACGGCGAAACCCAGCACCGCCACCCACGCCAGCCCCTCCCGGGTACGGTCCCCGAGCCACACCACCCCCACCAGCGCCGGCCCGATCGTCTCCCCGATCACCATCCCGGCGGTCGCCGTGGTCACCGACCCCCGCTGCAGGGCCGAGGTCAGCGACACAAAGGCCGCACCACCGCCGACGAGGAGCGCGTACGTCGCCGGGTTGGCCAGCAGTGCCGACGGCGCGAGCGAGTCGATCAGGCGTACCCCCACCTCGACCACCCCGAACCCGAACCCGGCGCCCAGCCCGAGCGCCAACGCCCGTCCACGCTCCGGCAGTCGTCCACCGAGCAGCGCGAGCCCCAGCACTGCCAGTGCCGTCCCGAGCATCGCGTACTTCAAGGCCGACGGCCCGCCGCGGTCGCCCTCCGTACCGGACGCGATCCCCAGCAGTGCCATCCCCGCGCACACCACTCCGACGGCACCCCACTCGCCCGCGCTCAGCCGGACCCGCAACAACCGCGCCGACACCACCGCGGTCACCGCGAGACTCGACGCGAGCGCCGCGCCCACCGCGTAGATCGGGACCGACCGCAACGCGGCGATCTGCAGCAGGAACCCCACCCCGTCCAGCGCCAGCCCCGCCAGATACCGCCACTGCCGTACCGCCCGCAGGAACAGCGTCACCGCGAACGCCGTCCCCTCGCCGTCGCGGCCGCCCGTGTCCGCCGCCCGCGCCGCCATCGCCTGCAGCACGGTGGCCGTCCCGAAACAGACGGAGGCACCTAGAGCACACACCATTCCAAAGAGCACGCAGTGACCTTAGGGGAGGTGGTGCGGGGTGGGTTGGTTTCGGACCGGCTCTCACTGATCTCCAGCTGTCCGCCGGACACCAGCCGCATCCCCGAGTCCGGGTCCGCGAGCGGTCGGCCAAAACGCGTTGCCGCCCCCCGTCCGATCGCGTTACGGTCGGCGCACTCTGACGCACACGCTCTCTGGAACCATCGCCGCAGAACGGGAGCAGGTCCGCGCACAGCGCGCGGCACCACGGAGGGGCGGCACCGGATCCGGCCGACCGGCGGATCTCGTACGCCCTCCGGAGGACTCTCCCATGAACATCGGCCTCGGCCTCCCC
>NZ_JAEKKT010000153.1 GCF_019510245.1 Streptomyces sp. | reverse complement strand
CGGGCCGAGGCCTGCCACCAGATCGCGCCGAAGCCGAGGACGGCCAGGACGGCGACCGGGGCGTAGTTGAAGGACTACCAGGTGACCGGGGAGACCTGCGGGAGCATGAAGAGGACGGTGATGACGACGACCCACGTCACCGAGATCACCCCGATGACCACCGACCAGCGCCCCAGATGCCAGGGGCCGCGCTCGAACGCGTCACCCTTCCGCACCCGCAGCAGCGTCGGGATCACGTACGCCACGTACAGGCCGATCACCGCGATCGAGGTCACGGCGGCGTAGGCCGTGTAGTTGATCAGGTAGGGGAGGCCGAGCGCGAGGGCGGAGAGCGCGGCGAGCCAGACCGCCGCCACGGGGGTGCGGGTGCGCGGGCTGACCGTGTGCCAGACGCGGGAGAACGGCAGCGCGCCGTCCCGGGAGAAGGCGTAGATCATGCGGCTGTTGGCGGTGACCGACGCCATTCCGCAGAAGAGCTGGGCGCCGATGACGACGAGGAGCAGGAGCTTGCCGGTGGTGGCGCCGAGCGCGTCCAGGAGGATCTGGGCCGGGGGCGCGCCGGTCGGGGAGGTCCGCTCCTTGTCGTACGACTGGATCGCGAACGTGAAGCCGAGGAGGAGGACGAAGCCGGCTATCCACGACGTCCAGATCGAGCGGACGATCCCCTTGGGGCCCGCCGTCGACGCGTCGTGCGTCTCCTCGGTCATGTGCGCCGAGGCGTCGTACCCGGTGAAGGTGTACTGCGCCATCAGCAGGCCCAGGAGGACGACGTACGGACCGCTGCTCCAGCCGGTCCTGTTCACGAACTCGGTGAAGACGAAGGACGCCGACTGGTGGTGGTCGGGAACGAAGGTCAGCGCGCCGACGATGACCGCGACACCCAGCACGTGCCACCACACGCTGACGCTGTTGAGGATCGCGACGATGCGGACGCCGAAGGTGTTGAGGAGGCCGTGCAGGACGAGGATGCCCGCGAAGAGGAGGATCGTCCGGCCCGGGGTGACCTTGAAGTCGAACTGCAGGTTCAGGTACGCGCCGAGGAAGGACGCGGCGCCGAAGTCGATGCCCGCGGTCACCGCCACCTGGCCCAGCACGTTGAACCAGCCCGTGAACCACGCCCAGGCCGCGGCCGAGCGGGGCGGGGCGAGCCGGTGGGCCCAGAAGTAGAGGCCGGCGGAGGTGGGGTAGGCCGAACAGATCTCGGCCATGGAGAGGCCGACGAAGAGGGTCATCAGGCCCACGGCCACCCAGCCCCAGGTGATCACGGCCGGCCCGCCGGTGATCATGCCGAAGAGGTAGAGGGTGAGACAGCCGGAGAGGACCGAGATGATCGTGAAGGAGACCGCGTAGTTCGAGAAGGCCGACATACGGCGGGCCAGAACCTGGGTGTAGCCGAGCTGTGCCAGCCGCTCCTCGTCGGAGAGGGCGCCGGAGGGCGACTTGGCTGTCGCGTCATCTGTCATGCCCCCAGCGATTCCCTCACCGGGGGCGTGACATGCGTCACAGCTTGGCCGAAAACAGTCTGGAATGGCCGTGAAACAGACTGCGGAAGTCTGAACAGGGGCCTGAACAGGCCTTAGAAGAGCGCCTTGTAGCCCTGCCAGCCCGTCGCGATCTTCACGCGCGCCGCGAACGCCCCCTTGCCGTTGCCCGTCTGCCGGAACAGGTTGCCCGCGGTGTCCCGCATCACCAGGTCGTTCCTGCCGTCCCCGGTGATGTCGCCGACGCCCACGACCGCGTTGTACGAGGCGTTCCAGTGCGCGGCGACCTTCACCCGCTCCTTCACCTGGCCCGCGCGGGTGCCGTCGTAGCGCCACAAGGTGCCGGCCTTGTCGACCGCCAGCACGTCCCCGAAGCCGTCGCCGTTCAGGTCACCGGCGCCGACGATCTTCGTGTACGCCGACCAGGTGCGGATCTTGACCCCGGCCTTGAGCTTGCCGCTGCCGTTGTCTGCGAACAGGTAGACGTCCCCGGTGGAGGCCTTGCGGGCCAGCAGGTCGGTCCGGCCGTCGCCGGTGAGGTCGCCGGGGGCGGTGAGGACGTTGTACGCGTTCCAGCCGGTGCCGAGGGAGATGTGCTTGTCGGACGGCTTGTACGAGCCCCCGCACTTGCCGGTGTACCGGCGCAGCTCCCCGTTCGGCATCCGCACCAGCATCTCGGCGCACCGGTCGCCGGTCATGTCCCCGAAGGGCACGGCGGCCGTGCCCGCCGGCCAGCCGGAGGCCGTCCACGCGCCGCTGAACTTGCCGTTGCCCGTGGTGGAGTGCAGCGTGAGGCCGCCGGAGGAGCTGAGGGTGGCCAGGTCGCCGTAGCTGTACCCGCTCTGGTCGTGGAAGCCCTGGGTGCCTCCGGTGTAGCCGAACTTCCCGCTCGTGGTGTACGTGCCCGAGCCCTCGACGGCGGTGGCGGTCAGCGTCCAGGTCTTCGGACCGTTGAGCGGATAGCCGCCCGAGTCGTTCGTCCCGTCCCAGTCGAGGTCGACGGACGCACCGCTGCCCTTGATGGTGCGGTCGGCGTGCCCGTGGGCGTCCTTCACCGTGAAGGTCCAGTTCGCGGGCTTGCTGAGCTGCCAGAGGCTGTCCCAGGTGGTGCTGCCGGAGACACCTTCCCTGGCGTCCTCGTCCGAGTCGTCCACATCCGACTCGATCCCCGTCAGGGACTGCGTCGGCACCCCGCTCGGCACGATCCGGATCACGTCGTCCGGGCCGACGTACGCGATGTCGCCGCCGAACTTGTCCACGGACCAGGTCAGCCGCCGCTGGTCGGCGGTGTGCCCGGCGGGCAGGTCGGCGATCGCGCGCGCCGCGGCCGCCGTCCCGGTGTGGAAGTCCGTCAGCATGAGCCTGCCCGCGGTCCGGTCGTGCTGGACGAGGTAGCCGTCGCCGACGAGCACCGGGCCGGAGGGCACCTTGATGTTCTTCTTCGCCGTACGGTCGTACACGCCCGCGGCGCCGGTCGGGCCGCAGTTCCAGTAGATCCAGCGGCCGACGACCTGGAGCTCCTTGACCGTGCAGGGCGCGCCGGTGGAGACGGTCGCGACCGTCTTCTTCGCCTCCAGGTCGTATCCGGTGACGACGCCGTTGCCGGTGCCCGGCGTCCACAGCGTCGACCCCCACACGGAGGCGGCGGTGACGGACCGGGTCATCCGGACGTCCTCGTAGCGGTACGGGTTCACCGCGTCGACGTACTGCTTGCCGGTGGAGGACGCCTGGTAGACGTAGTAGCGGCCGGTGGCGTCGACGAAACGGCCGCCGGTGACGGTGGGTTCGGGACCGCCGTCCAGCGTGGTGTCGGTCAGGTGGATCTGGGCCGTCTGCCTGCCGGTGCCGTCGTCCATGAAGTCGCCGACCCAGGTGTTGCCGAAGGTCCGCATCGGCACACAGCCCTGCGGACCCGCGTCGCACGGCACCCGCTGGAGATGGTCGCCGTACGCGTACGTGTCGGCGAACCCGCGGTCCGTCTTCTCCAGCACCGTGGATCCGTCGGCCGAGATCTTCCGGCCGATCACCCACTGGTAGCCGCTCGGCGTGTTCTCCACGGTGGTCAGGAAGCCACCCGCGTAGTCGATGCCCCAGACGCCGTCCGTCGTGATCGGCGTGGGGGTGGTGCCCGCGGCGGCGGTGCCCGCGGTGGTCAGCGAACCGGCGCCGAGGGCGGCCAGGCTGACAAGAGTGAGTGCGATCCGGGCATGCCGGCTCAAGGAACCCCCCAGGAAGTCAAGAAAGTCAAAGGATGTTAACAACCGGCACACAGGCACCAGTAGTGAATTGCCCGTGAACGGAAGGCTGTTGGCGGATCGGCGGCGGGGTCCGGGGACGCGGAAGGGCCCGTACGACAGGTCGTCGTACGGGCCCTTCCTCAGCTCACTCGGTGTCAGCCGTTGCGCTTCCAGCGCGGCTTGTCGTCGCGGCGGCCGAAGGAGCCGGAGGACGAGCCGCGGTGGTCGTCACGACGGCCGACCGGGCGGTCGTGGCCGCTGTGGCCGCCGCTGCGGAAGCCCGGGCGGTCGTCGCGGCGGTCGCGGTTGAAGGGACGGTCGCTGCCACGGTGGCCGGACGGACGGTCGTCACGGCGGAAGCCACCGCGGTCGTCACGACGCTCGAAGGAGCGGCCGCCACGGTCGTCACGGTCACGGTCGAAGGAACGGCCACCGCGGTCGTCACGGCGGAACCCGCCACGGTCGCCGCGGTCGCCCCGGTCGTCACGACGCTCGTCGCGGCGGAAGCCACCACGGTCGTCACGGCGGTCCCGGTTGAACGGACGGTCGGTGCGGTCCCGGTCCCGGTCGAAGGAACGGCCACCACGGTCGTCGCGGTCGAAGGGGCGGCGGTCCTCACGGCGTTCGAAACCGCGCTCGCGGTTTTCGCGGCGCTCGAAGGGGCGGCCGCCGCGGTCGTCACGGCGGTCGTCGCGACGCTCGAAGCCACGGTCACGGTCCCGGTTGAACGGACGGTCGCCGCGGTCCCGGTCCCGGTCGAAGGAACGCTTCTCGAAGCCGCGCTCCCGGTTGTCCCGGCGCTCGGTCTCCCGCGCCGCCGGAACCGTCGGCTCGGCCGCCACGACGGCCTCCTCGACCACCGCGGCCTCCGCCTGGGCCACCGCCGTCTCCGGGTCCTCGCCGCGCTCGCGGGCGACCCGGGCGACCAGCCGGTCGGCCTCGTCGCGCAGCTCGGCGGCCCGGCGCTGCGCCCGCTCCAGCTCCTTGGTGAGCTGGGCGACCTCGCGCTCGGCCTGCTGCGCCGCGTTGGCCGCGGACTCGGACTGGACCTCGGTCATCGAACGGGCGCCGGTGATCTCGGCCACGTCGGGCTCGAAGGCCGTACCGGAGTTGATGATGTGACGCCCGGCGTCGACGCCCGCGTCCTCCATGAGGCGGAAGATCTGGCGGCGCTGGTGCGGGAGCGAGAGGGAGACGACCGTGCCGGTGCGGCCGGCGCGGGCGGTACGGCCGGCCCGGTGCAGGTAGTCCTTGTGGTCACCGGCCGGGTCGACGTTGAGGACCAGGTCGATGCCGTCGACGTGGATGCCGCGGGCGGCGACGTCGGTGGCGACGAGGACGTTGACGTAGCCGTCCTTGAAGTCCGCCAGGGTCCTGGTGCGGGCGCCCTGGGTCATGCCGCCGTGCAGCGCGTCGGCCTTCACGCCGGAGTCGCGCAGCTGCTCGGCGACGCGGTCCGCCCCCAGCTGGGTGCGGACGAAGATGATCGTGCGGCCCTTGCGGGAGGCGATCGCGGCGGTGACCGGCGCCTTGTCCTTGGGCTTCACGATGAGGATGTGGTGCGACATGGTCGTGACCGCGCCCTGGGCCGCGTCCACCTCGTGGTGGACGGGGTTGTTCAGGTAGCGCTCGACGAGGGTCTGGATCTCGTTCTCCATCGTGGCGGAGAAGAGCATGCGCTGGCCGCCGGCCGGGATCTGGTCGAGCAGCTCGGTGACCTCGGGCAGGAAGCCCAGGTCGGACATCTGGTCGGCCTCGTCGAGGACGGCGATCTGCACGTCCTCCAGGGAGCAGGCGCCGCGGTTGATGATGTCGCGCAGGCGGCCCGGGGTGGCGACGAGGATGTCCACGCCGCGCTCCAGGGCGTAGATCTGGTTGCCCATGGACGTACCGCCGCAGACGACCTTCATCTTCAGGCCGAGGACGTCGCCGTAGGGCTGGAGCGCGTCGGCGACCTGCATCGCCAGCTCGCGCGTCGGGGTGAGGATGACGGCACGCGGCCGCTTCTTCTCGGTGCGGCCGCCGGCCAGCGTGGCCAGGGTGGGCAGACCGAAGGAGAGGGTCTTGCCGGAGCCGGTGCGGCCGCGGCCGAGGATGTCCTTGCCGACCAGGGCGTCCGGGATGGTCGCGGCCTGGATCGGGAAGGGGGTCGTCACGCCGTTCTGCGCGAGCTTGCGCACGACGCCCTCGGGGAGACCGAGGTCGGCGAAGGTGGTCTGGGGGGTGGTGTCGGTGGTGTCAGCGGTCTCCTCGGAGACCTGGGTCACCAGCTCGTCGTCCTGGATGTTCTCGGGCACAACGATCTGGTCATTACTGGACACGGACATGCGAATGCGAAACCTTCCGGAGTCTCGTCGGCACGCGCCCGTCAACTCCGTGATTCGCTCACGACCGCCTCAATGCGGTCCGCCACGGCAAGGGAGAGTACGCGCCACACGGCGCGCTCTGCGGTGGCGCCGGGCAAATGGGATCAAACGATCTACCACCATACGCACCCAACACCCACGAAGGCAAACCGAGCCACAACCTCGCAGCTCACAGCAGGTTCACCACAACCCCATCGACGCTCACGCCGATCCCTCGGCGCACAGATCACACAGATCACGTGCGCCGGACTGGATAGACCGGACGCGCAGCCCTACAGACGCTCCCAACACCCGACCCCACCCGTCTTCTTCCCCGACCTGAGAACGCCTTCCCCAAGCAGCCCGGACCCTACGCCGGTGTTCCCGCCGCCGGTGCCGGTTCCCGCTGGACCAGTTGCGTCCCCGTGCCCTCGTGTGCCGACGAGGACGGCTCGGCCGACGGCGGGTCCGTCGCCGGAGGCGGCGGGGTGGGGGAGTCCGGCGGCGGCGTGGGTGAGGCCGCCGGCGGCGCGGGCGTCGTCGGGGCCCCCGTCGGCCCGGCCGGCACCCCCGGCTGCACGCTCCTGCCCGGCTTCACCGGCACCCCCGGCACCGCGCTCGACCCCTTCGACGGCTCGGCGGACGCCGACGCCGACTCCCCCGGCTTCGCCTTCGCCCCGTGCCCGCGCTTCCCGTCGGCCGCCGCACCGCCGTACCCCGCACCGCCCTCGCCGGACACCCCGGACCCGCCGTCGGCCACGTCACCGTCCCGGTGCCCCGCGGAGTGCGACGGCCTCGCCTTGCCCGCGTCGTTCCCCACGTTCACACAGCCGGCGGCGGCCGCGACCGCCATCACCGTGACGGCCAGACGGACGGGTACGTTCAAGGGGCGCACGGCGGCCACCTCCGAGGGCGGAGAAAGAGTCAACCTGCCCAACTCCCGCCGCCCACAAGAGGACACGCAACCGGCTCGGCCCCCGTCAGCCGTATCCCAGGGCGTGCAGGCGCGCGTCGTCGATGCCGAAGTGGTGGGCGATCTCGTGCACCACCGTCACCTCCGTCTCCGCGACGACCTCCTCGCGCGACGCGCACATCCGCAGTGTCGGCCCGCGATAGACGGTGATCCGGTCCGGCAGCACGCCCGCGTACCACTCGCCGCGATCGGTGAGCGGAGTCCCCTCGTAGAGCCCGAGCAGCTCGGGGTCCGACGGATCGTCGGGTTCGTCCTCGACGAACACCGCCACGTTGTCCATCAGCCGGGTCAGCTCCGGCGGGATCCGGTCGAGCGCCTCGGCGACCAGTTCCTCGAACTCCTCGCGCGTCATCTCCAGCACAGGCCCATTCTCCGGTACGGAACGCCCGTGCGAGAGTCGTGAGCCCCGGGCAGGCAAGCCACGAGGCCCGCATATCAGCCCCCGAGCCTGGGCATACGGCACCAATGGCCCGCGTCCGCACCCGAACCCGAGCCCAGTCCCGCAACGGAGCCCAGACCGAGACCCACACCAGAGACCGAACAGGAACGCGCATCCGCACCGGCACCCGGGCCCGTCTCCGGGCGGTCGCCGGCCGGGCCGGAGTCCGGCCCGCGGGCCAGGCCCCCCTTCCCGTCCTGGAGCTGGCCCCCGAGGCGCACCGGCCGGCCGCCTGGAGCCGGGTCCTCGGCCTGACCGCCGTCGTCCTCGTCGGCGCCTGGCTCGGCCTGCTGATCGTCGGGAACGTCCGCGCCCAGGTCGGCCCCATGGACACGACGATGACGCTGCGCCCGTCCCTCACCGGCGGCACGAAGATCAACGTCTCCCCGCTGGGCGCCCTCTACCTGGACACCCACGCCGGTCCCGTCCGCCTCGACGTCAACGTCGACCAGCTCGACCCGGTCCGCGCCCAGGCCCTGGTCGACCACCCCGAGCGCCTCTCCGGGCTCCAGGACGAGGTCGCGCACGACGTCGAGCACGGCACCCTCGACCTGGCCGTACGCTCCGGCGTGGCCGTCGTCGCCGGCGCCACCGCCCTCGGTCTCGCGGTCTACCGCCGCCCGCGCCGCGCCCTGACCGCCGGCGGCCTCGCCCTCGCCCTGCTCGCCTCGTCCGGCGCGACCGCGTTCGCCACCTGGAACCCCGAGTCGGTCCTGGAACCGAGGTTCTCCGGCCTGCTCTCCTCCGCCCCGGCACTGGTCGGCAACGCGCGCAGCATCGTCACCGAATTCGACGTCTACCAGAAGGAACTGGCCCGCCTGGTGACCAACGTGACGAAGCTGTACGGCGTCACGTCCACGCTCCCCGCCTACTCACCGGACCCGGCCACCCTGCGCGTCCTGCACGTCTCCGACATCCACCTGAACCCGGCGAGCTGGAAGATCATCGCCTCGCTGGTGGAGCAGTACAAGGTGAACGTGATCGTCGACTCCGGCGACACCATGGACCACGGCATCGCGGCCGAGAACGGCTTCCTGGACCCCGTCGCCGACCTGGGCGTGCCCTACGTCTGGGTCCGGGGCAACCACGACTCCCGCACCACCCAGCGCTACCTCTCCCGCATGAAGAACGTGCACGTCCTGGACGACGGCCGCGCCGAGACGATCGCCGGGCTGAGCTTCGCCGGGATCGGCGACCCCCAGTTCACCCCCGACCGCTCTTCCGTGCCCGGCGGCGACGCGGCCGAGGAACTGGCCGGCGACCGCCTCGCCACGGCCCTGCGGGAGCAGCGGGCGGCAGGCACCCCGGTGGACGTCGCGATCGTCCACGAACCGTCGGCGGCCCGGATGACGGACGGCGAGGTGCCCCTGGTCCTGGCGGGTCACCTGCACCACGAGCAGACGGAGCTCCTCCCGCACGGCACCCGGCTCCGGGTGGAGGGCTCCACGGGCGGCAGCGGACTACGGGCCGTCGAGGGCAAGTACCCGGACCCGATCGAGGCCTCGATCCTCTACTTCGACCGGGACAGCCGCCGCCTCCAGGCCTGGGACGAGATCAGACTGGGCGGCCTGGGCGAGACGACGGCCGAGGTCAGCCGCCACCTCCCGGAAGACAACCAACCGGGCGCGTCCCCGTCCCCCTCGCAGAGCCCGTCGCCCCCAGGAGGCACGACCGGCACGCCCTCGCCCACGGCGCCGTAAACCGTTTTGGCGATACTCCCCGCCATCCCATATGCTTCTCACGTCCCCGACGCGCTGACGAAGCGCCCAGGCGGGCCGATAGCCCTCATCGTCTAGCGGCCTAGGACGCCGCCCTTTCAAGGCGGTAGCACGGGTTCGAATCCCGTTGGGGGCACGCAAGATCGTGTGCGACACTGTTGCACACAAGCTTGGTCCTGTGGAGCAGTTTGGAGTGCTCGCCACCCTGTCAAGGTGGAGGCCGCGGGTTCAAATCCCGTCAGGACCGCTGAGGTTTCACGTGAAACCTCGTGGCTGGGTAGCTCAGTTGGTACGAGCGATCGCCTGAAAAGCGATAGGTCGCCGGTTCGACCCCGGCCCCAGCCACAACAGACAGCCTCTCCGGGATTCCGGAGGGGCTGTTCTCATTCCGCGCCCGAGCCCCTGCGCTTCTTCCACTCCCGTTGCATCAGCTCCAGCTTTTCGTAGAAGTCGGGGTCCTCGGCGATCGTCCCCGATGTGAAGGGGATGGGCAGCAGGAACGACCTGCCATCGGTCCGGGTGACTCCGATCTGAGTGATGGACCCGTTGCGCCCACGACCCGTGAGCGCGTGGATGCTCTCGATGTCCCGCCAGCCCACGCGCCGGCGTCCGGTCATCCCGCGAGTGCGCAGGCCCTCCGCGTCGATGCGTGTCCAGCCTGTCGGCATCCCCGCCAGTGGCACGAACAGCACGGTCGGTATCAGCCCGAACATGAACCACAGGCCCACGGCGGAGCCGGTCTGGCCGTCGGCCAGGTACCTGGCCGCACGCACACTCACCGCCCCGGCCCACCCCGCCATCCCCAACGCGAACGCCCACATCACCAAGCGCTGCCTGCGCGTGTACCGAAAGACCGTCTCGCCCATCCGTGCAGTCTGGCAGCGGTCCGCCGGCGGACTCCGTTTTGATCAAGATCAGGGCGGAGTATGGCGTTCCTTTGAAGTCGAGCTGTGACCATGACGACCGCATGACAACGCTGAGCCGACCCGCCTCCTCCGGCGATCTCGTGACCCCACCCGCGAACGCTCCGTGGAGACCTCGTGCGCAGATCCCGCCCCACCGTCGGGCTGTCACTCGCCATGATCGTCACGGCGGGGGTGATGAGCGCCGATCGCCGCGCACGGCGTCCTGAGGCTCTCGGCGGCCACGCTGCGGGCCGACTCGAACGGCGTGGACGCGGTGCAGCTCCAGCTCGTCACCGGCAACGCGAAGGCGAGCGGCGCGCTCACCCTCTACCCCCACGGCATCACCCGCCCGGGCACCGCCGACACCGCCTTCGAGCCGGGCCGGGCGGCCACCGCCGAGACGACGGTGCAGGTCACCCCGACCGGTTCGGTCGACCTCTACAACGGCAGCTCCGGCGCGGTGACGGTCAACATCGCCACGGTCGGCCTCCAGTCCCACGCCCAGTATGCCGACACCTACCCCGGCGTCTACTCGCTGAGCTTCACGAAGGGGGATACCGCGGCCGGCCGCGCGCTGGTCAGGGTCGGCACCGGCGGCGAGGCCGACCTCTACAACGCCGCCACCGTCCCGGTGAACGTGTACGCCGACCTGGTGGGCGACTACGACGTCTTCCCCGCCGCGTCCTGAATCTCCTTGGCGGCGTGACCCGCCGCCGCTAGGTTCTGGCGGGTCAACACGTCACCAGGGTGGGGAAGATGAACCGGGATCAGGACATACAGCTGGAGAAGGACCGTGCCCGCTACGGCCTCCTCGCCGTCGTCGTCAGCAACCTCTCGATCGCCGCGGTCGCGGTCTTCGGCGTCTGGCGGCTCAACGGCAACGAGTCGGTGATCATCGGCGTCCTCACCGCCGCCTTCACGGCGGTGAGCAGCATGACCACGGCGTACCTGGGGATCAAGGCCGTCTCCAACACCGCGAAGTCCATGGCAGCGGCCGTCTCCACGCCCCCCACCGGAACCCCCGTCCCTCCCACCCAGCGAACCTCGTAGGGGGTTTCACTCACCCGCGCTGTTCGGTGCCGCCGCGCCCACCCTCCCCCACGCTCGGCTTCGCTCGCGCGGGGGTACCCCCGGCCGAAGGCCGGGGGAGGAACTGCGCGACCAGCCCCCACTCACTCGCAGCCGAAACACAAGGGCGTCCCCCAGAACCCTCGGCCAAACCGCCGGAGGCAATTCGTTCGCCATGAATTTCCCCGAGGTGAGATCCTGGACCGCGTATGTCTACGCATCCCGCCCCCGCCCTCGGCCCCCTCGCCCCCCGCCTGACCGAGCTCTCACTGCGCGACGCGCACCGGCTCGGGCGCAGGCTGGAAGGTGCGCGCAAGATCCGTAAGCCGGAGGCCCGGGCCGCCGTCCTCGCAGAGATCGAGGCAGAGGTGGCCAGGGCCGAGGAACGGATGGCCGCCCGGCGCGCCGTCGTGCCCGCCGTCTCGTACCCCGAGCAGTTGCCCGTCAGCCAGAAGAAGGACGAGATCGCCGAGGCGATACGCGATCACCAGGTCGTGATCGTCGCCGGCGAGACCGGCTCCGGGAAGACCACCCAGATCCCCAAGATCTGCCTGGAGCTCGGGCGCGGCGTACGCGGCATGATCGGGCACACCCAGCCCCGCCGGATCGCCGCCCGTACCGTCGCCGAGCGGGTGGCGGAGGAGCTGCGGACGCCGCTCGGGGAGGCCGTCGGCTGGAAGGTCCGCTTCACCGACCAGGTGAACCCGGACGCCACCTTCGTCAAGCTGATGACGGACGGCATCCTGCTCGCCGAGATCCAGACCGACCGCGAGCTGCGCGCCTACGACACGATCATCATCGACGAGGCCCACGAGCGGTCCCTCAACATCGACTTCCTGCTGGGCTACCTCGCCCAGCTGCTGCCGCGCCGGCCCGACCTCAAGGTCGTCATCACCTCCGCCACCATCGACCCCGAGCGCTTCTCCCGGCACTTCGGCGACGCCCCGGTCATCGAGGTGAGCGGCCGGACGTACCCGGTGGAGGTGCGGTACCGGCCGCTCCTCGAAGAGGACGCCGAGGACGCCGACCGGGACCAGATCACCGCCATCTGCGACGCCGTGGAGGAGCTCCAGGGCGAGGGACAGGGAGACATCCTCGTCTTCCTCTCCGGGGAGCGGGAGATCCGGGACACCGCCGACGCACTCACCAGGAAGAACTACCGGTTCACCGAGGTCCTCCCCCTCTACGCCCGGCTCTCGCACGCCGAGCAGCACCGGGTCTTCCAGCCGCACACCGGTCGCAGGATCGTTCTGGCGACCAACGTCGCCGAGACCTCGCTCACCGTCCCGGGCATCAAGTACGTCATCGACCCCGGCTTCGCCCGGATCTCCCGCTACAGCCACCGCACCAAGGTGCAGCGGCTGCCCATCGAGGCGATCAGCCAGGCCAGCGCGAACCAGCGCAAGGGCCGCTGCGGCCGTACCTCCGACGGCATCTGCATCCGGCTGTACAGCGAGGACGACTTCGTCTCCCGGCCGGAGTTCACGGACGCCGAGATCCTCCGTACCAACCTGGCGAGCGTCATCCTGCAGATGACCGCGGCCGGCCTCGGCGACATCGAGAAGTTCCCCTTCATCGACCCGCCGGACCACCGCAACATCCGGGACGGGGTGCAGCTGCTCCAGGAGCTGGGCGCGATCGACCCGGCCGAGAAGGACCCGCGCAGGCGGCTCACCGACACCGGCCGCAAGCTCGCCCAGCTGCCCGTCGACCCGCGCCTCGCCCGCATGGTCCTGGAGGCCGACAAGAACGGCTGTGTCCGCGAGGTCATGGTCATCGCCGCCGCGCTCTCCATCCAGGACCCGCGCGAACGCCCGGCCGACAAACAGACCCAGGCCGACCAGCAGCACGCCCGCTTCCGCGACGAGACCAGCGACTTCCTCGCCTTCCTCAACCTGTGGAGGTACGTGAGGGAGCAGCAGAAGGAGCGCGGCTCCAGCTCCTTCCGGCGCATGTGCAAGCAGGAGTACCTGAACTTCCTGCGCATCCGGGAGTGGCAGGACATCTACACGCAGCTGCGTACGGTCGCCAAGCAGATGGGCATCCACCTCAACGAGGAGGACGCCCCCGGCGACCGCGTGCACGTCTCCCTCCTCGCCGGCCTGCTCTCGCACGTCGGCATGAAGGACGTGAAGGACGGTGCCAAGAACGAGTACCTGGGGGCGCGCAACGCGAAGTTCGCGCTCTTCCCGGGCTCCGCGCTCTTCAAGAAGGCCCCGCGGTTCGTGATGTCGGCGGAGCTGGTGGAGACCTCGCGGCTGTGGGCCCGGGTCAACGCGAAGATCGAGCCGGAGTGGGTCGAGCCGCTCGCCGGGCACCTCCTGAAGCGGACGTACAGCGAGCCGCACTGGGAGAAGGACCAGGCGGCCGTGATGGCGTTCGAGAAGGTCACGCTCTACGGCGTACCGATCATCGCCGACCGGAAGGTGAACTACGGCCGGATCGACCCGGAGACCAGCCGCGAGCTTTTCATTCGCAACGCACTGGTCGAGGGCGACTGGCGGACCCACCACAAGTTCTTCGCCGACAACCGCAAGCTGCTGAGCGAGGTCGAGGAACTCGAACACCGCGCCCGGCGCCGGGACATCGTCGTCGACGACGACACGCTCTTCGACTTCTACGACCAGCGGGTGCCCGAGCACGTCGTCTCCGGAGCCCACTTCGACTCCTGGTGGAAGCGGAAACGGCACGAGCAGCCGGAGTTCCTGGACTTCGAGCGGGAGATGCTGATCCGGGAGTCGGCGGGAGCGGTCACCAAGACCGACTACCCGGATTCCTGGCGGCAGGGCCAGCTGAAGTTCCGGGTGACGTACCAGTTCGAGCCGGGCGCGGACGCCGACGGCGTGACCGTCCACATCCCGCTCCAGGTCCTCAACCAGGTGAGGGACGAGGGCTTCGACTGGCAGATCCCGGGCCTGCGGGAAGAGGTGGTGACGGAGCTGATCCGCACCCTGCCCAAGCCGATCCGCCGCAACTACGTGCCCGCGCCGAACTTCGCGAAGCGCTTCCTGGACACCGCGGTCCCCCTCCAGGAGCCGCTCACCACGACCATGACGCGTGAGCTGAAGCGGATGGTCGGCGTGCCCTTCGAGGCCGAGGACTTCGACTGGACGAAGGTCCCCGACCATCTGAAGATCACCTTCCGGATCGTCGACGAACGGCGCCGGAAGCTGGCCGAGGACAAGGACCTGGAGGCGCTGAAGCTCCGGCTGAAGCCGAAGGCCCGCCAGGCGCTCTCCCAGGCCGCCGCGGCCACCGCGGAACGCCAGGGCGGCGAGTCCCTGGAGCGCAAGGGCCTCACGGACTGGACGATCGGCACCCTCACCCGCGTCTTCGAGACCCGCCGGGCCGGCCAGCCGGTCAAGGCGTACCCCGCCCTCGTCGACGACGGCGACACGGTCTCCGTCCGCCTCTTCGACACCGAGGAGGAGCAGACCGAGGCGATGTGGAAGGGCACGCGGCGGCTCATCCTGCGCAACATCCCGGTGAACCCGGCGAAGTTCGCGTCGGAGAAGCTGACGAACGCCCAGAAGCTCGCGCTGTCGGCGAACCCGCACGGCACCATCCAGGCCCTGTTCGACGACTGCGCGATGGCGGCGGCGGACAAGCTGATCGCCGACTTCGGGGGGCCGGTGTGGGACGAGGAGTCGTACCGGAAGCTGTACGACAAGGTGCGTGCCGAGATCGTCGACACGACGGTCCGGACGGTCGGCCAGGTGCAGCAGGTCCTCGCCGCCTGGCAGGCCTGTGAGCGCCGCCTGAAGGCCGTACGCAGCCCCGCGCTGCTGGCGAACCTGACGGACGTCCGCAAGCAGCTGGACGCCCTCGTGAAGCCCGGCTTCGTGACGTGGGCCGGCATACGTCGCCTCCCCGATCTGATGCGCTATCTGGTGGCGGCGGACCGCCGCCTCCAGCAGATGCCGACCAACGTCCAGCGGGACACCACCCGCATGGAGAAGGTCCACGAGATGCAGGACGAGTACGCCTGGCTCCTGGAGCAGCTCCCGAAGGGCCGGCCGGTGCCGCAGCAGGTCCTGGACATCCGCTGGATGCTGGAGGAGCTGCGGGTCAGCTACTTCGCGCATGCGCTGGGCACGGCGTACCCGATCTCGGACAAGCGGATCGTGAAGGCGATCGACACGGCAGCTCCGTAACCGACCGGCCACGCTGGGTGAGTTCGACCAGGGCCCACCCCCTCCTGTACAGTCCTTCTCGCAGCACAGCGCAAGACAAAGTGCCGCGAAACCTGGTCCTGTGGAGCAGTTTGGAGTGCTCGCCACCCTGTCAAGGTGGAGGCCGCGGGTTCAAATCCCGTCAGGACCGCGTGAGGCTGAGGCCCCGCATCCCGTCAAGGGTTGCGGGGCCTCACACGTACCACGACCACCCGCCGCCCCGCCAGGGCCGAGGCCGCGCCCGCGGCGCAAGCCGCAATCGGATTCAGCAAATCCCGTCAGGACCGCATGAGGCTGAGGCCCCGCATCCCGTCAAGGGTTGCGGGGCCTCACACGTACCACCACCACCACCGCCCGGCCAAGGGTCGCGGGCCTTTCGCGTGCCCGCGGCGGCTGTCCCGACGGCACGGACGGTCGTGGTCCGGAAAAAAGTGGGCGGGAAGAGGGCCGGATCGGTCGCATGCGGTCGGTGTGGGGCGCGGCGCGTAGCGGTCTGCGCCCTTGACGGCGTCACATTCGCTGGCTACCCAGGAGGGAGGGCTCGGGTTGGTGTCGGCCCCTTCTGGAGGTGGCGTATGGCGGCTTCGGTGCGGCACGAGACGCGGGCGTTACTGAGGGCCCACCTGGCGGCCGCCTCGTCGTACCGGCATCTGACGCGCCACTGCGCGGTCTGCCGCCACCTGCTGCGGCTGGCCATGGACTCCGCCCCGCACGCCGCGGAGCCCCCCGAGCACGCCACGGAGGACCAGGGCGCCGCCGCCCCGTGACGGTGGGCCCCAACCGCCGTTGTCCCAGGGGCCGGTGGAGCGCGAGACTTCTCTAGCGCACCCGGGGCAGTACAAACAACCCGTGCGGTATGTGACGGGTGTCACCGCATGAGTTTCCGAAAGGGCGGTACTTACCCCCTTCCTACAACAGGTCAATTTAATATGTGCAATTGCACCACCCTGTGGACCCGGCTCCGGGCTCCCTCCGGTGCCCCGCACAGCGGATCCGACAGCGATCCCCAGACTCCGACAAGGCTGCTCACAGAGGCGCCGGTCAGGCTCGCCCAAGACCCCATGGGCGCACAAAAAAGATCGCGCTGGACCCGGCGGAGTCCAGCGCGATCTACGACGCACCCTGTGTCGCTTGCCTGAGAAGTTCTTGGCCTGGGCGTGGGCCCTGTTGGGGCAGGTCCCGCGTCGCTTGTAGCTAGGGTTGCGGGCGTCTCGGCCAGTTGGGGGACCGGTCGGTTTGCCCGCTATTCAGTTGGATCAGGCTTCGCTGCGCTGCTGCGGGATGCCCGCCAGCAGGGCGCGCACCTCAGCCTCGCGGTAACGGCGGTGTCCGCCGAGCGTGCGAATCGACGTGAGCTTGCCGGCCTTCGCCCACCGCGTGACCGTCTTGGGGTCGACGCGGAACATCGTGGCGACCTCAGCCGGGGTCAGCAGCGGCTCGGCATCAGGGGTGCGAGCGGTCATGAGCGGCCTCCTCGGGAGAACCGAACCTTCTCGGTTCTTTCCTCTAAATTCTGCACCTTGACCCGCGTTGCCCGAAATGGCGGACGCGAGTCGAGTCGGTTATAGGACGAACGGCTTGTCCTCGGCACTACAACTACACCATCTGTCCAGCCGCGTCGGCCAAACCGATGGAATTGCCCTCCCAGGTAGGCATCAGCCGCGGAAGCCGATGGACCATGCCATAGCGGACAGTCACGCCACTGTGACGATCAGTCACAGGACGATCAGGAGTCACCAGACCCCCCAAAGCACGTAATGCTGAGAATCCGCCCACAGTGCACCACACTTGGACGGATGGAGCCCTCCCCGGACTCCTTGTCCTATTTTGGCACGAGGAGTGGCAAGAGGCGCAAGAGCCGCGTAAGTGCTATCCGTCACCCTTGACGCAAAAGCCCGGATCAGGATCCAACGTCCTGTGCGTTCACTGAAGTGCCGTCAACGTACGTTGTTTCATGGCATCTGGGCCGTGACGTACATCACTCACCGCACACACGTCACGCAGGTGTCATCCGGTCGTAAACCGCATCCGACACTCCGTCACCCAGTACGGATCAGGAGCCACCCGCGCTCAGACCGGCACTCAGTTCGCCGAACGGCGGTCCCGTACCGTCCGCCACCGCTCCACCAGGCGCCCGTACGCCTCCCCGGCCGCCGCTCCGTCGCCCCGGCGCAGCGCCTCGATGCCGGCCGCCACGTCGGCCGCCGAGTGGTCGTCCTCCAGGGCCCCGGCCGACAGGGTGTGCACGAGACCGCCGTAGTCCAGCTCGACCACCGAGCGCGGATGGAACTCCTCCAGCCACCGGCCGACGTCCACCAGACCGTCGATCAGCGGCCCTTCCTCCACGGTGTCCTTGAGCGTGCGCAGCGCCCGGGCCACCCGGCGCCGGGCCTGCACCATGGGGGTGCGGTAGCGCAGCATCGGCGGGACCTCCGCGGTGCCCTTCTCGTACCGGCGCTCCTCGTCGGAGACCAGCACGAACCAGTTCAGCGGCACCTGCCAGGTCGCGGTGCGGATCCAGGGCCGGCAGTCGGGGTTGCGGACCAGCCAGCGCTCGTAGTCCATGGTGGCCTGCCGGCGCACGACCGGCGGCAGCATCGCGTCCAGGACCGGCTTCGGCAGTTCGCCGGAGAGCTCCTGCAGGGCCTGCCAGCCGCGCAGCCGGGTCCGCCACGGGCAGACGCAGACGACGCCGTCGACCTCCAGGACGAAGGCGTCGCCGCTCTCCTGGACCGGCACCGCGATCGGCGGGGTGGGCAGCAAGTCGGCCAGGGAGCGCCGGAGTTCGTCCTGGTAGGAGGGGCGCTCCGGACGGCGGGCGTAGCGCGTCCAGTGGTCGCGCTCCCGGTCCGGGAAGGCTGCCAGCGGCTCGTACACACGCAGGTACGTCGCGTAGGGGACGACCACCGAGGACACCTTGGGCACGCCTGCTCCCTCCCCATCGGACCGGGCTCGAAACCAGCGGGACCCACGACTGAGCCGGCCGGGGCCGGCCGCGGAAACCACAGCAAATCGTCCCACGCTCATACGTGCACAGACGGCACGGGAGAGTGATCCTGAACACTGCGCGGATGGTGTACGGGCAATGGCTCTACGCTCATGCCAGGCCCCCGCCACCCTTACGGGAGCCCCCGCTTCCAACCGCCGCGACACACGCGACACAACCGGGAGTCACCACAGTGACCGACGTTTCCACCGGCGTCCTGCACACCCTGTTCCACTCGGACCAGGGCGGTCACGAGCAGGTCGTGCTCTGTCAGGACCGCAAGAGCGGCCTCAAGGCCGTCATCGCCATCCACTCCACCGCTCTGGGCCCCGCCCTCGGCGGCACCCGCTTCTACCCGTACGCCAACGAGGAGGAGGCCGTCGCCGACGCCCTCAACCTCGCGCGCGGGATGTCGTACAAGAACGCCATGGCCGGGCTCGACCACGGCGGCGGCAAGGCCGTGATCATCGGCGACCCGGACCGGGACAAGACCGAGGAGCTGCTGCTCGCCTACGGGCGGTTCGTGGCCTCGCTCGGCGGCCGGTACGTCACCGCCTGCGACGTCGGCACGTACGTCGCCGACATGGACGTGGTGGCCCGCGAGTGCCGCTGGACCACCGGCCGCTCCCCGGAGAACGGCGGCGCCGGCGACTCCTCCGTGCTCACCGCGTACGGCGTCTACCAGGGCATGCGGGCCAGCGCCCAGCACCTGTGGGGCGACCCCTCGCTGCGCGGCCGCACCGTCGGCATCGCCGGCGTCGGCAAGGTCGGCCACCACCTGGTCGAGCACCTCCTGGAGGAGGGCGCCCGGGTGGTCGTCACGGACGTGCGCCGGGAGGCCGTCGGCCGGATCTCCGACCGCCACCCGCAGGTCCAGGTCGCCGCCGACACCGACGCCCTGATCCGCGTCGACGGCCTCGACATCTACGCCCCCTGCGCGCTCGGCGGCGCCCTGAACGACGCGTCCGTGCCGGTGCTGACCGCCAAGGTGGTGTGCGGCGCGGCCAACAACCAGCTCGCCCACCCGGGCGTCGAGAAGGACCTCGCCGACCGCGGGATCCTCTACGCGCCGGACTACGTGGTGAACGCCGGCGGGGTCATTCAGGTCGCCGACGAGCTGCACGGGTTCGACTTCGACCGGTGCCGGGCGAAGGCCGCGAAGATCTTCGACACCACACTGGCGATCTTCGCACGTGCGAAGGAGGACGGGATTCCGCCCGCCGCGGCGGCAGACCGGATCGCCGAACAGCGGATGCACGAAGCGTCGACGGCGGGCGTCCACTGATCGAACACCGGGTTTCCGGACGGATTTCCGGTACCCGCCGGCGGGCACTTGGAGAGAACTCTCACGTTCGTCGGCGGGTCGTCCGCCAGGAAGTGGTTAAAATCGTGGTTGACCAGCGGGGACGGGGCGCCTCGCGGGTCGTGCAGCCAGGCGCGTGGTGCGGGCGACGTACCGTATGGGCGCGGGCTCAGGTACCGTGGAAGCCCTACGGACCGGTCTCTCCGAGGAGAGCCCGTTCCGGATCATGAACGCGTGTCAGACTCTGGGGCCACCGAGCCCCGTCACCGAGGGGGTCGAGCCATGGGGCGCGGCCGGGCCAAGGCCAAGCAGACGAAGGTCGCCCGCCAGCTGAAGTACAACAGCGGTGGGACTGACCTGTCACGTCTGGCCAGCGAGCTGGGCGCATCGACTTCGAGCCAGCCGCCGAATGGCGAGCCGTTCGAGGACGACGACGAGGATGACGACCCGTACGCCCAGTACGCGGATCTCTACAACGACGACGATGAGGACGAGGACGAGGACGATCAGTCCGGTCCGCACTCCCGGCATCGTCGCGGTGCTTGACTCCGGCGGCTGCTGAGCCGCTTCCACTTACCCGGTCCGGGGTTTCATCGCCGGACCGGGTTTTGTGCTGGCGTCACGCGCTCCGCCCCGAACCCGGCTCCTCAGAGGCCGCAGGGGGCTGGGCTATGCGTAGTCGCCCACCAGTTCCGCGCCGGTGGTGTGCTCGCCGCGCTCGGTGATCTCGCCGGCGACCCAGGCGTCGACCCCGCGGTCGGCCAGGGCGGTCAGTGCCACGTCCACCGAGTCCTGCGGGACGATCGCGATCATGCCGACGCCCATGTTGAGCGTCTTCTCCAGTTCGAGCCGCTCGACGCTGCCGGTGCGGCCGACCAGGTCGAAGATCGGACCGGGGGTCCAGGTGGCGCGGTCGACGATCGCGTGCAGGTGGTCCGGGATCACCCGGGCCAGGTTCGCGGCGAGTCCGCCGCCGGTGATGTGGCTGAAGGCGTGGACCTCCGCCGTCCGCATCAGGGCCAGGCAGTCCAGCGAGTAGATCTTGGTCGGCTCCAGGAGCTCCTCGCCGAGGGTGCGGCCCAGCTCCTCGATGTGCGCGTCGAGGGCGAGGCCCGCCTGGTTCAGCAGCACGTGCCGGACCAGGGAGTACCCGTTCGAGTGAAGCCCGGAGGACGCCATGGCGATCACCGCGTCACCCGTACGGATAAGATCCGCGCCGAGCAGCCGGTCGGCCTCCACCACGCCCGTACCGGCGCCGGCGACGTCGAAGTCGTCCGCACCGAGGAGGCCGGGGTGCTCGGCCGTCTCGCCGCCCACCAGGGCGCAGCCGGCCAGCACACAGCCCTCGGCGATGCCCTTGACGATGGCGGCGACCCGCTCCGGGTGGACCTTGCCGACGCAGATGTAGTCGGTCATGAACAGCGGCTCGGCACCGCACACCACGATGTCGTCCATGACCATGGCGACCAGGTCGTGGCCGATGGTGTCGTACACGCCCAGCTGCCGCGCGATGTCGACCTTGGTGCCCACGCCGTCCGTCGCGGAGGCGAGCAGCGGGCGCTCGTAGTTCTTCAGGGCGGAGGCGTCGAAGAGGCCGGCGAAGCCGCCGAGGCCGCCGAGGACCTCGGGGCGCTGCGTCTTCTTCACCCACTCCTTCATCAGCTCGACGGCGCGGTCGCCCGCCTCGATGTCAACACCGGCAGCCGCGTAGGAAGCACCGGGAACAGAGTTCTCAGACATTGCCTGGGATCTTTCGGGTTGGTTTCTACGAGGCTTACGGGCGACGGATCGCGTCGGCCGCGGCCGTGGCTGCCGGACCGGCCGCCAGCTCGGTCTCCAGGAGCTGCTTGCCGAGCAGCTCGGGGTCCGGGAGCTCCATCGGGTACTCGCCGTCGAAGCAGGCGCGGCACAGGTTCGGCTTGGCGATGGTGGTCGCCTCGATCATGCCGTCGATGGAGATGTACGCCAGGGAGTCGGCGCCGAGCGAGGTGCCGATCTCGTCGATCGTCATGCCGTTGGCGATGAGCTCGGCGCGGGTGGCGAAGTCGATGCCGAAGAAGCACGGCCACTTCACCGGCGGCGAGGAGATCCGGATGTGGACCTCGGCCGCACCCGCCTCCCGCAGCATCCGCACCAGAGCCCGCTGGGTGTTGCCGCGGACGATCGAATCGTCGACGACGACCAGGCGCTTGCCCTTGATGACTTCCTTGAGCGGGTTCAGCTTCAGGCGGATGCCCAGCTGCCGGATCGTCTGCGAGGGCTGGATGAAGGTCCGGCCGACGTAGGCGTTCTTGACCAGACCGTTGCCGAAGGGGATGCCGGAGGCCTCCGCGTAGCCGATGGCGGCCGGGGTGCCGGACTCCGGGGTCGCTATGACCATGTCGGCGTCGACCGGGGCTTCCGCGGCGAGCTTCCGGCCCATCTCCACGCGGGAGAGGTAGACGTTCCGCCCGGCGATGTCGGTGTCGGGGCGGGCCAGGTACACGTACTCGAAGACACAGCCCTTGGGCTTCGCGTCCGCGAATCGGGAGGTGCGCAGGCCGTTCTCGTCGATGGCGACGAACTCGCCCGGCTCGATCTCGCGGACGAAGCTGGCGCCGCAGATGTCGAGCGCGGCGGACTCCGAGGCGACCACCCAGCCGCGCTCGAGACGGCCGAGGACCAGCGGGCGGATGCCCTGCGGGTCGCGGGCGGCGTAGAGGGTGTGCTCGTCCATGAAGACGAGGGAGAAGGCGCCCCGGACCTTCGGCAGGACCGCGTGCGCGGCCTCCTCGATGGTCAGCGGCTTGCCGTCGTCGTCGGTCTGGGCCGCGAGGAGGGCGGTGAGCAGGTCGGTGTCGTTGGTGGCCGCGACCCGGGTGGACCGTCCGTTGTGGTCCTTGGGGAGTTCGGCGACCATCTCGGCGAGCTGCGCCGTGTTGACCAGGTTGCCGTTGTGGCCGAGCGCGATCGAGCCGTGCGCGGTGGCGCGGAACGTCGGCTGGGCGTTCTCCCACACGGAGGCACCGGTGGTCGAGTAGCGGGCGTGACCGACCGCGATGTGACCCTGGAGCGAACCGAGCGAGGTCTCGTCGAAGACCTGGGAGACGAGGCCCATGTCCTTGAAGACGAGGATCTGGGAGCCGTTGCTGACCGCGATACCCGCGGACTCCTGGCCCCGATGCTGGAGGGCGTACAGCCCGAAGTACGTGAGCTTGGCGACCTCTTCACCGGGAGCCCAGACACCGAAGACGCCGCAAGCGTCCTGGGGGCCCTTCTCACCGGGGAGCAGATCGTGATTGAGGAGACCGTCACCACGTGGCACGGCACCGAGTGTAGGCGAGATCGACCACTGGTCCGAATTGGGGATACACAGCCGTAATGGATCTACGACCAGGGGCGCGGTTGTGGCTTTCTCCATTTCCGCAGGTCAGCGCGGTGGGAGGTTTCTCCAGGCGGCTTCCGTTCGGGAGGACCGGTGCCCGCGCAACCCCCTCACACCGTATCCCTGAGTGAGGTGTCGCACATCATTCGGGGGGTCGCGGCCCCGGTCGCGGTCACGTCCTGGACAGCTGGACGCGGTCGCCGCCGCTCGCGGTGAGGGTCAGTTTCCCGCCCTCGCCGGTCATGGTCAGCGGTCCGGAGGTGAGCGTCCGGGAGAGGGCGCGCTCGAAGGTCATCCGCGCGTTGTCGCAGGCCATCCGCGTGGTGCGGACGTGGCTCAGCCGGATCTGGTCGCCGGTGATCTGCGCCGTGCCGCTGAACCGGTTGCACCCGAAGCTGCCGGCCGCCCGGCCGTCCTCGATCTTCACGTGGGCGTGCGCGGGGGCGCGGTGGGTGGTGCCGTCGGCGGTCACGCTGTCGACGGTCCAGTCGATCCCGGTCACGGCGGGCCCGGTTCCCACGGTTGCGCCTCCCTCACTGTCACAGGCCACCGCGAGCAGAGCGATCAGGGCGGCGGCCACTGCCCTCGCCAGGTTCATACGGCGCATGCGCTGTTTCAACCCGTACCCGTACATACCGTTTCGACGGCGCGCACCGGGTGATCGGTTCCCTCATCCCATGACGGGCAGGTACGCCCCGAGGTCCGCCCGCTCCCCGCTGGCGCTGACCCTGGCGTCCGCCAGGGCCGCCTGCCACGCCAGCCGTCCGGTGGCCAGCCGGATCCAGGTCAGCGGGTCGGTCTCGACGACGTTCGGCGGGGTGCCCCGGGTGTGCCGGGGCCCTTCGACGCACTGCACCACGGCGTACGGCGGCACCCGTACCTCGGTCGACCCGCCGGGCGCCTTGACCGCGAGCGCGTCGGCGAGCAGCCGGGTGCAGGCGGCCAGGGCCTGCCGGTCGTAGGGGATGTCGAGTCCCGGCACCGCCGCGGCGAGGTCGTCGGTGTGCACGACCAGCTCGACGGCCCGGGTGACGAGGTAGTCGTCGAGGGAGAGCGCACCGGCGCCGGTGGCGAGCAGCCGGGTGCCGGGGTGCGCGTCGAGCAGGGCGCGGAGGCCGCCGTCGACCTCGGCGAGGTAGGCGTCGAGGTCGGGGTGGTCGGCGGCGAGGCGCCGGGTGAAGTCGGCGATGGCGGCGGCGTTGCCGGAGGTCCCGAACGGCCAGTCGAGCAGCACCGCGTCGGCCTTCGCCGGCTCGGGCTGGTCCAGGGCCCGGTGGACGGCGGTGACGGCCATGCCGATGTGGGCGACGAGATCCCGCACGTCCCACCCTTCCAGCCGGGTGGGGAGCGCGAGCTGCCCGGGGGTGAGGGTGCGGACGGCGTCCCGCACGTTCGAGAGCTGGGCGAGAACCGCCGTACGGATCTTGCCGGGGTCGTACGTCCTGGTGCGCTTCTTGGCGGGAGGCATGGCGGTGAGCGTATTCCTGTCAGGCTGGATTGACAAACACCTGCCCGTCAACCCAGACTGACATACATGGAAGCACAAGAGCTCTCGGAGCGCCTGAGGTCGCACGACCCCGCGGTGGGACTGCGGGCGGTGGGTGCCCTGCACCGACTGGCCGAGCAGGTCGAGGCGGCGGCGGTCGTGCGCGCCCGTGAACAGGGCTGGTCCTGGGAGCAGATCGGGGACGCCCTCGGCGTCTCCCGGCAGTCCGTCCACGCCAAGTACGGGAAGTGAGACGACCATGTTCGAACAGTTCGCGGCAGAGGCCCGGGCGACCGTCGCGTCGGCACTCGAGGAGACCACGCTGCGCGGCGACCGCCGCATCGGCACCGAGCACCTCCTGCTGGGAGTGCTCCACGATCCCGGCGCGGTCCACGCCCTCGGCACCGACCTGGAGACCGCCCGCGCAGCCCTCGACGCCCTCGACCGGTCCGCGCTGGCCGTGGTCGGCATCGACGTCCGGGGGATCGAGCGCGCGCCCGTCCCCGCGTCCCGCAAGCGGACCCCCCTCACGTCGGGCGCCCGCTCCGTCCTCCCCCGCGCCCTCGCCGAGACGAAGAGGGCCCACAGCCGCCGCATCACCCCGGCCCACCTGCTGCTGGCCCTCCTCGACTGCGAGCGACCGGACCCCGCGGCAGAACTCCTGACCGAACTCGGCGTCGACCGCACCGTGGTCCGAGCACGCCTGAGGCAGCCGGGCCGCTGAACCCCGGGGTGGTCAGGGGGCCAGGTCGGAAGCCGGGGTGATCACCCAGTGGTTGCTGTGGATGACCCGGCCGGCGAAGTCGACGTCGATCTCGCCGAGGAGGCGGAAGCCGAGGGACCGGCAGATGCCGTTCGAGGGGCCGTTGGCCATCGCCGGGAAGGCGTGGATGTCGCCCCAGCGGTCCTCGTCCCGGGCCTGTTCGAGGAGGGCACGGGTGGCGAGCCTGCCGAGCCCGCGCCCCTGGAACTCGGCCAGCACCATCCACCCGATCTCCGAGACCGGTTCCCCGTCCCCGTCGTGCGCCCAGATGCACACGTTCCCCGCGACGACCCCGGGGGCGCCGGGATCAGGAACGATCATCTTGATCCAGGAGGTACCGGCCGCCGCCTCCTCGGCATCCCGCCGCACCTTGTCCCTCATCCCGTCCCTGGGCAACGGACCGCCGAGGTCCCTCATCATCACGGGGTCACAGCGCATGCGGACATACGCGTCCACGTCGTCCGGGGTGACGTCACGCAAGTACATGCCAGAAGGATGCGGTGTCCGGCTCGAACCCGGAAGGTTCCGGGAGAGTCCGAACCGATCACTCGTGCGAGTGATCAACGGCGAAACCCGCCCCCGCACCGCCGGAACCGGGCAACGCTGGCCTTCGCCTGGAAGGGGGTGCAACATGACGGTTATGGCCGAGCGCACGTCTCAGATGTCGGTGGAAGAGTTCGAAACGATCGCCTCCACCGCTCCCGAGACCGTCACGTTGGAGTTCATCGACGGACGGATCGGAGTCAAGAAGGTGACGGACGGGGACCACGACACCATCGTGTCCTGGCTGGCACGGCGCTGTATGCAGACCAGGCCCGACCTGGACCTGTACTACGGCCGAGGGCTCCGGGTGGAGGCCTATCGAGAAGGCAGGGCGAGGCCGGACGCAGTACTCGCGCCGGAGGCCCACTTCGCGGGATACGGCGAGTGGGCCGACCCGGACGGCGCGCTCATGGTCGTCGAGATCACCTCGTACGACTCGGACACGGACCGACGGGACCGGCACGAGAAGCCGACCGCGTACGGTCAGGCCGGGATCCCGCTGTACCTCCTGATCGACCGAGACTCGTGCACGGTCACGGTGCACAGCGGCCCGGACCGGCAGGTCGGCGGCTACCGCACCGTCCAGACCTCGAAGTTCGGCGAGAAGGTGTCCGTGCCCGGCCCCATGAACATCGAGCTGGACACGGAGATCCTCAAGAACTACGTCCGGTGAGCCGAGAAGCCCCGCCCGGATGCTTCCGGGCGGGGCCTTCGTCGTTCTGCGGCCGGTTACGCGAGCAGCGCCTCGATCGTGCCCTCGTGGGCCTCGCGCAGTTCGGTCAGCGACAGCTCGAACTCACCCTGGACCTCGACCGACTCCCCGTCCACCACGCCGATGCGGGCGACCGGCAGACCCCGGGCACCGCACATGTCGTTGAAGCGGACCTCCTCCGAGCGCGGCACCGCGACGACCGCACGGCCAGCCGACTCGGAGAACAGGAAGGTGAACGCGTCAAGACCGTCCGGTACGACGAGTCGCGCGCCCTTGCCGCCGAGCAGGGCGGACTCGACCACGGCCTGGATCAGACCGCCGTCGGACAGGTCGTGCGCGGAGTCGATCATGCCGTCGCGGGAGGCGGAGATCAGGATCTCGGCCAGCAGGCGCTCGCGCTCCAGGTCCACCTTCGGGGGCAGGCCGCCCAGGTGGTCGTGGACGACATGGGACCAGGCGGAGCCGCCGAACTCCTCACGCGTGTCGCCGAGGAGATACAGCAGCTGCCCCTCCTCCTGGAAGGCGACCGGCGTGCGGCGGGCCACGTCGTCGATCACGCCGAGGACGGCGACGACCGGGGTCGGGTGGATGGCCACCTCGCCCGTCTGGTTGTAGAGCGAGACGTTGCCGCCGGTCACCGGGGTGCCGAGCTGCTGGCAGGCGTCGGCGAGACCGCGGATGGCCTCCGCGAACTGCCACATCACCGCCGGGTCCTCGGGCGAGCCGAAGTTCAGGCAGTCGGAGACGGCCAGCGGCTTGGCGCCGGTCGTCGCCACGTTCCGGTAGGCCTCCGACAGCGCCAGCTGGGCGCCCGCGTACGGGTCGAGCTTGGCGTACCGGCCGTTGCCGTCGGTGGCGATGGCGACGCCGAGGCCGGTGGCCTCGTCGATGCGGATCATGCCCGAGTCCTCGGGCTGGGCCAGCACCGTGTTGCCCTGCACGAAGTGGTCGTACTGCGAGGTGATCCACTTCTTCGAGGCCTGGTTCGGGGAGCCGACCAGCTTCAGGACCTGCTGCTTCAGCTCCTCCGACGTCGCCGGCCGCGGCAGCTTGTTCGCGTCGTCCGCCTGGAGCTCGTCCTGCCAGGACGGGCGGGCGTACGGGCGCTCGTAGACCGGACCGTCGTGGGCGACCGTGCGCGGGTCGACGTCGACGATCTTCTCGCCGTGCCAGAAGATCTCCAGGCGGTCGCCGTCGGTCACCTCGCCGATGACGGTGGCGATGACGTCCCACTTCTCGCAGATCTCCAGGAAGCGGGCGACCTTGGCCGGCTCGACCACCGCGCACATGCGTTCCTGCGACTCGCTCATGAGGATCTCCTCGGGCGAGAGCGTGGAGTCGCGCAGCGGGACGTCGTCCAGGGTGACGGTCATGCCGCCGGAGCCGTTGGACGCCAGCTCGGAGGTGGCGCAGGACAGGCCGGCCGCGCCGAGGTCCTGGATGCCGACGACCAGCTTCTCCCGGAAGGCCTCCAGGGTGCACTCGATGAGGAGCTTCTCCTGGAAGGGGTCGCCGACCTGGACCGCGGGGCGCTTGGACGGCTTCGCGTCGTCGAAGGTCTCGGAGGCCAGGATCGACGCGCCGCCGATGCCGTCGCCGCCGGTCCGGGCGCCGTACAGGATGACCTGGTTGCCCGCGCCGGAGGCCTTCGCGAGGTGGATGTCCTCGTGCCGCATCACGCCGATGGCACCGGCGTTGACCAGCGGGTTGCCCTGGTAGCAGGCGTCGAAGACGACCTCGCCGCCGATGTTCGGCAGGCCCAGGCAGTTGCCGTAGCCGCCGATGCCGGCGACGACGCCGGGCAGGACGCGCTTGGTGTCGGGGTGGTCGGCGGCGCCGAAGCGCAGCGGGTCGACCACGGCCACCGGCCGCGCGCCCATCGCGATGATGTCGCGGACGATGCCGCCGACACCGGTCGCGGCGCCCTGGTAGGGCTCCACGTACGAGGGGTGGTTGTGCGACTCGACCTTGAAGGTGACCGCGTAGCCCTGGCCGACGTCCACGACGCCCGCGTTCTCGCCGATGCCGACGAGCAGCGCGTCCGACTGGGGCGCCTTCTCGCCGAACTGGCGGAGGTGGACCTTGGAGGACTTGTACGAGCAGTGCTCGGACCACATGACCGAGTACATGGCGAGCTCGGCGCCGGTCGGGCGGCGGCCGAGGATCTCCACCACCCGCTCGTACTCGTCCTTCTTCAGGCCCAGTTCGGCCCAGGGCAGCTCGACGTCGGGGGTCGCGGCCGCGTGCTCGACCGTGTCCAGAGGCGTCCGGCTCATGCGTTGACCAGCTTCTTGAGGATCGAGGTGAAGAACGGGAGGCCGTCGGTGCGGCCGGAACCGATGAGGGGCTCGACCGCGTGCTCGGGGTGCGGCATGAGGCCCACGACGTTGCCGGCCTCGTTGGTGATACCGGCGATGTCCCGCAGCGAGCCGTTGGGGTTGAAGTCCAGGTAACGGAACACGACCCGGCCCTCCGCCTCCAGCTTGTCGAGCGTGTACTCGTCGGCGACGTACCGGCCGTCCATGTTCTTCAGCGGGATGTGGATCTCCTGGCCCTCGCGGTAGTCGCTGGTCCAGGCCGTGCCCGCGTTCTCCACCCGCAGTTTCTGGTCGCGGCAGATGAAGTGGAGGTGGTCGTTGCCCAGCATTCCGCCCGGGAGCAGGTGCGCCTCGGTGAGGATCTGGAAGCCGTTGCAGATGCCGAGGACCGGCAGTCCGGCCTTCGCCTGCTCGATGACCGTCTCCATCACCGGCGAGAAGCGGGAGATGGCGCCGGCCCGCAGATAGTCGCCGTAGGAGAAACCGCCGGGAAGGACCACCGCGTCGACCTGGTGGAGGTCCTTGTCCTTGTGCCAGAGGGCGACCGGTTCCGCACCCGCGAGCCGGATCGCCCGCTGGGTGTCGCGGTCGTCGAGGCTGCCCGGGAAAGTGACGACGCCAATACGAGCGGTCACTTCGCCGCCTCCGCGACTTCCTCCACCTTGACGGTGAAGTCCTCGATCACGGTGTTGGCGAGGAAGGATTCCGCAAGATCGTGGATGCGGGCGAGCGCGGCCTCGTCGACCGGCCCGTCAACTTCCAGTTCGAATCGCTTTCCCTGACGTACATCGGAGATGCCTTCGAAACCCAGGCGCGGCAGCGCACGCTGGACCGCCTGGCCCTGGGGGTCGAGGATCTCCGGCTTGAGCATGACGTCGACTACGACGCGTGCCACTGGCACTCCCGGTGTGTGGTGCTGAGCTGGTTCCTTCAGACTACCCGCACAAAATTTCTACGCGGGTAGAGTTGTAGGAAACTACGTGAGCCGCATCACGATCGGGTGACAGCGGGGGAGCCACACGAAAAGTTCTGGGAAAGTTCCCCGGGTTCGCCCGCGACATCTATTGCGTCGGGACACGCGGACGGATTTAGTCGGGCTTCACTTTGTATTGCCAGGCACTGTACAAATGAATTGGCAATAGCCGATACTCGGCACGTCATCGCCATCGCCGTCATCGCCGGTGAGCTGTAAAGACGTGCCACACGAAGGGACCGATATTCGTGGCGCAGAAGGTCGTGGTCACTCTCTTTGACGACATCGACGGCTCGGAAGCGGCGGAAACGATCGCCTTCGGACTCGACGGCAAGTCGTACGAGATCGACCTGAATCAAGCCAACGCCAAGAAACTGCGCAAGGCCCTGGAGCCGTACGTGGTGGCCGGCCGCAAGCGGTCGAAGTCGGGCAAGGCGTACAAGCAGACGGAGGTCGCCCCCGACCCGGCGGCCGTTCGCGCCTGGGCACAGGCGAACAAGATGGATGTCCCGGCCCGCGGCCGCATCCCGAAGAAGGTGTACGAGGCGTTCAGCGCCGCCCAGTGACAGGGGCGGCCGGCTGCTCTCAGGGTGCGTCAGCCGACCCTGGGAGCAGCCGACTTGCGCTACCCCCCTGCTGATCAGCTAATGTCTGGAGCACGCCGACGGGCCCGGCCGAAAAGCCGAAGCCCACGGAGTACATGCGGGTGTAGTTCAGTAGCAGAACATCCCCCTTCCAGGGGGAAGGCGCAGTGTGCAATTCCTGTCACCCGCTCTGCACCGCCGTCCTGAGCATGCTTGTGGATCAGGTAGGCTGGTGCTAGCACCGATCGGTGGGAGCCGGTCGGGAGCAGTGCGGACGTAGCTCAGTTGGTAGAGCGCAACCTTGCCAAGGTTGAGGTCGCGAGTTCGAGCCTCGTCGTCCGCTCCAGCTCACAGAGGAAACCCCAGTCAATGGCTGGGGTTTTTTCGTGCGCCCACGCCCTGCGTCGAGAAGCCCTCTGACATTTGTCATGGCGCGTGATGACACCGCGCACTGCTCCCCGGCCCTGACCACGGGGACGCTGAAGTCATGGACTACGAACACGTGATTGAGGTCACAGATCTCCGGCGTGTCTACGGGGGCGGGTTCGAAGCGGTCCGCGGAATCACCTTCTCCGTGGCCAGCGGGGAGATCTTCGCGCTGCTCGGCACCAACGGCGCCGGAAAGACATCGACGGTGGAACTGCTCGAAGGACTCGCGCCGCCGGACGGGGGCCGGGTGCGGGTGCTGGGCCACGACCCCTACCGGGAGCGGGCCGCCGTACGCCCGCGCACCGGCGTGATGCTCCAGGAGGGCGGCTTCCCCTCCGAGCTGACCGTCGGCGAGACGGTACGGATGTGGGCCGGCTGTACGACGGGAGCCCGGCCCACGGCCGAGGCGCTCGGCCTGGTCGGGCTCGGCGCCCGGGCGGAGGTCCGGGTCAAGCAGCTCTCCGGCGGCGAGCGGCGCCGCCTCGACCTGGCACTCGCGCTGCTCGGCCGGCCCGAGGTGCTGTTCCTGGACGAGCCGACCACCGGACTCGACGCCCAAGGCCGCCGGGACACCTGGGAGTTGGTACGCGCGCTGCGCGACGACGGGACGGCCGTCCTGCTCACCACGCACTACCTGGAGGAGGCCGAGGACCTCGCCGACCGGCTCGCGATCCTGCACGAGGGCCGTATCGCGGCCGCCGGTACACCGGGCGAGGTGACCGCGGGCCGGCCCGCGCGGATCTCCTTCCGGCTGCCCCGGGGCTACTTCCTGGGCGACCTGCCGCCGCTCGGCCCCCTGGGGGTGTGCGGGCACGAGGTGGCCGGGGACCTCGTCGGGCTGCGCACGCGGGAGGTGCAGCGCACCGCCACCGGACTGCTGGTCTGGGCCGAGGCGGCCCGGATCGAGCTGCGCGACCTCAACGTACGGTCGGCCTCGCTGGAGGAGGCGTTTCTGGGTATCGCGCGGGAGCAGCAGGGGGTGGCGGCATGAGCGGGCCGGGGAAGCACGTGGAAGTGGCGGCCGACGGCGTCGGCGGTCACGCGAGGACCTCGGCCGTGCGGTCCCTGGCTCCCGACCGGCGCCGGCTGCGGGCGCTGGCGCGGGCGGAGCTCACGCTGCTGGTCCGCAACCGGAGCGCGGTGCTCACGGCTCCGCTGGTGCCGCTCGCGCTGCCGTTCACGGTGCGGCCCGCGATCGACCAGATAGACCTCGGGAAGGAGGGGCTGAGCCTCGGCACGGTGATGCTGACCGCCGCGATCGGGTTCTCCTTCCTCTTCGCCGTGTACACGTCCCTGGTGAGTGCGTACGTGGCCCGCCGCGAGGAGCTCGTCCTCAAGCGGCTGCGCACCGGCGAGTTGGACGATGCGGAGATCCTGGTCGGCACCGCGCTGCCCGCGGTCTGCATCGGCCTCGCGCAGGCGCTGCTGCTCGCCGTCGGCTGCGCTGTGCTGCTGGACGCGGGCGGGCCCAAGGCGCCGTGGCTCACCCTGCTCGGGCTGTTCTTCGGCCTGCTGCTCAGTGCCGCGCTCGCCGCGCTCACCGCGGCCTTCACCCGGACCACCGACAGCGCCCAGGTCACCGCGCTGCCCCTGGTCCTGGTGTCCATGATGGGCTCGGGCATCGCCGTGCCCGCGGACATCCTGCCCGACCGGGTGGCCGCCGTCTGCGCATTCCTCCCGCTCTCCCCGGCCGAGCGCCTGGTCCGGGCCGGCTGGACCGGCGAACTGAGCGGGTACGAGGCGCTGGGCGCCGTCGCCACCGCGCTGGCCTGGACCGCGGTCGCGGTGTTTGCTGTACGGCGGTGGTTCCGCTGGGAGCCTCGGCGCTGACGGTGAGGAACGGTACCGGGATGAGCGGGGCAGGTGGCTGGTGGCGGGGGAAGACCACCCCCGCCAAGGTCGAGACGTACACACGGTGGTCGTTCCACTTCTTCGCGGTGATCGAGGTCGCGGCGATCGGGCTGCCGGTGTTCTCACCGGCCGGGCCGGGCATCGCGGGCTGGCTGATGGCGATGGTCGTCGTCCACGCGCTGCTCTGCGCGGTGACCGCCTCCCGGGCCCTGGACTGGACCCGCGGCCGGCGGGGGCAGCCGGTGCGGCTGCTGTGGGCGCTCGCCGCGGCGACGTACGTCTTCGCGGTCGTCGCCCTCGTCCTACGCAAACACGGCGGCGAGATCGCGGGCGCCGGCGTCTTCACCGGCGTGCTGGCCTTCGGCGCCGGGACCATGGCGCTCGGGGTGCACAACCGGAAGCGGGTGCTGTCGCTCGTCGCCGGCTTCGCCTGCGGTGCCGGAGCGGTCTCCTTCCCGCTCGGCTACCCCGGGGCGACCGCGCTGTTCATCGCGTTCGTGGTCTTCCTCGGCGGTGCGTTCCTCGCCTTCACCTCGATCTTCTCGCTCTGGCTGCTGAACGCCGTCTACGAACTCGACGAGGCCCGCGAGACCCGGACCCGCCTCGCCGTCGCCGAGGAACGGCTGCGGTTCGGGCGCGATCTGCACGACGTCCTCGGCCGCAACCTCGCCGTCATCGCTCTCAAGAGCGAACTGGCGGTCCAGCTGGCCCGGCGCGAACGGCCCGAGGCCGTCGAGCAGATGATCGAGGTCCAGCGGATCGCACAGGAGTCGCAGCGGGAGGTGCGCGATGTCGTCCGGGGCTACCGGGACGCCGACCTGGGCGCCGAACTCGCCGGTGCGCAGGGCGTGTTGACGGCTGCGGGGTTCAGCTGCGAGGTGACGGGGGACGCCACCGGACTGCCCGCGGAGGTGCAGTCGGCGCTCGGGTGGGTGGTGCGGGAGGCGACCACCAACGTACTGCGGCACGGGGACGCGGGACGGTGCGCGGTGGGGCTGCGGGTGCGGGAGGGATGCGTGGTGCTGACCGTGGAGAACGACGGAGTTGTGGTCCGAGGGAGTGCCGGGGGCGGTGGGTCCGGGCTGGCCGGGCTGCGGGAGCGGCTCGCGGTGGTCGACGGGACGCTGGAGGCCGGGCCGGTCGGGGCGGACGGGTTCCGGGTGGTGGCCTCGGTGCCGCTGTCCGGTCGCATGACCGCTGATACGAGTGTGAGTGGAGTCACTTCATGACGTCTCCGGTACGGCTGTTGCTCGCGGACGACGAGCATCTGATCCGGGGTGCGCTGGCCGCGCTGCTCGGGCTGGAGGACGATCTGGTCGTCGTCGCGGAGGCGGCGAGCGGCCCCGAGGCGCTGGCCATGGCACAGGCCCACCGGCCCGACGTGGCGGTGCTCGATCTGCAGATGCCGGGCGCCGACGGTGTGAGGGTCGCCACATCGCTCCGGGCCGAACTGCCGGGCTGCCGGGTGCTGATCGTCACGGGGCACGGACGGCCCGGGCACCTGAAGCGGGCGCTGGCCGCCGGAGTGCGCGGGTTCGTCCCGAAGACGGTGAGTGCACAGCGGCTCGCCGAGATCATCCGGACCGTGCACGCGGGAAACCGCTACATCGACCCGGAGTTGGCCGCCGACGCGATCTCCGCCGGCGACTCGCCGCTGACCGCGCGGGAGGCGGAGGTGCTGGAGCTGGCGGCCGACGGGGCGCCGGTCGCGGAGATCGCCGAGCGGGCCGCGCTGTCGCCGGGGACCGTGCGGAACTACCTCTCCTCGGCCGTCACCAAACTCGGTGCGGAGAACCGGCATGCGGCAGTGCGTCTCGCACGGGAGCGAGGTTGGGTATAGTTGCTCTCGCGCCACGGCGCATGCGGACGTAGCTCAGTTGGTAGAGCGCAACCTTGCCAAGGTTGAGGTCGCGAGTTCGAGCCTCGTCGTCCGCTCAGGAGAGAAGGCCCCCGGCTGGTGCCGGGGGCCTTCGGCATTCCCGGGCCGGGCCCGGGGTGCCGTGTCACGACCAGGTGTTGCCCGTCAGCCGCTCGTACGCCTCGATGTACTTCGCGCGGGTCGCCTCGACCACCTGCTCCGGCAGCGGCGGCGGGGGCTGCTCGCTCCTGCGGTCCCAGCCGGACTCGGCCGAGGTCAGCCAGTCGCGCACGTACTGCTTGTCGAACGACGGCTGGGCGCGGCCCGGCTGCCACTCGTCGGCCGGCCAGAAGCGGGACGAGTCCGGGGTGAGGACCTCGTCGGCGAGGACGAGGGTGTCGTTCTCGAAGCCGAACTCGAACTTCGTGTCGGCCAGGATGATCCCCCGGTCGCGGGCGATGTCCCGAGCCCGGCCGTACACCGCGAGGGTGGCCTGGCGCAGCTGGGCGGCGGTCTCGGCGCCGACCTGGCGGGCGACCTCCTCGTACGACACGTTCTCGTCGTGCTCGCCGACCTCGGCCTTGGTGGCCGGGGTGAAGATCGGGGCGGGCAGCTCGGAGCCGTCGGCCAGGCCCTCGGGGAGGGCGAGCCCGCAGACCGTGCGGGACTCCTGGTACTCGGCCAGCCCCGAGCCGGTGAGGTAGCCGCGGGCCACGCACTCGACCGGGAGCATCTTCAGGGACTTGCAGACCAGGGTGCGGCCCGCCCAGTCGGCGGGGGCGCCCTCGGGCAGCTCGGTGCCGATGACGTGGTTGGGGGCCAGGTCGGCGAGCTTGTCGAACCACCACAGGGAGAGCTGCGTGAGGACCCGCCCCTTGTCGGGGATCTCGGTGGGCAGCACCCAGTCGTAGGCGGACAGGCGGTCGCTGGCGACCATCACGAGGTCTCCGGCCGCGTTCTGGTACAGCTCGCGCACCTTGCCGGTGTGCAGATGCACCAGGCCCGGTACCTCCACGGGCTCGGGCTTTTCGACGAATCCGGACACGGTTCCTCCCCGTGGTTCTGTACAGGTGCCCTCGATTCTCCCGTATGCCGGGTTGCGCACGAACAGCGGGGCCGCGCGGACGTCTGTGCGGACGTCTGTGCGGACCGGCCGCGCGGACGTCTGTGCGGACCGGCCGCGCGGACGGAGTCGTGCCGCCCTCCTGGCCCGCATCAGTCGTGCTTGCAGATGCGGTCCAGGAGGTTGGCGGTGGCCCGCTGGACGCGGGGATCGATGTGGCCGGGGCGGTCCAGGGCCGGGGACCAGGCGAAGGTGCCGGCGGCGAAGACCAGGGCGCCGGAGGGGGCCCGGTACAGGGACGTCTCCTGGTGGCGCAGGACGCCGTCGTTGTCGGTGTAGGGGGAGTGGGCGAGCAGGATGCGTTCCTCGTGCTCGGGCAGCGCGGTGCGCGGGAAGTAGCGGTCGGCCTCCCCTGCCACCAGGCCCGGGAGCTCGTCGCCCTCGTGCGCGCCGGTGGCCTCCCAGAGCCAGTGCCCCGCGTTGCGCACGATCAGGGGATAGGGCTCGGGCACCCGGCCCGCGTACTGGATGCCGACCGTCTGCTGTTCGGGCCGGTCGATCTCGCGCCAGAGCACGGGCTTCCCCGGGCCCTTGCGTTTGCGGCAGGTCAGCAGGCGGTCCGCGACCCCGGACGGTGAGGGGCCCAACTCCACCTGCCAGTACATGGTGTTGGCGGAGAGGAAGACGAGGCTCGTGCCGCTGTCCCGGGCCAGCTCGACGGTGCGGCGCATCTGCGGCGACCAGTACTCGTCGTGGCCCGGGAAGACCAGGCCCCGGTAGCGGGTGGGGTCGACGCGGCCGGCGTGCAGGTCGCGGGCGTCGGCGTAGGCGAGGTCGTAGCCGTAGCGCTCGGCCCAGCGGATGAAGTCGTAGGCGTGGCCGACGTGCAGGGGCAGGCCGGCGCCCGCGTACGGCCGGTCGAAGGAGACGGTGGTCGCCGCGTCGGCCTCGCCGAGCAGCCGGCCCCTCTCGTCCCAGGCGTGGTAGAGGCTGGCGCCGGTGCGGCCGTCCTCGGGGTAGAGGTTGTACGCCTGCCAGGTGATGTCCGGCAGCAGGAGCAGCAGGTCTGCCGGGTGGTTGTCGCGGATGGTGAAGGGCACGTGAGAGCGGTAGCCGTCGGTCGTGGTGAGCACGGCGACGTACGCGCCGATGCTCCAGTACGACGGGACCTGCAGACGCCAGGAGAGCCACCAGTGGTGGCAGGAGACCGTGCGGTCGGCGGCCAGCGGCGGGGGCTGGACGATGCCGGACAGCCGGGGGCTGGTGGTGATCTTCGATGCGCCGTCCCCGCCGTAGTGGCCGATGCGGTAGATGTCGACGCTGAATTCCTGCGGCGGGTCGACGGTGATGTGGAAGTCGACGGCCTCGCCCGGGGTGACCGCGCCGGTCGAGGTGAAACCTTTGATCTGGCGGTGCACGTCGTCCGCGGAGCGCGGGCCGCCGATCGCGGTGCGCGGTGCGGGGACCCGGGGGTTCTCGCCGGTGGGCTGTGGCCGGCTGGGGTCCACGTACCAGGGGACGACATGACCGGTGTCGTCGAAATAGGTCTCGCTGCCGCGCAGCCAGGGGACGGGCCCCTGACCGAAGGGGTCCGTGACGGCGTGCGCGAGTGCTCCCGACTCCCAGCGGCGGATCTGGTCCGATGCCATGGTGGCTCCCCTCCCTCGTGCCCCCGTGAAGTGTGCTGATACGAGCCGTGTGCGATGAGTGACGTGCGATGTGCGATGCCTGCGTGCGTCTTTGCGTCTTCTGCTGTTGTGCCTGTGCCCGTGCCGTAGTGCCCGTGCTGCCATGCCGTGACTGAGGCGTCTGTCTTATGTCGGATGCGCTTGCCACATCCGGCAACGGTCCCAGCACATCACATAACGCACGCGTACGGTCACGGTTCGTCGCGAATTTGCCTGAAGTGGAACACTTTGCTCCGCCAAAGCATCGAAAAGCCGAGGTCAGACCAGTCGTACCGGCTTCTCGGGTCGTATGCCGGATTCGACCAGCCAGGCCCGCAGCGGGGCCGGGTCTCCCTCCTCGATGAGGCTGAGGACTCTGGGCGTCAGGTCGGCGGCCCGCTCGCCGTCGACCAGCAGGGCCGGGCCGTCGAGCCAGTCCAGGCCGGGGGTGGCTCCAGCGGTGTCCACGGCCGCGCAGCACACCATCGCCTTGACGTGGTCGGCGAGGAGTTCGCGGGCGGTGCGCGGGGGCTGGAGCGGGAAGAGGGGCAGTGCCCCGTCGTCCCAGAGGGGGCTGCCGGGGCCGCCCTGGCCGGCGGCCGCGGGGCAGCCGGGGCGTGCGGTGTCGGCCGTGCTCGCGTGCGCTCCCTCGTGCTCCTCGCGGGCGAGGGCCGCGGTGAGGCCGGCGGCGAGGGCGGCGCTGCGCTCGGTGCCGGTGGGCTCGTCCGCCTCCTCCTCGTAGCCGGGGGTGCGTGGGTCGCCGTCGTAGCCGGAGGTGCGGGAGTCGCCGTACGCCGGGAGGCGGCGTCTGCCGGGGGCGGCGGTCGGGTCGGTCAGGTGGTCCAGGACCCGGGCCAGGGTGGGACCGCCGGGGTCCGGGGCGCTGGGATCGAGGGTGGCACGGACACCGAGGGCGTCCAGGACGCGGTGCAGGCGGGCCGCCTCGGTGCGCCAGGTGCGGTCGACGACCTCGTCCGGGTACTCCTGCCAGGCCACCGGGGACCAGGCCGGGCCGGGCTCGGCGGGGCCGCCGTGGAAGAGGCGGGCGGCGAGCAGCGAGGCGGCCTCGTCCACCAGCCCCGGCTCCTCCAGCAGGTCGCACGCGGGCCGCTCGCCCAGCCGGGAGGCGAAGCCCTCGGCCAGCCGGTCGCGCCGGGACAGCTCGGTGAGGGCCGCGACCACGCCCGCGTCCAGCCGGGAGGGCCAGCGGCCCATCCGCCAGGCGGGCAGCGCGACCCGGGTGAGCAGCCGGTCCCAGCCGGCGTAGGCCAGGCCGACCTGCTCCTGGGCGACGATCCGCAGTCCGTAGTCGACGGCCTGGGCCCGCTCGGCGGCCGCGGCGGCGACCCCGCGCTCCATCAGCGTGGCGTGCTCCCGGCAGCCCCGCAGCAGCAGCCGGGCCACCCAGGCGACGCCCGCGCACACCAGGCGGGCGGCCGGGCCTCGGGCGGGCGCCGCGGAGACCGCCACCGCCGCGTCCAGGCCCCTGACGAACCGGCGGGCGGCCGCTATGTCCGGGTGCGCCGAGGGTCCCGTACCGGCGACGACCGGGGCGAGGACCGCGCGGAGTTCGCCGACGCGCATCCACCACAGGAACGGGGAGCCGATGACGAGGACGGGGGCGGCCGGGGTGCGGCGGTGCAGGCCGGGGGTGCCGAGCTCGTCGCCGCCCTTGGGCTCGGGCGGGCCGTGGGCCGGGTGGGTGCGGTCCTCCAGCCAGCTGTCGCAGTCCGGGGTGAGCGCTATGGCGGAGGGCGCCGGCACGTCGAGGCGGTCGGCCAGGTCGCGGACCATCCGGTACAGGTCCGGGGCGGAATCCTCCGCTATCGGGACCGTGGGGCTCACGGCGGGGCGGGCGCGGGCCACGACGAGGGCGATGCCGGCGGCGGCGAGCAGGACGAGGACCGCGAGGGCGCCGACGGTCCAGCGGGCGGTGTCCCAGCCGCGGCCGACGAAGTGGCCGGTGGAACCGCCGGCCAGCAGGATCACCGTGGCCGCGGCGGGCAGCAGGGCCACGGCCAGGGCGCGGCCGCGGATGCGCAGCACGGCGAGGGCCCGGGTACGCGCTGCCTGCGCTCCCGCCTCCGCACCGATACCGGTACTGGTCACGTCCGGACCTCACCCCCTCCCTGCTGTCCTCGGCCTGTCCTGGCTGTTGCTCACTCCCCCACTGTGGCACCCGCCACCGACATCGCAATGCCGGTGGGCCAAGTGCCGGAACGCCTGCGCCGCACCCTAGTTGGGGCCTCGGCCCCCGTCAGCCGGATACGGCATCGGTCACTCGATGGAATGGCTTTGGTCAGAGGTGATCGACAGACAGCAACGATCAGGCCCCGGATTTCGGGTCCGGGGCCTGATCAGGGACGGGTCTGCGGGAGCGGCGGGGTCAGGCCTCCGCCGCCGCCTTGGCGGCGATGTCCGTGCGGTGCTGGGAGCCGTCGAGGCGGATCCGCGCCACCGCCGCGTACGCCCGCTCACGGGCCTGGGTGAGGTCCTCGCCGGTCGCCGTGACGGAGAGGACCCGGCCGCCCGCGCTGACCACGTCGTCACCGGCGCGCTTCGTGCCGGCGTGCAGGACGTAGGCGTGCGGCGCGTCCTCGGCGGCGATCGCGTCGAGGCCGGTGATGGGGTCGCCGGTGCGCGGGGTGTCCGGATAGTTGTGCGAGGCGACGACGACGGTGACGGCCGCGTCGTCGCGCCAGCGCAGCGGCGGAAGGTCGGCGAGGGTGCCGTTCGCGGCGGCGAGCAGGACGCCGGCCAGCGGGGTCTTCAGGCGGGCGAGGACCACCTGGGTCTCCGGGTCGCCGAAGCGGGCGTTGAACTCGATGACCCGCACGCCGCGCGAGGTGATCGCGAGGCCGGCGTAGAGGAGACCGGAGAACGGGGTGCCGCGGCGCCGCATCTCGTCGACGGTCGGCTGGAGAACGGTCTCCAGGACCTCGTCGACGAGCTTGGGGTCGGCCCAGGGCAGCGGGGAGTAGGCGCCCATGCCGCCCGTGTTCGGCCCCTCGTCGCCGTCCAGGGCGCGCTTGAAGTCCTGCGCGGGCTGGAGCGGGAGGACCGTCTCGCCGTCGGTGATCGCGAAGAGGGAGACCTCGGGACCGTCGAGGAACTCCTCGATGACGACGCGCTCGCAGGCGGCGGCGTGCGCCTTGGCGGCGTCGAGGTCGTCGGTGACGACGACACCCTTGCCGGCGGCGAGCCCGTCGTCCTTGACGACGTACGGCGCCCCGAAGGCGTCGAGGGCCTCGGCGACCTCCTCGGCGTTTGTGCAGACGTACGAACGGGCGGTGGGCACTCCGGCCCCCGCCATCACGTCCTTGGCGAACGCCTTGGACCCCTCGATCCGGGCAGCCTCCCCGGAGGGACCGAAGACCGGGACGCCCGCCTCACGCACGGCGTCGGCGACCCCGGCGACCAGGGGGGCCTCCGGGCCGACGACCACCAGCTCGGCGCCGAGTTCCAGGGCCAGCGAGGCCACGGCCCCGCCGTCCAGGGCATCGACCTGGTGCAGCTCGGCCACCTCGGCGATGCCGGCGTTGCCGGGGGCGCAGTGCAGCGCGGTGACGTCGGGATCGAGGGACAGTGAGCGGCACAGGGCGTGTTCGCGGGCGCCGCTGCCGATGACGAGGACCTTCACGGGGGCCAGCGTAGCCGGGCGGACCGACTGGAGGTTCCTCCAAGGGGTCCCGGCCGGCCGATGGCCCCCTGCCGAGGCGGGACCTCTTGGTGTCTGCCACCCCCAACCCCAACTTCGGCCTGAACGGCCTCGTCCTCAAACGCCGGACGGGCTGGGGGTAGTTGCTGCCTCAGCCAACGAACGCGCCGAGAAACCCAGGGGCGCGGGGAACTGCGCGAGCAACCCCCACCGGGCCGCAGCCGCCCGACAAACCGGACGGGGGACAGTCACCGCCCCGACGCCGCGCGGGCCGAAAGCCGAAGCCGCTTCCGCTCTTCACCCCGGACGCGCCGAGAAACCCAGGGGCGCGGGGAACCGCGCGAGCAACCCCCACCGGGCCGCAGCCGCCCATCAGGTTGGCGTCGGCTCCGTGCCGTCGGCGTCTGCCTCGGTCACTCGTTCTGGATCTCCTCCACCACCGTCGCCCCCAGTTCCTTCACGATCAGCTCGTGGCCGGAGAGGGCCGACTCGTCCAGGTCGGGGTCGTCCTCCTCGGGGATGTCGTCCTCGGGGGAGACCGGTGGCGGTTCCGGAGCGGTGGGCGCAGGGGCCGGTGCCGCTGCCCTCGGGGCGGGCGACGGGGCGCTCTGGGCCGGGGCGGCCGCCGGGGCCTGCTGGTGGACGGGCGCGGGGCGGGCCGGGGCCGCGGGGGCCGCGCTGCCGTACCCGGTGCCGGGCGGAGCGGCTCCGCCTCCGCCCGTCGGGTCGACGACCGCCTCGATCCGCCACTGCACGCCGAACTGCTCGCTCAGTGCCTGCCGCAGCACGTCCTCGCTGCCGCTGCTGGCGAAGTTGTCGCGGGCGCCGGCGTTGACGAAGCCGACCTGGAGGGTGGTGCCGTCGAAACCGGCGACCTGGGCGTTCTGGCTGAGCAGGATCCAGGTGAAGCGGCGGCGGTTCTTCACCGCCTCCAGGATGTTCGGCCAGAGCATGCGGGGGTCGGGACCACCGGCAGGGACGGCGGCGGGCGCCGGGGCGGCAGCGGCGGCCGGAGCCGGGGCCGGGGCCGCCGCCGAGGGCGGCGGGGTCTGCTGCGCCGCCGGAGCACCGCCACCCGTGGCCGTGGGCCAGCCGCCGGGGCGACGGGTGCCACCGCCGCCTGCGGGGGCTGCCGTCGGCCAGGCACCCGGCGCGGCAGGAGGCGGGGTGGGCGCGGCGGCCGGAGCCGGAGCCGGAGGCTCTGGAGTCTGCACAGGTGCCGGCGCCGGGGCCGGCGCCGGGGCCGGCGCCGGGGCCGATGCCGGGGCCGGGGCCGCTCCCCCTCGGACGGCCGCCCGGGCCGCCGCCGGACCGCCCCCCTGCTGCACAGGCGCCGGAGGCTGCACGTGCGCCTCGGGCCCGGGGACGTACCCCATGGCGGGCGCGCCGCCCCCGCCCGAGAAGTTGACGCCCCGCTCCAGGCGGTCGAGGCGGGCCATCACGGACCGCTCGTCGCCGTATGCCGCCGGCAGCAGCACGCGGGCGCAGATCAGCTCCAGCTGGAGGCGCGGGGAGGTGGCGCCGCGCATCTCGGTCAGGCCCTCGTTGACCAGGTCGGCGGCGCGGCTGAGCTCGGCGGCGCCGAAGGTGCCGGCCTGGGCCTGCATCCGTTCGAGGACGTCGGCGGGGGCGTCGAACAGCCCCTTCTCCGCAGCGTCCGGCACGGCGGCGAGGATCACCAGGTCCCGCAGCCGCTCCAGCAGGTCGGCGACGAAGCGGCGCGGGTCGTTGCCCCCCTCGATGATCCGGTCGACGACCTCGAAGGCGGCGGCGCCGTCCCCGGTCGCGAAGGCCTCGACCACGGCGTCGAGCAGCGACCCGTCGGTGTAACCGAGCAGAGAGGTGGCCATGGCATACGTCACACCCTCCTCGGTGGCCGCTGCGAGCAGCTGGTCCATGACGGACATGGAGTCACGCACGGACCCGGCACCGGCGCGCACGACCAGAGGCAGCACCCCGTCCTCGACGGGGATCTTCTCCTTCCCGCAGACCTCGGAGAGGTAGTCCCTCAGGGTCCCCGGCGGCACCAGCCGGAACGGATAGTGATGGGTCCGCGAGCGAATGGTCCCGATGACCTTCTCGGGCTCGGTCGTGGCGAAGATGAACTTGAGATGCTCCGGCGGCTCCTCGACGACCTTGAGCAGCGCGTTGAAGCCGGCCGACGTGACCATGTGGGCCTCGTCGATGATGTAGATCTTGTAGCGGCTGGAGGCCGGCCCGAAGAAGGCCTTCTCGCGCAGCTCACGGGCGTCGTCCACACCACCGTGAGAGGCCGCGTCGATCTCGATGACGTCGATGGATCCCGGGCCGTTGCGCGCCAGGTCCCGGCAGGACTGGCACTCCCCGCACGGGGTCGGCGTGGGCCCCTGCTCGCAGTTCAGGCACCGGGCGAGGATCCGCGCGCTGGTCGTCTTGCCACACCCACGCGGGCCGCTGAACAGGTACGCGTGATTGACCCGGTTGTTCCGCAGCGCCTGCTGCAGCGGGTCGGTGACATGCTCCTGCCCGATGACCTCGGCGAACGACTCCGGGCGATAGCGGCGGTACAGCGCGAGAGACGACACGCATACGAGGTTATAGGCGCCCACTGACAACCAACCCCGCCCACAAACGCGAGCGCCCCCCACGCACCCGCCAGAGCCAACCTACCCTTGCTGCCTTCCGGCCCTGGGGGAGTTCAGTCAGATAGCGCCGCGTGAGGGGCTCTGCACAGAGTACCCGACGTCAGCGGGTGAGAACGAGTTCGCGAGCACTCCTCTCGGTCATGTAATGTTCCCAGCGGAGGATTCGCCTAGAGGCCTAGGGCGCACGCTTGGAAAGCGTGTTGGGGGCAACCCCTCACGAGTTCGAATCTCGTATCCTCCGCAGCCGCCTGAACAGGCGAAACAGAGCGCCGGACCGTAGCTCGCGGTCCGGCGCTCTGGTGTGCCCTGGTCTCAGTTCCGGTCTCATTTATTTTCGACATTCGACTCATTTCACCTCGCGCAGCGAGCCGCTCCCCTGGTGACCAGCGTTCGCGCCTCAGCGTGCGCCCCGGGCCCTGGCCCGGGCGCCCCGAAGTAGCTCTGCTCGTCTCAGGCCAGCGGGTAGCCCAGGGCGCGAGTGGCCTTGCGCAACGCCGGCAGTTGCTCAGGGGAGACCGCGAGGTGGCGTTCGCCGAGCCGGGTGCACAATGCGCGCAGGCGGCGGTCGCCGACAACGAGGGCTGTCAGTGCCTCATCCTCGCATTCGATGAGGTGGACCTGCCCTGTGTCACGGAGTCGGCCGGTGCGGCGGGCGGTATCGTCCAGCAGCGTGGTGACGGTCTGGGGCAGAGGGTGCGAGGCTGCCTGGTCCACGTAGCGGCGGAGTTCGTCGAGAGTGTGCCCGCGGTCAAGGGCGCTCAGGAGGGACGCAGTGGTGAGCGTCCAGACCCGGTCGGATTTCCTGTCGGCGAACGCGTCCAGGAGGAGGTGTCGGCCGAGGGCAGCCCGTCCACGGCGACGATGTCGAAGTTCGCCAGGACGGTAACCCTGCCCGTAGGAACGGCCGGTGCCGGAGTGGGGGCATAGTCGCCGGTGAGGCCGACGGCGTAGGCGCCGAGAGGAGTGAGGCGGATTGCGGACAGGCCGTCGTAGCGGCTCAGCTGGTCGAGGTAGTCGCCACCCCAGTTGTCCTGGTAGTCATTGCGGGCGCCTGCCGGGGGGACGTACTGGATGTCGATGAGGCGTGGCGGCGTACTCGAAGAGCACCGCCAGGGTGTAACGGCCCTGGAGGAGGGACCAGCCGTGGTAGCCGTCGTAACCGAGGCTGCCGTATTGAGGATCTTCCAGGTACAGCTTCCACAGTGCGCGTTCACTGCGGTGGACGACCGGATCCAGACCTGCCGCGCGCATGTCCGTGAACAGGCCGTCGATGGATGACCACTCACCCGGGGTGATGCCGGCCAGTGCTTGGCCGACGAGCTTGCGGCGCGGTTTGGCGGCGGTCAGGACGTTCGCCGAGCGCTGGCCCTTGATCTCCTCTACGCGGGAGAACTCGTCCAGGAGGCTGTTGTTCAGCCAGCGTTGCCACAGCTGGGGAATGGTCAGGTGCGGTGGCCGGGTCAGCGCGGCCCGTCCGCGCGTGGTCAGCCCCAGTCGGCCGCCGGTGAGCTGGGCGAGGCCGCCTGCCTGGAGCAGCATCGGCCAGGCGAAGGCGGCGATGGCCTCGTGCGGATAGAAGTCGCCGCCGTCCAGTGCGTTGGCGACCGCCGCGACGGTGGCGGCGCTGGGGCGGCGGGTCTTTTCGCTGCAGCGCAGCTTCCCCGTCATGCACAGTCGCAGCGCCGTCAGCAGGTCGGCCTGCGCCTCGTGTTCGGTGTGCCGGACCTGTGGGGTGCCAGTGGGCTCCTGCTGCTGTTCGACCGGTATCACCGCTTGTGTTTCCCGCCTCGTGCCGCTCGCGTCCTGGTTCCTACAGATGGGCAACGTAGTCGTAGTTGCCCGGGCCGCAGGTGCGTTCGAGGGTCTGGACCACCATTCGCGGGTTGTCGTGGGGGCCGGAGAAGTAGAACGGCTTGCCGTCCCGGCCGAAGCCGATGACGGGCCGGTCGCCGGGCGGGGCACCCAGGTGTACTGCGGCGCCGGCGAAACCGCCCGCGGGCTCGAAGCCGAGACCGCGGGCGTAGGCGACCGCATCGTGCACGATCGTCTGCGCCTGCTCCACGCCGATCGGCAGCGGCCGGTGATCGAAGGCCGAGTAGTACATCGGTACGTACGTGGTCAGGGAGCCGGAACCCATCACCTCGGGGTCGATGACGTTCTTGACCCCCAGGCAGTACACGTCCACGAGGAACCCGGTGACGGTCACCCTGCTGGCACGTTCCTGGCGGGCCAGCAGAATCTGGGCGAAGCCGCCCGTGTCCGTGTCCGGGTCCGGTTTCCGGCCGAGGGGGTCGGCCACCGCCCAGTCCGGGGCTCCGGCCAGGTCCAGTCCCGTGCTCCAGCCCGCGTTGACCCAGCAGCCCACCACCGGCCGTTCGTCCGGCGGAATGTTCGCCTGTGCCGCCTCGGCGACCCGTCTCACCAGCGCGGTGGCCTGGGCCGGGCGCAACCCCAGCACCTTGGCGATCTGCTTCGGGGCGCTGCCGCGCTCCCTCAACTCCCGGACCCGGGCCAGCAGTTCCTCGTCGCGCGCTGTCACTGTCACAGTCTGCCACCTACGTGTCGCCCCATGCGAAGCACCGGGCGTGCCCGCGGTGCTGCCATCCTGGGTTGGGGTGATACGGGACACGGACCGGAACGGGTGGGTCGCCATGGCTGAGTCAGTGAGCAGGACCGTCGAGCAGGTGCGAGGGCTGGTCGGCTGGGTCGGCGCCGGCCGCAGGCTGACCCAGACCGGCCGTGTGACGCTCGCCGATGCGCGGCACTGGTGGAGGTTCTGGACACCGGCGACCGGATGGACCCGGTGATCGGAGACCGTACGTTCAAAACGAAGTCCAGCGAGGAGCTGTACCACCTCACGCTGCTGGTCGAGTGGGCGAAGGCGGCGCGGCTGCTACGAGTCGCGAGCGGGCGCCTGCTGCCGGTGAAGAAAAACGCCAAGCTGGTGGATCGCCCCAACGAACTGCGTAGCGCCCTGTTCGCCGCGCTGGCGCGCATCGGGCCGGCCGTGACGGTGTCCGGCTGGCTGGAGTCACTCTTCTCACACGAGTACGACCGTGGTCTGCGGGTGCTGCTGCACCGCCTGTACACGGCCACGGCTTCGGTGCCGCTCAGTGACCTGTACGAGGTGGTGTGGCAGGCGGTCAGTCCGCTGTACGTGCTCGACGACCTGTCCCCCGACCGTGTGGGGCATCTGCGCACCGCCAACGACCACGACACCCAACGGGTCCTGAAGGCCCTCGCCTCCCTGGGCGCTGTCCATCTCACGGAGGACAGCGCTGAGTTGACGACGGACGGCCGCACCGAGACGGCCCGGATGCGCGGCGAGCCCGAGCCGGGCGACGCGGTGCTGCAGATCCTCGTCGAGCTTGCCGACGTGGACGCCCCCCGGGTCTGGCGGCAGTTGCTGGTGCCCGCCGCGATCCGCCTGGACCGGCTTCACTCCGTGATCCAGGACGCGATGGGCTGGCAGAACTGCCACATGCACGCATTCACCATTGACGGCGTCCAGTACGGCCGTCCCGGTGGTGAACTCGGATTCCGCGACGAGCGCACCGCGACACTGGCCGCCCTGCTCAAACCGGGCGCCCAGTGCGTGTACACGTACGACTTCAGGGACTCCTCGGAGCACCTCATCACCATGGAGCAGTTCCACACAGCCGCAGCCGGGCTTCACTATCCGCACTGCGTGGACGATACCGGGGCGTGCCCGCCCGAGGACTGCGGCGGCGCCCCCGGCTACAGCGATCTCAAAGTGATCCTCGCCGACCCGGCGCATGAGGAGCACCACGCCATGCTGGAGTGGCTCAGACTTCGATCCGCCACGGAATTCGCCCCTGACCGTTTCGCGCTGGACGAGGCCAACGCGCGGCTGCTGAGCCTCACTGCACCGTGAAAGACGAGCCGTCCGGCCACGCCACCATTCGCGGCGGGCACTGGTAAGGGAGTCAATACCAGGAGTATGGTCTCCTGTATGGCGACGACCAAGAAGGTGACGGTGACGATCCCCGAGGATCTCCTCGACGAGATCCGGGCAGAGGCGGCGGAACGTGGCCTGTCGGCGTACGTCGCCGAGGCGCTGCGATTCAAGCGCGACCGGGACCGGCTGCGCGAACTGTCCGACTGGCTACAGGAGGAACACGGCCCCCTCACCGAGGACGAGCGCACGAGCGCGTTCGAAGAACTGGAGGAACTCGACGCCGAGCACGAGCGCCGCCGCGCCACCGGAAAGCACGACGCCGGAGAGGCCGCGTGAAGAAGCGGGCCGCCGAGCATGGGCAGCAGCCGCTGCGCGTCTTCGTGCTCGACTGCGAAGCCCTGTCCCTGGCCGTGCGGGGCGACCGGAAGATGATCGCCTGGCTCGACCTCGCGGCCCGGGGTGAAGCCGAGGTGGTGACGTCTCCGATGACGCTTGTCGAGGCGTACGACGGCAGGACCACCGAGCAGCGCTGGGACTGGGTGCTCTCCCGGCTCAAAGTCGCCGACATCGGGAAGGACGAGGCCCGCCAGGCCCGCCGCCTCCTGGCGGATGTCAAGCTGCACGGCCACAAGGACGCAATCGACGCAGTGCTCGCCGTCATCGCGCGACAGCAGAAGGGGCAGGTCACCGTCTTCACCTCGGACGTGGACGACCTGGAGAGGCTGGTTCCGGAGTCGATCGTCGTCAAGAAGGTATGACCTGGCGCTCTGGTCTCAGTTTTGGTCTCATTCACCCGCGTCCGGCGCCGTACGGAGCCCCTTCTCACGCCCGCTCCGCCGCAGGTCAGAACGCTCCCGGACCTCGCTGGACACCCAAACGAACATTTGGAAAGCGCGTTGGTGGCAACCCCTCACGAGTTCGAATCTCGTATCCTCCGCAGCCGCCTGACCAGGCGAAACGAAGAGTCGGACCGCTTAGGGCGGTCCGACTCTTCGGCATGCCCTGGTTGCAGTTTCGGTTGCATTTATAGGCGACATTCGATGCATACCCGTCAAGCAGGAAAGGCGCACGCTTGCATCCCCGGGGCGAGCGACGCAGACGCCGTCACGGAGTCACGGAGTCACGGAGTCACGGCAGCGGTCATAGCCCGATCATCCGGACCTTGCTGCCGCACAGCTGGGTCATGTCATCGACATCCGACGTGAGGATGGCGACCGGGCCGGGCTGACGCAAGGCCGCTTCGGCGACGGTGGCATCGATCGCGTACTTGTGTCCGTGCAGACCGGCACCCTTGAGCAGTTGTGCCGCCGCCTTGGCCGCCGCCTCCGTGACCGGCTCCACCTTGACCCGGGAGAGCGCCCATTGCAGCCGGGGCAGATTCACCCTGGAGTGGCTCACCTCCACGATGGTGTTGGCGCTGACGACAGGGTCCGCTCCCATGTCGTGGAACACCTGGAACATCGCCAGAACCCTCCGGTCCTGCGCCACCCAGGCCGACAGCCCCTCGCTGTCCAGGACGACGGTCTCAATGTGCCCGCTCACGCGGCGCTCGCGCCACCAGCGGCCTGGGTCGTACCGAAGATCCGCGCCCGCGCCTCGGCCAGCTCCGCCTCGCTGAAGGCCCCGTGCTCGTCCGTGTGGCTGCGCAGGTCGGCCCCCAGGAGCTGGTGCCGGATCTGTCTGGCGACCGCTTCGGCCACGTAGCCGGAAATGTTGTCCGTGATCTTCTTCAGCTCCGCCACCTGCTCTGTGGGGAGTGTCACCGTGATGCGCGTGGTGTCAGCCATAACGGCAAGCATACTGCGGTATGCGCGTTGTCTGCTGTCTGTTCCCCACAGTCGGTCCGGTCAGCTGCAGTCGAGGCCACTGTCCGTTCGAGCAGGGGCTCAGCTGGGCAGTTGTGCGGCGCGCCAGTTCAGCGGACCCAGTAGCGGTATCCCTCGATCCGTTGCGAGCCCTCGGGAGCGGATTCCGGCAGCGGCAGATCCAGAACCCCGATGTCCTGTCGGGCCGCCCCCCGGACGCAGCGCGCTACCACGCGCCCGTCCTCGGCCAGATCGACACCGATCACGCTCACCTCGACGCCGAGAACAGTCGTGGTGAACGGCACGGCAAGGCTCTCCTCGATCATCGTGAAGAAGCCGGTGAGCTGCTCATCCTCGCCGTAGGCATCGAATGGTGGCCTCTTTGATCAACGCCTTCAGCGCGGCCGGGTTCCGGGTGCTCATGGCCTCACCCTAGCGCTGCACCGTACGGTTGAGGACCGGCGTGTTCAGCAGCGGCATATCCGCCGTGGGCAGCGTCGCCGGCAGTCAAGCCGAGGCCCGCGGTTGCCAGCGTGTGACGTCACCTGGTCGGGTTCGGTAGTGAGCGGGCCTGGGGAGGGTGCGGCGAGAGACAGGGCGGAAGAGAGCGGTACGAGCCGTCGTACGCGAGCCGAGTACCGGCGTGAGGAGCGCACTGCCGCTGGCCCGGCAGGAAACATCCGCCTTCGTGAGGGAGCTGCTCGGCGCTGGCTGGGCGGCGGTGTTCCTGCCCGGTGAGCCCGCACGCCTTGGGCGGCTGCTGCTGTGGAGGCCGGCCGGGGCAGCAGCCGGAGACAGTACGGCGCCCGCCGGCCTGGAGACCGAGGCGGTGGAACTGGTCCTGCCGCACGGCCGCTCGGTCAGGCGGCGCAGGGTCGAGGGGTACGCGCTGCCTGTCGCCGTCGCTGTCTCCGCCCTGGTCGATGCGGAGCCGAGGCATCCCTCCGGCGACGCCTGGCAGGCCGCCACTCGCTTCGCGCTGCGGCTGCTCGCCGACGGCCGCCTCCACCCGGCCCTCACCCCCGCCGGTTACGACACCTGGCAGGTGGGTCCCTGGACATCCGCGCAGCGCCGGACGCTGGACGCCCTGGCCGCCGCCATCCCGCCGCACGCCCACTGCCTGCCCGAGCCTGGCCCTGCGCCGGTACGGATCGCCGAACCGGCGCCGCTGGTACGCCAGTTCTGCGACGCGGTCGCCGATGATCTGGTCCGTACGCCGGCCGCGCCGCTCGCCATGGGAGCGCTGCCGTACGCCTGGCGCGAGGCCCGTGCCGTGCCCACCTTGCGTGAGTGGGCCGAGGAAACCCAGGCGGCGCTCACCGCCGAGGTCAGTGTCTCCCTGCGCGTCGACGTACCCGAAGGACGCCGACGGCAGTTCCGGTCCGTCCTGCAGCTGCACACCGCGGCGGATCCGGCGCTCGTCATCGAGGCCGCACGGCTGTGGAGTGAGCCGACGGAAGTGGAGCGGCTGCTCGGCCCGCGCGCCGAGACCGAGACGCTGCTCGCCCTGCGTCGTGGCGCCCGCGCCTGGCCTCCGCTGCGGAGGTTGCTCGACGATGCCGCTCCCGATCAGCTCCGGCTGACCGACGACGAAGCCTTCGATCTCCTTGGGGACGCCACTGACGCGCTGCGCGCGGCTGGTGTCGACGTGCATTGGCCGCGCGAACTGGTCAAGGCGCTCACTGCGGCCGCGGAGATCGGGCAGCGCAACACCCCCGGTTCCACCGCGGGCGGCCTGCTGGACACCGAGGCCCTCCTCGACTTCCACTGGCAGGTCTCCCTTGGCGGCGAGCCGCTCACCGAGGCCGAGATGGATGCCCTCGCGGAGTCACGCCGTCCCCTCGTCCGGCTTCGCGACCAGTGGATGGTCGCCGATCCGAAGCTGGTGGCCCGCGCCAGGCGCCGCCGGATGGAACCGCTCACCCCCATGCAGGCGTTGAGCGCCGCCCTGACCGGCGAGGTCGAACGGGACGGTGACCGGGTCCCCTGTGCGGCGGTCGGTGCGCTCGGCGACCTGGTCGCTCGGATCCGCGACCCCGAGTCCCGCACCCCCGTGCCCCAGCCCGCCGCGCTCAAGGCCACGTTGCGCGAGTACCAGAAGCGGGGCCTGGCCTGGCTGGCCGAGATGTGCTCACTCGGCCTCGGCGGCTGTCTCGCCGACGACATGGGCCTGGGCAAGACCATCACCCTGCTCGCTCTGCACCTGCACCGCCAGAGCCACCCGACCACTGCGGGCCCCGCCCTTGTCGTCTACCCGGCCTCCCTGCTCGGCAACTGGCAGCGCGAGGCCGCCAGATTCGCCCCGTCCACCCCCGTACGCCGCTACCACGGCGGCGACCGCCACCTCAAGGACCTGGCCGGCGACGAGGTCGTCCTGGTCACCTACGGGGTGCTGCGCCGCGACCGCGAAGTGCTTGGCGAAACAGCCTGGTCGCTGGTGGCCGCCGACGAGGCCCAGCACGTCAAGAACCCCTACGCCGTCACGGCCCGCGAACTGCGCGCCCTGCCCGCCCGCGCCCGCGTCGCTCTCACCGGCACCCCCGTGGAGAACAACCTCTCCGAGCTGTGGGCCCTGCTCGACTGGACCACCCCCGGGCTGCTCGGCACACTCACGCCCTTCCGTGACCGGCATGCCCGCGCCATCGAGGCGGGCGAGGATCCCGAGGCAGCCGAGCGCCTGTCCCGTCTCGTACGTCCCTTCCTGTTGCGACGCAAGAAGTCCGACCCCGGCATCGCGCCCGAACTGCCGCCCAAGACCGAGACCGACCGCGTCGTCCCGCTGACGGCCGAGCAGACCAGCCTGTACGAGGCGGTGGTCCGCGAGACCATGGCGAAGATCGCGGAGTCGGAGGGCGGCGCCCGGCGCGGTCTGGTACTCAAGCTGCTCCACGCGCTGAAGCAGATCTGCAACCACCCCGCCCAGTATTTGAAAGAGCACGGCCTGCGCCAGTCCACTCCGCTGCGGGGCCGCTCCGGCAAGCTCGACCTGCTGGATGAACTTCTCGACACCATCACCGCCGAAGGCGAATCCGTGCTGGTCTTCACGCAGTACAAACAGATGGCGGCTCTGCTGGACGAGCATCTCGCCGAGCGCGACGTCCCCGCTCTCTTCCTGCACGGCGGCACCCCCGTCGCGCGGCGCGAGGAGATGGTGGACCGCTTCCAGCGCGGTGAAGTGCCGGTGTTCCTGCTGTCGTTGAAGGCGGCGGGCACCGGACTCAACCTCACCCGCGCCACTCACGTCGTGCACTACGACCGCTGGTGGAACCCGGCCGTCGAGGACCAGGCCACCGACCGCGCCTACCGCATCGGCCAGGACAAACCCGTCCAGGTACACAAGCTCCTCGCGGAGGGAACCGTGGAGGACAAGGCGGCGAAGCTGCTCGAAACCAAGCGCGCCCTCGCCGACGCCGTCGTCGGCTCCGGCGAGGCAGCCCTGACCGAACTGTCCGACGCCGAACCCGCCGAACTCGTCGCCCTGGGAAGGCAGTCATGAGCCCCGCCGTCCCCGGCCCGCGCCGTGCGCCCGCCCGCCGCAAGCGAGCCTTCGCCGCGACCTGGTGGGGCCAGGCATGGGTGGCCGCCCTGGAGGACTCCACCCTGGACGCCGGACGGCTCTCGCGCGGACGCACCTACGCCCGCAAAGGCATGGTCGGCCCGATCACCGTCGCTCCGGGCAAGGTCAATGCCGCTGTCCAGGGCAGCCGCCCGCGCCCGTACGGCTCATCGGTCCACCTGCCCGTCCTCACCGACCCTCAGTGGGACACCCTGCTCGACACGATCGCGGCCCGCGCCGGGCATCTCGCAGCACTTCTCGACGGCGAGATGCCCGCCGAACTCGTCGACGACGCCCGGCACGCAGGCGTCCCACTGCTCCCACAGCCCACCGAGCTCGATCCGGAGTGTTCCTGCCCCCACTGGGGACACCCCTGCAAGCACGCCGCCGCGCTCTGCTACGCCATCGCCACCACCATCGACACCGATCCGTTCGTGCTCTTCGCGCTGCGCGGCCGCGGTCGCGAGGAGGTCTTCGCCCAGCTGCGCGCACTCCGTACGGCGGCACAGGAGACCGACGCCCCACCGGCACCGGTCGGCACCCCGGCCGCCGCCGCGTACACCCGCTGGGCCGATGAGCCCCCCGAACTGCCCGAACTCCCGGAACCGGCCGCCCACACCACGGCACTGCCCGTCGCCCCACCACCCGGCACCGGCCTGGCCGCCGCGGACCTGGAACGCCTCATGGCCGACGCCACCGCGCGCGCCGCCCGGCTCCTCGCGGGCGACACCGCCGACCTGCACCTGACCCAGCACCAGGACGCCGTACGCATCGCCGCGGGCGACCCCGGACCCGAGTGGCTCCACCACCTGATCCAGAACACCGGCTCCAACCCCACTGCCTTCGCACGCCTCACCCACGCCTGGCGCCACGGCGGCCCCACGGGCATCACCGTCGCCGAACAGCCCCACACCCCCGACCCGACGGTGATCAAGGCCACCCGCACCGCCCTGGACGCGGCCCTCGCCGAGATGACCGACTCCCCCACGCACCTCAAAGCCTGGCGCAACCGCCTCACCCTCACCCACCGCGGCATCCAGCTGCGTCTGGGCCCCGACGCCCGCTGGTACCCCTACCTCCAGGACGACGACGGCGAATGGTGGCCCGCGGCACCAGCCGACCATGACCCGGTCACCGCGCTCACCGCGGGCTGGTCGCAGAACGGGGAGTAAGGAGGCGATTCCGCGCTGACCAGAAGCCACGCGCAGAAGCTGGACACACTTACGCTGCTCCGCTTCCGTGGTTGCAGTTCTGGTTGCATTCACCGGCGTACAGCCCCGTTCAGAAGCTCCGCCGGCACCCTCTCCACCGCAGGTCAGGACGCTCCCGTCCCCTCCCGAACCCCCAGACGAACATGTGGAAAGCGTGTTGGGGGCGAATCTCGTATCCTCCGCAGCCGCCTGTACAGGCGAAACGAAGAGCCGGACCGCTCAGTGCGGGGCCAGCATGCGCACCCGCTCCCGCCCGGCCTGGCCCTGCAGAGAAAGACCACCGCCCTGCGCATATCTCATGGCCACGGCGTACCGCAGGGATCTAGCAATGTCAGCCCCGACAACTGAACGGAAAGGTCAGTAACAGCCACCACCCTCGGCATGGATCGGCGCACTGGTTGAACAATGGCCAGCTGGGCTTGGGGGCACGTCCAGTACAGGGTTACGGTCGAAGAAGCCGAAGGGTTTCAACGTGAACCCGGCATAGTCCATCGGCATTACCGGCCAATCCTCGGGACGCGGGAAGTGCGTCAGCCCGAAGGTGTGCCAGAGCACGATATTTTCGTCCTCGATGCTTTCATCAGCTTCGATCCAGTCGGGCAACCCGCCCCCGCCAAGGCTCTGGTTCACGAAATCGCCAGCTGGGTAGCGTTCGTCGGGCGAGTACTTGGTTACCCAGAGGTGCTTGGTCGCGAAGGTCGCTCGCGACACCGTTGAAGATGATTCGTCCGCAAGTAGCAGAGGGTAATTGTTTGAGTGAAGCTCGTAGGCGGTCGGCTGATCGAGACGGTTGCGGGCGTCCGAGCTGGCCACTCGCCACACGCGCCCCGTCGCCGCGTTCGCTTCCCGCGCGCCTTCTTTCTCTGTCCGCAACCGGACGACGCTCCTCGTAAAGGCATTACCGTATGGGTTTGTCGCGCTCATCGGCAGTCGCTTCGCCTCATGCTCCTCGACGAAGTTAGCCGATCCGTCGATCATCATGTCCAGTCGAGCACAGAACATATGCTGATGGAATGGAGCACCCAGTTCCGGGGCAATCTCCGTTGCGTATGGACTGCCACCGTGAGGAACTTGCGAAGTGAATACGACACCCGTCGCCTTGGCCTCAAGTTCGATACGGCCATCAAGGTACAGATACCAGTAAAACCCGTAATCGTAATTGCCGATGGTGGTGAACGAGGAGATCACAAGACGGCGAGAGCGCCTTGATTCAGACATGCCGTTGAATATGTCGTTGTGCTTCCATAGCAGGCCGTAATCCTCCTCATGAATACACACCGCATTCGGTATGCGCTGCGGTTTACCGAACTCGTCGGCGATCGTGACGTCCAGGTATCTGATCTCTCCGAGGCAGTCACAACCGAGCTGGAGTGAGTTGGTGTTGCGGAAGAACATGTACTCACCCGCATCAAAATAGTTCAGGTAGAACCGGGCCGGCGAGGGATCCGCGTACACGACGATCATCTCGGCAAGAGACGCACGATAGATGATCGGGCGTTCCCGTCCGGCGTCGTTGAAGGAAATCTGGTGAAGCGTGAGGCCCTCTCGCGCGTCGAAGCCAAGCCGCAGCTTCCAGTTCTCCCATATAAGTACGTCGTCCTCGATGGAAAAGCTGGGCCCCTCGGGCTGCGTAATCTCAATCGGCCTAAGCGTCGTCCGCTGGGATGACGAGTGCGGTGGAGCGTCCCACTGACCCCTCTCGCGAGGCACTGGTGCAACACGGTCGTCGACGATTCGTCGGATCTCGCGCTTAGCCAGATCGACGTACGCAACCAAACCGTCGACAGGATGAGCCCAAGGAAGATCATCCTTATCGAACTGTGCAAAGCCTCCCACTCTGGAAAGGCGGTGTCCGATCTCTGACTCGTCCCCGAAGTAGCCGGCCGACAACGGTACCGCGCGCACCTGATCCACCCTCAGGCCACGACGGGCAAGAGCTGCAGCCCATTCGGCGGACTGCGACACAATCTCCTCTGCGGTCCCGACTTCGCTGTTGAGCAGAGGGACTTGGCCAGCAGTCATGGGGTCGACCAGATCTGCTCGGACGACTCGTTCATCGTTCAGCGAGACAACAATGTCGGTACCCACGCCCGTTGTTGTGTCCACCAGCATGATCCGTGCTCGGCGATCCACCTGTTGTGCAGTGGAATCAAAGGCTAGGACATCCTGCTTGGAAGGCTCCTCCAGGCCCACATACACGTAACGAATCGCGTCCGCGTCCAATCCCGCACTGCGCACGATCTCGCGTGCACCGAGAATTTCTTCCTCGGTTAGCCGGGCCAATGGATGAGCTCTATCCATCGGGATGGCTGCGGAAGTGGTGAACATGCTGTTGGTCATCTGGTTCTCCTAGTTTCTCTGCTTACGTGGCGACTGCTTGTGCAGCAATATGGGTAATGAGCGGGGCCTACATCTCGAACATGAACAGAGCAAAGCGCGTTCCATTCTCGGGGCGCTGTCACTCGAACCGTTGCCGGGGTCGCACCCCGGAGTCTCGCCACCGCGAGGAACATCAGCTGGTTCAGCCGGATGCTCTTGGAGCGAAATATTTGCTGATCATCTCGAATCCGAGCTTCTCGCCGTAACCGCTCTGATCAAAATCATCGAACGGCGAGCACGGATCGGGCCGATGGCAGCAACTAGGCCATTCGATCCGCCAAATTATTCATCACGCCTCCTTTTTGTGCTCGAGAGGGGGACGTCCGTGACAATGCTTGAGCCGCGGGGCTCACATGCGCGCTCGTTTCGTCAAATAGGACAGGTCCACGTAGTTCGACTCGGCGTGGTTACGACTCTTCGCAGTTGCGATGGCGATCGAAAGCCTCATAGAGGCTCGTTGATGATTCCGCTGCCATCCATTCGCCCTGTCTCAGCACATCGAGAGTGGCGTATATCTCGATCCCGGCGAGGGGCGCAGACGGCACCGAGAAGGAAACGCTCCTTCTGTCCGTAATGGTCGTTACGTTACAGATCGCGTGGGATACGGTGAGGTGGCACTCTCAGCCACCTCTCGACTTGCGGCGTCATGTATGCAGGGTGACGCCGTTCTGCAGACCTACGAGATCATCGAGGTCTTGACGCAGTTTCACAGCGGTTAGTCCTCCCGCTAAGGAGGCCTTAGTATCACGACTTTCTAGCAGTACGGCCTGCGCGGTGTCCGCTGAACGGGCAATCCGTTCTGCCCTGTAGCTGATCTGTCGCGCGCGGCCGGCGGCATCGCCCACACCACTCTCACCCGAGCCACAGACGTGCTGACGGAGAAGCGGGTCGCGGCCGCCAAACTTCCGCTGTCTGGGGGGATCTCCGCTGAGCCGCATCCAGGAGCAGTGGACGAGTTGGCGGGGCCGCGCGATCGAACCCCTGGTGCCGGAATTTCTCGCCCGTCTCCTGCCGGACGGGCTCCTGCCTGCCGCAACGGCGATCGGCGGCTATTGCTGGATCCGCAGCAACGATGTCGAAATCGACGTGGTGGGTGCCGAGCGGCAACCGGTGGCCAAGCAGCTGCTCTTCCTCGGCTCGGTCAGGTGGCTGGTGAACCCCCCGTTCGACAGCCACGACCTGACGGCACTGCACAAGTGCCGGCCAGCTCGATTGTTCCTGCCTTCAGGCGGTGTACGGCCCCAACGAACCGCCCAACGCTTGGTGTAGGACATGAGCAGGAACCAAGTGCTTGGTTGCAGTGCTCGTTGCATCCGCCGCTGTTCAGCACGGTCTGCTACCTGCCTTCAGCCACAGTTTCATCTACTTGCAACACTTGTGGCCCTTTTCGTGACCGCCGCGAGGACAGCCGGGGGCAAAGGGGTGCCCGTTGTCCGCTCTATCAAGGTTCCCGCATGACGCGGAGCGCAACCGCCCGAGCCCGGCGCTTCCATCAGGGATGTCTATCCGGCGGACGGCCCCAAGCCCTGGATACCTGGCAAGTCGCCATGGACGACGCTGACGTGGCTGTCCGCGTCACTGACCTACTGGGTGGCGAACCGCAGCCGAACGAAGCAGGAGGAGGCGGCCTTGCCTACGAACACCTGACAAGCCGCGACAGCGTACACATCATCGTGGACGAACCTGAACGCCGTGGCGGCTCATATGGCTTCCTTAAGCAGCCGTAAGGGGATCGTCCACCGTGCGACGGCTCGCAGTTCCTGTCGCCAGAAAAGAAGAAGGGGCGGCCGTGCGGATGCCCTCCGCCGCTTCAGGACAAGATCTCGGCAACGGGCGAAACGAGGTTCTGGATCACTTTTGGTGCCGGAGCCACGGACGGCGGATGAAAAGTGAGCCACTCTGCGATCTCTTGATCATTCTGACTTCACTGGTTCTGAAGTCGGGAGGAAGAGAGGGTGATCCACGTGGAGGACTGGGCTGAGATCCGCCGGATGCACCGGGTGGAGGGGATGTCCGCTCGGGCGGTGGCCCGTCAGCTGGGGATCTCCAGGAACACCGTGCTGCGGGCTCTGGCCTCGGACCGCCCGCCGCAGTATCGGCGGGCGCCGAAGGGCTCGGCGGTGGACGCGGTGGAACCGGCCGTTCGGGACTCGCCGCGGCAAGGTTCTCCTCGGCGAGGGCGTGCAGGGGCAGACTGTCAGGTGCGGTCATCGTGCTGATCTCCTTCGAGCTTCGACAACTCGAAGATCAGCCGGTGGCCGTTCTCATATCCGGGCCCTCACTCCGACGCCAGGCCAAACAGCCGGATCAGGTGGGAACCCGTACACCACTTCCCAGGACGCAACCCGTTGCGGGAGATGTTCGGCGTCTGAACTCGCCAGCGCAGAAGCCTTGCCGGTTGTCTGTCCTGCCGCACTCGACCTGCCTCATGCACGCGCGGAGTGAGTCTCAATGATGGTGTCAGGCCGATTGGGTGACTGGTGGA
>NZ_JAEKKT010000287.1 GCF_019510245.1 Streptomyces sp. | reverse complement strand
ACAGCTCGGGCCTCGGTTACGCCGGCGGCGCGCTGCTCGTGACGGGCGTACTGGCCGTCCTCGTCTGGCTGATGAAAGTGCCGGTCGTGCCGAACGTGCTGCTGTTCTGGATCGCCTTCGTCCTCACCCGCCCCCTGGGAGCCACCGCCGGTGACCTCCTGACCAAGCCGGTCGCCAAGGGCGGTCTGGACCTCGGTACTGCGGGATCTTCCGTCGTGCTGCTGGCCGTTCTGGTCGGGCTGATGGCGTACGCGCGGGTGCAGGAGCGCAGAACACCGCAGGTGACGGAGCGGGAGCCGGTCGCCCGGCGGGCCGACTGAATCACGTCATCCGGCGGGCAGGTCGACCAGGAAGTGTGCTCCGGGTGTGTGCTCGGGGTCGTGGGAGACCTCGCCGCCGACGGCGCGGGCCAGGCGCCGCGCGAGCGGCAGTCCCAGGCCCGCCCCGTCGTGCCCGTCGCCCAAGTCCGCGCGCCGACCGGGCTGGAAGAGATCGTCGAGGAACTCCTCCGGGACCCCGGGACCGTCGTCGGTGACATCGATGCGGACGCCGCCGCCGGGCAGCTGCCTTGCTGACACGGTCACCGTGGAGCCGGCATGGCGAACGGCATTGGCCAGCAGCGGGCTGACGATGCGTTCGAGCAGAGGGGAGGCGACGCCCGCCTCGAGCTGCTGGTCCGGCATGTCGACGACGGTCTTCAGCTGCTTCTGTGCGTCGAGGTCGTCGACCAGCCGCCGCAGCACGGGAGCGACAGCGGTGGCACCGACGGCCGTGGTGGTGTTCTGTGCGCCTTCGCGAGCGTCGTTCAACAGCGTGTCGCAGATGGTGCGCATGGACTGGGCGGCTTCCGCGATCACCTCGTGGATGGCTTCGGTCTCGTCGGCCGAGCGCGGGCGGGCCCGCCACCAGTCGAGCTCGACGACGATCCGGGTGAGCGGGGTGCGCAGTTCGTGGGACAACTCCCCGGTCAGCTGCTGCTCGTGACGCAGCACGGTGCGGATGCGGTCCAGCAGTGCGTCCAACGAGGTGCCCAGGCGGGCGAGTTCGGCCGGCTGGTTCTCGGTGCCGAAACGCTGGTCGGAACCGACGGCGCTCCACTGGGTGGCATGGTCGGTCATGGTGCGCACGGGGCGTAGCGCCCGTCCGACGGCCAGCCGCGTCAGCGCGTAGGTGCACGCGAGCATGACAGCGTCAAGGATCAGAGAGCCCGACAGCAGGGTGCCGGCGGAGTTGCGGTAGGGGGCGAGATCCACGGCCGTGATGACGGTGGCGGTGCTGCGAAGACCGGACACGGGTTGGGAGCACAGGCGGACGAAGCGGGGGTTGTCGGTTTGCGCGGTCGCGCAGACCGGCCTGGCCCGCGCGGCGAGCCGGTCGGCGGTGTGGGTCAGTGCGCTGTCGGCCGCGGCGGACGGCGGTTTCTCCAGCAGCCGTGTCCCGGTGTAGATCCACAAGTTCGTGTCGAGCAGGCTGTCGTTGACTGTCTCCAGGACCCGCACTCGGGGCCCGCTGGTGTCGACGGTCGTGGCGACGGCGGCGGCGCGGTTGCGTAGTTCGTCGTCAGCCTGGTGCTCGAGGTGCCGGTCCATCACGGTGTTGAACACGACGGTCAGCACGGTCATCAGGAGCGCGGCGGTGGACAGTGCCACGAGCGAGAGCCGACCGCGCAGCGTGCGGGGCGCCAGACGGCGCGCGAGCCGGTTCATGACAGCCGGTGCCCGATCCCGCGTGTCGTGGTGAGGCCGAGGCCGCTGCCCGCTTCGCGCAGTTTGCGGCGCAGTCGGCTCAGATACTGGTCGAGGGTGTTGTCGCTGACCTGGGCGCCGTCCGGCCAGGCGGCCCTGACCAGGTCGCGGCGGGACACGAGGGTCCCGCCTGCGGCCATGAGCGTGGCCAGCAGACGGAACTCCGTGGGAGACAGGTCGATGTGGACGTCGCCGACGCGCGCGCTGTGCCGGATCGCGTCCAGGACCACGTCTCCGGCGGTGGACACGGCCGCGGGTACGGCCCGTTTGAGCGCGGCCCTCAGCCTGGCGACGAGTTCGGCGAGATGGAACGGCTTGGGCAGGTAGTCGTCGGCTCCGGCGGAGAACCCGGACAGCCGGTCGGTGAGGTGATGGCGGGCCGTCAGGAAGATGATCGGGGCGGCGAACCCGCCCGCGCGCAGCGCCTGGCAGACGTCCCGGCCGTCCGCGTCGGGCAGCCCGACGTCCAGGACCACGGCCGCGATGTCGTCGGTGGCCAGCCGCAGGGCGGTGGCGCCGTCGGCGGCGGGCACGGGGTCGAAGTCCTCGTCGAGCAGGCCGCGGCGCAGCACGTCACGCAGGGCGTGATCGTCCTCGACGACCAGGATCTTGTGGCGCATGGTCCTCCGTTGGATTGTCCGGCGCACGGGGCGTACCAGAGACAAACGATGCGGGCAGCCATCGGGTCATCGCGTACAGGCACACTCCGAGCCATCCGGTGGCGAACAGCCAGCCGCCGATGACGTCGGTGAACCAGTGCACGCCGAGATAGACCCGGGACAGGCCCACCAGCACGCCCCAGCACCCGATGACGACCCGGAGTGGGGTGGCGCCGCGCGGGGCGCGCAGTGAGACCGCGACGATCAGCAGCCCGGCAGCGAGGGCCGCTGTGGTGGTGTGTCCCGAGGGGAACGCCCAACCGCCCGCGGACGCCGCCCAGTCGGCACGGGCGGGACGCGGTCGCTGGACGGCTTCCATCACCCCGTAGCGCAGCGACTGACCGGTTACCAGACAGGCAAGGCCCAGTGCGGCGGCCCCCATCCGTCGTCGTACGGTTCGTCCCGCGACCATGCCGGCCAACACGGCGAGGATGTAGGGGACGGCACCGCTGCCGGTATCGGTCACCCCTCGGGCCAGAGCCCTGGCGACGTCCGGCCGATGGCCGAGCGACCAGGCCAGGAAACCGTCGTCCGACCACAGCTGAGCGCCGTCCTGGCCGATCACCACTAGCGTGAGGACGCCGAACGCCACCCAGGCGCCGAGACCGACCGCCCCAGCCAGGTCGGCGGCGTCGCGCCGATTCATGAGGGGCTCAGCAGCCGGCGCAGGCGGCCGGAGCCGATCCACCGGTCCACCGATGGCGACCACCGTCGCAGCACGAGCATCGCCATCAGCGCGACGAGGCCACCGACCAGCACGCCTGCCGCGACGTCGTGCGGATAGTGCGCGCCGACCCACACCCGCGAGACCGCCATCGCCAGGGCCGCCACGGCCGCGACCGCTCCCAGCCGACGCGAGACGAAGAACAGGGCCACGGCAGCGGCGGACGCGATCGCCGCGTGGTTGCTGGGGAAGGACCAGTCGCCGGGCGCCGGACACGCCTCCAGGGTCTTCACCCGAAGGCTCTGGCACGGCCGGTCCTCGCGCACCGCCAGCTTCGTCAGGGCATCCACGCCATAGGCAACGACCACGACCACCGGTACGGCCAGCGCCCTCACCGCAGCCGCATCCCCATCCCGTCGAGCGAACCACCAACCCACGACCGCGAGCAGGGCGAACACCGCGAGCCCGTATGTCGACCAGAACGACACCGCTCCGTCCAGCCAGGCTGGCGCATGCCGGGCCAGACGCACCACATCCAGATACGCGGTGCCGTCGACGGACGACCCGTCGAAAGCCATGATCACCTGCATCCCCCCTCGGGCCGGCCATCCCGCCGAGCCCTGTGCACCTCGGCAGCCAGGGGGATCAGCGACACGAAAATGATCAACGTCACCAGCGGGAGCAGGTAGCGGTCGACGTTCGGGATCGACGAGCCCAGCGCGTACCCCGCGAGGGTGAGTCCGAGGCTCCACACGAGGCCGCCGATGATCTGCCACAACGTGAACGTGCGCACCGGTACCTCCAGTGCGCCGGCCACCGGATTGAGCACGGTCCGCACCACTGGCACGAAACGGGCCAGCGCGATCGCCTTCGCATGTCCGTATCGCGCCAGCAGTTCCTCGGCGCGTTTCGCACCCTCGTGCAGACGCTGCGAGCGGCTGCGGGCCAGCAGTGCTCCACCCGCCTTCCGGCCGAGCACATAGCCGCACTGCGCCCCGGCCAGGGCGCCTGCCGCCGCCGCGACCAGGAGCGGTCCCAGCGACAGGTGCACACTCGACTCCGCCGAGCCCGTGCACAGCAGACCGGCCGTGAAGAGCAGCGAGTCGCCCGGCAGGAAGAAGCCGACCAGCAGCCCTGTCTCGGCGAACATCACCACCCCGACGCCCAACACGCCGAACGCCGCCAGCAGCGAATGAGCGTCCAGCACGTTCACGGCCAGCTGTGATGCCGAATGGATCGGTGTGGTCATGGCGAGGACGCCTTTCCGGCAGACAAATTCACGCAAACTTCCTTGATTGGTCAACGGCGTGTCTGCGATTCGCCCATCCGTATGTACGTGGCCTGGAGGGAACCGCACTCGCCGAGCCTACATCTACAAGATGTAGTAGATGTTCTGTGGGTGACCGGATGTAAACGGTCACTCAAACCGAATACTAGGCGGAGGAGACGGGCGTCATGGCTGACACCTATCGCACGGGGACCGGCACCTGGACTCTGCGGCGTGCGGCCACGAACCCGACGGCGCCACCCCCGACCCGGGTGTCCGGTGTCCCGGGCGCCGGGCCCCAGCAGTTGCATCGGGGGAT
>NZ_JAEKKT010000546.1 GCF_019510245.1 Streptomyces sp. | reverse complement strand
CCAGACGGCGGCGGTCGTGGCCACCGGCCGCTCGGACTTCCCGAACCAGATCAACAACGTGCTGGTCTTCCCGGGTGTCTTCCGCGGTCTCCTGGACGCGCAGTCCCGCACGGTCAACACCGAGATGATGCTCGCGGCGGCCACCGCACTCGCGAACGTCGTCACCGAGGACGAGCTCAACCCGAACTACATCGTGCCGAGCGTCTTCAACGACAAGGTCGCGGGCGCGGTGGCGGGCGCGGTGCGGGAAGCGGCGAAGGCCGCCGCGGAGTAACCTCTGCTCCCGCCGGGTGCCGTATGTGACGGTTGCCACGGGTCCTCGTACCGGCGCGTCGGGGGCGCACCGCCCCCGGGCGCCTCTAGGGTGGCGGCCAGGTTCAGCCTGTCGGCCCCGGCCGGTGACGCTGTCCGGGTGACTCCCAGGGGTGTTCGTCTGACTCCCCAGGGGTGCCGGATTGGCTTTCCCGCCGCAGGTGGGGGCAGGATGCGTCTTCGGGCGTGAGGGTCCGACGGCGGACCCGGGTCCGGGGACCCACCGAGGACCCTGGCAGCATCGGCTTCGCTGTGCCCCCCATGCGGCTTTGCCGCGGGGCACGCCACAACAGCAAGAAGAACACGGGAGTAACAACATGAACCGCAGTGAGCTGGTGGCCGCCCTGGCCGACCGCGCCGAGGTCACCCGCAAGGACGCCGACGCCGTTCTGGCCGCGTTCGCCGAGACCGTCGGTGAGATCGTCGCCAAGGGCGACGAGAAGGTCACCATCCCCGGCTTCCTGACCTTCGAGCGCACCCACCGTGCCGCTCGCACGGCGCGCAACCCGCAGACCGGCGACCCGATCGACATCCCCGCCGGCTTCAGCGTCAAGGTCTCCGCGGGCTCCAAGCTCAAGGAAGCGGCCAAGGGTAAGTAAGGGCGCCTGTTCGCCATTGCGGCTGGGCGCCGTGGGCGACTGCCGGTCCGGCTGTGGCTGGTCGCGCAGTTCCCCGCGCCCCTGTCGGGGCGCTCAGCACAACGCCGATGGGGCGGTCACCCGAGTCAGGGTGACCGCCCCATCGGCGGTTCGTGCGACTGTCGCGACTAGCCGAGCGCCTTGCCCGGGAGCTCGAC
>NZ_JAEKKT010000071.1 GCF_019510245.1 Streptomyces sp. | reverse complement strand
CGACGTACGGCTGGTGAAGGCCGGGTTCGGGATCGGGTTCAAGGAGAGCTGGGAGCAGGCGCTCAGGGACGTCGAGGAAGGGGGCGGCAAGCCGTACGCCATCCCCGCCGGCGCCTCCGACCACCCGCTCGGCGGCCTCGGCTTCGCCGCGTGGGCCTATGAAGTCGCCGATCAGGAACGCGAGTTGGGCGTCTTCTTCGACACGGTCGTGGTCTGCTCGGTGACCGGCTCCACCCAGGCCGGCATGGTCGCCGGGTTCCGGGCGCTGGAGGAGGCGGGCGGTCGGCCCCGGCGCGTCCTCGGTATCGACGCCTCCGCCAAGCCCGTCGCCACCCGGGAACAGATCGCGCGGATCGCCCATGGCACCGGTCAACTCATCGGCGTACGGAAGGAGTTGACGGAGGAGGACGTGGAGCTGGACGAGCGGTACCACGCGGGTGTCTACGGCATCCCCGACGACACCACGCTGGAGGCGATGCGCCTCGCCGCCCGCACCGAGGGAATGGTCACCGATCCCGTGTACGAGGGCAAGTCGATGGCCGGGATGATCGACCTGGTCGGGCGTGGTGAGATCGGCGCGGACTCCACCGTGCTCTACGCCCACCTCGGCGGGCAGCCGGCCCTCAACGGGTACAGCGCGCTGTTCTAGCCCGGGCCGGGCCCGTTCCCGTGAGGGCTGGATACAGTGCACTGCATGTGGACCGACGAGCAGCAGCGGGAGCCCGGTGGTCACGCGTCCGACGGTCCTCGTCGCCGGGCGACGATTCACGACGTGGCGCAGCTCGCGGGAGTGTCACGCCAGACGGTCTCGCGGGCGGTGAACGACAAGGGCGAGATCGACCCGGACACCAAGGCGCGGGTGCTCGAAGCCGTGCGGATGCTGGACTACCGGCCCAGCCGGTTCGCGCGCGGGCTGGTGCGGAAGGGGACGGTGACCGCGGGGCTGGTCATCCCGGATCTGATGAATCCGTTCTTTCCCGAGGTCGCGGCCGGGGTGCTGGAGGCCGCCGAGGAGCGTGGCTGGCAGGTCGTGGTGTGGGACACCCGCACCGACGGTGCCAAGGAGCGGGAGGCGCTCGGCGTACTGTCCCACCAGGCGGACGCCGTGATGGGCTACTTCAAGAACGACGACGAGGTCCTCGCCCGGTACCTCGGCGGTCTGCCGCTCGTCCTGCTGGAGCGCGGCCCGCAGCAGACCCGGTTCGCGGCCGTCGGGATCGATGCCGCGGCGGGTCTCGAACAGGGCATCGCCCACCTGGTCCGGGCAGGTCACCGGCGGATCGGCATGCTGGACGGTGACCGGCTCACCCCCGGGCCCCGACGGGAGGCGTTCCTGGCCGAGGTACGGCGGCACGGGCTGCCGGTCGACGACGGCTGGATCGCGATGTCCGACGGCCACGGCGTCGCGGGCGGCGAGGCGGCGATGGAGCAACTCCTCGATGCACGGCCCCAGTTGACCGCGGTGTTCGGCTTCAACGACCTGATCGCCGTCGGCGCGATACGAGCCGCCCGGCGCCGGGGCCGGCGGGTGCCGGAGGATCTGGCCGTGCTGGGCTTCGACGGGCTCGCCCTGGGCGAACTGGTGGAACCCGCCCTCACCACCCTGCGGCTCGACAAGCGCCGGCTGGGGCGGCTTGCCGTCGAGCAGGTCGCACGGCTGCGGGCCGGCGAGAAGCCGCTGACCGGTGCGGATGCCTGGGTGGCACCTGAACTGGTGGTACGCGCCTCGGCCTGAGACCTGCCGTATCCGAGCCGGCGCTTGATTTACTGAGGGCAGAGGGCGCGTATGGACATCCGGCAGTTGCAGTACTTCCTCGCGATTGTTGATCGTGGGGGGTTCAACCGTGCGGCCGCGGCTCTGTACGTGTCGCAGCCGGCGCTGTCGCAGGCCGTGCGGGCACTGGAGCGTGATCTCGGCTCCGAGCTGTTCCATCGCATCGGGCGTGGGGCGGTCCTGACGGAGGCCGGAAGGGCCCTGATCGAGCCTGCCCGGGAGGCCGTACGGAGTCTGGAGACGGCGCGAGCGAGTGTCGCGGCGGTGCATGAGCTGCGTGAGGGGCGCCTGGATGTGGCGTCGACGCCGACACAGGCGGTGGAGCCGCTGACGACCTTGGTGAGTGCCTTCAGCCGACGGTATCCCGGCGTCTCAGTGGCCATCAAAGCGGCGTTCACCGCGCGTGATGTGATCGACATGGTGCGCACGGGTGCCGTGGAGTTGGGGCTCCTGGCGTCCGCCGGGCCCGTCTCCGGCAAGGAGGTCGTCTTCCACGAACTGGGGCGGCAGCGTTTTGTGCTGGTGGTGCCGGCCGACGGCCCGTTCGCCGATCGGACGGCGGTGGAGTGCCGGGAGCTCGCGGGACAGCGGCTGATCGTCGGGCAGCCGGGTACCGGGATGCGCGCCTACGTCGACGCGCTGCGCGAGCAGGGGATCGAGTTCACCGTCGCCGCCGAGAGCGAGCACCGCGTGTCGCTCATGCCCCTGGTACTGGCCGGGGTCGGGCTCATGGTCGTCACGGATGCCTGGCGGGACCTCGCCCGGCGACTGGGCGCCCGGGTCCTGGACATCGAGCCGGAAACCGGCTTGGACATCGCCCTCGTCAGCCGCCGCGGCAGCCTGTCGCCCGCGGCCGCCGCGTTCGTCACGAGCGCGACCTCGGTCACCGACAGCTGATAGGTACCGCTTATAAGGGAGATCCGCTTTGCGTCTTGGACGCCGCACGGACCGCCTTGCTGCAATCGACGGCATGACGACGAACCACCGCATTGCCCTGATCCCCGGCGACGGCATCGGTGCCGAGGTACTGCCCCCGGCACAGCAGGTGCTCGATGTTCTCGGCCGTCGCCACGGCTTCGGCCTGACCTACACGTCGTACGACGACTGGTCGTGCGAGCGGTACCTGCGGGAGGGCGCCATGATGCCCGCCGACGGGATCGACCAGCTGCGCGACAAGGACGCGATCCTGCTGGGCGCTGTGGGATATCCGGGGGTGCCCGACCACGTCTCGCTGTGGGGGCTGCTGATCCCGATCCGGCGCAGCTTCCGCCAGTACGTCAACCTCCGGCCCATCCGTGTCTTCGAAGGCATCGACAGTCCGGTGCGCGGCGCACGGACGGGCGAGGTCGATTTCGTCGTCGTGCGCGAGAACATGGAAGGCGAGTACAGCGAGGTCGGCGGCCGGCTCAACAGGGGCTTCCCGGACGAGATCGCCGTGCAGGAGGCCGTGTTCACCCGGGCCGGCGTCACACGTGTGCTGGACTATGCCTTCACGCTCGCCGCCCAGCGCGGCGGCCGCCTGACCTCCGCGACCAAGTCGAACGGCATCGTGCACACCATGCCGTTCTGGGACCAGCTCGTCACCGAGCGGGCCGCCTCGTTCCCGCGGGTCGCCTGGGACCAGGAGCACATCGACGCGCTCGCGGCCAAGTTCGTCCTCGAGCCGGCCCGCTTCGACGTCGTCGTCGCCTCCAACCTCTTCGGCGACATCCTCAGCGACCTCGCGGCCGCGGTCGCCGGATCCATCGGCATCGCCCCGGCGGCCAACCTCAACCCCGAGCGGGACTTCCCCTCGATGTTCGAGCCGGTGCACGGCTCCGCGCCCGACATCGCGGGCCAGGGCATCGCCAACCCGCTGGGCGCGATCTGGTCCGCGGGCATGATGCTCGACCACCTCGGCCATCCCGCCGCGGCCAGGGACATCACGGACGCGATCGCCTCAGTCCTGGCCAAGAGCGATATCCGCACCCGTGACCTGGGTGGAACCGCGACCACCGCCGAGTTCACCGACAGGCTGATCGAGCTCCTCTGAGCCTTCCGCCGACCGTAAAGGTACTCAGCGTGACGGCCGGCTGCCCGTCATGCGCCGGGAACAGCTGCTTCCCCGGCGTCCAGGACCAGCACCGCGACGTGCAGGGACGTGCACTGCAGGCCTGATTCCAGGTCGCAGCCGAGGAGCCGTTCGATGGTGTGGAGGCGCTGGTAGTACGCCTGCCGGGACATGCCGGCGCGTTTCGCCGCGACCGACTTGTTCCCGGCCGCCGCCAGATAGGCGCGCAGTGCCGGGAGCAGATCGCCGCTGTTGCGGTCGTCGTGCTCGATGAGGCGGGTCAGCTGCCGTTCCGCGAACCGCTGAAGACGGGTGTCCTGCCGCAGGACGCCCAGCAACTCCGGCAGCCGGACGTCGGCGGGGACGTAGAACCACCGCTCCGGGGAGGCCGGTGTGATGGCCTCGGCCGTCTGCTCCGCCTCCTGCCACGACCGGGCGATCCCGGCGAGGTCGGTCACCCCGGGGCCAACGGCGACGACGGCCTCCGGTCCCAGCTCCTCCCGGGCCAGACGGCCGATCCGCTCGGCGACCGGCTGCCAGGCGCTCGCCTGTGCCAGTGCCAGAAGCACGCCGATCCGGCCCGGTGCCGTCTCGCCGACCAGGGCGCGGACGCCGGTATGCGCCAGCGCCTTCGCGATCTGTTCGTCGAGGTGCTCACTCTCGGTGCCGGTGTACGTGTGGCGGATGACCACGGCGAACAGCCGGTGCCCGAGGGCCGGGAGCCCCAGTGCCTCGGCGCGGGCGCGCGCATCCGCGGGGGAGCGGAACCGCCGTTCGTACAGGTCCCGCAGTACGGAGCGGTGGGCCCGGCGCTCCCACCAGGCCGGCCCGGCCAGACGCGCCATGGTCAGCGCGATCGCCGCACGCTCCAGCACCAGGACGTGTTCCGGGTCGGGCTCGGCGTTCAGCCGGCCCTCCAGCAGGACCAGCCGCCCCCACAGCCCCAGGTGGTCCTGCACCGGGGCGATCAGCCACCCCTCCGGGCCGCTCGGCGTGATCCTCTCCGGCGTCGGGGCGGCCCGCGAACGCCGCGACCAGGCCGACACCACCGGCTCGTACGGCCGGCCGAGCAGCTCGCACATCAGGACCCGGTGGGTGAGATCCTCCAGCACCACCGGGGCTCCGGTGAGCTCCGCGGTGGTGTGCACCAGTTCCTCGGGGTCCGCGCCCCGCAGCGTCAGGGCGGTGAAGACGTCCTGGATGTCCCTCCCGCGCCGCAGCAGGGCGCCCTGGGCGTCGAGGATGAGCGCGTGCACCGTCTGCGTGACGTCGATGAACCGGACGCCCCGGGCCAGCTCGACCAGCGGCACTTCACGGGCACGGCACGCCGCCACCAGCTCGCCGGGCACCTTCCGGTACCGGTAACCGAGCTCCACGATGAGACCGGCCGCGCCGACGTCGGCCAACTGGTCGACATAGCCTCGCAGCTCGGAGGCGTCCTCGGGATGCGGCATGCCGGTCGTCAGCACCAGCTCGCCGCCCTCCAGGAAATCGGCGGGATTGAGCAGCTCGGTGACATGCACCCAGCGCACCGCCCTGTCCAGCTGTGACTCACCGGCCAGCACGCGCGGCATCCCCTCGGTGAGCACGGGCAGCCGCAGTACCTCCGCGATCGTGGGGAAGTGCCCGTTTACGGGCCGTCTGGGCGGCATGGGGGGTGCTTTCGTCCGAGGGGATCGGGCACACCCTCGCACCGGCCACTCACCGTGACAAGAGGGGGCAGACATTTTGTACGGCCCGGCCGTCCGCGGTGACAGACCGTCTCGAGAAGGCCCCCAGGTGGAACACAGTGTGGGTTGACCTGCAGGTTCCCCCGGGCCGAGAGTGAACGCCATCCCCAGCGGGACCCGAACCGGAAGAGTCCCCGCGATGTCTTCACCGTGCTGGGGCCCGACTGCCACCCGGACCACACCATCGAAAGGAGCGACCTCATGCGCAACCCGAAGCGCGTCGCCGTGATCGGTGCCGGCAGCATGGGCAGCCAGGCCATGTGGCGACTGGCCGCCCGCGGAGCCGAGGTCATCGGCTACGACCGGTACGCGCCGGGTCATGACCGCGGTGCGGCCGGGGGCGAGACCCGCATCTTCCGAGCCGTCCACCTCGGCGAACCCCGCTACATCCCGCTGCTGCGGCTCGCCGACCGGATGTGGGACCACCTCCAGGAGGAGACCGGATTCTCACTGCGACGCCGCAGCGGATGCCTGGTGATGGGCGAAACCGCGTCGCCCTCCATGGGCCTCCTCCTCGCCGCCGGCTCCACCCACCGGCTGGATCACGAGGTACTGGACCGGGAGGAACTCGCCCGCCGCTACCCGCAGCACCGCCTCCCGGACGGGCACACCGCCGTCCTCGACCGGATGGGCGCCGTCATCAGGCCCGAGGCGTCGATCCAGGCCGCCGCCGCCCGTGCCGAGCAACTGGGCGCCCGGCTGCACCGCTACACCCCGGTGCGGGAGATCGCGCCCGCGACCGGCGGCGGGGTGCACATCGTCACCGACCAGGGCACGGATCACGTGGACACCGCGGTGGTGACAGTGGGCCCCTGGATCAACACCCTGCTCCCGGACCTGCCGCGCGCGGTCGACGTCCGCCGGCTGATCAGCTCCTGGCACATCCCCACTCGCCACGACTGGTTCACGGGCGGCGCCCCCGCCTTCGTACGCAGCACACCCCACGACTGCTACGGGCTCCCGTCGCCCGACGGCATGTCCGTCAAGCTGGGCCTCTCCTTCAAGCTGGGCCTCCACTCCGCGCGCCATCTGCCGGTATCCGACCCCGAACGGCTCGACCGGACGGTCCGTCCGGAGGAACTCGCCACCATGCGTGAGTTCATCAGCGAGCTGATGCCCGACCTGAACCCCGATCCCATCAGGATGTCGGCCTACATGGAGGGCTACACCGACTCCGGCGACCCGCTCGTCGGCCGCCTCCCCGGCGAGGACGACATCATCGTCATGGCCGGCTTCTCCGGCAGCGGCTTCAAACTGTCGCCCGCCATGGGCGAGATCGCCGCCGACCTCGCCCTGGACGGCACCACCGACCATTCCGTCGGCTTCCTGGCACCGGCGGCAGCCGACGCCGTCTGACCTGAAGTCACCTCGCCTCCCCTAATGGGGAAGTCCGTCACCGATGTGCCGGACAAAAAGCGACAAATGCTGAGTCGATACCTGTTCCTGCAGCAAAGAACTGGAGTTCTTCCATGCCCATTCCGTCGTTTCAGTTCCGGCCGAAGTACGTCTCGTTCGACTGCTACGGCACGTTGATCGAGTGGCCGATGACGCCCATCACGCGTGAGCTCGTCGGCGACCAGATCCCCGCGGAGCACTGGGACCAGTTCCTCCGGGAGTTCCGCGGCTACCGCTACGACCAGGTCCGCGGCGAGTACTACCCCTACGAGCAGGTGCTGCAGGACTCCTTCGAGCGGGTCTGCCGCAAGTGGGGTGTGAAGGCGGCGCCGGACGCGGGCAAGCGGTTCGCCGACGGCGTGCGCAGTTGGGGCCCGCACGCCGACGTGCCCGAGCCGCTGAAGAAGATGGGCGAGCACTACAAGCTGGTGATCTTCTCCAACGCTGAGGACTCTTTCCTGAAGGAGAGCGTGCCCCGGCTCGGGGCGGACTTCCACGCGGTCTTCACCGCGGAGCAGGCCGGCTACTACAAGCCCCGGTACGCAGCGTTCGAGTACATGCTCGACCAGCTCGACGCGTCCCCCGAGGACTTCGTGCACGTCTCCTCGCACACCCGCTACGACCTGATGCCGATGCACGACTTGGGCTTCCGCAACCTGATCCTCCTGGACCGGGGCTACGACCCGGTCACCCACGGCTACGACTACGTGCCGGTGAAGTCCCTGGACGAGCTCAACACCATGCTCGGCATCTGAATCTCCACGCACACCGTCCCGCACGGACAGCCCAGAAGGACCCCCCACCCCAGTGTTTTCCGTTCCCCCGAATCCACACCCAGCACCAGGAGGCGCCCGATGGAAGCCAACCGGATAGGACGCAGAACCGTACTCAGCACCGCAGGCGCGCTGGCCGCCGCCACCGTGGTGACCGGCTGCGGCACCCTCATGGGCAGCAGCGAAAGCCGCGGCTCGGGCAGCTCCAAGAAGCGGCTCGTCGTCAGCAACAGCGGTGGCACCTACAACGACGCCCTGACGAAGGCGATCTACGAGCCGTTCGCCAAGGAGACCGGCATCACGGTCACCACGGTCAACTATCAGTCGGCGCAGATCATCGCCCAGGTCAAGCAGGGCCGTCCGCAGGTCGACCTGATGGACAACACCCTGCTGAACTTCCAGAAAATGGCGGGGCTGGAGTGCCTGGAGCCGGTGGACCAGGACCGGCTGAAGAGTGTCAAGGGCGCCGGGATCGCGGAGCACAACCTGCCGGAGCACGCGGTCGGCAAGAACGTGTGGGCGAGCGTGATGGCCTACCGCACGGACAGCCTCAAGCGCACCCCGAAGAGCTGGGCCGACTTCTGGAACACGCATTCCTTCAGCGGCCCCCGCTCGCTGCAGAGCGCGGAGGCCGACCTGCCGGAGCTGGAGTTCGCGCTGCTGGCCGACGGTGTGCCGCTGGACAAGCTGTACCCGCTGGATGTGGACCGGGCGTTCGCGTCGATGTCGCGGATCCGCGGCGATGTGAAGAAGTTCTGGAACACCGGCGCCCTGCCGGCCGTCCTGCTCGGCCGCAAGGAGGTCGTCGCGACCAGCCTGTGGGGCGGCCGCGCGGACGAGCTGATCAAGCAGGGTCAGCCGGTCGCCTACCAGTGGAACGGCGCCCGCAGGATGACCAACGGCTGGGGCATCCCGAAGGGCGCGGGCAACATGGACGCGGCCTACCAGCTGATCGACTTCTCGCTGCGTCCCGAGGTACAGGCGGCGTTCTCCAAGCTCTTCCCGCACGGCCCGGTCGTCCCCGGCGCCACCAAACTGCTCTCGGAGGACGTGCTGGCCACCCTGCCGACCTCGCCGACGAACCTCAAGACCGGGTTCGACGCGGATGTGGCCTGGTGGGACAAGAACCGTGACGCCGTCACCAAGCGCTGGCAGGAGTGGGCCGATGCCTGAGCGGACCCGGAGTCTGACCGCCGCAAAGCTGTCCGCCGACCACCTGGCCACCGCCTTGGCCCCTCGCTCCTCCTCACCGACGGGCAAGTCGTTGTCGGTGACGGGGCTGTGCAAGTCCTACGGCGGGACGACGGTGGTCGACGGCGTGGACATGGACATAGCGGCGGGTGAGTTCGTCACCTTCCTCGGCTCCTCCGGTTCCGGCAAGACGACCACGCTGATGATGCTGGCCGGGTTCACCGAGCCCGACTCCGGCGCCATCGCAGTGGACGGCCGGGACATCACCAAACTCAACCCGGGCAAGCGGGACTTCGGTTTCGTCTTCCAGCAGTACCTGCTTTTCCCGCACATGACGGTCGCCGAGAACGTCGCCTTCCCGCTCACCCTGCGCGGTGTGCCGAAGGCGGAGATCCGCCGCCGGGTCGGGGAGACACTGGAGGCGGCGGGACTGTCGAAGTTCGCCGGCCGCAAGCCCCGTGAGCTCTCCGGTGGTCAGCAGCAGCGCGTCGCCCTGTGCCGGGTGCTGGTCTACCGCCCGCCGATCGTGCTGATGGACGAACCGCTGGGTGCGCTGGACAAGAGGCTCCGCGACCAGATGCAGACCGAGATCAAGTCCATCCAGCGCGAACTCGGCCTGACCGTCGTCTACGTGACGCACGATCAGGAGGAGGCGCTGGTTCTCTCGGACCGGATCGCCATCATGAAGGACGGCCGCATCGAGCAGTTCGACACCCCCCGCGGCCTGTTCGAACGCCCCCGCACCCCGTTCGTCGCCGACTTTCTGGGCGCCGCCAATTTCCTCACTGGCAACGTCGAGGAGGGTGGAGCAGACGACTGCACCCGCGTGCGGCTGGACACCGGCGGTGTCCTCACGGCCCGCGCCCACCCCTGCATGCCCGGACAGAGCGTGCGTGCCGCGGTGCGGCCGGGCAAGCTGCGCCTGGTCGGTGCCGAGGAGGGCTGCTGTTCCGGCACGGTCGAGACGGCCGTCTACGTCGGCTCGCTGACCCGGATCACCGTCCGCCTGGACGGTGGCGCTCCGGGGACGCAGCCGCTGCGGATCGAGACCGCCGCCGTCCCGCCGCGCCCCGGCGAGCGGGTGTGTGTCACCGCCGACCGGGACGACGTCAGCGTCTTCGACGCCACGGACGGGGGGTGAACCGTGGCCGGCACCGCTCTCGCACCCGGCAAGGTGCGTGTGAAGACGTCCGCGATGCGCGGGCACCGCTCCCGGCTCGCCCTGGTCAACGCCGTCCCCGTCACGGTGTTCCTGCTGGTGCTGTTCGTCTACCCGATCATCGGGGTGCTCTCGCTGAGCCTCAAGGGCGACAGTGGCGCATTCACCCTGCACTGGTACGCCGACGCTCTCAGCGGCGTGAACCTGTCCGTGCTGCTCTCCACCCTGCGGATCTCCGCGGAGACCGCCGTGCTCAGTCTCCTGGTGGGTTTCGTCCTGGCCCACGCCATCGCCCGGATGCGGCCCGCATTCGCCGCGCTGGCCATGCTGATCGTGGTGGTGCCGCACTTCATCAGTGCCCTGGTGCGCACCTACGGGTGGATCATCATGCTCGGTGAACACGGCCTGATCAACACACTGTTGATCTCCCTGCATGTGCCCGGAGCCCCGTTCTCGCTGCTCTACAACGAGACCGGTGTGGTCATCGGCACCACCTCGGTGATGCTGCCCTACACCGTCCTGGTCCTGCAGGGTGTGATGCGCGGCGTCGACGGCCGGCTCCTGGCCGCGGCGGCAGGCTTCGGGGCGAGCCGGTTCACCATCTTCCGCAGGATCTACCTGCCGTTGGTCGCGCCCGGGATCGGCACCGCGGGACTGCTCAGCTTCATCCTGTGCCTGGGCTACTACATCACCCCGGCCCTGATGGGCGGCGGCAAGCAGACCGTCGTCGCCGCGCTCATCGACCAGCAGGTGATGCAGCAGGACCAGTGGAACTCGGCCGCCGCCTTCGGCGTCATCCTGCTCCTGCTCACCTTCGCCGGCCTGGGCGGGCTCGGCCTGGCCAAGCTCCGCCACAAGAAGGCGGCCGCACGAAGGAGCAGCTCATGATGGAACTGCCCGCCACCCGGGCCGGACACATCGGCCGCGCCCTGAGCGCCACCGCGATCCTGCTGTTCCTGGCGATGCCCATCGTCATCATCCTGGTCACCTCCTTCGGCGCCGACGGCATCGGCACCTTCCCGCCGAAGGAGTACAGCACCCACTGGTACGAGCAGATGGCCGCGCCCGGCGGCAACTGGGCCACCTCCATAGCCCTGTCCAGCCTCATCGCCTCCCTCACCACCGTGTTCTCCCTCATCCTGGGGGCCACCGCGGCCACCGCCCTGGCCCGCGGCCGGCTGCCCCTGCACACGGCGGTCTACGGGCTGGTCCTGGCTCCGCTGCTCATCCCCCAAGTGGTCATCGCGCTCGGCCTGTTCCTGTTCTTCGAACCGGCCGGCATGCTCGGCAGCCCCCTGGCCATCGCTCTTGGCCACACCGTGCTCGCCGCGCCCATCGCGATCCTCATCATGATCTCCACGCTGAGGGGCATCGACGAACGGCTCGAAGACGCCGCCGCCAGCATGGGCGCCAACCGGATGACCATCGCCCGGCGCATCACCTTCCCCCTGGCCACCCCCGGGTTGATCGCCGCCGCGGTGTTCTCGTTCATCACCAGCTTCGACGAGTTCTTCATCGCCCAGTTCATGTCGACCCCCGACACCCGCACTCTGCCGGTCCTGGTCTTCAACGCCCTGCAGTTCGACGTCGACCCGACCGTCACCGCCGTCAGCGCCGTCCTCATCGCCCTGGCCGTCCTGGCCCTCGCCCTGGTCGTCCTCGTCCGCAGACTCGGCGGCCACAGCGACGGCCAGAACGCCCTCCCCGTCGAACCGCTCACCTGAGCCACGTCGAAACTCCCCGCAGAGGACCCGAAATGAAGACGATTCCCTACTGGATCGAAACCGCTGGGGTGTTTCCCGACCGGTCCGGCAAGCCGCTGACCGAGGACGCCGACCTGGTGGTCGTCGGCGCCGGCCTGACGGGTCTGTCCACCGCCCTCCACTCCGCCCGCAAGGGCGCCCGCGTCACCCTCGTCGAGAAGGGCCAGATCGGCTCGGGGGCCTCCGCGCGCAATGGCGGCATGGCCAACCTGGGCTTCACCATCGGCGTGGGCCAGGCCATCCGCCGGTACGGACTCGAGCGGGCCCGCGAGATCTACAACTCCTACGGCGAGGCCGTGGACACCATCGAGCGGCTCGTGAACGAGGAGTCCATCGACTGCCAGTTCCGTCGCGTCGGACGCCTGGGCGTCGCGTCGCGCCCCGCGCACTTCGAGAGCAAGAAGGTCCAACAGCGCGACCTGGCCAAGTACTTCGGACACGAGACCACTCTGGTCAGCAAGTCCGAGCTGCGGTCCGAGATCGGATCCGACGCCTACCACGGCGGCCTGCTCGACCCGTTCAGCGCCGCACTGCACGTCGGCCGATTCGTGCGCGGCATGGCCGAGGCGTGCGAGCGCACCGGTGTCGAGATCCACGAGCGCAACGCGGCCATCGGCGTGCGGCGAACCGCCGCGGGCCGGTTCGAGGTCAGCACCGAGCGCGGTGTGATCCGCGCCGGGCAGGTCATGATGGCCACCGACGCCTACACCGACAAGAACTTCCCGTGGCTGCGCCGCCGGCAGGTCTGCCTGGGCAGCTTCATCATCGTGACCGAGCCGCTCGGCGAGGACCTCGCCCGGGACATCATCCCCAAGGCCCGCCTCATCGTCGACTCCAACCAGGTCTGCCACTACTTCCGGCTCACCCCGGACAACCGGCTGCTGTTCGGCGGCCGCGCCCGCTTCGCGCCCTCCGACCCGACCTCGGACAAGAAGAGCGGGGCCGTCCTGTTCCGTGAGATGTGCGAGATCTTCCCCCAACTCGCCCGCACGAAGGTCGAGTACGTGTGGGGCGGCTCCGTCGGATTCGCGATGGACCGCATCGTGCACGCCGGGCAGACCGAGGACGGCGTCCACTACTCCATGGGATACGCGGGCCACGGCGTGCAGATGGCCACGCACATGGGGCAGGTCATGGCCGAGGTGATGGACGGCCATCCCGGGGCCAGCCCGGTCCGCGACCTGGCCCCGCCCCGCATCCCCCTCTACAACGGCACCGCCTGGTTCCTGCCCTTCGCGGGCGCCTACTACAAGACGCTGGACCGCATCCGCTGACCGGTCGGCAGCCCCTCACCACACATCCAAGGAGATACCTACGATGACTGTCGTCCGTGATGTTCCCAAGCAGTTGTTCATCGGCGGTGGCTGGCAGGACGCCGAGTCCGGCCGGACCCTGTCCGTCGACAACCCGGCCACCGGTGAGGAGCTGTGTCAGGTCGCCGACGCCTCTCCCGCGGACGGCCGGCGTGCCGTCGAGGCGGCGGTCGCCGCGCAGGCCGCCTGGGCCGCCACTCCGCCCCGGGTACGCAGCGAGATCCTGCGCCGCGCCTACGACATCATCATCGCGCGCACCGAGGACCTCGCGCTGCTGATGACCCTGGAGATGGGCAAGCCCCTGGCCGAGGCGCGTGCCGAAGTCGCCTACGGCGCGGAGTTCTTCCGCTGGTTCTCCGAGGAGGCCGTCCGTATCGACGGCGGGCTGACCACCGCCCCCGACGGCAGGAACCGCCTGCTGGTCACCCGCCAGCCCGTCGGCCCCTGCCTGCTCATCACCCCCTGGAACTTCCCCCTGGCCATGGGCACCCGCAAGATCGGCCCGGCCCTCGCCGCCGGCTGCACCATCGTCCTCAAACCCGCCCCCCAGACTCCCCTGACCAGCCTCGCCCTCGCCGCGATCCTGAAGGAAGCCGGTCTGCCCGACGGCGTCCTCAACGTCGTCGTCACCACCGACGCCGCGGGCGTCGTCGAACCCCTCCTGCGCGGCGGGAAGATCCGCAAACTCTCCTTCACCGGCTCCACCCAGGTCGGCCGGATCCTGCTGGCCCAGTGCGCCGACACCGTCATCCGCACCTCGATGGAACTGGGCGGCAACGCCCCCCTCATCGTCTTCGACGACGCCGACCTCGACGTCGCCGTCGAAGGCACCATGGTCGCCAAGATGCGCAACATGGGCGAGTCCTGCTGCGCCGCCAACCGCATCTACGTCCACACCTCCGTCGCCGAGGAGTTCGCCTCCCGCCTCGCCGCCCGCATGGCCGCACTGAAGGTCGGCGACGGCACCGAACCCGGCACCGACGTCGGCCCCCTCATCGACAACGCCGGCCGCAGCAAGGCCCACGACCTGGTGCGGGACGCCGTCAAGCGCGGCGCCACCGTCCTGACCGGCGCCGAACTCCCCGAGGGGCCGGGCTGCTTCTACCCGCCCACCGTCCTCACCGGCATCGCCCCTGAGTCGGCGATCATCGACACCGAGATCTTCGGTCCGGTCGCCGCGATCCGTACCTTCGAGACCGAGGACGAGGCCGTCACCGCCGCCAACGACACCGAATTCGGCCTGGCGGCCTACCTGTTCACCCAGAACCTGGACCGCGCCCTGCGCGTCAGCGAACGCCTCGAAAGCGGCATGATCGGCCTCAACACCGGACTGGTCTCCAACCCCGCCGCGCCCTTCGGCGGCGTCAAGCAGTCAGGCCTGGGCCGCGAAGGCGGACGCGTCGGCATCGACGAGTTCCTGGAGTACAAGTACATAGCCGTCCCCGTCGGAGCCTGACATGCCCGAGCGACTCGTCGTCCTCTACCGCGGCAACCGGCCCCCCGCCACCGAACTCATCGAACGCCTCGCGGACACCGTCTACGCCACCGAGGAGGAACTGCCCTACCTCCTCCCCGGTGCCGACGCCCTCCTGGCCTGGGTCACCATCACCCCGGCCATCCGCGAGGCCTGGCCCGACAACCCGGACAAGGCACCCCGCTGGGTCCACGCGGCCTCAGCGGGCGTGGACTCCTTCCTGTTCCCCGCCCTGGTGGACGATCCGGGCGTTGTCCTGACCAACGCCCGCGGGGTCTACGACCAGCCGACCGCCGAGTACGTCCTCGGCCTGATCCTCGCCCTCGCCAAGGACTTCCCCGGCACCTGGGAGCACCAGCGGCGCCGCGAGTGGCGCCCGCGCCCCAGTGACGGCATCACCGGACGCACCGTGCTGGTCTGGGGGACGGGTCCGATCGGCCGGGCCACCGCCCGGCTGCTGCGCGCCGTCGGGATGCGGGTGTCCGGCGCGGGCCGCAAGGCCCGCACGGACGACCCCGACTTCGGCACGGTCCACGGTGCGTCGACCTTGCGCTCCGCCCTGACGGAAGCGGACTACGTCGTCCTGGCCGCACCCCTCACCCAGGGCACCCGAGGCATGGTCGACGCCCCCGTGCTCGCCGCCATGAAGCCGGGGGCACGGCTGATCAACGTGGGCCGGGGCGGACTCGTCGACGAGGAGGCGCTCGTCGACCACCTCGCCGCCGGACGGCTCGGCGGCGCAGCCCTGGACGTGTTCGCCCAGGAACCGCTGCCTGCCGCATCACCCCTGTGGGACATGCCCGGCGTGATGATCTCCCCGCACACGGCGGGCGAGACCACCAGCGAGCGGGAGGCGCTCGTCGAGGTGTTCCTCGACAACCTCAACCGGCACCTCGAGGGCCGACCGCTGCGCAACGTGGTGGACAAGCGGCGCGGATACGTGGTCGACGAGACGCACCCCTCCTGAGGGCGGCACTGTCGGCAGCAAATTACAAGCACTCAACACATCGCGCCCGCACACGTCTTGACTCCTGTTTTCAGCCACCCCAATACTCGTCGGCAACGTTCACGTGAACGTTCACGGGAGCTTGACATCGTTGTCCTAACTTGTCCCGGAAAGCGAGTGCGCGCCCATGCCACACCGAACGATGTCCCGCAGGCGCCGGGGCAAGCTGCGGACCGTCATGGCGGCCCGCGCCTATGTCCCGGACCTGGCCTGTCTCAACTCCCCGATCGGGGACTACTTCCCGGACGAGAACGAGTTCGTGGACCTGAAGGACCTGGGCGCGGACGCCGTCGAGGACGACTACCTCGCCTGGAAGTGGAAGAGCTGCATCAGCCCGGCCGGCCGGATGATCGGCTTCCCGCTGGACGCCGGTCCCACCGCGCTCTACTACCGACGTGACCTGTTCGAGCAGGCCGGTCTGCCCACCGAACCGGAGGAGGTCGCCGAGGCCACCTCGACCTGGGAGAAGTACCTCCAGGTCGGCAAGACCCTCAAGGCGAAGGCGCCGAGCCACCCGTATCTGGTCTCGCAGATCGCCTATGTGTTCCGGATGGCGCTCTACCAGAGCCCCAAGCAGTTCGTCGACGCCGACAACCGCTTCATCGGCGACCAGGAACATGTGAAGCGCGCCTGGGACCTGGCCGTCGAGACCTACCGGCAGGGGCTGAGCGCCCGGACCCTGGACGGCACGCCCGACTTCAACTCGGCTCTCAGCGGCGGCCGTATCGGCACGATCAACAACGCGGTCTGGTACATCGGCGGCCTCAAGGACACCGCGCCCAGGACCTCGGGTCAGTGGCGGCTGACCACCATGCCGGACGGCCCGGCGAACTACGGCGGGTCCTATGTCGGCATCACCCGCTACTGCCGTGATCCGGAAGGGGCGTTCGCCTTCCTGAAGTGGATGCTCGGCCCCGCGAACCAGCTGAAGAGCTATCAGGAGATGTCGCTGTTCCCCACCACCCCGGCCGTCTACTCCCAGCCGGCGATGCGCGAACCGGACCCGTTCTTCGGCGGGCAGATCCCCGTCGACGTCTTCGGACCGGCGGCGAAGAAGGCCCCGGTGATCTTCTTCAGCGCCTACGAGAACACCGCGAACACCCCGGTCTACCAGGAGCTGACGAACGTGGAGACGCTCGGCAAGAACCCCGACAAGGCCTGGCGTGACGCCATGAACGCCGCCGAACGGGCACTCGCCCAGCGGGGGGTGAGCTGACATGGCCACCCTGGCACAGGCACCCGCGTCCGACAGCACCGAGGAGCCGGTCCGTACGGAGGCACCGCGGGGCAGGTGGCGGCGTCATCTGCCGCCGTACGTCGCCATCTCGCCGTACTACATCCTCTTCGCCCTCTTCGGCGCCTTCCCGGTGTTCTTCTCGTTGTACCTGTCCTTCCACGACTGGGACGGCATCGGGAGCATGAAGTTCGTCGGGCTCAGGCAGTACTACTGGCTGCTGCACGACTCGGTGTTCTGGCACTCGATCGTCAACACCTTCGAGATCTGGTTCATGTCCACGGTGCCGATGCTGTTCCTGGCGCTGGTGCTGGCGTTCCTGCTGCACTCGCAGGTGCGGTACTCGGCCGCCTGGCGGGTGGCGTACTTCATTCCGAACGTCACCTCCATGGTCGCCATGACCATCGTGTTCGGGTCGGTCTTCGCGCAGGCCGGGCTCGCCAACTCGCTGCTCAAGGCGGTCGGGGTGGACGGCATCGGCTGGCTGACCTCCTCCCTCGGGATCAAGTCGGCGATCTCCCTCATGGTCATCTGGCGGTGGGTCGGCTACAACGCCCTGATCTTCCTGGCCGGTCTCCAGGCCATCCCGAACGAGCTCTTCGAGGCCGCCCGGGTCGACGGGGCGAGCAGCCGCCAAGTGCTGTTCCGGGTCGTCGTGCCGCAGCTCAGGCCGGTGATCCTGTTCGCCATCATCACCTCCACCATCGGCGGCCTCCAGATCTTCACCGAGTCACAGGTGCTGTTCTACTCGGACGACCCGGGCACCGCGGGCGGCCCCGGCCAGGAAGGCATGACGATCGTGCTCTATCTGTGGCAGAAGTCCTTCAACGACCTCCAGTTCGGCTACGGCGCCGCGATGGGCTGGATCCTCTTCGCGCTGATCGCCGTCTTCGCCGTCATCAACTGGCGGCTGGTGTCCGGGGGCGACCGCGACGACCGCCGCGGCATCCCGCTGCTGCGCAAGGGAGGCCGCAATGGCCGCTGAACACACGAGCTCCAACGCGGGCCTCGCGATCGGCGCCGGCAGCAGGCGGACCCGGGTCCTGGTACGGGCTGCCCTGCTCTTGGGGGTGGTGGTCTCCCTCTTCCCCTTCTACTGGCTGGTGGTGATGGCCTCCGTCACCACCCAGGACATCCTGGCCTACCCGCCCCGGCTGGTGCCCGGCACCCAACTCCTGCACAACATGCGGGAGGTGATCGACCGCATCGATTTCTTCACCTCCCTCTTCAACACGGTCGTGGTGGCCACGGTCGGCACGCTGCTGGTGCTGTTCTTCGACTCCTTGGCGGCTTTCGCCTTCGCCAAGTACGTGTTCCCGGGCAAGAGGATTCTCTTCGGCGTCCTGATGGCGACGTACATGATCCCGTCGCAGCTGGCGCTGGTGCCGCAGTTCGTCACCATGGCCGAGTTCGGCTGGGCGGGCACGCTGAAAGCGCTGATCATCCCGGGGGCGGCCAATGCGTTCGGCATCTTCTGGATGCGTCAGTACGCCCAGAACTCGCTGCCGGACGAACTCCTCGACGCCGGCCGGATCGACGGCGCCGGCTTCTTCCGGCTCTACGCGCAGGTCGCGCTGCCGCTGTTCCGGCCCGCGCTCGCCTTCCTCGGCATCTTCACCTTCATCAGCCTCTGGAACGACTACATCTGGCCCCTGGTGGTGATGGTCAACCCCGACAAGGTGACCCTCCAGGTCGCCCTCGCCAACCTCAACATCGCCTACAACACCGACTACGCGGTGGTGATGGCCGGCGCGCTGATGAGCGTCCTGCCGCTGATCGTCGTCTTCCTGATCGGCGCACGGCACTTTCTGCGGGATCTGGCGGCGGGGGCGACGAAGATGTGAACGTGGGTGGGTAGGGTCCCGGGATGGGGAAGAGCGAGAGCGTTCCGGAGAAGGTGGCCTGGGTTCTGGTGCGTGACGGGCGGGTGCTGGTGACACGCTGCCGCGGTCTGGATGTCTTCTACTTCCCGGGCGGGAAACGGGAGCCGGGCGAGTCCGATGCGGAGACCCTGTCGCGGGAGATCGTCGAAGAGCTCCGGTCCCGGGTCGATACGGCCACGATGGTGCACGTCGGTACCTTCGAGACGCGGAGGGAAGGCGACGGAGGTACCGAGTTCCGGATGATCTGCTACACCGCCGAGTACACCGGTCCGCTGGTTGCCTCGAGCGAGATCGAGGAGTCGGACTGGTTCGGCTACGGCGATCGTGCGCGGGTCTCGGCGGTGGATCAGCTGGTGTTCGACGCGCTGCACGCCTCCGGCCAACTGCCCTGAGGGGAAGGAGTACCGGATGACGCAGGTCAGGCCCATGCGCGCGGACGCCCGGCGCAACTACGAGCGGCTGCTGAAGGTGGCCGCGGAGGCGTTCGCCGAGCATGGGGAGGGCGCGTCGCTGGACGACATCGCCAAGCGGGCCGGTGTGGGGTCCGGGACGCTGTACCGGCACTTCCCGACGCGGCAGGCTCTGCTGGAGGCGGCGTACCTCGACCGCGTCGAGGGGTTCGCGCGGCGGGCCGACGAGCTGGCGAAGGAGTTGCCGCCGGGGGAGGCACTGGCGGAGTGGCTGTACGAGCTGTGCGTCGGGACGATTCAGGTGCGGGGGCTGAAGACGCTGCTCGGGTCCGCGATGGTGGATGGGAGCGATGCGGTGCTCACGGTGTGCGGGACACATGTGCGGGGGGCGGCCGCGCGGCTGGTGGCGGCGGCGCGGGCGGAGGGGACGCTGCGGCCGGATGTCGAGCCGATCGAGCTGCTTCGGCTGGCGCACGGTGTCGCCGGTGCGGCGGAGTTGGCGGACGGCGGGGGCGAGTCCATCCGGCGGTACCTCTCACTGCTCACGGAGGGGCTGCGGGCGTAGGGCGCCCAGCGCCTATGGATGTGCCTCGCTTGTGATCTTGCGGGTGCGGGTGCGGGTGCGGGTGCGTCGTGGCTGGTCGCGTCCCGCGGCGGAGCCGCTGATGTCACAGTCCTGCGCCCCCAGAAAGAGGCTGGTACAGCGCGGGGAGCTGCGCGACCAGCCCCCCCACCGGCCCGCAGCCCAACAGCCCCCGGCTCCCCTAGAGCGCCTGTGCCGCCGGCTTCACCATCCCCCTGACCGTGCGGGACTTCACGAAGTCGCCGATCGCCGTCATCTCCCACTCGCCGGAGAACTGCTTGATCAGCTTGGCCATCATCACGCCCGTCTGCGCCTCGGCGTTCGTGAGGTCGAAGCGGACCAGTTCCTCTCCGCTCG
>NZ_JAEKKT010000070.1 GCF_019510245.1 Streptomyces sp. | reverse complement strand
AGTACGGCCCTGCCACGAGCATGGCCGACGGCATCATCGCCACGCAGAACGCCGAGATCTCCGAGATGAACAAGATGCTCGGCAAGGGCTGACGGCACCCCGCCCGGGGGCCCGGTGCCGACACCGGCCCCCGTGCCGCTCGGTCGTCGGCAACCGGCTCGGCGTCGCGATCTCACTCACGGCTCAGGTGCGCCACGTCTTCGGGACGGTGTTCAAGTGCGGCAGGGCATTCTTCTGTACGGGCCGCCGACGGCAGGCAAGGACACGATCACAGCGGCACTCACCGAGCTCGACGAGCGGTGTGTGCCGTTCAACCGGTTCAAGGTCGGAAGCGGGAAGACCCGGGGCTACCGAATGGGCACCCCGGAGCAGCTGCTCGCCTTGGAGGCACGAGGCGACGTCATCTACCGCAACGACCGGTACGGCAACATCTACGTCGTCGACCGCCCCGGCCTCCAGCAGGCGATGGAAGGCGGCAGGATCCCCGTCGTACACCTCGGTCAGATGGTGGGGATGGAGCACGTAGCCGCCCTCTGCCCGGCCTGGCTGCGCGTTCTGCTGTGGTGCTCCAGGGAGACCGCCGCGCGACGCTCATCGGAGCGGGGCGACACCGACACGGCGGCTCGGCTGGCCGTTTGGGCCGCCACTCAGGCCGATCTCGCGAGTCGTCCACGCGCTCAGTGGGAGCTGCGCGTGGATACGGATGTGACCGCGCCCCGCGAAGCCGCAGAGATGATCGACGAGATGGTCCGCGTCTCGTCACCTCGTCCCTGACGGCCACGACGTCACCGGCACAGCGGACACGGCCGTCTCAGCTCGGCCTGTCCTGGTTCCCTCGTGTCCGCAGGGCTTCCAGCGCCTCGGCGATGTCCGTTCGCTCCTCTCGATTCTCGCTCCACCTGGCGAGCGTCGCGGCAGCGGCTTGCACAAGCGTGTCCGGAAGCCCGGCGTCGGCGAGCAAAACCGCCGCGTCCTCGAGTTCCGGTCCCCAACGCCAGGCTCTGGCAGCGGTCTTGGGGATGTAGTCGGTCTCGAGGAGGTAGCTGCGGCTGCGCCTGGCCGCGATTGCCAGCAACTCGTCCGAGACGCCGTAGGTCTCGGCTGCCCCGTACGCCACGGCGGCCAGCACGCGGGAGACCTTCTGGTAGCTGGAGTAGGCGAGCTTGAGTGCGGAGGCTTTTCCGATGCTGTCGCCCAGGTCGTGGGGCCGCACATCGGTACCGGCGAAGAGCTCGGCGATCCGGTCGACCAGCTTGCCGGGGCCCGACAGATAGAGCGTCGGGTACGTGCCGCCCAACGGAGGCGATCCGACCACGGCACCATCGACGACCGGTATCGGGCCCAGGCGGTCGGCGATACGCCGCATGCGTGACGGCGCGACGGCATTGCCTTCGACGTAGATCGTGCCCACGCGGGCCGAACCGACCTCGGCTGTCCGGGCGGCGGTCTCCTCCGCTGCGGCAGGAGGGCACAGGGAGAGCAGTACGTCGGAGCGGGAGACAAGTTCGGGGAACGCCTCGGGTTCGAGGCCCGCCTGCTCGGCTCGGCGGCGCGTTCCAGGGCCGCGTCCCTCAGGGCACCACAGCACGGTGTGGCCGCGGGCTCGCAGCTGGGCCCCGAAGGCGGCTCCCATGCTGCCGGGGTGCAGCAGCCCGATGGTGTCCGTCATGTCGCGTTCCTCTCGTGGCCGGCGGGGTGCCCTCCGCCGGTGCGTGCCGCCGCGCCTGCAGCGGTCCCGGGTACGGGGGGGTTCACGGCCGTTGGCTGGCAGGCCTGTCCGGGAGTTCGGTGCGGCTGCCCCGGCAGGAGTAGACGATCTCCACCGAGCCGCCCGGCAGGGCTCGTTCGCGCTGGAAGGTGAGGCCGGTGTCGGGGCCGAGCATGGGGGTCAGTCGGGTCCCGCCGCCGAACAGGAGCGGGAGTACGACCAGTTCGAGGGTGTCGAGGGCGCCGAGGGCGTGGAACGTCCCGATCGTCTGCGGGCCTCCGACGAGGTGGACGTCGCCGCCCCGGTTGGCCGAGCGGAGTTTCTCCAGGAGCCGCGCCGGGTCGCTGTCGGTGGTGACGTGATCGGGGGTGCCGTCGGGACGGTGGGAGCCGAGCACGAACACGTCGAGGTCCGGCCACGGCCAGCGGTTGTTGGTCAGCGCGGGCTCGAAGGTGGTGCGGCCCATCAGCGCCGCCTCGCAGCCTTCGAGGAACTCCCGGATCCCGTGGCTCTCACCCGAGACGAAGGCGGGGTCGGCGGTCAGGGCGGGCCAGCCGCTCGGTGTGGTCACGTAGCCGTCGGCACTCATGCTCATACGGGCGCGGATCTGCATGGTTCCTCCTCGGGTCGTCCGGCGGCCGGGTGCGCGGTCGGCGTTCCGAACGCGCTGGTCGGCCAGTGGACCAGCATTGGTCGAGCACAGAGGCGCTGAGTGTCCGGTGGGCCCCCGGTGCGTCGCGCCTCTGTCCAGGCGTCGAACGGGCGGCCCACCGATCGACACCGTGCCGAGGAAATTCTCCGGCTCCAGGTGGCGCACGCCACAGGCGAACATGCCCGCTGAGGATGCGGGAAGACGTGAGGGGCACAACCGTGGCCGCCAGTGCACGGGTGAGTCAGATCAGGAGGTGAGGTGCTTCCATGACCGAGAATTCCGGTACGCCTGCGCTCCGGCCGGGAGAACGTGGGCCCGAGGACCCCGAGCAGCAGGCGATCGACGCGCGGAACAGGAAACTGGCACGGGCCGGTGTCGCCCGGGCCGAACGGCTCCTCGTCGCCTCGTACCGGCTCTCCTCGGATCAGGAGGCGTTCGACCTGCTGCGCCGCGCCTCCCAGCGGTTCAACGTCAAACTGCACACCCTCGCCGACACGGCCGTCCACCTGCCCGCCCCCGAGCCGGGCGCCTCCAGCTGGGTGCCGAGCCGGCCGCGCCCGGCCGCTCCGCCGCTGCCCGCACTGCCCGCGCTGCGCGGCGACGAGCGACGGCCGGCCGACGAGGGTGCCGTCCTCAAGGCCGCCCTGCACCGCACCCTGCGCATCACCGGTGCCGAGATGGGCAACGTGCAGCTGGTGCAGAACGGCATGCTCCGCATGGAACACCACACCGGGCTGAACGGCCGCTTCACCGACTACTTCACCTTCATCGACACCTCCACCACGTCCTGCGCGCAGGCCGCGGAGCAGACCCGGCAGGTCACCGTCAAGGACGTCGCCGCCTCCGACACCTTCGACGAGGTCTCCCGGCGGACGATCCTGCAGACGGGCAGCCACGCCTGCCACAGCGTGCCGCTGCTCAGCCCCAGAGGCGCCGTCATCGGCATGGTCTCCTCCCACCACGACCGGCCCCTCCTCCACCTCACCGCCGCCCAGTCGGCAGCGCTCGACCAGCTCGGCAGGCAGGTCGGCCGCTGGCTGGTCTGGCACCGCAACACCACCGTGGTCTCCGCCCTCAACCACCTCCACACCACGGCGACCCGCTGACACCCGGCGGCGGATCTGCGCGACGGGGGGCGTCGGGAATAGCCTGAAGACGAGAGCGGTACCGGATGGAACGGGCCCTCCAGCGGCATTCCCTTCGCCGAAGGGGAGGTAGAGCGATGCCCTGGAATCTGAGCGGCACCTATCTGGAGAGTTGCAACTGCGAGGTGGTCTGTCCCTGTACGACCTCGGGTCTGACCGCGCCGGCCGACCACGAGCGGTGCCGGGTGACCTTCGCGTTCCACGTGGACAGCGGGAGCGTGGACGGCGTGGACGTCTCCGACCGCTGCGTCGCCGTCTTCATCGACGCTCCCCGGGTGATGGCCGACGGCGGCTGGCAGGTCGCGCTGTACCTCGACGCCTCGGCCGACGACAGCCAGGCGGACGCCCTGGGCAGGGTCTTCGGCGGTGAGGCCGGCGGGCCGATGGCGGCTCTCGCGCCGCTCATCGGCAAGGTGCTCGGCGTGGAGCGCGTCCCCATCGACTACCACGACGACGGGCGCCGCCACGCCGCGCGGGTGGGCGACGTCATCGACATCGAGATCGAGGACCAGGTCGCCCCGCAGTTCGGCGCGGACGGCCCGGTCATGCACCTGACCGGCATGTTCCACCCGGCGAACAGCACGCTCGCCATCGCCCGGTCCACCCGGGCGAGGGGCGGCGGCGTGTACGGCCGGTCCTGGGACTTCTCCGGTGGCAACGGCCACTCGGCCCCCTTCGCGTGGTCCGCGTGACCGGTCGGCCGGTCGCAGTCCGCCGCGGGACGGCCCCCGCCGGACTGCTCCTGGTCGCGGCGGCCGCCGCGTGGGTCTGGGTGGTGACGCGCTGGGGCGACGCCCGGGCGATGCCGGGCACGATGGGCCTGGGCCTCGCCGCCTTCCTCGCGGTGTGGACCCTGATGATGGCCGCGATGATGCTGCCCGGCACGGCGCCCGTCGCCGCGCTGTACGCCCGAACCATCGCCGCGCACCGGACGCCGCGCATGATCGTCTTCACGGTCGCCTACCTGCTCGTCTGGGCCGCGGCCGGGCTGCCGGCGTACGCGCTGGCCGCCGGCCTGGGCCGGGCGGGGGGCCTCCCCGCCGCGGCGGGGACCACGGTGGCCGCGGCCGTCTTCGTCGTCGGCGGCGTCTACCAGCTCACGCCCCTCAAGGACCTCTGCCTGGCCAAGTGCCGCTCGCCGGTCGGGCAGATGCTGCACTACGCCTCATATCCGGGGCCCTCCCGTGATCTGCGTGCCGGGGCCCACCACGGGGCCTTCTGCCTGGGCTGCTGCTGGTCGCTGATGGTGCTGCTGACGGCGTTCGGGGTGATGAACCTGTGGGCCATGGTGGCCCTGACCGCCGTGATCACCGCCGAGAAACTGGCCCCGGCAGGCCACCTGGTGGCCCGTGCGGTGGGCATCACCTCGATCGGCCTGGCCGTCGCCGTCTTCTGGTTCCCGGAGCTGGCCCCGGGGCTCACCGGCGGCGGTACGGCGACGATGTGAGGGCCGGGAGCGCCCGAGAGATCCACGGCCTGAGGCAACCGTCCCGGGCCGTGGCCTGAACTCGGCCGCTTTGGCCAGAACCAGTACCGATTCCCCTGCGTCGTACGGCATGTGTGCCGATGGCCTGACCTGTGGGGGGACCACATGAGCGCCGAGATCTACTTCAGCAACAACTACCGGGATCTGTGCGAGCGGAACGGGACCGGGGCCGGGTTCCAGTTCGAGTTCTCCTGCGCGCGCTGTTACGACACCTGGCGCTCGCCGTTCGAGCCGTACGCCGGGGAGCGGGCCGCCACGTGGCTCCGCAAGGGCGTCGACGTGGCCTGGGGGCTGCTCGGCCGCACCGGCACCGGCCTGACGTCGGCGGCCGACGGCCTGGCGGGGGCCGGCTACGGGCGCTCCCGCGACGAGGCGTTCCAGCGGGCGATCAACAACGCGCAGGGGCACTTCAACCGCTGCGCGCGCTGCACCGACTACGTGTGCGGCCGCTGCTGGAACGCGGCCCAGGGGCTGTGCCTGCGCTGCGCGCCGGACACGGCCGCCGAGGCGATGGCGGCCCAGCAGCGCGGCCTCAACGACATGGCCTCGCAGCGGGCGTACGCGGCGGGGCAGCAGGCCGGGCAGGGCTACGACCCGAGCACGCCCCGCCAGCTGGTCTGCCCGCAGTGCCGGACCGAGACCCACGGTGCCGCCTTCTGCTCGGGCTGCGGCTACCACCTGGCCCAGTCGGAGCGGTGTTCCTCCTGTTCCGCGGTGGTGCCGGACGGGGCGGCCTTCTGCCCGGGATGCGGCTCACGCAGGTAGCGGGGCGGCGTCCCGGCAGCGGCTGAGCGGGGCGGTCGTGGTGTGCTCGAGCCAGCGGGCGTCGATCTCGCGGCCGTTCGGCAGGGTGTGGCGTGGCGGTCCGTCGGCCGCCACGAAGCCGGCCTTCGCCAGCGCCCGGCCACTCGCGGTGTTCGCCGGTTCGTGTCCAGTGTCTCGGCGCCGGGTTCGTGCGGGCGGGCCGACAGGTGCCTGGCCGACCCGGGCGTCCGTAGCGCGTCGGTGTCACCGGGGCGCAGCCGGAGCACGGCGCTGCGGACGTCCGCGCCGATGACCTCACGTTCCACCCAGCCCAGCCACCGCTGGGCCGCCGGGTCCGACCCGGCGGCCACGGCGGCGGCGATGTCCAGCGCCGACTCCGGGGTGTAGAGCAGGAGGCGCTCCGTGCACAGGGTGTGCCGCCGGTGCCGGCACGGGCCGGGCCGGGCCGGGCAGCGGCAGTCTCGGGGTGGCCGTCCGCCCGCGGCGCAACCGTGACAGGAGCGTGCGGCTCCCCCCAGGACCCTTGGGACCTAGGCGGAGTCTACTGCCGCTCCTGGGACCGTCCGGATGCCGTGGCATCACTGGCCTACATACCCTCCAGGGGTATATAAACAGATGGTCGCGACGGACTGCGAAGGGCGGACACCATGCATGCGGTCGGACACGCGCTCTCCATCGCCGGGTCGATGACCTGGGAGATCACGTGGGCACTGATCCTCGGCTTCGCACTCTCCGCGATCGTGCAGGCGGTGGTGCGCCGGGAGACGGTCGTACGGCTGCTCGGGGACGACCGGCCCCGTACGCTCGCGCTCTCCGCGGGGGTCGGCGCCGCCTCCTCGTCCTGTTCCTACGCCGCCGTCGCGCTCGCCCGCTCCCTGTTCCGCAAGGGCGCCGACTTCACCGCGGCCATGGCCTTCGAGATCGCCTCCACCAACCTCGTGATCGAACTGGGCGTGATCCTGGCCCTGCTGATGGGGTGGCAGTTCACCGCCGCGGAGTTCGTCGGCGGCCCGGTCATGATCGTCGTCCTCGCCGTACTCTTCCGCGTGCTGCTGCGCGAGCGGCTGCTGCGACAGGCGCGGGAGCAGGCCGAGCGCGGGCTGGCGGGCTCGATGGAGGGGCACGCGGCGATGGACATGTCCGTCGGCGGCGAGGGCGGTTTCGCCCGCCGGCTGTTCTCCCGGGACGGGTTCACGTCCGTCTCGCACATCTTCGTCATGGAGTGGGCGGCGATCCTGCGCGACCTGGTGGTGGGGCTGCTGATCGCCGGGGCGATCGCCGCCTGGGTGCCGGACGACTTCTGGCAGAGCTTCTTCCTGGCCGGCCATCCGCTCGCGGCCAAGCTGACCGGGCCGCTGATCGGGCCGGTGGTGGCCATCGTGTCGTTCGTCTGCTCCATCGGCAACGTGCCGCTGGCCGTGGTGCTCTGGAAGGGCGGCATCAGTTTCGGCGGCGTCATCGCCTTCATCTACGCCGACCTGCTGATCCTGCCGATCCTCAACATCTACCGGAAGTACTACGGCGCCCGGACGGCCGCGTTCCTGCTGGGCACCTTCTACGCCTCGATGGTGGTGGCCGGCTACGTGGTGGAACTCGTCTTCGGGGGCCTCGGGCTGATCCCCGACCAGGCCGACGCGAAGATCCCCGACGAGGGGATCAGCTGGAACTACACCACGTACCTCAACATCGTCTTCCTGCTGCTGGCCGCCGCACTGGTCGTACGGTTCCTGCGCACCGGCGGCCGGGCGATGCTGCGGATGATGGGAGGTTCCCCGGACGGCGGGGAGCAGCCGGAGGGGCACGGCCACGAGCACACGCACAGCGGGCACGGCACGCACGGCATGCACGGCGAGCACCCTCGGGCGGGCGACACGGACTGAGCGGCCGGGGAAGGGGGGAGAACGTCCGGGCCGGGCACGCTCACCGCACATCGACCGCACAATCGACCGCACGTCCGCCGCGCAGAAGGAGATCACGTGGACCGCAGCCGCGACCTCGCCGTCACGCCCGCCGTGCGTGCCATCTACGGGCCGCAGGACCTCAGCTCCGCACCGGCGTTCGCGGGCGGGTTCATCAACTTCGGGCACTGGGCCGGGATCCCGCTCGACCGTCCGCTGACCGCCGAGGACCGGGTGCGCAGCCAGCGCGACCTCTACCGCCTCGTGTTCGGGGCCCTCGACGGGGCCGACGCCCGTGCCGTCGAGGTCGGCTGCGGGCTGGGGGTCGGCGCCGCGCTCGCGCTGGAGGAGTTCGGTTTCGCCGCCGTGACCGGCCTGGACATCCACCCCGAGCAACTGGAGCGGGCCCGCCGGACCAACGCCGGGCTGCTCGCCCGGGCACCGGAGCGGCTCGGTTTCGCGCACGGGGCGGCGGAGCGGATGCCGTTCGAGGACGGCCGCTTCGACCGGCTGTACTCGGTGGAGGCCGCCCAGCACTTCCGCGACCTGGCCGCGTTCGCCCGCGAGGCCGCCCGGGTGCTGCGGCCCGGCGGCCGGCTGGCCGTCACCAGCTTCTTCCTGCCGGCCGGCGCCGAGGACGCGGGCGGGGAACTGGCCGTCCGGCTGGAGAGCTTCGCGTCCGGCCTGGACGTGGCCCACCCGCTGGTGTCGCTGGTCGACGCCCTCGGCAGCGCCGGCCTGACCGGCGTGCGGGCCGAGTCGATCGGCGACCACGTCTGGCCGGGCCTGGACCGCTTCCTCGCCGGCATCGACCTGCCCGTGCAGTGGCCGCGCAACTTCCTGCCGGCCTACCGCGACGGCCTGCTGGACTACTACGTCGTCACGGCGGACCGTCCGCCGGCCGACGCCTGACCGACCTGGCGGCCGGCGCCTGCCCGACCCGCCGGCCCACGCCCGACCCACCCCCCGACCCCACGCCCGACCAACCCCGCCGCCCCACGCCCGACCAACCCCCCGACCCCACGCCCGACCAACCCCGCGGCCGACGCCGGACCAACCCCGCGGCCGACGCACGGTCTGCGCCCGCTCGGGTGGCTCTGCGGTGCGTGCCGCGTGGCTGTCCGGCCGCGACCGGCCCGACTTGATGATCATCGGTCCGTGACGACCTACGACGGCGCTCGCACCGCCGGCCACCCACGCCGCACGGCGCCCGCCGTCGCAGCCGCCGCCCCGCACCCGGGCCCCGCTCGCACCCACGCCCGCGCCCTCGCCGCGGCCCTGACCCTGCTCTGCTGCTCCCTGCTGACCTGCCTGTCGGCCGCACCGCCCGCGGCCGCCCTCCCCCGGCCGCCCCGGCAACCCCACGCCTACCCACGCCCCCTGACGGAGGCCGAGGCCCGCACGGACGCGTACCTGGCATCGCTGCGGGCGCAGGCCGCGGACCCCCGGGCCCTGCGCAGGTTCTTCCTGAAGCTGCCCAAGGGCGGCGACCTGCACAACCACCTCTTCGGCGCGCTCAGGACGGAGTACCTGATCGCGCTCGCCGCCGGGGACGGGCTGTGCGTCGACACGGCGACGCTGACCGCCGTCGTACCGCCCTGCGGCCCCGGCACCCGGCCGGCCGCCGACGCCCGCGGCGACCGTGACTTCCGCGAGGCGATCCTGCGGGCCTGGTCCATGTACGGGTTCCCGCCGGACCGCAGCGGCCACGACCACTTCTTCGCCACGTTCGACAAGTTCGGGCTGGTGCCCGCGCTCCACCCGGGCAAGGTGCTCGCCGAGGTCGCCGACTCGGTGGCGGCGCAGCACCAGTTCTACCTGGAGACCATGGTCAACCCGGCCTCCGACCGCGCCGAGCAGCTGGCCGACGAGGTCGGCTGGGACCCCGACCTCCCCGAGATGTACGCGCGGCTCGTGGCGGGCGGCCGGCTCGACGAGGTGGTCGCCGAGGCGCGCCGGGCGACGGACGAGGCCGACGCCGGGTTCCGGGCCGCCGCCCGCTGCGGCACCGACCGGCCCCGCCCCGGCTGCCGGCTCACCGTGCGCTACGTCTACCAGGCCTTCCGGGGCGAGTCCCGCGAGCGCGTCTTCACCGAGCTCGCCCTCGGCATGCGGCTCGCCGAGGCGGACCCCCGCTTCCTCGCCGTCAACCTCGTCCAGCCCGAGGACGGGCCCGTCGCGCTGGCCGACTACACCGTGCAGATGCGCATGGTGAGGTTCCTGCACTCGGTCTACCCGAGGGCCCATGTCACCCTGCACGCGGGCGAGTTGCGGCCCGGCCTGGTCGACCCCGAGGACCTCCGGTTCCATCTCCGGGAGGCCGTGGACATCGCCGGCGCCGAGCGCGTCGGCCACGGCGTCGACCTCCGGCACGAGGACGACTGGCAGCGGACGGCCCGCACGATGGCCGCCCGGCGGATCGCCGTCGAGGTGCCCTTCACCAGCAACGCCCAGATCCTCGGGGTGCGCGGGGCCGCGCACCTCTTCGACACCTACCGGTCCTACGGGGTGCCGGTCGTCCTGGCCACCGACGACCCCGGCGTCTCGCGCACCGACATCAGCCACGAGTACCAGTACGCCGCCGGGGCCTACGGCCTGACGTACCCGGAGCTCAAGGACCTGGCCCGGGCCTCGCTGGAGTACGCCTTCCTCCCCGGCGTGAGCCTGTGGCGGGGCAACCCCGCCCGCGACGGCTACCGGCCGGCCGCCGCCTGCGCCGGGCAGCTTCCCGGCAGCGGTCGGGCGCCGGGGGCGGAGTGCCGGGCGCTGCTCGGCGCGAGCGGGAAGGCTGCGCTGCAGTGGCGCGAGGAAGTCGCCTCCGCCGCCTTCGAGCGGACCTTCGGGCGGGCAGCCACACGGCAGTGAAAAGCAGGCCGCGATGCGCAGTATGTCGACTGCGGCGCCATGGTGGCTGGTCGCGCAGTTCCCCGCGCCCCTTTGGGGCGCTGCCGGACCCCCTTAGTCTGCACGGGTGACCACAGACACCCCCGAGCTCACCCTGCTGCCCCGAGTCGCGTGTCGGGGGCGGGAGATCACCGCGCCGCGGCTGCGCGGGCTGCTGGCGCTGCTCGCCGCGGACCTGCGTACCGGTTGCAGCACCGGGCGGCTGGTGGAGGGGCTGTGGCCGGACGAGTTGCCGGAGCGGCCGGGCAAGGCGGTGCAGATCCTGGTGTCCCGGCTCAGGTCGCAGCTGGGTGCCGAGCTGGTCGTGAGCACGCCGACGGGGTACCGGCTGGGGCTGGACGAGACGCAGGTCGACAGTTCCGCGCTGCTCGTGCACGAGGCGGCCGCCGCCGAACGGGCGCGGGCCGGGGACCACGCGGGCGCCCTGGCGCGGGCCGAGGCGGGGCTGGCGCTGTGGGACGGGAGCGTGGGCGCCGGGCCGGGCGAGGAACTGCACGACCCGGTGGCCGCGCTGCGGGCCGAACGGCTGCGGGCCTACCGGGCGCTGGTGCGCTCGCACGCCCTCGCGCTCGCCCGGCTGGGCCGGCGGGCGGAGGCCACCGCACCGCTGACCGAGCTGAACCGGGAGCTGCCCCGGGACGAGGAGGTGCTGGCGGAGCTGCTGCGCTGCGAGGCCGCCGGCGCGGGTCGGGCCGCGGCGCTGGCCCGTTACGACGGCTACCGGCGCCGGCTCCGGGACGAGCTGGGCAGTGATCCGGGGGCCCGGCTCCGGGCCGTGCACCAGGAGTTGCTGAGCGCGGACGCGGCGCCGGTCCGGCACGGGGTGCCGCACGAGCCGAACCCGCTGCTGGGCCGGGACGCGGACATCGCGGCGGTGGCCGGGCTGCTGCGCGGCGCCCGGGTGGTCACCGTGGTCGGCCCCGGCGGGCTCGGCAAGACCCGGCTCTCGCACGCGGTCAGCCGGGCGGCCGAGCAGCCCGTCGTCCACTTCGTCACCCTGGCCGGTGTCACCGACCACGACGTGGCGGACGAGGTCGCCTCGGCCGTCGGCGGCAGCGAGGGCCGCCAGCTCCCGGGCGGCGGCAAGGACACGGTGAGCGGGATCGTCGCCGCGCTGGGTCCCGGCCCCGCGCTGCTGGTCCTCGACAACTGCGAGCACGTGGTCGCCGGCGCCTCCGCCCTCGTGCAGGCGCTGGTGTCACGGTCGAAGGAGCTGCGCGTCCTGGCCACCAGCCGGGCCCCGCTCGGGCTGACCTCGGAGTCCGTGTACGCCCTGCCGGAGCTGTCCCTGGCGACCTCCGTCGAGCTGTTCGGGCAGCGGGCGCGGGCCGCCCGGCCCGGGGTGGAGCTGCCCGCCGACCGGGTCGCCGAGATCTGCCGGCACCTGGACGGGCTGCCGCTGGCGGTGGAGCTGGCCGCGGCCCGGGTGCGGGTGCTGTCCGTGGCCGACATCGCGCACCGGCTGCGGGACCGTTTCGCGCTGCTGCGCGGCGGCGCCCGGGACGCCCCCGAACGGCACCGCACGCTGCGGGCCGTGGTCGAGTGGAGCTGGAACCTGCTGGAGCCGACGGGACGGGCGGCCCTGCGCGCGCTGTCGGTGTTCCCCGGGGGCTTCGACGTGGCCGCGGCGGAGTACGTACTCGGCGCCGGCGGGGACACGGACGGGGACACGGACGGGGACGCGATGGACCTGCTGGAGCAGCTGGCCGGTCAGTCTCTGGTGAAGGTGGGCGAGAGCGCCGCCGGGGTGCGGTTCCACATGCTGGAGACGCTACGGGAGTTCGGCGCCGCCCGGCGGGCGGAGGCGGGTGAGGACGAGGCCGTGACGGGCCGGTTCCTCGCCTGGGCCCGGGACTTCGGCCGGGCTCACCACGCCGGGATGTACGGCACCGAGGCGCCGGCCTCCTTCGACCGGGTCCGGGCCGAGCAGGACAACCTGGTCCTCGCCCTGCGGCACGCCCTGGCCCGCGCCGACGGCCCCGCCACCGCCGCCGTCACCGCCGTCCTGGCCTCCCTGTGGTCGGTCGGCAACAGCTACACCCGGTTCGTCACCCTCGCCGCCGAGACCGGTGGGCCGCTGTCCCACTTCCGCCCGGGACCGGAGCGCCCCGAGGACGTGGAGACGGCCCGGAGCGCGGCGGCGGTGTGCGCGGCCGGTCTCTTCATGGGCTACGGCCCGCACGCCGTACGCCAGCTCGTCACGCTGCGCCGCCTGCCGCCGGCCCCGGCCGACACCGTGCCGCGGGCCCTGGCCGCCGTGCTGTGCGCGGTCCCGGACATGCGCCCGCCTGAGTACGCGCGGCTGGAGGAGCTGTGCGACGCCGGCGAGCCCCTGCTGGCGGGCCTCGCGGCGGGTGTCGCCAGCTACCTGTGGGAGTCCGCGTACGAGACGGAACGCGCGCTCCGCTGCGCGCGCCGGATGCTCGCGGCGGTCGGGCCGCTCGGCAATCCGGTCATGACGCTGCTCAGCCACGGCCGGCTCGGCGAGCTGTGCCTCAAGACGGAGCGCGGCGCGGAGGCCTACGACCATCTCCGGGCCGCCGAAGCGCTCACTGGGGCCGGCACCTGGTCGGACGCGATCGGCGTCCACTACGGGCTGGTCTCCGCCTGTCTGCAGCGCGAGGACGTCGAGGAGGCGGAGTACTGGCTGGGCCGTGCCGCACCGGACCGGCAGCAGGAGGCCGCCCAGGCCTTCAGCCCCGAACTGCTGCAGGCCCGGGCGGAGATCGCGCTGGCCCGGGGGCTGACCGAGATCGGCCTCGGCCTGTGGCGGCAGGCGGCGGCCGGGATCCGGGAGGCCGGTGCGCTGGCCCCGGACGATCCCTTCCTGGACTCGTGGTCGCTCCAGGTGCAGGCGGCCGCGCTCGCCGCGCACGCGCAGCACGGCCGGCTGGAGCCGGTGGCCGAGCTGGCCGGGCATCTGCGGGAGCGGCTGCTCGGGATGCGGTCCGACGACGCTGCCGGCGCCCGGGACCTGCTGGAACTGCCGGTCTACGGCTCGGTGCTGCTCGCCCTCGGCCATGCCGGGCTGGCCCGGGGCGACAGGGCGGCGGTACGGCTGCTGGCGCTGGCGGAGGTGCTGCCGGTGATGCGGGACCTGCCCACCCTCTCCTCGGCCCGGTCCCGGCAGGCGGCCGAGAACGCGGACGGGGCCGCGTACGCCGACGCGAGGTCGGAGTACGCGGCCCTGGGGCGGGATCAGTTGCGGGCGGCGGCCCGGCGGGCGCTGCACGAGGTCACTGCCGGGGCTCGCGGCTGAACCGGGCCTTGGCCCACAGGTAGCCGAGCACGGTCAGCCCGAGGCCCCAGCCGAGGGCCAGCAGCGCGTTCTTCGTGCCGATTCCGCTGCCCAGCAGCAGACCGCGCAGGGTCTCGATGAAGGGCGAGAACGGCTGGTACTCGGCGAACCAGCGGAACCAGCCCGGCATGGCGTCCACCGGGACGAACGCGCTGGACAGGAAGGGCAGCATCACCAGCGGGGTCCCGATGTTGCTGGCGCCCTCGGCGTTGGGGCTGATCAGGCCGATGCCGACCGCGAGCCAGGTCAGCGCGAGGCTGACCAGGGCCATCAGTCCGGCCGCGGCGAGCCACTCCACCGGCGAGGCGTCGGGCCGGAACCCGATCGCGAGCCCGATGCCGAGGACGAGGACCAGGGCCGCCATCGTCTGGGTCACGCTGCCGACCACGTGTCCGATCAGCACCGAGGCGCGGGAGATCGCCATGGTGCGGAACCGGGCCATGATGCCCTCGGTCATGTCGGTGGCCACCGACACGGCGGTGCCGAGCGAGGTCATGGCGGCGGTCAGGAAGAGGATGCCGGGGACGAGGTAGGCGACGTACTCGGACCGGTCCGCGTGGCCGCCGGTGAGGCCGGCGCTCATCACGTTGCCGAAGACGTAGACGAACAGGAGCAGCAGGATGACCGGGGTGAGCAGGAGGTTCAGGGTGAGGGAGGGGTAGCGGCGGGCGTGCAGGAGGTTGCGCCGCAGCATGGTGAGGTTGTCGCGCAGGGCGTGGGAAGCGGTGCTCATCGGACGGTCTCCTTGTCGGTCGAAGCCACGGGGTTGCCGGTCAGGGCGAAGAACACGTCGTCCAGGTCGGGGGTGTGCACGGAGAGCTCGTCGGCCTCGATGCCGGCGGCGTCGAGCCAGTCGAGGATGGCGCGCAGCTCGCGCTGGGTGCCGCCGCTGGGGATCTGCAGGGCGAGGGCCTCGTCGTCCCGGGTGGTCTCGCGCAGTTCGGTCGCCGCCCGCTCGTAGGCCGCGGGGTCGGAGAACCGCAGCCGTACGTGACCGCCCGGCACCAGCCGCTTCAGCTCCTCGGCGCTGCCCTCGGCGACGAGCTTCCCGCCGTTGAGGACCGCGATGCGGTCGGCGAGCTGGTCGGCCTCGTCCAGGTACTGGGTGGTGAGGAAGACGGTGGTGCCGCCGGAGACCAGTTCGCGGATGATCTGCCACATGGTGTGGCGGGAGCGCGGGTCGAGGCCGGTGGTCGGCTCGTCGAGGAAGATGATCCGCGGGCGGCCGACCAGGGTCATGGCGATGTCGAGGCGGCGCTTCATGCCGCCGGAGTAGGTGGAGGCGGGCTTCCTCGCGGCCTCGGTGAGGTCGAACCGCTCCAGCAGGTCGGCGGTGACCTGCCGTCCCTCCCGCTTGGAGAGGTGGTGCAGGTCGGCCATGAGGAGCATGTTCTCCTCGCCGGTGATCAGTCCGTCCACGGCGGAGAACTGGCCGGTGACCCCGATGGCGGCCCGTACCCGCTGGGCCTCGGCGGTGAGGTCGTGCCCGGCGATCCGGGCGGTGCCGGCGTCGGCGGAGATCAGGGTGGAGAGGATGTTGACCGCCGTGGTCTTGCCGGCGCCGTTCGGCCCGAGGAGCGAGAAGACCGTGCCGGCCGGCACCCGGATGTCGATGCCGTCGAGGACGGTCTTGTCCCCGTAGGCCTTGCGCAGTCCGGTGGCCGCGATCGCGAGTTCGCGTTCGTCCTGGTGTTCGTGTCCGTTCGTCGTCATGCCGCAGAGCGTGCGGCCACGGCGGTTCAGCCCGGCTTCAGCCCGGTTTCAGCGGGGCGGGACGCGGTTCCATACGTTTCCCATAGGGAAGGTGGCTAACGTCCCCCACCATGGATGCCACCGTTCCGATCGTCGTCGCGGGAGCCCTGGTCGGCTTCGCCGTGGGCCTCACCGGCATAGGCGGCGGGGCGCTCATGACGCCGATCATGGTCATGGTGTTCGGGGTGAATCCCACCGCGGCCATCGGCAGCGACCTGGCCGCGTCCGTGTTCATGAAGCCGTTCGGCGCGCTGGTCCACCAGCGGGCCGGGACCGTCCGCTGGGACATCGTGCGGTGGCTGCTGCCGACCGCCGTTCCGGCCGCCTTCGGCGGGGTGTTCCTGCTCCGGGCGCTCGGCGACGGCGACGACCTTCAGCAGCGCGTCAAGTACGTCGTCGGTACGGCGCTGATGCTCGCCGTCGTCGGCATGCTCGCCCGGATGTGGCTCGACCGCCGACGCACCGCCGCCGACGACGGTCCGGCCGGTTCGGCCGG
>NZ_JAEKKT010000286.1 GCF_019510245.1 Streptomyces sp. | reverse complement strand
CGTAGAAGCCGCGCCGCACGACCCACGGCAGCAGCACCCGGTGCAGGGCCCAGGCCGGGATCTGGATGGCGCGGCCATCGGGAGCGAGGAAGAGCAGCCCGTCGTCCTGGAGGCCGAGCACCGAGCCCCAGCGGGAGCGGGCGGGTCGGAACTCCTTGAGCGGCCGGCCGGCGAGGTGCGCCCGGATGTTGCGGGCGAGGAGCCGGTCGGCGCGGTTGCGGGCCGAGGAGCGGAGCGGGTCGGTCGCGGCGACGTCACCGATGGCGAAGACCTCCGGATGACTCCTCGTCTGCAGCGTCGAGGTGACGTCGACGAAGCCCCCGGCGTCGAGCAGCGAGATCGGTAGCCACGAAGTATTGGGTTGCACGCGGCCGATCGCCCAGACGACCGCCTCTGCGTGCGTCGGAGACTGGCCAGTGCTCCACGAGACCGGCTCGTGGGTGATGTCGTCGCACGCGAACCCGTCCGGGACGACGGCGCGGTGCCCCGGGTGCAGCGCCACGCCGAGGTCGACCAGCCGGCGTCGTACGTGGCTCCATGCTCGCGGGTGGTGCTGCGGGATCGCCCTGTCGCCAGGGAAGAAGAGGTCGACCTGCTTGTCAGGCCAGCGGACGCGCGCGTTCGCTGCTGTGTTGACCGCGGCTGCGCCGCCGCCGATGACGGCGATCGACGACGCTCCGGCGAGGGTCTCGTGGTGGCGACGGATGTCGTCGTCGACCTGCGCGCGCGACTGGACCTCCGGCGTGCGCCAGAAGCCGTTGGCGACACCCGTGGAGATGACCAGCACGTCGTACGGCTCGGCACGGGCACCGCCCTCGGCCAGCTCGACCGTGACCGTGCGCGCGTCGAGATCGAGACCCACCAGCGAGCCGTGCAGCCGCCGGACGCCGTCGAGCCGCCGGTACCGGCCGAAGTCGACCCGGTTGTCCCGCGCCCAGTCCTCCGGCCGGGCCAGCCGCACGCCGAGCTCCTGGCCGCTCACGATCTCCGGCTTCGCCGAGATGCCGACGACACTGGCGTGCCGGGACAGGTGGATCGCAGTGAGCAGGCCGCTGTCGCCGAGGCCGGCGACGACCACCCTGGGCTTCACCGGGTGGGCAGCAGCGGAGGAGCGGGGACGTCGATGGCGGGTTGCTCGCAGCCGCCGTCGACGTGGAGCAGCTTTCCGGTGACCCAGGCGGAGGCGGGGGAGGCCAGGTAGAGCGCCGCGCACGCGATGTCCTCGGGCTCGCCCGGGCGGCGCATCGGGGTGTTCGCCTCGAACTGGCTGCGCAGCTCCTCGTTGGTGAGGACGACCTCGAGTCCCTGCGTCGCGACGCCTCCGACGATGATCGCGTTGACCCTCACGAGCGGCGCGAGCTCGTGCGCGAGGTTGCGGGTCATCTGGTTGAGGGCGGCCTTGCCGGCTCCGTAAGCGACGAACGAGCTGAGCACCATGTCCGAGGAGCGCGAGGAGATGTTGACGATGGAGCCGCTGCCAACGGTGTCCACCATCGCCTGAGCCGCGAGCTGGCTCACCAGGAACGGCGAGATGACGTTGAACCTCATCGCCATCTCGAAGTACCGCTCCGAGGTCGCCATCGCGGCGCGGGGCCCGGTGCCGCCGGCGTTGTTGACGAGGACGTCCAGACGGCCGAACCGCTCGACCGCAGCATCGATGAGCCGGCGCCGGTCGTCGTCCACCATGACGTCGGCGACGACCGCGAGGCCGCGGCGCCCGGTCTCCTCGATGCGTGCCACGACCTCGTCGAGGTCGGCCTTGGTGCGGGCTCCCACGACGACGTCCGCGCCGGCCTCGGCCAGGCCGATGGCGATGCCGCGCCCGATGCCCTGGCCGCCACCTGTGACGACGGCGACCTGGCCGTCGAGCCGGAACCTGTCGAGGATCATCTGGCAGACACTACTGAGGGAGGTGAGAATCGCAACTTGACAGTCACTGTCACAACGTGGAGCGTGACGTGCATGACGATCAGGGTTGTGCAGTGGGCCACCGGTGGCGTGGGCAGAGCGGCGATCGAGGGCGTGCTGCGGCACCCGGATCTGGAGCTGGTCGGCTGCCGGGTCTACAGCGCCGACAAGAGCGGCCGTGACGTCGGTGAGCTCATCGGAGCCGGGCCTGTGGGCGTGCTCGCCACCGACTCGGTCGAGGAGATCCTGGCCCTCGACGCGGACTGCGTGATGTACGCGCCGCTGGTCGCCGACGACAACGAGGTCGCGGCGCTGCTCCGCTCGGGCAAGGACGTCGTCACGCCGGTCGGGTGGGTCTACCCCGACCGCAACAGCCCCCGCATCCAGGCCCTCGAGCAGGCCTGCCAGGAAGGCGGCTCGACCCTGCACGGCTCGGGCATCCACCCGGGCGGCATCACCGAGCGGTTCCCGCTGATGATCTCGGCGGTGTCGGCGGCGGTGACGCACGTCCGCGCGGAGGAGTTCTCCGACATCCGGACCTACGGTGCCCCTGAGGTGATCCGCGACATCATGGGCTTCGGCGGGCCGCCGGAGACGGCGCTTGCCGGCCCGATGCTGGCCCTTCTCGAGGAGGGCTTCAAGGCTTCGGTGCGGATGATCGTGGACGAGCTCGGGTTCAAGGTCGAGCCCCGGCTGCGGTCCTCGCAGGAGGTCGCGGTCGCGACTGCCCCCATCGACTCGCCGATCGGTGTGATCCAGCCCGGACTCGTGGCGGCACGCCGCTTCACCTGGGAAGCCCTCGTCGACGGCGTACCGGTCGTGACGGCAGCCGTGAACTGGCTGATGGGGGAGAAGGACCTCGACCCGGCCTGGGACCTGGGCGCCGCCGGGGAGCGCTTCGAGGTCGAGATCACCGGCGATCCGTCGGTCACGCTGACCTTCCGCGGCCTGCAGCCCGACTCGATCGCCGCCGGCCTGGAGCGCAACAACGGGGTGGTCGCCACTGCCAACCACTGCGTCAGCGCCATCCCCTACGTCCACGAGGCAGGTCCCGGGATCAAGACCTACCTCGACCTGCCCCTGATCTCCGGCCACGCCGCGCCCGCACTGAGTCGATGACCTCGGTCCCGCTGCGAGAGCGGCAGCGCGACGCGCTGCGCGCCGACATCGGGCGGACAGCCCTCCGGCTGTTCGCCGAACGGGGCTACGACGCCGTCACCACCGAGGCGATCGCGGAGGAGGTGGGCATCTCGCCCAGCACCTTCTTCCGGCACGTGCCGAGCAAGGAGCACCTGCTGCTGGGGGCCGCGCAGCGCGGCCGGGCCCGGATCGTGGCGAACTTCCGCAACCGCCCGCGGGACGAGGCCGTCGAGGACTCCCTCGTCGCCGCCATCCTGGCGCGCACGTCGCAGTTCGTGGACGACGACGAGACCGTTGAGCTGTGGCGCCGTGCCATGGCCTCCGCGCCCGCCGGGCTCCAGCGGGCGTCCCTGCTGGACCACGAGGACTGCGACGAGCTGATCGCTGCGGTGGCCGAGCGGCTGGGAAGCAGGTCCACGGCGGCGCAGCTGCGGGCCGGCGTCCTGGTCAGGTCGTCAGTGGCAGCCGTCGAGTACGCCTACGAGTGGTGGCTGCGCAACGGCAGCAGGTCGTCGCTGCACGTCCTCACGCAGCAGGCCCTGGACCTGGTGATGCACGGTTTCGCCGTGCCCACCAGCCGACGAGGGTGAACCGTCACCGGCTAGACTACCTGTTCCTGCCGTTCTTCGTGATCGGCGCCCTCTACGCCGCCGTCTTCAGCCTGCCGGAAGCACTCGGCGTCCCGGTCACCGCTGATAGCTGGTGGCTGCCGCTGCGGTCACTGCACACCTGGGCCGTTCAGCAGGAGCCGCAGCACCTGCACATCCCTCCCACCCTGCAGGCCTCGAGCCTGTACGACGGGTTCGTGGAGCTGCCGCTCCTGCTGCTGCTCACCTACGGCATCTGGAAGCTCAAGCCCTGGCCATGGCTTCCGACGCTGGGATTGGTCTACGCCGTCAGCGCCGTGGCCAACATGTACTTCTACTTCATGCAGACGTTCCTCGGTCCGGACAGCCCGCCGCACCTCGGCACCTACCTGCCGCTGAACCTGCCGTGGCTTCTCGTCCCGCTGCTGCTCGCGTACCGCTGCTGGCCAACAGCCAGGCCGCAGCTGGCCTGAGACGAGCCGATGCAGTTCGCGGGCGTGTCGTCCATCTTTGCCCCGATCTTGTTGGGAGCAAGGGCCTGTCCTCCCGGCGAAACGTGTACTTGCGCCCCTTCTGGCCGCTCCTGCTAGGCATCGGACGCGACGAACGTCAGGACCCCCCCACATGGTCAATCCCCCCGCTGCATGCTCGACGCGCGTGCTGTTGCACCCCGGCTCGCGCCTCCTCCGGCCGGCTGCTCTCCTGGCGACGGCCGCGCTCGTCGTCGGTGGGCCGGCCGCCGTCGCGGTGTCGTCGGCGGGGTCCGCCGCCGCCGCACCGGCCCACTCCGCGCGGGCCTCTGCGCCAGGGCACCACCGCGAGTTCGCGACGGGCAGCGTCCTGGCCCGTTTCCGCGACGGGACGTCGGTCAAGGACCAGCGGAAGGCAGCGGCCGCTGCCGGCGCGCGGCTGGTGAAGCACGTCGGGGTCGGGGCGCAGGTGCTCGCGGTCGCAAGCGGGGACGAGCAGCGGGCGGTCGCCGCGCTGCGGGCCAACGCGCTCGTGCGCTACGCCGAGCCGAACTACTTCTCGGTGCCGACCGGCA
>NZ_JAEKKT010000152.1 GCF_019510245.1 Streptomyces sp. | reverse complement strand
GTGCGGTGGCCAGACGGAGATCCGTGAAGTACTCGGACGCGTCCGTGTTTCGGGTGGGCGATGTCAGGCGGCCCCGGAGGGATTTCTGGAAGCGGAGGATGTCGGCGGTCGGTTGTGGCCGGTCAGCCACAGCGGCGGTACGTTGATCGAGTCTGCCGGCGCAGGCGAAAGACCTCCTCGTCGGCGTCTGAGCGTCGACCGTCCAGCGGCATTGCGCCGGATGCAGCGTATGGTCGTTGGCTCGTTGGACCAGAGGACCTTGCGTGTCGTGCGGCTGACCGCAGTCCGGGCATTCGGCTTCCAGATAGATCCGATGCTTGATGCAGACGAAGACGATGGGCAGGTGCCAGAGCTTGAGCCATGGCCCGCCGTGCAATTGCTGGGCCACAGTGCCGTCGCCCGCCAGGCAGGAGGGGCAGAAGCGGGGCGAACCGACATAGAGCCAGGCGTCTGGTCTCATCAGGCGACCCGGTCCTGGCACGGACCGGGCGATCGGCGGATAGCGGTTTCTCCACTGCGCCAGCGTCAGAGCGGAGACTTCCCTGGCTGTCTGTCCGGTGAGCTGGGCGAATGCTTCGGCCTGTGGTTTGGGAAGGTCCAGCAACAGACTGCCCGGGAAGTGGTTGGGGTTGCCTTGCCTGGTCCAGCCTGCCGTGCGGATCAGGTGCAGAGGCGAAAGGCCGAGACGGTGTCCGAGCCGAAGCAGATAGCTGACCAGGGATTCTCCCGATAGCGGTTCGAGACTCCGGGGCAGTGGATGCATCACGGCTCCATCCGTCAGGCGCCCGCGCGGGCAGCCGGGCCAGGGTCATCGAAAACTGTGTTCCGGGGTCGTTTCGCCTGCGTGGCCTTCTTGACAGCGCTCCGCGGGGCGGCCGGGATGATGGGCTCGTCCGGCGGCTGCTCGGGCTCGTCCCGCCGGAGCACGATCTCGTCCAGCAGGCTTTCGTCGATCATTTCCTTCCCCGACTCCATGGCTTCCTGGGCGCCGTCTTCGAGCAGGCGTCCCAGCAGGCCGATGACACCGCCGGTGCGACGCATCAGGTACTCCGGCATACCGCCGCCGGTGAGCATGCCCGGCGTCGCGTTCATCAGCCGCAGGTGCTTCTCGATTCCCTTCAGGTGATTGACGAAGGCCGCGATCTGTTTCGGGGTGGTGTAGCGGAACCGGTCGATCTCGATGAGCTCGAAGCGGTGTTCAGTCTGGGTGACCTCCAAACCGTGGATGCGGGTCGACTCCAGCGGTGGCATCTCCCATTGCCGGGTCTTCTTGTTCCACTTGGCCTCACGCAGCAGCCCGATGCCGGAGATGTTTACGCCGGTCAGGATCAGAGTGACGTCCAGGCTCATAAAGGCCCGCATCAGGTCGAGGACGTCTTGGTCGTCGGCTCTGTGCATCCGCAGCCGGCTGATGTCGTCCAGAATCAGAGCTTTGACCCCGTGGTCATAAAGGGAGTCGGCGACCTGCCGTACCAGTTCCGGCAGCGTGGCCGACTTTCGGGTCGGGGCCCGGAAGAAGCCTAAGATTGATGTGCAAAGGCTTTTCGGGGTTGCTGTCACAGGGGTCGAGACATAGACGACCGGTGCGTGGAGATCACGGGTGCCCGGCAGAGCCTGGGGGTTGAGGTGGCTGTGGAGTTCCAGCCACTGCTTTTCGAAGACGGCTCCGGCTGAGCAGACAGACGCGGTCTTGCCGTAGTTGCCCCAGCCGCTGATCATGACGCCGGCGCGGGTCGGGTCGTTCTTCTTCCTCGTGTTGCCGCTCAACCGGCGCCGGATCAGCTTGCCGACCTTGTCGTGCATGGGGGTGTCCTGCAGCGGGAGGTTCGCGTTCGTCAGCTCCCTGTAGAGGTCGTAGTCGTACTGGCGGCTCTCAGGGAGGATCGACCACTGCTGCGGGGAGATCGCCGGAGCGGGGACGAGTAGGTCGTAGTGGGTGCGGTAGTGCTGCCAGCCGGCGTAGGTGTCGAGGGGCGGGCGGCTGCCCAGGATCAGCTCGGCGATCCTGGCTCGTGAAGGCAGACCGTCCAGCGGATCATCGTGAGAGAGGGCTCGGGTCACGTGTCGTCCTCCTGGACAGGTGTATCGGCTTCCGAGTCGTCGGGGGGCGGAAGCCGGAACATGGGACGCCGGTTCAGGGCCTCGTGCAGCGTTGCCGGGGCCACGGGCTTGACGTCGGCGAGGGCTTCTTCGCGTCGTCGACGGCGGTCGGCGTCGACCGCGTGGTCGATCGTGAGGGCGTGCTCGGCCCAGGCCGCGGGCATCTCAGCCGGAGCTGGCGCATCCGCGATGGCGGGTGCGACGGGGCGGTCAGCGGCCGCAGCCTGTGCGCGGGTGATCTCGCGGGCTTGGGCGACGCGCTGCTTCTTTCCGGCCTTCCTCTTGGCCTGGCTGGGCCATTGGTCGACTGGGGTGACCGAGCCGAGGATCCCGAGCAGATGTTCCAGGAGCTCGCTGTCGGAATGGATCCTGATCTTGTTCGCCCTCACGCGTGCCAGCAGGGCGTCGGCAGTCTTGTCCGAGAACGCAGGGATCTCACCTTCGGGCGGCAGTCCTCTCCAGCGCAGAATGTGCCAGGTCTCGTGGTCGGCAGGGTCCTGGAAGTACACCTGCCGGCGGTCCCTCCGGTCACTGCGGACAACCCACTTGCCCGCGTGTTTGCCGCCCCGGGCGGAGGGCTGCTGGAAGCGCGGCTCGTCGAAGACCGGGTGGTGATACCAGAGCCCGAGGATCTTCACCCCGCGACGAGGATGGATCTTCACGTGGTGTTTGCGCAGGACCTTGTAGTAGAAGCTCGGTTCGGGGAAGTCCAGGTCGAAGCCGCCCTGTTCCATCGCGGCAGCGAACAGGGTGTTGGGGCTGTGGTCTTCACCCGGCGCCCAACTCGGGGCGTATTCGCCTAGTTTACGGTTCTGCCAGATCTGGACGATCCAGGTCGCGATGATGTGCTCGGCTTGCGCGAGCGTGAGGCTCGCATCGCGTTCCGGGTCGGCCCCGCGGTCCGCGACGTCACCGCCGGTGAATCCCAGCAGGTGCTCGAAGAGCATGGTCTGGATGGTGAGGAACTGGCGCTCGACCGCGAACTTGTCGGTCTGCCGCAGGACGCGAGCAGGCAGGATCCGGCAGCCGATCTCAGTTTCGGCTTCCACCAGGTCGTGATTCTTGTAGGGGCCGCCGTGGTCGGTGGTGACCGTCTCCGGGGCGAAGAACGGCAGAGCGGCGACACGGTGACCGGTGAACTCGGCGATCACCTCGGCCGGCACCCCTGCGTAGGGCCATTCCATGTCCTCGCCCCAGCCGTCCCGCATCGGAAGCGGCAGCATCACGTCCCGCAGCAGCATCGCGATGTCGACCGAGGTGTCGGACTGGGGCGTAAGCCGGAAGGCCGGCAGCCCGTGCGTGTAGAGATCGAGTGCGAGCGTCAGCGTCGCGGTGATCGCGTCGCCGAACACGGTCTCGCGCAGCTTCACCGGCATCGGGGTCGAGTCCAGCACCAGAACCTGGCCCGGCCGGTGGACCACCATCCGGCCGGAGACCCCGGCCTCCGCGGCCGCCTCCGCCGTCCGCCCGTAACGCGGCCGGGCTCCGCCGGGCCCGAACCACTCGTTCCAGACGGCCGCGAGCGTCCAGCGGGAAGGGATCTTCTCAGTGGGAAATGTCGGGAACCGCTCACGCATGTACTGGTGCATCAACCGGTGCTTGGCACCCTGGCTCAGGCGGGCGCGTGGGCCGCACTCGGCCTTTACTGCGAAGATCGCCTCCCGGATCTCCTTCGTGATGGTGCGGTGCCCGCTGCGTCGCCGCGTCCAGCGCCCGTCCGCGCAGGCCAGCAGGAGACTGTCGCCCACCAATCCCGACAGACGTACCAGCGTCCGGTAGCTGAGGTGCTGCAGACCGCACCGGACCGCCTCCGGACGGGGCATCGCCTCCATCTCCGCAGCCTTCGCGTACCGACGCTGAGTCAACGTCGTGCGGTCCGGGTCGTAGGCCGGCCGGGGCTCACCCGGCAGGGCCCGAGCCGGGTGGCCCTCCCGGAACCCCGTCTCGGCCTCCAGCACGTGCGCCGCCCGCAGCCGGGCCCGCTCTAACTGGTCCTTGGTCAAGTCGGCCAGTGTCCTCGGCTGCCGGGCGACCGGCGGTGGGCGCCCTGACTCGACTGCCGGAAGAAGCCGCAGGTCAGCATGGTTAATGAGCCAACGGAACGAGCGAGTCTCCGCGCGGCCGTCGTCATCCACGAGGACGAGCCGGCCGAGTTGGCCGTGCACGTCGTCAACCGTCCACTCGACGCCATTGAGCGCGACCCGCCTACCCGGCGCGATCTGCAAGAACCCCCTCGCTGCCATCACACCGCCCAGATCAGTGAGCTGTGGCGCAAGGGACTGCCCAGGTCAACGCCGAACTCGCGGTGCCAGAGCAGCCGGACGATGTTCGCCCGGCCAACGGAAGGCACGCTGGTCGCCTCCGCCAGGTCGGAGAACGTCATCGCCTGCCCCTGCTGCCCGCTGATAGCGGTGAGCAGCTGCTCGCGCATGCCGAGAAAGTCCCTCGCCGGCCGCCGGCGCGAGGACAGGTGGTCAAGGACGCTCCAGACATGCGGTCGCCATCCCGCGACCACCGAGTACCGCCAGCCGCAGGCAGCCGCCACTTCCCTGGCCGCCGCGAACTTCAGCGCGTCCTCTTCCTTGATCAGCTCCATCGGGCGGACGTCCAGCAACCACATCCCACCGCCGATCACGGCCAGGAAATCCGGGATGTGCCAGGCACGCCCGCCCGCATGCTCGAAGTCCAGCCGGAACGGCTGCGACAGCACTTCCGATGCCCTCAAGAAGTCCAGCGCGACCAGCAGGCTCACTTCCATCAGCGACTCGAAGCCATGCTTCCCGCCCGCTGACGCCATTGCCTCCAGGCCGGGGCGGTGCCGCTGCTTCGCCCGCCACGTGAACCCTCGCATCGGCCGGGATGACATCACCGGTACGTGAGCCATGTCCCGGACCGGCCAGCAGACCTCCTCGGCGCCCACCTGCCACGTCGAACTCCACCGACGCGGCCAGTCGTCCCCGAGCCGCAGCCGATCCCGCAGTCCGGCGTCCCCGTCGTAGGCCGTGACAAGGTGGTCCAGCTGACTCGAATCCGACGGGATCTTCGCTCTCGCTGCCTCGCCCACTCATCCAGGGAAGCACCACTCGACCGGCGAGGGGGGCGTTTCGCCGGTACTGCCCGCAACACAGCGTGACGGGACCAAGATTTGCCAACCAGTGTTCTCCATGTGCCAACTAAAACTCTCCGTCGCACGCCCTGGGCGCGGCACTGCGACGGCTCGTTGCATAAAAGTGCATCGGACCGTATAGTCATGCCATCTGGAGGAGGATGGACATGGCGGTACGTGCGGCGGTGGCCGGAGCGAGCGGGTACGCGGGCGGAGAGGTCCTGCGGCTGCTCCTCGCGCACCCCGAGGTCGAGATCGGCACCCTGACCGGCAACTCCAACGCGGGCCAGCGCCTCGGCGCGCTCCAGCCGCACCTGCTCCCGCTGGCCGACCGGGTGCTGGCGGAGACGACCGCCGAGGCCCTCGCCGGGCACGACGTCGTCTTCCTCGCGCTCCCGCACGGGCAGTCCGCCGCCGTCGCCGAGCAGCTCGGCCCGGACGTCCTCGTCGTCGACATGGGCGCCGACTTCCGGCTGACCGACCCGGCCGACTGGGAGCGTTTCTACGGCTCCCCGCACGCCGGCACCTGGCCCTACGGCCTCCCCGAACTTCCGGGTGCCCGCGCCGCGCTGGAGGGGTCCAAGCGCATCGCGGTACCCGGTTGCTACCCCACCGCCGTCTCCCTCGCCCTGTACCCGGCCTACGCCGCCCGGATCGCCGAGCCCGAGGCGCTCGTCGTCGCCGCGTCCGGCACCTCCGGCGCGGGCAAGGCGCCCAAGCCGCACCTGCTGGGCAGCGAGGTCATGGGCTCCATGTCGCCGTACGGCGTCGGCGGCGGCCACCGGCACACCCCCGAGATGATCCAGAACCTGAGCGCGGTGGCGGGGGAGCGGGTCGCCGTCTCCTTCACGCCGACGCTCGCGCCGATGCCGCGCGGCATCCTCGCCACGTGCAGTGCCAAGGCCGTCGCCGGGGTGACGGCGGAGTCGGTGCGCGCGGTCTACGAGAAGGCCTACGCCGACGAACCCTTCGTCCACCTGCTCCCCGAGGGCCAGTGGCCCGCCACGGCGTCCGTTTACGGTTCCAACGCCGTTCAGGTGCAGGTCGCACACGACGAGGCGGTGGGCCGCATCATCGCGATCAGCGCCATCGACAACCTGACCAAGGGCACCGCCGGCGGTGCCGTCCAGAGCATGAACCTCGCCCTGGGTCTCGCCGAGACCACCGGGCTGACCACGATCGGAGTTGCGCCGTGAGCGTGACGGCAGCGAAGGGATTCACGGCCGCGGGCATCGCCGCCGGGATCAAGGAGAACGGCAACCCGGACCTGGCCCTCGTGGTCAACAACGGGCCGCGCCGTGCCGCCGCGGGCGTCTTCACCTCCAACCGCGTGAAGGCCGCGCCGGTGCTGTGGTCCGAGCAGGTGCTCAAGAGCGGCCAGGTCTCGGCCGTCGTCCTCAACTCCGGCGGCGCCAACGCCTGTACCGGCCCCAAGGGCTTCCAGGACACCCACGCCACCGCCGAGAAGGCCGCCGAGGTGCTCGGGCGCGGCGCCATCGAGGTCGCGGTCTGCTCGACCGGCCTGATCGGTGTGCTGCTGCCCATGGACAAGCTGCTGCCGGGTGTGGAGACCGCGGCCGCCGCCCTCAGCGAGCACGGCGGCGAGAAGGCCGCCATCGCCATCAAGACCACCGACACCGTGCACAAGACGTCCGTCGTCACCTGGGGGTCCCCCCGGACGGAGTCTGGGGGAGGCTGGACGGTCGGCGGCATGGCGAAGGGCGCCGGCATGCTCGCCCCCGGCCTCGCCACCATGCTGGTCGTGCTCACCACGGACGCGGTCGTCGAGAGCGAGGTCCTCGACAAGGCGCTGCGGGCCGCCACCCGGACCACCTTCGACCGCGTCGACTCCGACGGCTGCATGTCCACCAACGACACCGTGCTGCTGCTGGCCAGCGGTTCCTCCGAAGTCACCCCGGAGTACGAGGAGTTCGCCGAGGCCGTCCGTGTCGTCTGCGACGACCTCGGGCAGCAGCTGATCCGGGACGCCGAGGGCGCCAGCAAGGACATCAGGGTGGAGGTGGTCAACGCCGCCTCCGAGGACGACGCCGTCGAGGTGGGCCGCTCCATCGCCCGCAACAACCTCCTCAAGTGCGCCATCCACGGCGAGGACCCCAACTGGGGCCGCGTGCTCTCCGCGATCGGCACCACCAGGGCCGCCTTCGAGCCGGACCGGCTCAACGTCGCCATCAACGGAGTCTGGGTCTGCAAGAACGGCGGCGTGGGCGAGGACCGCGAGAAGGTCGACATGCGCTACCGCGAGGTGCACATCGTCGCCGACCTCGCCGCCGGCACCGAGACCGCCACTATCTGGACCAACGACCTGACCGCCGACTACGTCCACGAGAACAGCGCTTACTCGTCATGAGCACCACGCGCAAGCACACCGCGCTGCCCAAGGCGCAGATCCTCATCGAGGCGCTGCCCTGGCTGGTCCGTCACAACGGCAAGACCGTCGTGATCAAGTTCGGCGGCAACGCCATGATCGACGAGGACCTGAAGGCCGCCTTCGCCCAGGACGTCGTCTTCCTGCACCACGCCGGCCTCAAGCCGGTCGTCGTGCACGGCGGCGGCCCGCAGATCAGCGCCGCCCTCGACAGGCACGGCATCGTCAGCGAGTTCAAGGCCGGCCTCAGGGTCACCACCGAGGACGCCATGGACGTCGTACGGATGGTGCTCGCCGGGCAGGTCCAGCGCGAGCTGGTCAACCTGCTCAACCAGCACGGCCCGCTCGCCGTCGGACTGACCGGCGAGGACGCCCACACCATCACCGCCACCAAGCACCGGCCCGAGATCGACGGCGAACTCGTCGACATCGGGCGGGTCGGCGAGATCACCTCGATCGACACGGGCGCGATCGAGGCCCTGCTCGCCGACGGCCGGATCCCGGTCGTCTCCTCGATCGCCCGCTCCCAGGACGACAGTGACTCGGGGCATGTCTACAACGTCAATGCTGATACGGCGGCTGCGGCACTCGCTGCTGCTCTGGGCGCCGAAACCCTCATGGTCCTCACCGACGTGGAGGGCCTCTACGAGGACTGGCCGAACTCCGACGAGGTGATCAGCCGCCTCACCGCTTCCCAACTGGAGAAGCTGCTGCCGGAACTCAGCTCCGGCATGGTGCCGAAGATGGAGGGCTGCCTGCACGCCGTACGCAACGGCGTCACCACCGCCCGCGTCATCGACGGCCGGGTCCAGCACTCGATCCTGCTGGAGATCTTCACGGACGAAGGCATCGGCACGATGGTCGTGCCGGACCAGGAGGGGGAGTCGTGAGCAACCAGGAACTGACCACGCGCTGGCAGGGCGCCCTCATGAACAACTACGGCACCCCGCGGCTGCCCCTCGTCCGCGGCGAGGGCGTCAAGGTCTGGGACGCCGAGGACCGCCCCTACTACGACTTCGTCGGCGGCATCGCGACCAACGCGCTCGGCCACGCCCACCCCGCGATCGTCGAGGCCGTCGGCAAGCAGATCGCGTCCCTCGGGCACATCTCCAACTTCTTCATGGCCGAGCCCACCGTCGCCCTCGCCGAGCGGCTCGTCCAGCTCTTCGGCCGGGAGGGCAGGGTCTTCTTCTGCAACTCCGGTGCCGAGGCCAACGAGGCCGCCTTCAAGATCGGCCGGCTGACCGGGCGGACGCACATGGTCGCCACCGACGGCGGCTTCCACGGCCGGACCATGGGCGCCCTCGCACTCACCGGACAGCCCGCCAAGCAGGACCCGTTCCGGCCGCTGCCCGCCGACGTCACGCACGTGCCCTACGGCGACGCGCAGGCGCTGGCCGCGGCCGTCACCGAGGAGACCGCCCTCGTCGTCATCGAGCCGATCCAGGGCGAGAACGGCGTGGTCGTGCCCCCGGCCGGCTACCTGAAGGCGGCCCGCGCGATCACCGCCGCCACCGGCGCACTGCTCGTCCTCGACGAGGTCCAGACGGGCATCGGCCGCACCGGCACCTGGTTCGAGTACCAGGCCCACGAGGGCGTACTGCCCGATGTCGTCACCCTCGCCAAGCAGCTCGGCGGCGGTCTGCCGCTCGGCGCGACCGTGGCCTTCGGCCGCGCCGCCGAACTGCTCCAGCCCGGCCACCACGGCACCACCTTCGGCGGCAACCCGGTCGCCTGCGCCGCCGGGCTCGCCCTCCTCGACACCATCGAGAACGAGGGGTTGCTGGAGAACGTCAAGCGGCAGAGCGGCAGGTTGCGCGACGGAATCGAGGGTCTCGGCCACCGGTTGATCGATTATGTCCGGGGGACGGGTCTCCTCCTGGGTATCGTGCTCACCGAGCCGCGGGCAGCGCAGGTGCAGCAGGCGGCTCAGGAGGCCGGGTTCCTGGTGAACGCGCCCGCTCCCGACGTCGTACGGCTGATGCCGCCGCTGAACCTCCGCGACGCCGAGGCGGACGCGCTGCTGCGCGCCCTGCCCGGCATCCTCGACGCAGCGAGCGGGGACGGACGATCCGGAGAATGAGACGACGATGAGCCAGGCGCAGGAGTTCGACCAGTCCGGCGGGACGGGGTCTGCCGTGCCGCAGACCCGGACCGCCCGGCACCGCCGGATCGTGGACATCCTCAACCGGCTGCCGGTGCGCTCGCAGAGCCAGCTCGCGAAGCTGCTCGCCGACGACGGCCTGACGGTCACTCAGGCGACGCTCTCCCGGGACCTCGACGAGCTGAACGCGGTCAAGATCCGCAACACCGACGGCGAGCTGATCTACGCGGTCCCGAGCGAGGGCGGCTTCCGCACCCCCCGCGCCCCGCTCGGGGAGTCGGCGAAGGAGGAGCGGATGCGCCGCCTCTCCCAGGAACTCCTGATCTCGGCGGAGGCCTCGGCGAACCTGGTCGTCCTGCGCACCCCGCCCGGCGCGGCCCAGTTCCTCGCGTCCTCGATCGACCAGGCGGAGCTGCACGACATCCTCGGGACGATCGCCGGGGACGACACGGTGCTGCTGATCAGCAGGGAGCCGACCGGCGGGCAGGCCCTCGCGGACCACCTGCTGCGGCTCGCCCAGAACGGCCACTGACGGCCCCCGAGGGGCACCGGGTGCCGCCGGGCCCGCCGCCGACCCGCGTGCGGTGCCCGGTCAGCCGACGGACAATGGCCGTGTGATCTTCCGCGGCGAGCGGTCAGGCGGGCGGGCAATCCCCTGGCGGCCGCCGAACGTATACAGGGGTGTGTCGGGATTCCGGTTCCCTGTCGACCGCCTCCCGGACGAGGCTCTGCTGTCCGGGCTGGCCACCGGAGCCCCGGAGCTCGCCGAGGTCTTCGTACGGAGATTCCAGCACCGGGTCTTCGGGGTCGCGATGGCCGTCACCGGGGACCAGCAGCTCGCCGAGGACGTCGTCCAGCAGACGTTCGAGCGCGCATGGCGGCATGCCCAGATCTACGACTCGCGCCGCGGCTCGGTCGGGACCTGGCTCACCACCATCGCCCACAACCTCGCCGTCGACGCCGTCCGGGCCCGGCGGACGGAACCCATGGCACCCGAGGATCTCGACCCCCTCCTCGACGCCGTCACCGAGACCCCCGAACGGTGGGCCCTGGCCGACGAGGCCTCCACCCAGCTGCGGGCCGCGCTGGCCCGGCTGCCGCGGGAGCAGGCCCGGGCCCTGATGATGGCCGGCATCTACGGCATGACCGCCCAGCAGATCGCCGACGCGGAGCGGATCCCGCTGGGCACCGCCAAGACGCGGATCAGAGCGGCGATGGCGAAACTCCGCACCGCGCTCGCGTCCCCGAAGGGAGGCGACCATGTCCGCTGACGCGCACTGCGGGAAGCTGCGCGAGGTCGGCGCCGAACTGGCGCTGGGCGTCCTGCCCGGCCGCGAGCGGGCCGAGGCCGTCGCCCATCTGGACGGGTGCGCGGACTGCCGGGAGTACGTACGCCAGCTCACCGGGATCGGCGACCGGTTGGTCGGCCTGCTGCCGGAGGGCGACCCGCCGCCCGGCTTCGGGACCCGGGTGGCGCGCAGTCTGGCCGAGCAGGTGGCGGGGGCGGAGGGGGTCCGGCCCGCCCGCGCCGCTCAGGGCCGGCGTGGCCGCGTCCGGCGCCTGAGGCTGCGGCTCGCCGCGGTCGCCGCCACCGCCGCGGTCGCGGTCGGCTTCGCCGGCTGGGCGATCGGCAGTGCCGTCGAGGGGGCCGTCACCGCCTCGGCGCCCGCGGTCGAGTCCGAGCCCGTGCTCGTCGGGGACATGATCCCGGCCGGCGGCGGAGAGCCCGTCGGCGAGATCTACGCCCACCCCGGCAGCCCCGCCTGGATGTTCGTCTCCGTCGCCCTCACCGGCACCCCCCACGACGGCAGGGTCACCTGCCTCCTCGCCCGCGCCGACGGTACGACCACGCGGATCGGCGACTTCCCCCTGCGCGCCGGACGCGGCAACTGGGGCGTGGCGGTCCCCGTGGACCTCACCAAGTACTCCGCCGCCCACCTGACCTCTTCGGACGGCTCCGTCCTCGCCACCGCCCGGCTGCAGAAGGGCGAGGTGGTGACCCCGGAGGTGTCATGACAGCGCCGCTCCCGAGCCCAGCCGGTGCAGCAGGGCGTACGGCCCCTCCCGCCCGAGGAGATCCGCGTGCGCGCCGTCCTCGACGACCCGGCCGTGGTCGAGCACCACGATCCGGGTGGCGTCGCGGACGGTCGGCAGCTGGTGCGAGATGACCACGGTGGTCCGGCCGGCCATGAGCCGGCGCAGCGGCTCCATGATCCGCCGCGCCGAGCGGACGTCCAGCCCGGCGGTGGGCTCGTCCAGCAGGAGCACCGGGGCGTCCCGGATCATCGCCCGGGCGATCGCCAGCCGACGGCACTGGCCGCCGGAGAGCGTCCGGCCGCGCTGTCCGACGAGGGTGTCGTAGCCGTCCGGGAGCCGCTCGACGAACTCGTGGGCGTCCGCGGCCCGCGCCGCCGCGACGATCTCCGCCTCCGTGGCCGCCGGCCGGCCGTAGGCGATGTTCTCCCGCACGGTGCCGTGGAAGACGAGCGTCTCCTGCAACACCACCGCGATGCTCTCCCGGACGTCGGTCAGACTGAGCTCGCGCAGATCGGTCCCGTCCAGACGGACCGCGCCCCGGTCGGGGTCGTAGAACCGCAACTGCAGCTTCGCGAGCGTGGACTTGCCCGAGCCGCTCGCCCCGACGAGCGCCAGCGTCTCCCCGGGAGCCGCCCGGAACGACACGTCGGACAGGGCCCAGGCCGCCGTGCCGGGATAGCGGAACCACACCCCGTCGAACTCCACCGCGCCCCGGGCCCGGCGGAGCCGGCGCGCGCCCGCCGCCTCGGTCACCTGGGGCCGCTCGTCGAGCAGTTCGATGATCCGTTCCGCGGCGGCGGACGCCGTGTAGAAGGTGGTGCCGAGCCCCGACAGCCCGTGGACCGGGCCGTACAGCTTGCCGATCAGCGCCAGGAAGACCAGCAGTCCGCCGAGGGTGAGCTGGCCCTGGGCCAGCTTCCAGGTGCCGAGGGCCAGCACCGCGAGGCCGCCGGTCACCTCCACGAACTCGACCGCGGGCGCGTACACGGCACGGATCCGCGCCGAGGCCATCGCCGCGCGGAACCGGCCGGCGTTCTCCCGCTCGAACCGGCGTGCCTCCCACGCCTGCCGGTTGTACGCCTGCACGAGTACGACGTTGCCCAGCGACTCCTCGGCGATCGCGCCGAGCGCCCCGCCGCGCCGCCTGCGCTCCCGCGAGGCCTCCCTGACCAGCCGCGAGAAGTAGCGGGCCGCCCCCCAGAACAGCGGTACGACGACGAGGGCGAGCAGGGTCAGGTCCCAGCGCAGGTAGAACAGCAGGCCGAGGTAGACGCCCAGGCTGATCACGTAGTACAGGGCGTCCGCGACGCCCGAGAGCAGGAACGTCTCCACCGCGTCGACGTCGCCCGTCACCCTCGACAGCACGTCGCCGAGGCGCCGGCGTTCGAAGAAGCCGAGCGAGAGCCCCTGGACATGCCGGAAGACGTCGGCGCGCAGGGCGAGCAGGAAGCGTTCGCCGACCCAGGTGGAGGTGACGTCGTCGGCGTAGCCGAGCACGCCGGAGCACAGGACGAGGCCCAGGTAGGCGGGCGCGATCCACAGGAAGGGCCGCAGCTCCCGGCCGACGAGCACGTCGTCGACGACGAACTTGAAGAGCCAGAGCTCGGCGGCGTCGACGGCCGGGCCGGTCAGGCTCAGCAGGACGAGCGGCAGGAGCCAGCGGCGGCCGCCGCGGGTGTACGGCCAGAACCGCCGGAAGACCTCGCGTGGGGAGAGCCGGGGAGCGGCCGTGACCACGGTGTCTGAGGGATCGCCGGCCGACAGCAGACGCCGCAGCACTTGCGCCATGAGGGGGGTTCCTCGGAGACCGTCGGCGAAGCGGACCGGCTGACCCGGCGCCGGTCCGCTCAGCCTTCAGGTGCGGTCAGTAGTGGTCGCCGTGGTCGTGCCGGTTGCCGTGGTCGTGACCGTGGTCGTGCCGGTCGCCGTGGTCGTGCCGGTCGCCGTCGTCGTGGTCGTGCCCGTGACGGTCGTCGCGGTCGTGGTTGTGGTCCCGGTTCCTGAACGGCATCAGGTTGCTGAAGACAGCCATGGTGTTCCTCCCGAAACTTGCTTCACAGGGGGTACGGCCGAGGGAGGGATCGGGATGGCGTTTTGCGGGGCGAATCGGAAAAACTTCGCGGTGGCGTTCGGCAGTCGTCCGGCTGCGGGCCGGTGGGAGCGGCACGGGTGGGCGCGGGCAGCACCCTGCAAGCGCCGGTGAGCGTCGCCACCCCCGGCCTCAGCCCAGACGCGCGGCCAGCCCCCCGGTGCACCGCACCTCGTCACCAGCCGTGATCAACAGCCCTTCCACATCCGGCAGCGACTCCAGCCAAGCCAGCCCCGCCCGCGACCCCATCGCGAACGCCGCCGTCGCCCAGCAGTCCACCCACGTCAGCCGCGGCCCCACCACCGTCACCGCCACCAGATCCGTCACCGCCGACTTCCCGGTCCGCGGATCGACGATATGGGCGCCCCGCTCCGCCGTACCGGACGTGGCGACCGCCAGTTCCTGCACCCCCGCCGCCGTGATCACCGCTGCCAGCCCGCCCGGCCGCAACGGATCGGCGATCCCGACCCGCCACGCCCGCGTCGGCTCGGGCGCGCCGAACATCTGGACGTCACCGCCGCCGTTCACACTCACGCCGCTCACCCCGGGCACCCGCGCGAGCGTCTGCGCGGCCCGCTCCGCGGACCAGCCCTTCACGATCCCGGTGGGATCGAGCCGCCCCCGGTAGCGGGTGCTGAACCAGCCGTCGCTCACCCGCTCCGCCTCGGCCGCCAGCTCCAGCACCTCGGCCACCTCGGGATCGCAGTCGGCGACGCCGATCTCCTCCCGCGCCAGCCGGGACACCTGGCTGTCCTCCCGGTACGTGCTGAACACCTCGTCGACCCGGTGCAGCCCGGCGACCGCCTCGTCGAGAGCCGCCCGTACGGCATCCGGATCCCCGCCGCGGACGTCGAAGGAGAAGACGGTCCCCATGACCTCCTCCGCATGACGCACCGCGGCGGGAGCCTCCGCGGACTCGGCCACCGCCTCAGCCACCGGCCTGGTCCAGCGCCGACTGCAGGGACTGCTTGTAGCCGGTGCTGGTGTAGGTGGCCCCGGAGACGGAGTCGATGTTCGCGCTCTGCGCCGCCACCGCCTCCTTGTTGAGCTGCGGCACCGACAGCGCGGTCTTCTGGTCGCTGGTGCCGCCCTTGGGCGCCTGGATCGCCTGGGCCTGGGTGATCTTGCCGTTGGCGACGGTCAGCCGGACCTGGACGACCCCGTACTGCGTCTGGGTCGCGTCCCCGTCCACCGTCGCGGTGCCGGCGGCCCCGGTGCCGCCCTGCGGCGACTCCTGCCCGGCCGCCGCGGCCGACGGGGCCGCGCCCGCGGCCGACGCGGACGCCGGGTCCGACGACGGCTTCAGCGACAGCAGCAGCACGACACCGGACACGGTCGCCGCGGTGGCCAGCACCACACGCCTGATGGGGTGACTCTTCCTCATCGTTCCCGAACTCCCGATTCCCTGGATTCCCGTGTGGTCCCGTCGCTCACATCTCGAACGACTCGTGATGGATGCGGCGGGCGGGAACCCCCGCGCCGCGCAGTGCTTCGTACACGCCCTGCGCGAACCCGGGCGGGCCGCACATGAAGACGTCGTGGTCGACGATGTCCGGGATCTTCCGCTGGAGGTTCTCCGCGGAGATGTCCGGCCGCTCGCCCTCCGGGCTGTTGACCGCGTACATCAGCCGGGCCCCGCGCTCGTTGGCGATCTTGGCCAGCTCGTCCCACAGGGCCAGATCCTGCGTGGTGTTGGCCCGGTAGAGCAGGGTCAGGTCGCCCGCGGCGCCGGGCAGCGTCTCGAACAGCGCCCGCATGGGCGTGATCCCGACACCGCCCGCCACCAGCAGGACCTTGCCGCGGCTGCGCCGGGACGCGGTCATCGCCCCGTACGGCCCTTCGGCCCACACCTTGGTTCCGGGCCGTAGTTCGCGCAGCCGCGCGCTGTGGTCGCCGATCGCCTTGACGGTGATCCGCAACATGTCGGGGCGCGGGGCCGCCGACAGGGAGTACGGGTGCGAGCTGAACCGCATCCCGGGGGCCATGAACCGCCAGCGGAAGAACTGGCCGGCCTCCGCTCCCATCCGGTGCAGCTTGCGCCCGCCGATCAGCACCGACACGATGCCCGGCGTCTCCTCGATGACCGCCTCGACCCGCATCCGGTGCCGCAGGTTGAGCCGGATCGGGGTGAGGATCCGGTACCAGACCACCAGCGCGGTCACCGCGCCGTACAGCCCGTACCAGAAGGTCTTGGCCATCGGCGTGAGGGCGAAGTCGTTGCCGGTGGTGATCTGGTGCCAGAAGGTCAGGAACACCGCCGCGTAGGTCAGCAGGTGCACGTGGTACCAGGTGTCGTACGGCATCCTGCGCCGCACCGGCCCGATCGAGGTCAGGCCGATGACGACGAACAGGCCGGTCCCGATGGCCGCCTTGCCCATGTCGGGGAGCTGGTTCACGGAGTCGATGGTCTGCTGGACGATGTCGTTCAGCGTCTTGCCGGCCTGCAGCGCGTAGCCCCACATGATGAGGAAGACGTGCGCGAAGACCAGGCAGAGCGTGTAGCGGCCGCTCATCGCGTGCCAGCGGGCGACGCGGTCGGAGCCGACCCGCCGCTCCAGGGCGGGCACCCGGGCCATCTGGAGCACCACGAGGGCCATCAGATAGCCGGCCAGCAGGCCGGTGATCCGGCCCGCGTTGAGGATCTTGCCGTTCTGGTCGGCGATGGACGGGGTGTTGTGCCACCACAGCCAGAGCACGGCCGCCGCGCCCGCCCACACGGCGAGCAGCAGCGGTACGGCCGGGGAGCGGCGCGGGCGGATGCGGCGCATCGTCTGGCGGCGGGCGGCACGTCCGCCTGCGAGCGTGGTGGTCACGGTTCCTCCGTAGGGACTTGACCCTTGGCCCACAGGTACGTGCCGTACCGCCTGAGCGTTCAGAGTCCCGCGGAGTCCAGTGCGGACTGGAGCGACTGCTGGTAACCCTCGCTGGTGTAGGTGGCCCCGGAGACGGTGTCGATGCTCGCGCTCTGCGCCGCCAGCGCCTCGCTGCGCAGCTGCGGGAGGGCGTACTGGTTGATCTCCTGGTCCCGGGGGTTGTCCGACGGGTACTGGACCGCCGTGACGTCGGTGATCTTGCCGTTCTTGATGGTCACCTTGACCTGGACGGGGCCCCAGCGGGTCTGGACGGTGTCCCCGGTGACGGTCTTGGTGCCGGTGCTGCTGCTCCCGGACTTGCCGGAGCCGCCAGAGCCGCCGGAGCCGCCGGAACTGCCGGAACCGCTGGAACTGCCTGAATCGCCTGAGCCGCTGGTCGCGCCCGGTGAGGAGCTCGCGCTCGCCGACGGGGCGGGGGCCGCCGAGTCGGTGATCACCGTCGGGGCGGTGTGCGGCTTCAGCGCCAGCAGCATCACCATCCCGGAGACGGTAGCGGCGCTCGCCAGCAGGACGCGACGCAGGGGACGGTTCTTGTTCAGTGCGTGCACGACAGGGGCCTCACAGCTCTCACAGTTCGAATGACTCGTGGTGGATGCGGCGGTCCGGCACCCCGGCCGCGCGCAGCGCCCCGTACAGCTCCTGGGCGAAGCCGTGCGGACCGCAGATGTACACGTCATAGCCCGCGAGGCCCGGGAAGGTCGCCCGCAGCGACTCCGCCGTCAGGGCCGGGCGCTCGCCCCGCGGGCCGTTCAGGGCGTAGAGCACCTGGGCGCCGCGCCAGCGCGCGATCGCCTCCAGCTCGCCGCCCAGGGCCAGGTCCTCGGCCGTACGCGCCCGGTAGAGCAGCGTGACCTCGCCGGGCAGGGTCTCGAAGAGCGCCCGCAGCGGGGTGACACCGACGCCGGCCGCGATCAGCAGGGTCCGGTGGCTGCTCACCCGGTCCGCGGTGAGGGAGCCGTACGGGCCCTCCGCCCACACCCGGGTACCGGGGCGCAGCAGCGGCACGGCCGCACTGTGGTCGCCGAGTGCCTTGACCGTGATCCGCAGCAGGTCGCCGCGCGGCGGCGCCGAGAGCGAGTACGGGGTCGACGTCCAGCCCATGCCGTCGCCGCCGAGGAACCGCCAGCGGAAGAACTGCCCGGCCTGGGCGCCCAGTTCCCCGATCCGCCGGCCCTGGACGACCACCGAGTACACGCCCGGCGCCTCCTGCTGCACGGAGTGCACCCGCAGCCGGTGCCGGAGGTTGAGCCGCACCGGCGCCAGGATCCGGAACCACAGCACCAGCGCCGCGACCCCCAGGTACAGCGCGTACCAGAAGGCGGTGGCGACCGGCTTGCCGTTGAGGTCGTTGCCGAGGGTCAGCTGGTGGAAGAAGGCGAGGAAGACGGCCGCGTAGGTGAGCAGGTGGACGTAGTACCAGAACTCGTAGCTGGTCCGGCGGCGCGCCGCGCGCATCGAGGTGATGCCGACGGCGAAGAGGATCACCGTGCCGGCGGTCGCCTTGAGCATGTCGGGGTAGTCCAGGACGACGTTCAGCGTCTCGTGGACGATCGAGTCGTGGTCCTGGGCCGCGTACCCGGTCAGGATCAGCACGACGTGCGCGACCAGCAGACACACCGTGTACCGGCCGGCCATCGCGTGCCAGCGGGCGACCCGGTCCGAACCGACCCGCACCTCCAGCAGCGGGACCCGGGCCATCAGGCCGACGAGCACCGCGCAGGAGTACCCGCACAGCAGCCCGGCGATCCGGCCGGCCCCGGTCAGCCAGCCCGCCGCCCCCACGACGGAGCCCGTGTCCGACCACCACAGCAGGATCACGGCCGCGGCCCCGGCCCACATCAGGGCCAGCACCGCGGCGGCGGGGGAGCGGCGCGTGGCCACGGGCACGGCGGGTGCCGTGCGCCGTTCGTCCACGGTCGTCATGAGTCGTGTCCTTTCTCCGGTCAGGTCGCCACTGTGCAGGCCGAACCTCTGAGCACCTTCTGAACAGGGACCGTCTGCGCCTGCTCAGAGGAAACTCAGAGCGGGGGCGGCCACTCGTCGCCGCCGGGACGAGGGATGCTGGTAAACGCGATGAACACGACCCGCTCCGGCCGCCCCGCCCTCACCCGACCCGACGGCACCCAGCTCCGCGTCCTCGTCGTCGACGACGACCCCGACCTCGCGGAGGTCCTCACCGGTGCCCTGCGCTACGAGGGCTGGGAGGTCCGCGCGGCCGGCGACGGCGCGAGCGCGCTGGCGGTGGCCCGGGAGCTGCTGCCGGACGCGGTGATCCTCGACGTGATGCTCCCGGACACCGACGGCTTCGCCGTGCTCCGCTCGCTGCACCAGGTGAAGCCGGACGTGTGTGTGCTCTTCCTCACCGCCCGGGACGCCGTCGAGGACCGGATCGCAGGCATCACCGCGGGCGGCGACGACTACGTCACCAAGCCCTTCAGCCTGGAGGAGGTGGTCGCCCGGCTGCGCGGCCTGCTGCGCCGCGCCGGCATGGCCCGCCAGCAGGAGGACGGCCCCCGGCTGATCGTCGGCGACCTGGCCATGGACGAGGAGGCCCGTGAGGTCACCCGGGCCGGTGAACTGATCGAACTCTCCCCGACCGAGTTCGAACTCCTCCGCTTCCTCATGCGCAACCCGCGCCGCGTCCTCAGCAAGGCGCAGATCCTGGACCGCGTCTGGTCGTACGACTTCGGCGGCCGCGCACACGTCGTGGAGCTGTACATCTCCTACCTGCGCAAGAAGGTGGACGCCGGCCGCGAGCCCATGATCCACACGGTCCGCGGCGCGGGCTACGTCCTCAAGCCGGTGACCAGGTGAACCTCCTGCGACGGCTACGGCACCTGCCCCGCCCCCGCACCCTCCGCGCCCGCCTCACCGCGGGCCTGGTCGTCCTGCTGGCCGTGAGCTGCGCGGCCGTCGGCGTCGCCGCGGTCGTCGAGCTGAACGGCTTCCTCACCGGGCGCCTCGACCAGCAGCTCCAGCAGAGCGGGCCGAACTTCCCGCAGTCCCTCGAACACGGCAGGTACAAGCCCAGCGACCGGGACGGCGACGAGCACGGTGACACCCGCCGCCAGGCCGCCGGCACCTTCGGAGCGCGTCTGCTGAACGGCCGGATCACCAACGCGGCCCTGATCCCGGCCGACGACGACCCGGACCTGACCGTCGGCCTCACCGCCGGCGACCGCACGGCCCTTGCCGGGGTACCGGTGGACGGCAGGGGACACACGGTCCACCTGAGGTCGATCGGCGACTACCGGACCGTGGCCTGGGCCGGCCTCGACGGCGACGTCCTGATGACCGGTCTGCCCCTGGAACCCGTCCGGGCCACCGTCCACCGCCTGGAGCTGGTCTCCGCCGGCGTCTTCGGCCTCGCCCTCGCCGCGGCAGGGGTGGCCGGTGCCCTGTGGGTCCGCTGGTCCCTGCGCCCCCTGAGCCGGGTCGCGGCGACCGCCACCCGGGTCAGCGAGCTCCCGCTGGCCAGCGGCGAGGTCGCCCTGCCGCCCCGCGCCCCCGAGTCCGACACGCGCAGCGAGGTCGGCCGGATGGCCGCAGCCTTCAACCGCATGCTGGGCCACGTCGAGGACGCGCTCACCAAACGCCACGCCAGTGAGGAACGTCTGCGCACCTTCGCGGCCGACGCCAGCCACGAGCTGCGCACGCCGGTCGCCTCGGTCCGCGGCCACGCGGAACTGGCGCTGCTGCACCCGGGCCCGGTGCCCCCCGAGGTCACCCGGGCCCTGCAGCGCATCGCCGCCGAGTCCTCCCGGATGGGCGAGATGGTCGACGACCTCCTCCTGCTGGCCCGCCTGGACGCCGGCCGCCCCCTGGAGAGCCACCCGGTCGACCTCACCCACCTGACCCTGGACGCGGTCACGGACGCGCGAGCCGCGGGCCCCGGCCACCGCTGGACCCTGGACCTCCCCGAGGACCCGGTGACGGTCACCGGCGACACCCACCGCCTCCAGCAGGTGCTGGCCAACCTGCTGGCCAACGCCCGGCTGCACACACCCGTCGGCACGAAGGTCACGGTGACCCTGGAAACGGAGGGCCGGCAAGCGGTCCTCCGGGTCCACGACGACGGCCCCGGCGTCCCGAAGGACGTCCAGCCGGGCGTCTTCGAACGCTTCACCCGAGCCGAACACCGCCGCCGCCAGGACGCGACGGGGGCAGGGGCGGGCCTGGGGCTGTCGATCGTCGCGGCGGTGGTGGAGGCACATCGGGGGACGGTGACCGTGGAGAGCCACCCGGGTTCGACGACGTTCACCGTGCGACTGCCGCTCGGGTCACCTACCTAGGGGCGCTGGGGTCCCCCCGGCCGAAGGCTGGGGGAGGAACTGCGCGACCAGCCACACACACAACCTCAATACCGGGTGAGAGCCGTGTCCCCGCCCACCGTCCCGATGGCGATATGCGGCCCCTTCTTCGGATCCGCCCACTGCAGAATCCGCCGCATCGCGTCCTCCGGCACGGACACGCACCCGGCCGTCGCCCCCGCCCCGTTGACGTGCAGGAAGATCCCGGCCCCCCGCCCCCGCACCGGCTGCGCATAGTTGAACCCGATCACCAGCGCATACCCGTACTGCGTCGTGTACGACGACAGCTTCTCCGACTCCGCGGCCCGGCAGTCGGACGGCAACGGCTCGACCCAACGGTTGTAGGAGGTGGAGTCGTTGTCCTGGCACCACCACGAGTCCGCCGTCACCGGCCGGTACTCGACGGCTGTCCCCGCGGGCGCCGCCTGGAGACCGAACCCGAACGGAAGGTCGTACAACCCCGTAGGAGTCGTGTTCGTACCCTGCTGGCGCTTGCCCCCCTCGACCAGCCCCTTCGCCCCGAAGCGGGCATCGGCGGACCCCGCCTTCGCCCACGCCCCGTCCCGGCGCTCCCACCAGGTGAGCGTGCCCGACGTCGAGCTCAGGGCGGACGCCTCCGCGGTGATCAGCTGGGTGCCGCCGCCCGCGTCGGCCATCTCGGCGGGCAGCGGCGAGTCGTCCCGGCTCCCCGGTGCCGCACCGAGCAGCAGCAGGGACGCGGACAGGAGGGTGGCGACGACGCGTGGACGCATGGCTCAGACGCTAGACGGAGGCAGGGGCAACGGCAGCCCGGGTAGGCCGTCCAGGCTCACCGCGATGTGGTCCTTCTTCTCGAAGTACGCGCTCAGCGAGGCGTCGTCCTCGCGCGCGAACCGCTTTTCGTGCAGCTCGCGGTCGGCCTCGTAGGCCATGTAGGGGACCGCGTAACCACAGCTGTCGCGGATGAGTTCGGCGTGCACGACGATGACCGCGCGCAGGCCGTGCCGGGCCGGGTCGATGTCCGGGAAACGGGCGAGCAGTTCCGTGAAGCGCGGGTCGTCACGGAAGACGGCCTCGCCGCGGCCGTGCACGCGCACGATGTTCGGCGGGCCTTGGAAGGCGCACCACATCAGGGTGATGCGGCCGTTCTCCCGCAGATGGGCGATGGTCTCGGCGTTGGAGCCGGCGAAGTCCAGGTAGGCCAGGGTCAGTTCGTCGAGTACGGCGAAGGAGCCCTGGAGGCCCTTGGGGGAGAGGTTGACCGTGCCGTCGCCCGCGAGCGGGGCGGTGGCGGTGAAGAACAGGGGCTGCGCCTCGATGAACGTGCGCAGCCTGCCGTCGATGCGTTCGTAGGTCTTTCCCATGAGGCCCCACTGTGGCCGCCCCGGCCGGCGCTGTACACAGGGCGGCCACAGCTGCCTGTCACGTCACTTGGTGAGCGTGCAGGCGGCCAGGGAGTCGAGGCCGGTCGGCTTGGTCGAGGTCCGGCCGATCGCGATGGCGATCCGGTCGATGGTCGACTTCCGCTTGTCCGCCAGCGGGCCGAGGATCGCGTTCTGCACGAAGTTCGGGCCACCCTGGCCGACGGTGGTCTGGAGCCGGTTGTTCGCCTCCTGGATCTGCGTCTGGAGCAGGGTGAGGTTGCGGGTGACCTCCGCCTGCGCGGACGCGGGGATCGCCGGGAGCTTGGAGGCGACGTCCGGGCAGGTGATGGTGCCCACCGCGCTGTTGCCCGCGTTGCCCGCGTTGCCGGTGCTGCCCGTCGACTGCTGCTGGGTCGCCGCCGTGGTGGGCGTGGCCGCGGCCGTGCCGCTGCCCGTGTTCGTGGCGGTCCCGCTCGCGTTCAGGGCGCACGGCGCCAGCGAGTCGAGGCCGGTCGGCTTGGCGGCCGTACGGCCGATCGCGGTCGCGATCCGGTTGATGGTCGCCACCCGCTTGTCCTTGAGGGGACCGAGGATCGCGTTGTTCACGAAGTTCGGACCGCCCTGGCCCACCGTGTCGACCAGCCGCTTGTTGGCCTCCTGGATCTGGGTCTGGAGGAGCGTGAGGTTTCTGTCGACCTCGGCCTTCGCGGAGGCGGGGATCGCCGGGAGCTTGGAGGCGACGTCCGGGCAGGTGATGGTGCCGGGGGAGGCGGCGAGAGTGCGTGCGTTGCTCGTGTCGCTGCTCTTGTCGGGCGTACCGGCGAGGGCCGAACCGGCGATGACCGCGCCGGAGAGTGCCACGGCGGCGGCACCGCCGATGAGCGCGACACGACGCTTGTTGTACTTCGGAAGAGCCCTGGACATGCGGATGCCTCACTTGGGTCAGAGGTGGGTTTACAAACGCGGCGCCAGCGTTCAGGCATGGGTACGGGTAAGCGGTTTCGTTTGTTCAAACCTTTTTCATATCGGTCCGCCGAGGCCGATTGAATTGACGAATCATGCAGAGCTCTGCATACTCATGCATAGCAAGCGGATGTACGGGAGGAGGGACCCATGACCGAGCGCGTCGTACTCGCCTACTCCGGCGGGCTGGACACCTCCGTCGCCATCGGCTGGATCGCCGAGGAGACGGGCGCCGAGGTCATCGCCGTCGCGGTGGACGTCGGCCAGGGCGGCGAGGACCTGGACGTCATCCGCAAGCGCGCCCTCGCGTGCGGTGCGGTCGAGGCCGAGGTCGCCGACGCCAGGGACGAGTTCGCCGAGGAGTACTGCCTCCCCGCGATCAAGGCGAACGCCCTCTACATGGACCGCTACCCGCTGGTCTCCGCGCTCTCCCGCCCGGCGATCGTCAAGCACCTCGTCGCCGCCGCGCGCAAGCACGGCGCCACGACGGTCGCCCACGGCTGCACCGGCAAGGGCAACGACCAGGTCCGCTTCGAGGCCGGCATCGTCGCCCTCGCGCCCGACCTGACCTGCATCGCCCCGGTCCGCGACTACGCGATGACCCGCGACAGGGCCATCGCCTTCTGCGAGGCGAAGAACCTCCCGATCGCGACCACCAAGAAGTCCCCGTACTCCATCGACCAGAACGTCTTCGGCCGCGCCGTCGAGACCGGCTTCCTGGAAGACATCTGGAACGGCCCGATCGAGGACATCTACGAGTACACGCAGAACCCGGCCACCCCGCGCGAGGGCGACGAGGTGGTCGTCACCTTCGAGGCGGGCGCCCCGGTCGCGGTCGACGGCAGGCCGGTCACCGTGCTCCAGGCGATCCAGGAGCTCAACGAGCGCGCCGGTGCCCAGGGCGTCGGCCGCATCGACATGGTCGAGGACCGCCTCGTCGGCATCAAGTCCCGCGAGGTGTACGAGGCCCCGGGTGCGATCGCGCTGATCACGGCCCACCAGGAGCTGGAGAACGTCACCGTCGAGCGCGAACTCGCCCGCTACAAGAGGCAGGTGGAGCAGCGCTGGGGCGAACTCGTCTACGACGGTCAGTGGTTCTCCCCGCTCAAGCGTGCCCTGGACGGCTTCATCAACGAGGCGAACCAGCACGTCACCGGCGACATCCGGATGACCCTGCACGGCGGCCGCGCGGTCGTCACCGGCCGCCGCTCCGGGGCCTCCCTCTACGACTTCAACCTCGCCACCTACGACACCGGCGACACCTTCGACCAGGCCGCGGCCAAGGGCTTCATCGACATCTACAGCCTGTCGTCGAAGATCGCCGCACGGCGTGATCTGCGGGCGTAGCCCGACGTGACCCGTCCTGAGCAGTAGCGTGACGACCGCCTCCCCGTTCATGGCCGGGGAGGCGGTGCCACATCCGTATCTCTTCTAGGAGCAACGCAAGTGAGCAGCAACAGCGGTGACGTACGGCTCTGGGGCGGCCGTTTCGCCGACGGTCCCGCCGAGGCCCTGGCGAAGCTGTCCGCGTCCGTCCATTTCGACTGGCGGCTGGCGCCCTACGACATCGCCGGTTCGCGTGCCCACGCGCGCGTGCTGCACAAGGCGGCCCTGCTCACCGAGGACGAGCTCCAGCGCATGATCGCCGGCCTCGACCAACTCGAAGCCGACGTCGCCGACGGCTCCTTCGTGGGCACGATCGCCGACGAGGACGTCCACACCGCTCTGGAGCGCGGCCTGCTGGAGCGCCTCGGCCCCGACCTCGGCGGCAAGCTCCGCGCCGGCCGGTCCCGCAACGACCAGGTAGCGACCCTCTTCCGGATGTACCTGCGCGATCACGCCCGCATCATCGGCGGCCTGATCGCCGACCTCCAGGACGCCCTGATCGGCCTCGCCGAGGCCCACCCCGACGTGGCGATGCCCGGCCGCACCCACCTGCAGCACGCCCAGCCGGTGCTCTTCGCCCACCACGTCCTGGCCCACGTCCAGTCCCTGACCCGGGACGCCGAGCGGCTGCGGCAGTGGGACGAGCGCACGGCCGTCTCCCCGTACGGCTCCGGCGCCCTGGCGGGCTCCTCCCTCGGTCTGGACCCGGAGGCCGTGGCGAAGGACCTCGGCTTCGAGCACGGCAGCTCCGCGAACTCCATCGACGGCACGGCCTCCCGCGACTTCGTGGCCGAGTTCGCCTTCATCACCGCGATGATCGGCGTGAACCTCTCCCGGATCGCCGAGGAGGTCATCATCTGGAACACGAAGGAGTTCTCCTTCGTGACCCTGCACGACGCGTTCTCCACGGGCTCGTCGATCATGCCCCAGAAGAAGAACCCCGACATCGCGGAGCTGGCCCGCGGCAAGTCCGGCCGCCTGATCGGCAACCTGACCGGTCTGATGGCCACCCTCAAGGCCCTCCCGCTCGCCTACAACCGCGACCTCCAGGAGGACAAGGAGCCGGTCTTCGACTCCTGCGACCAGCTGGAGGTCCTGCTCCCCGCCTTCACCGGCATGATGGCCACCCTCACCGTCAACCGCGAGCGCATGGAGGAACTGGCCCCGGCCGGCTTCTCCCTCGCCACCGACATCGCGGAGTGGCTGGTCAAGCAGGGCGTGCCCTTCCGTGTCGCCCACGAGGTGGCCGGCGAGTGCGTCAAGGCCGCGGAGGCCGAGGGCAAGGAACTGGACGAACTGACGGACGACCAGTTCGCGAAGATCTCCGCCCACCTGACCCCGGAGGTACGGACGGTCCTCAACGTCCCGGGCGCCCTCGCGTCCCGCAACGGCAGGGGCGGCACGGCCCCGAGCGCGGTGGCGGTCCAGCTCGCCGAGGTCAAGGCGGACGTGGCGGCACAGCACGCGTGGGCGACGGCCAGGACGGCCTAGCCCGCACAGCGCAGTCAGAAGGGCCCGGACACACCGTCCGGGCCCTTCTCGGTGTGTCCGGCCGTCCCCCGACTGGCCGCCGACCTCGCCGAATTCGGCGGGCCGCGCGCGGCGGGGGCAGGCCAAGGGGGTGCCCCCGCCCAGCCGCCGCCGACGCCGGGCGAAGGCGCCTCCGCCTGCTCCTGTTCGAATTGACACCGGGCTACCGGGGCCTCGTACTGAACCAGGAGACGATTTCGTTCAAAGACGTCTTTCTGGTGCATTCCACCGCCCCTCATTCCACCCCCACATGGAGCCGCCATGACGGTGCAGCCACAGCAAGCGACCATGCCGACGGTCCTGGTGTTCGAGGACGACCCCGGCGGAGACCCGCTGCACATCAACATGCCCGTACCGCATCCCGTCCCCCAGCTGGACACCCAGCCCTTCCCGACGGCCATCGCGGAGACCGCCCCGCAGCCGAACGGCGCCGGGCCCGGTACCGAGGCGTTCCGCTACTGGGTGGCGGCCGACTCGCTCAGCCGGGCCGCCCAGACCTGGGGGCCGCTGGTCCCGACCGGGACGAAGTGGCATCCGCAGGTCGGACGCGCTCTCACGGCGCACCTCAACGCGGGGGACGACCTGAACGCCTTCTACGACCGCAAAGGCCTGTGGTTCTTCCGCAGCACGGTGGCGGGCGTCAACGTCGCCGCGTGCGAGAGCAACGAGGTCGTCCAGCACGAGGCGGGGCACGCGGTCCTCGACGCCCTGCGGCCCCAGCTGTTCAACATGGCGAGCGCGGAGACGGCCGCCCTCCACGAGGCGTTCGGCGACATCAGCGCCCTGCTGGGCTCACTCAAGCTGGAGTCGCTGCGGATCGCGGTACTGGCCGAGACGCAGAGCAACCTCGAACTGTCCTCGCGGATCTCCCGGATGGCCGAGCAGCTGGGCTGGGCGATCCGGCAGGGCCACCCGAACGCGGTGGACCCGGACTGCCTGCGCAACCTGTCCAACAGCTTCTTCTACCGCGACCCGGTGCTGCTGTCGCCCAACGAGCCCGCGAACAGGCTCTCCAGCGAGCCGCACTCGTTCTCCCGGCTGTTCAGCGGCGCGTTCCTGAAGATCGTCGCCGGGATCTTCCGGCAGCAGGACCTCCAGGACCAGGCCGGCCTGGGCCTGGCGGCCGAGATCGCGGGGCAGCTGCTGGTGGACGCCGTCGTGGCCGCACCGGTGGTGTCCGCCTACTACGCGCAGGTCGCGGGACACATGATCGCCGCCGACCACCGCCGCAACGGCGGGATGTACGGCCAGTCCCTGCGCTCGGCGTTCATCCGGCACGGCATCCTCTCCCTGGAGTCCGCCGCGTCCATCACCGAGCCGGAGGTGGCCCGCCGGGGCGCCGGAATCGCCGAGGCGACGCCGGGCGGTGGCGACGACGAGGGGCTGACGCCCGTCACGGTCCAGGGGGCGACGTACGGCCTCACCCAGCCGATCACCCTCTCCGCCCCGGCGCAGGAGCGACGCTTCGGCATCGCGGGCTCCGACCCCGCCGGCGGCTCGGTGCGGCCCTCCGACCCCGACCACGTCGCGACCTCGTACCTGGAGGACCTCTTCCGCCGCGGCCGCGTCCACGTGCCCGAAGAGCACCGCTCCGCCACCTCGTTCGCAGACGACAGCCCCTACCGGCTCAAGACGCACGAGATCACCCGGAGCACGACCAGCGAGGGCCTGACCCTCGTCCGGCGCTGCTTCGACTGATCAGCCGGTCCGGGACGTCACCGGGAAAAGCGCAGACGACGGACGGTGAGCCGTCCGTCGTCCTCGCGCTTGACCACGTGTGTCGTCCCGGACGTCGGCTCCTCGCCCTCGAAGACCGCCTCGCCGCGGGTCAGCAGGTCCTCGGCGAACTTCTCGGCGGCCGCCAGGTCCTCCAGCGGGCCCTGCACGGCCACCGTGAAAACGGCGTTTTGGAGCGCCTCTCCGCCCAGCGCGGTCACCATGGCGACCACGAGCCGCGGGGAGACCACCCGCACGGGAACGGCCTCGGTCCGGTCCATGGCCGCGGTCAACGCGGGCGGGCCCTGGCCGTCCGCCAACGCGATCCGCGCCCGGAACACGGGACGCTCCTCCATCGCGGCTGTGGTGAACACCGGATGCGGCGCGGTACGCATCCCCGCCTCCCGCGCGAACGCCCGCTCCCGGGCGTCCTCACCCACGAAGACGCATGCGCCGGCCGGCGCTCCCCCCGTGCTCGCGACGGCCCGGTCGAAGATCCCGCGACCGTCCTTCGCGCCCCAGTGCACGAGGGCCCGGTCGGTGAAACGGCCGGGGAACGCCTCCGCCAGCGCGTCCGCCACCCGCGCCGCGGCGCCGTCGCCCGGCCCGGGGTCGGAGATGATGCCCTCGCGCACCTCCCCGAGGGCGTCGAGCACGGCACCGACCCGCGGCAGGGGCTGCAGCCGCAGCGAGCCGTCGGGCTCCACCCGGGGATCCGCGAGGGTCCCCCCGATGTCGAAGAAGATCACAGACATGGGGAGTGCCTCCCCACGGCGCACGCTTTCGACTCGGGACCGCAGGAGTGAAAGCACCGCGGGCGGGACAGGCGACGACCGCTCCCGGCGCGGGCTGAACCGCGCGGAGCTGGGTAGATTGACTCTTCTGACGAGAGATCCCCTACGCCGATCGTGCCGGAGCCCCCATGCCGTTCAGCCGTCTGGCCACCGCGACCACGCCCACCGCGCACATCGGACTCGGCCTCGCCGCCGTCGGCCGCCCCGGCTACATCAACCTCGGCCGCGAGGAGGATCTCGGCGAGGACCGCAGCGTCGAAGCGCTCCGCGCCCGGACCCATGACCTCCTCGACGCCGCCTACGCCCAGGGCGTCCGCTACTTCGACGTGGCCCGCTCCTACGGCCGCAGCGAGGAGTTCCTCGCGTCCTGGCTGGCCGCCCGCCCCGACGTCACCGACGTCGTCGTCGGCAGCAAGTGGGGCTACACCTACACGGCCGGCTGGTCGGCGGACGCCGAGACGCACGAGGTCAAGGACCACAGCCCGCAGACGTACGACCGTCAGCGCGCCGAGACGGCCGAGCTGCTCGGGGACCGGCTCGACCTCTACCAGATCCACTCGGTGACCCCGGACAGCCCCGCCCTCACCGACAAGGACCTCCACGCCCGCCTCGCCGAAGCGGCGGCCACCGGCCTCACCATCGGCTTCTCCACCAGCGGCCCCGCCCAGGCCGACGCGATCCGCGCCGCCCTCGCCGTGACGGTCGACGGCGAGCCCCTCTTCCGTACCGTCCAGTCGACGTACAACGCCCTGGAGACCTCGGCGGGCCCGGCCCTCGCCGAGGCGCACGACGCCGGACTCACGGTGATCGTGAAGGAGGGCATGGCCAACGGCCGGCTGGCCGCCCCGCACGCCCCCGAAGCCCTGCGGGCCGTGGCCGAGGAGACCGGCCTCGGCTGCGACGCCGTCGCGCTCGCGGTCGTACTGCGCCGGCCCTGGGCCGGTGTCGTCCTCTCCGGCGCGGCGACGGTCGCCCAGCTCGCCTCCAACCTGCACGCGGCCGTGGTCGACCTCGACGCGGACCAGCAGGTGAGTCACCCATGACCCTTGTGAGACGTGAGTGTCTCACCTGGGTTACTCTTGTCTCATGGCCCTCGACCGCGACCATGTCCTGCGCAGCGCAGCCGCCCTGCTGACCCGCAAATCCACCGCGACCATGGACGAGGTCGCCAAGGCCGCCGGGATCAGCCGGGCCACCCTGCACCGGCATTTCGCGGGGCGCGACGCGCTCGTCCGCGCGCTGGAGGCGCTCGGCATCGAGGAGTGCGAGGCGGCCCTGGACGCGGCCCGCCTGGACGAGGGCCCCGCGGCCGACGCCGTACACCGTCTGGTCCGCGAGATCGAACCGGCCGCCGGCCTGCTCGCCTTCCTCTACACCGAGAACCAGCTGTTCGAGGGCGACGGGCAGCACCAGGGCTGGACACGGATCGACGACCGCATCGCGGCCCTCTTCAGGCGCGGCCAGCGGACCGGCGAGTTCCGTATCGACCTCACGCCCGCCTGGCTCACCGAGGCGCTGTACGGCCTGCTGGCCTCCGCCGCCTGGGCGGTCTCCGAAGGCCGCGTCGCCCCCAAGGACTTCACCCACATGATCGTCGAGCTGTTGCTCGGCGGCGCACGACGAAGAGAGGAATCATGACCAGCACCGTGCAGCCGGCGCGCGTCGCGGAGACGGAGGAGAAGCGGCCGGGCCGCTGGCTCGCCCTCTCCGCCCTCGTGCTCGCCGTGCTGCTGGTGGCCGTGGACGCGACCGTCCTCGGCCTGGCGACCCCGTACATCAGCGAAGACCTCGACCCCTCCGGCACCCAGCTGCTGTGGATCGGCGACGTCTACTCCTTCGTCATCGCCGGTCTGCTGGTCTCGATGGGCAGCCTCGGCGACCGCATCGGCCGCAAGCGGATCCTGCTCGTCGGCGCCACGGCGTTCGGCGCGATATCCGTCCTGAACGCGTACGCGACGACCCCCGGCATGCTGATCGCGGCCCGCGCCCTGCTGGGCGTCGCGGGCGCGACCCTGATGCCGGCCACCCTCGCCCTGATCCGCAACCTCTTCCACGACCCGCGCGAACGCAGCCTCGCCGTCGGCATCTGGGGTGCGGCGGCCTCGGCCGGCACGGCCGTCGGCCCGATCGTGGGGGGCTTCCTGCTCGAACACTTCTGGTGGGGCTCGGTCTTCCTGATCAACCTGCCGGTGATGGTGGTCCTGGTCCTCGTCGGCCTCCGGACGCTCCCGGAGTCCCGCAACCCCGCCCCGGGTCCCTGGGACCTGAACAGCGTCGTCCTGTCGCTGGTCGGCGTGATCGCCGTCGTGTACGCGGTGAAGGAGGCCGCGGCCCACGGCCTCACCGGCGGGACCGCGGCCGCCGCCGTCCTCGGCGTCGTGGCCCTCCACGGCTTCGTCCGCCGCCAGCTCACCATGCCCGAGCCCCTGCTGGACATGAGGCTGTTCCGCAACCGCGGCTTCAGCGGCGCGGTCCTGGCCGACCTGCTGACCGTGCTCGGCATGTCCGGCCTGGTGTTCTTCCTCTCCCAGTACCTGCAACTGGTGCAGGGCAGGAGTCCGTTCGAGGCGGGCCTCGCCGAACTGCCGGCAGCGGTCGGCGCGATCGCGGCGGGCCTGGTGGCCGGGCGGGCGGCGCGCCGTCACTCCGTACGTGCGGTGGTCTCCGGCGGCCTGGCGGCCGTGGGCGTGGCCCTCGCGGCCCTGACCACCCTCTCGCAGTCCACCGGCTACCCGGTCCTCGGTGCCGCCCTCCTGGTGGTCGGCGTCGGCGCGGGCTTCTCCTTCACGGTGACGGCGGACGTGATCCTCTCCAGCGTCCCCAAGGACCAGGCCGGTGCCGCCTCGGCGGTCTCCGAGACGGCCTACGAACTGGGTGCCGCGCTGGGCATCGCCCTGCTCGGCTCCATCGTGATGGGCGTCTACCGCGGCTTCGCGGCCCCGCCGGGCACCCCGCCCGCCGCCCGCGAATCGCTCGGCGCGGCGCTGGAGGCATCGAAGACCATGCCCGCACCCACGGCGACCGACATGCTGACAGCGGCCCGCGACTCCTTCACCCACGGCCTCCACCTGGCCTCGGGCGCAGGCGCCACCGTCCTCCTGGCAACAGCACTGGCGGCCTGGTTCCTGCTCAGGAACCAGAAACTGGAAGGTGCCGCGTAGGCGCAACACCCCAGGGGCGCTGGGGGTACCCCCGGCCGAGGGCTGGGGGAGGAACTGCGGGAGAAACCACGACGCACCCGCGCCCAAAATGCCACCGAACCCCTCCCCCCTCACTTCTTGTAACCGAGCACCGTCATCATCCCGCTCTCCGAGTGGTACTGGTTGTGACAGTGCAGCATCCACAACCCGGGGTTGTCGGCATCGAAGTCGAGCACCAGCTTGCGATGCGGCAACACGATCGTCGTGTCCTTGCGCGCCCCCGCCGAGCTGATCCCGGTGACCGAGAACGTGTGCCCGTGCAGGTGCATCGGGTGCCACATGTCGGTCGCGTTGACGAGCGTCAGCCGCACCCGCTCACCCGACCGCACCTCGTGCCGCTGCCGCACGTCGTACTGCGTGTGGTCGAACCCCCAGTCGTACCGCTGCATCGTGCCGGTGATCCTGATGAGCAGGTCGCGGTCGGGGACCCGGTCGTCCATGGCGACGGACTCGGCCGGCAGCAGGCGGCGCGCCGGCACGATCTCGCGGTCCAGCTCGTCCGGGCGGACATCCGGAGCCGGAAGGCTTTTCCCCTTGTCGGTGCGGAGGATCGCCATCGCCTTGCCCTTCTTGCCCTCGGCGAGTGCGACGAGCGGGAAGACACCGTCCTTGGCGGTGACGAGGACGTCGTACCGCTCGGCCATCCCGATGAGCAGCGCGTCGGTCCTCTTGTGCTGCACGGGGTAGCCGTCGGTGTGGGTCACGGTCATCTGGTGGCCGCCGAGCGCGACCCGGAACGCGGTCTCGGAGCCCGCGTTGATGATGCGGATCCGGACCCGGTCGCCGGGGCGGCAGCGGAAGACCGAGGGATCGGTGTGCAGGCGGCCGTTGGCCAGGTAGTGCGGGTAGGCGACGTTGCCGCCCTCGCCGTGCAGCAGCTGGCTGTGCGAGTTGTGCAGGATCCGGTCGGGGCCCGTCGGCTTCTTGGACTTGGGCTTGGACGAGGGCTTGGACGGCGATGCGGAGGCGTGCGCCGATCCGTGCGGGCTCGGGCTCCCGTGGCCGGGGCCCATGCCCATCCCCATGTTCATCGCCATGGACCCGCCCGGCTTGAGCTGGTCGAGCACCTGGTCGGGGCTGGAGCCGTCGATGTCGTCGACCCAGTCGTCCAGGACGACGATCCACTCCTGGTCGTAGGCGAGCGGTTCCTTCGGGTCGTCGACGATGAACGGCGCGTAGAGAGCCCGGTCGGGCTGCATGCCGACGTGCGAGTGGAGCAGATAGGTGCCGGGGTGGGCGGCGACGAACCGGTAGATGAAGTCCGTGCCCGGCTGGATGGGCGGCTGGGTCAGGTCCGGGACACCGTCCATGTCGCAGCGCAGGCGCACCCCGTGGGCGTGCAGTGTGGTCTTCTCGGCCAGTTGGTTGGAGAGGGTCAGGCTGAGGACGTCACCGGCGGTGACGCGCACCAGCGGCCCGGGGATCGACTCGTTGTACGCCCAGCTGTGCACCGACCGCCCGCCCAGGTCCAGCATGCTCCTGGCCGCCGTGAACCTGATCATGCGGACGGGCCCGGAGCCGCGCTTCCGCTCGGCCGCGAGCACCTCCGGGTCCGACGGGTTGACGTACCCCTTGGGCCCCTGCGGGACGAACCCCGCGGTGCCGACCGTGTGCTGCGGGCCGGAACGGGGTTCGGAGCCCGAGTCGGTACATGCCGCGAGGAGTCCCGCGCCGGCGGCAGCGAACGGAGCACGGAGCAGGGTACGCCGAGAAGGTTTCTGCATGTCTGAATAAGACATGCTGTGTGCTCATATGGCAGGTAAATGCGGGCGAATGACCGATGTGTCGGGACAGATTCCACCGGCAGGCGGACGCCGGACGGGTGTCCGGCAGATGGCAGACAGAAGGGCACGGACCACCGGTCCGTGCCCTTGCGCCGAAAGGGTGTCAGCCCGTCTCCGCCGTCAGGCGGCCTTCGCCTTCGTGGCGTACATGTCCACGTACTCCTGCCCGGACAGCCGCATCACCTCGGCCATCACCGAGTCGGTCACGGCCCGCAGCACGTAGCGGTCCCGGTCCATCCCCTCGTACCGCGAGAACTCCATGGCCTCGCCGAACCGGACGGTGACCTTGCCGGGCCGCGGGATGCCCGCGCCGCCCGGCTGCAGCTTGTCCGTGCCGATCATCGCGAAGGGGACCACCGGCGCGCCGGTCATCAGCGTCAGCCGCGCGATGCCGGTACGGCCCCGGTAGAGCCGGCCGTCGGGGGAGCGGGTGCCCTCCGGGTAGATCCCGAAGATCCGGCCCTCGTCCAGGACCCGCTTGCCGGTCATCAGCGCGGCGACGCCGCCGCTCGCGCCGTCCCGGTCCACCGGGATCATGCCGACACCGGTGAAGAACCAGGCCATCAGCCGGCCCTTGAAGCCCTTTCCGGTGACGTACTCGTCCTTGCCGATGAAGAAGACCTGCCGCTTGCTCACGAGCGGCAGGATCATCGAGTCGATGAAGGTGAGGTGGTTGCCGGCGAGGATGACCGGCCCGTCCCCCGGGATGTGCTCCACGCCCTCCACCTGGGGGCGGAACATCAGGCGCATGATCGGTCCGAGCACTGCCTTGATGAGCGCGAAGCGGGACAACGGGTCCTCCGATGTCGAGGGGCGGTATGAGTCTGTGCAGGTGAGGACATTACTCGCGGCTCCGCGGGAAGCGCACATCGGGTACGGCCGGTTCACCGAGGTCTTACGTACTGTTGACGCTGGTTTACCTGCGGTGACACCCGGGAGTCGGCTTGTAACGAGCCCGCGACGATGTGACGGATGTCGCCGACGGACCGTCATGACACGCCGTCCACCAGCCATACGGCGTCATCCGGCCGTTGGGCCGGCGGTCTCCCTTCGGTCACATGTGCAGTCCTACGATCAGCCGGCATCGAAGGGCGGAAGGTCAGGAGGGCGCTCATGAACACGGACGAGTCGAACGAGCGGACGCAGGTGAACGGCACGACCGGACGGCGGGCGCTGCTCGGTGCCGCGGTGCTGGGCGCCGGTGGTGCGGTCCTCGGACTGCCCGGCGCGGCCAGAGCGGCCGAGGCCAGGCAGGCCGGTCACGGCAACGGCGGCCTGAAGAGCCTGCCGAAGCCGACGATCATCGGCCACCGCGGCTCCAGCGGCTACCGTCCGGAGCACACCTTCGGCTCCTACAACCTCGCCCTCGACCTCGGCGCCGACGTCGTCGAGGCCGGCGACCTCGTCCCCACCAGGGACGGCCACCTGGTCTGCCGCCACGAACCGGAGATCGGCGGCACCACGAACGTCGCCGACCACCCCGAGTTCGCCGACCGCAAGACCACCAAGACGCTGGACGGCGTCCCCACCACCGGCTGGTTCACCGAGGACTTCACGCTCGCCGAGCTGAAGACGCTGCGCGCGATCGAGCGCATCCCGGCCAACCGCCCGCACAACACGGTCTACAACGGCCGCTGGGAGATCCCCACCTTCGAGGAAGTCCTCAAGTGGCAGGACGAGCAGACCCGCAAGCGCGGCAAGCAGGTCTGGATCTACCCCGAGACCAAGCACCCCACCTACTTCCGCCGCCTCGGCCTCGGCCTCGAGGAGCGCGTCGCCAAACTGCTGCGCAAGTACGGCAAGGACAAGCGGAACTCGCCCGTCATCCTGCAGTCCTTCGAGCCGACCAGCATCCAGCGCCTGAACACACTGGTCGACAACCCGCTGGTGGTCCTGCTGTCCGGCGCGACCACCCGGCCCTACGACTTCGTCGCGACCGGTGACCCGCGCACCGTCGCCGACCTGATCACGCCCAAGGGCCTGCGCGAGATCGCCGGCTACGCGCAGGGCATCGGCCCGACCCTCGACCTGATCATCCCGAAGGACGCGAACGGCAACTTCACCACGCCGAGCACCCTCGTCGCGGACGCGCACAAGGTCGGTCTGATCCTGCACCCGTACACCATGCGCAACGAGAATCCCTTCCTGCCGCCGGCCTACCGCAACGGCTCCGCCGCGGACGCCTACGGCAACGTCTTCCCGGTCTTCCAGAAGTACTTCGAGACCGGCATCGACGGCGTCTTCACCGACAACGCCGACACCGCCCTGCTGGCCCGCGCCGACTTCGTCAACGGCTGAGCCCCCGCACCCCGTTCGGGGTGTCTCCCGGCCGCCCCGGCAACCCGTGCCGGGGCGGCCGCGTCGTTCCGCATATGACGAACGACCTGGTCGCCGCCCTGCACCCGCTGCTCACCGCGGAGGCCGCCGCCGAGGCGCATGCCTGCGGCAGCGACCCCCGCGACCTCGAGCAGAGCGTCTGGCTCCGCCTCCTGGAGCGCCTGGAGACCCACGGCCCACCCCGGGCTCCGGAGGACTGGCTGCGCCGTGCCGTGCGCGCCGAGTCCCGCCGCACCCGGCGTACCGCCCGCCGGGAACACCCCTACGCCACCGACCCCGCCGACCCCGGCGCCCCCACCCCCGAACAACGTGTCCTCATCACCGCCCGGCACCGCGCCCTGCGCGAGGCGGTCGCCCGCCTCCCCGGCCGCTGCCCCCGCCTCGTGCAGGCTCTGCTCTCCCCGAAGGACCTGACATACCGGGAAATCGCGGGGGAGTTGGGTATCTCACAGGGCAGCCTCGGCCCGGAACGCTCCAGATGTCTGGGTTGTCTGCGCCGATTGTTGACGCCGGAGGTTGCGCCCCGCGAAGCGCGGGGATAGGAGTGAGGACGACAGGCGATCAGGTGAGCGGGAGGCGTGCGCACATGGGCATGAGCGTGACCATCTCGGTGGCGACCGAGCAGGATGCAGAGCAGATCTTCAGGCTCCAGTACCTGTGCTTCCAGAGTGAGGCAGCGCTGTACGGCAACTACCGCATCGACCCGCTCGTCCAGAGCCTCGACTCGGTCCGCCAGGAACTCGCCACCGACTGCGTCTTCGTCGCCCGCCTCGGCGAGGAGGTCGTCGGCTCGGTCCGCGGCTCGGTCACCGAGGACGGCGCCGCCGCCATCGGCAAGCTCTGCGTCCACCCCCGCCTGCAGGGCCACGGCATCGGCGCCCGCCTGCTCCGCGCGGCCGAGGAGGCCCTCGCCGAACAGCGCGGCGCCAAGAGGTTCCGCCTCTTCACCGGCCACCGCAGCGAGGGCAACCTCCGCCTGTACCGCCGCGTCGGCTACGAAACCGTAGGCACCTCGAAGGGCGCGGACGGCGTCCCGATGATCGTCCTGGAAAAGGCGGCCAGTACCTACGCGACAACGGCCTAGCTTTTCACCGCCCTCACTGAAGCGCCCCTTCAGGGGCGCTGGGGGTACCCCCGGTCGAAGACCGGGGGAGGAACTGCGCGACCAGCCAGGGACTACCCGCAGTCGCGCACGTTCCTCAAGCCGCTTCCTCCTGGGCGCCCTTGCGCAACCAGTACAACGCAGAAATCGGCAACAGCACGGGAATGAACACGTACCCCATCCCGTAGTCCGACCACACGGTCGCATCCGGGAACGCGGACGCGTCGACCACGGTCCACGTACCCACGATCAACACCCCTGCGAGTTCGGCGGCGCAGCACACCCGCGCCACCCTGCGGGCCGTCTCGCCGCCCCGCACCAGCGTGTACGTGATGAACGCGTACACCACCCCGGCAACGGCGGACAACGAGTACGCGAGCGGCGCCCGGTCGAACTCCGTCGCGATCTGGTAAGCAGATCGCGACACCGCCCCCACGACCATCACACCGTAGAACCACACCAGCAGCGTCCCCGGCCCACTGGTCAGCCGCTTCGGCCTCTCTTCCACGGCCGTCATCTCACCCTCCCCAGATGTCATAGAGCCGCACCTCCAGCACGGCCAGCACCACACCGGCCGCGGCGACCGTCACCGAACCCCACCGCGTCCGCTCGGCGAGCGACATGAACCCCGCGGCCGGCACGCACGCGAACGCGCCCAGCAGATAGGCGACGAAGATCGTCGTCCCCTGGTCCGGCTTCTCGCCCCGCGCCAGCAGCACGATGCCGGCGATCAGCTGGATCACCGCCAGCACCGTCACCACGGCCATCCCGATGAAGTGCCAGTCCTTCGTCGGCTGGTCCCGGTACGCCGCCCAGCCGCACCACGCGGCGAGCAGCAGCGCGGCGACTCCGGTCACCAGCAGCAGGGCATTGAGCATGCGGTGACCTTATTACGGCCGAAACGGCCCGATGCCGTCGCCCCTGCCGTACACCGTAGGGTCTAGACCATGACGATCCACGCACAAGCCCTGCTTTTCGACAACGACGGCACCCTCGTCTCCTCCCTCGCATCGGTCGACCGCTGCTGGACCCGGTGGGCGGCGGAGTACGGCGTCACCGAGGAGTTCGCCCGCGTCGAACTGCACGGACGGCCCGCCGCGGACATCGTCGCCGACCTGCTCCCGCCGGCCCTCGTACCGGAGGCCGTCGCCCGGGTCGAACAGCTGGAGGTGGAGGACGTCCCCAACGGCGGCGTCCACCTGCTCCCCGGCACCGCCGCCCTGCTCGACTGCCTGCCCGCCGACCGCTGGGCCGTCGTCACCTCCGCCACCCGCCGCCTGGCCGAGGCCCGCCTGGAGGCGGTCGGGATCCGGCCGAAGACGCTGGTCTGCGCCGACGACATCACCCGCGGCAAGCCCGACCCCGAGCCCTACCTCCTCGCCGCCCGGCAACTCGGTGTCGACCCGGCGCACTGCGTGGTGTTCGAGGACGCCCCCGCCGGACTTCAGGCGGGCCGCGCGGCCGGCATGACCACCGTGGCGTTGGCCACAACCCACCAGGCGCACGAGCTGGCCGCGGACCTGGTGGTGAAGGACCTCTCGGCCTTGTCCGCGCTGGTCACCGAGCGCGGTGTCGAGATATCGCCGCGCGGCTGAAGGGTGTCCGCCGCTGTCCACCATGCGGACAGCGGCGGTCCGTCAGGACCGTAGGTCTGGTTTACTGATCACATGACCACGACGAGCGACCGCACCCCTGCGACCGAGGCGACCATGACGCCCGGTGCTCGTTGTATGTGTCGAATGTGCGCCTTCTAGAGGGCCCCCGCACCACCCCAGAGCTCGCGCCCCGAAGCGAGACCGGTGGCATGTCCGTACGAGGCCACGACGCCCGTACGTGACGCAAGCCGCCCCCCGCGCACATGTTCTCCCCGGTTCAGCGCCCCTGCGAGAACCGTGCCGCGTCCCTGAACGAACGCACCCGTGCGCCCGGGCACACCCACGCCCGCGCACTCAACAGTGACGGAAACCCACGTGATCACCACCACGGGCCTGACGAAAATCTATCGGTCCCACAGTTCCCCCGGCCGGGAGGTCACCGCCCTCGACGGCGTCGACCTGCACGTCCGCGAAGGCGAGGTGTACGGCGTCATCGGCCAGTCCGGCGCCGGCAAGTCCTCGCTCATCCGCTGCGTCAACCTGCTGGAACGCCCCACCACCGGCACCGTCACGGTCGACGGACAGGACCTCACCGCCCTCGCCGGCCGCGGTCCCCGGGCCGGCCGGGAACTGCGGCAGGCGCGCAGCCGGATCGGCATGGTCTTCCAGCACTTCAACCTGCTGTCCTCGCGGACGGTCCAGGACAACGTCGAGCTGCCGCTGGAAATCCTCGGAAAGTCAGGGAAGGAACGTTCCCGCAAGGCACTTGACCTGCTCGACCTGGTCGGGCTCGCCGACAAGGCCAAGGCCCACCCGGCCCAGCTCTCCGGCGGCCAGAAGCAGCGCGTCGGCATCGCCCGCGCCCTGGCCGGCGACCCCAAGGTGCTGCTCTCCGACGAGGCCACCAGCGCCCTCGACCCGGAGACCACCCGCTCCATCCTCCAGCTGCTGCGCGACCTGAACCGGCAGCTGGGCCTGACCGTCCTGCTCATCACGCACGAGATGGACGTCGTGAAGACCGTCTGCGACTCGGCCGCCCTCATGGAGAGGGGGCGGATCGTCGAGCACGGCACCGTCAGCGAACTGCTCGCGACCCCCGGCTCCGAGCTGGCCGCCGCGCTCTTCCCGGTCGGCGGCGAGGCCTCCGGCGACGACCGCACCGTCCTCGACGTCACCTTCCACGGCGAGGCCGCCACCCAGCCGGTCATCTCCCAGCTCTCCCGCACGTACCACATCGACATATCGATCCTCGGCGCCGCCATCGACACCGTCGGCGGCCTCCAGATCGGCCGGATGCGCATCGAACTGCCCGGCCGCTACGAGGACAACGTGGTGCCCATCGGCTTCCTGCGCGAGCAGGGCCTGCAGATCGACGTACTGGGCCAGGAGCCCGCGCTGGTGAAGGACGGTGCCAAGTGACCTGGACCGATTGGTCTGCGATGCAGCCGCTGCTGTCCCAGGCGTGTTGGGACACGCTCTACATGGTCGGCTGGTCCACGCTGATCGCCGTCGTCGGCGGCCTTCCGCTCGGCGTCCTGCTCGTCCTGACCGACCGGGGCGGCCTGCTCCAGAACGTGCTGGCCAACAAGGTCATCGGGCAGATCGTGAACGTCGCCCGCTCGATGCCCTTCATCATCCTGATGGTCGCGCTGATGAACTTCACCCGCTGGATCACCGGGACGACCATCGGCCGCGAGGCCGCCATCGTGCCGCTCGCGATCGGCGCCATCCCGTTCTTCGCGCGTCTCGTCGAGACGGCTGTCCGCGAAGTGGACGGCGGGCTCGTGGAGGCCGTGCAGTCGATGGGCGGCAACACCTGGACCGTCGTACGCAAGGTCCTCGTACCCGAGTCGCTGCCCTCGCTCATCTCCTCCACCACGACCACGATCGTCGCGCTCATCGGCTACTCCGCCATGGCCGGCACGGTCGGCGCCGGCGGGCTCGGCGACATCGCCATCCGCTACGGCTACCAGCGGTTCGAGACCGAGCTGATGTGGATCACGGTCGCCATCCTCGCCGTCGTCATCTCGGTCATCCAGTTCGCCGGCGACTATGCGGCCCGCTCGCTGCACCGCCGGGGCGGTCAGTCGGGCCCGGTGCCGAGGCTCCGGCTGCTCAAGGCGTCCACCGCGACGAGCAAGACCGTCTGAGCCGACCCTCCCCAGCACTCCCCGCACCACCCACCGCGGGGTCGCTCCACCCTTAAGGAAAGGCACTTTTCGTGCGTAACACCGCCAAGCTCACCACCGCCGTCCTCGCCGCCGGAGCCCTCACCTTCGGGCTCACCGCCTGCGGCTCGGACAAGGGCTCCGCCTCCGGCTCCGGCGACTACAGCGGGCCGCTGGTCGTCGCCGCCAGCCCGACCCCGCACGCCGAGATCCTCGACTACATCAAGGACAACCTGGCGAAGAAGGCCGGACTCGACCTGGAGGTCAAGGAGTTCACCGACTACATCACGCCGAACACGGCGACCGAGGACGGCTCGGTGGACGCCAACTACTTCCAGAACAAGCCGTACCTCGACGACTTCAACGAGAAGCGCGGCACCCACATCGTGCCCGTCGTCACGGTGCACCTGGAACCGCTCGGCCTCTACTCCCACAAGGTCAAGAGCGCCGACGCGCTGAAGAGCGGTGCGACGATCGCCGTCCCCAACGACGCCGTCAACGAGGCGCGCGCCCTCAAGCTGCTGGCCGCCAACGACCTCATCACCCTCAAGGCCGGCGCCGGCAGCGAGGCGACCCCGCAGGACATCGCCAAGAACCCGAAGAACCTCAAGTTCAAGGAGGTCGAGGCGGCCCAGACCGCGCGCTCCCTGGACGACGTGGACGCCGCGGTCATCAACGGCAACTACGCCATCTCGGCCGGCATCAAGCCCGCCGCGGACGCTCTCGTCCTGGAGTCCGCGAAGGACAGCCCGTACGGCAACTTCCTCGCGGTGAAGAAGGGCAACGAGAAGGACCCGCGGGTGAAGAAGCTCGCCAAGCTCCTCACCTCGCCCGAGGTGAAGAAGTTCATCGAGGACAAGTACCAGGGCTCGGTCATCCCGTCCTTCTGAGCCGTCCCGTCCTTCCGGCGGCACGTATACGGCGTATCGCCACGCACGGGGTCCACTCGGTCACCACGGGTGGACCCCCGTCGTGCGGTTCAGTGGTTTCATGCTGCATGCTGGGCAGTTCGCAGGCCCTGAAGGATTTCCGAAGGTTACGGAGCGGCGCATGACTAGCACCTTCCCCAACATCTCCATCAGCACGGAGCGGTTGGTGCTGCGTCCCCTCGACGAGGACGACGTGCCCGCGCTGGCCGAGATGATGAACGACGAGCAGGTGGCGGCCTGGACCAGCGTCCCGCAGCCGTACAGCGAGGACGCCGCCCGGCGCTGGATCACCGAGCACGCCCCGGCCGAGCGGCTCGCCGGCCGGGGCCTCGACCTCGCCGTCACCGAGTTCCTGACCCAGCGACTGGTCGGCGTCGTCCGGCTCGCCAGGACCAACTGGCACATCCGGTCGACCGGGTTGTCGTACATCATCGCCCCCTGGGCCCGCGGCGAGGGCTACGCCTCCGAGGCCGCGCTCGCCACCGCCCAGTGGCTGCTCGGCGACCAGAAGCTGGAGCGCGTCGAACTGCGCACCGCCGCCGACAACGCCGCCGCGCAGCAGGTGGCACAGAAGATCGGCTGTATCAGCGAGGGCGTGCTGCGCAACGCCTGCATAGTCCGCGTCCGCACCGAGGACGGCACCTGGGCGGACGTGCGCAGCGACTACATCGTGTGGAGCCTGCTCCCGGAGGACCTGGAGGGCGCGGGTGAGGAACTCGCCGGAAGCGACGGTTTCACGTCCTGGAACTGACGGCGGCGGGTCTCGCCCCGTCGCGTGCCGTACACCTCCACCAGGTACTCTCAGGGAGCCCGCCCTCCGGGCCCGGACCCTGACGACCTGCGAGAACCCTGGAGACTGACGACGATGGCCGACCGGGTCACGGTGATCGGCTGGGACGGCTCGCCCCTGACCGCCGCGGGACGCGGCGCGCTCGGCGCCGCCACGCTCGTTGCGGGCGCCGCCCACCATCTAGCCCTCCCCGAGGTGCCGCCCGGCGCGGAACGCATCCGTCTCGGCAGCGTGGCCCTCGCGGCCCGCCGCATCGCCGGCCACCGCGGCACCGCCGTGGTGCTCGCCGACGGCGACCCCGGCTTCTTCGGCGTCGTACGGACCCTGCGCGCACCCGAGTTCGGCCTGGAGGTCGAGGTCGTCCCCGCGGTTTCCTCGGTGGCCGCCGCCTTCGCACGAGCCGGAATGCCCTGGGACGACGCACAGGTGGTGGTCGCACACCGGCGCACCCTGCGACGCGCGGTGAATGTGTGCCGCGCCCACACCAAGGTCGCCGTCCTCACCTCACCAGGCGCCGGACCCGCCGAACTCGGCCTGCTGATGGAGGGCGTGCACCGCACCTTCGTCATCTGTGAGGAACTCGGCACCGAACGCGAACAGGTGCACGTCGTCACCTCCGACAAGGCCGCCGACCACGCCTGGCGCGACCCCAACGTCGTCATCGTCATCGGCGGCACGACCGGAGCGGTGACGGTACCCGAGGGCGGCGGCTGGATCGCCGGCCGCGATCCGGCGGCCGGCCCGCGCGGTTGGGTGCTGCCCGACGCGGAGTACGGCGACGGAGCCCCGCTCGGCGAAGGGGAAACGGATCTGCTGCGGGCCGCCCAACTCGCCCGGCTGGGACCCCGGGTCGGAGACCTGGTCTGGGACATCGGCTGCGGCAGCGGTGCGTTCGCCACGGAGGCAGCGCGCGCCGGAGCGGCAGTCATCGCCGTCGACCGGGACCTCGCGGCCTGCGTGCGCAGCGAGACGGCCGCCCGGAGGTTCGGCGTCCTGCTCCAGATCGTGCACGGCGGCGCGCCCCACGTGCTGGAGAACCTGCCCGAACCCGACGTCGTCCGGGTCGGCGGCGGGGGAGCGGCCGTGGTCAACGCGGTCGCCGACCGCCGCCCGCAGCGCATCGTCACCCACGCCGCCACCCGCGACGCGGCCGAACTCGTCGGCCGCGACCTGACCGAGCACGGATACCAGGTGGAGTGCGCCCTGCTGCAGTCCGTCGAACTCGACACCAGGGCCTGGACGGAGACCGAGCGGAGCGTCGCGTTCCTGCTCAGTGGTGTTCTCCCCGAGCGCGCCCCGTGATCCTGTTGTCATACTGCGCGCGGTAGGCTGGCCGATCGCTGCACCGCACCGGTGGCCCGGAAATCTGTTCGTCAATGTCCGGAAAACACGCTCCTTTTGGGGCGGGTGTGGTACGGCAGAACCGGGGACGCGCAACGTGGCGCAGTCCACAGCGGGCTGTCGCGGATCACGCTGTCGCGACGGTCGAACGGCCGGGACAATGCCACTGAATGGCTTTGTCGCCTTTTCCGGCGGGTCGTTCGTGCCGCTGGGCACGCACGCTCGTTCTTCACTGCAGGGGCGGTCGGTGCGCCGCCCCGGGCGAGCTGGTCGTAGAAGGCACTAACCGATGGGCGAGGGGTACGCATGACGGACACCGGCCAGGTCCCGGGCGAGGGACTGCCGGAGAGTGCAGGCATGGTGGAGCAGCCGGGCGTTGCCGCGCACGGTGCGTACACCTACCTCTCCGAGTCGCCTGCCGAGGACGAAGAGGACCTGCTGCTCCCCGGCGCCCAGGGCGCCTGGGGCAACGAAGTGCCACCGCCGGCACCGGAGCCGGTCGTCGAGACCGTCCACGAACCCGGCCCGCACGAGACGGCCGGCCGGGACAGCGGCTCGGTCGACCTGAGCGCGGTCCGGCTGCCCAACTCGGTACCGGCGTCCCCGATCCTCTCCGTGCCGCACGACCCGGCGGCCGCCCCGGCCCCGCGCCGCCCGCTGCACCTCGGCCCGCCGATCCCCGACGCCTCCGCCAGCCCGGTCCGCTCGCTCGCCGACCGCGGCCCGGCCGGCGCACCGGTACGGCAGCCGGGTGCGCCGGCGGCCGGTCCCGAGTACCTCGACGTCCAGCCGCTGCACGAGGCGGTACCGCAGTCCGCCGCGCCCTGGGGTGCGCCGCAGGCCGTGCCGCAGCAGGCCGTGCCGCAGACGGCACCGCAGGCCGCTCCGGTGGCACAGGTGGCCGCACAGGCCCCGGCTGCCGAAACGGTTGCCCCGGTCGGCACGGCTGCGGAGACGGCTACGGCCACTGTCGCGGCTCCCGTCGCGGCCGCGGTGCCCGTGGTCCCGGAAGCCGAGCCGCAGCCGCAGCCCGTGCTCGACCCGGCCGGTGCCGCGCAGGCGGCCGTCGCCCGCCTCGCCACGGCGGCCGTGGCCACGGGCACGGCGGGCGAGCCGCAGGTGCAGCCGGCCGGCGTCGGCGCGCAGCCCGAGAACGCGTACGGTCCGCAGGGCGCCGTCCAGCCGGTCGACGCAGGTGTTCCCGCGCCGGCGACCGAGCCGGTGGCGCCGCAGGCCGTGCAGGCACCGGAGGTTGCTCAGGAGACGCAGGCCCCGCAGTTCCCGGACGCTCCGGGGATGGCCGAGGCTCCGCAGGGGCCGGACGCGGTACCGCCGCAGCCGGCTCAGGCGGGCGTGGTGAGTGCGGAGACCGCGCAGGTGGCCGGCGCCGACGCGACAGCGGGCGGCGGTACCCCGCCGGTACCGGAGGAGACCGCTCACCCGCTCGCGGAGCCGGAGCCGGTCGCGGAGGCCATGGCGGCCGCGCCGGAGCAGCAGGTCGTGGCACCGGTCGGGGTGGAGCAGGCCACGGAACTCGTGGCGCCCGAGCCGAGCGGCCCGGCGCCGGAAGCCGTCATGGCGGAAGCCGCCGTGCCGGACGCAGTGGTACCGGACGCAGTGGTACCGGAAGCCGTAGTACCGGAAGCCGTGGTGGCAGAAGTTGCCTGGCCGGAAGGTGCTGCGCCGGAAGGTGTCGTACCGGAAGGTGTCGTGGCGGAGATCGCTGCGCCCGGGTCCGTTCCGGCGCCGGAGGACGTCGCGGCCGAGCCCGGCCTGCCCGAGCCCGCCGTGCCGGTGCAGACGGAGGAGGCCGCCGCCGAGGAATCCGCCCCGGCAGCCCCCGCGCCCATCGCCGCCACCGAGGCCCCGCAGCCGCCCCAGCCGGCGGAGCCGGCGGAGCCCCTCGCGCCGGTCGTCCCGGACGCCGAGCAGGTCGCCCCGCCCACCGAGGCCGACGTACCGGCGGCTGTCGCACCGCCGACGGCCGAGGCCCCCGAGGCACTCCCCGCCGAGCCCGCCCAGCCGGTAGAGGTCCCCCTCGCCGGCCCGCAGACCCAGGGCCCGGCTTTCACCCCCGGGGAGGCCCCGGCGGCCGCCGTCCCGGGCCAACCCGCCGCGGACCACCGGCTGGGTGAGTTCGTCCCCGTCGACGGCCAGGTGCCGACCACCCCGCATCTCGCCCCCACCCCGCCCCACCCGCTGGTCCTGCCCGCCCAGGACCAGGGCGGACCGTCCGTGCCCCAACAGGCCGCGACGGTCCCCGCGCCCCGTGAAGCCGAACCCGCTCCGCTGCCGGAGCACCCCGATGTCGTACAGCAAGCGGAGGACCTGGACACCAGGGCCGCCGACCAGGAAGAGAGCACGGCCCCCGTGGCAGAAGCACGTCAGTCCACCGGCCCGGCCGCGCCCGCCTACGACGACGCCGAACGCGAAGCCGTCCTCAAGGTCATGCGCGAGCGCCGTGACATCCGCAACGGCTTCCGCAGTGACCCCATCCCGCACGAGGTGCTGCTGCGCGTCCTGGAGGCCGCGCACACCGCGCCCTCCGTCGGCCACTCCCAGCCCTGGGACTTCGTCGTCATCCGCTCGGCCGACACCCGCCGCTCGATGCACGAACTGGCCATGCGGCAGCGCGACGCCTACGCCAAGTCCCTTCCCAAGGGCCGCGCGAAGCAGTTCAAGGAACTGAAGATCGAGGCCATCCTCGACACCCCGGTGAACATCGTCGTCACCGCCGACCCGACGCGCGGCGGCCGCCACACCCTCGGCCGGCACACCCAGCCGCAGATGGCGCCCTACTCCGCCGCCCTCGCCGTCGAGAACCTCTGGCTCGCCGCGCGTGCCGAGGGCCTCGGCGTCGGCTGGGTCAGCTTCTTCGACGAGCGCGAGATGGTCCGCGCCCTCGGGCTGCCGGAGCACCTCGAAGTCATCGCGTACCTGTGCGTCGGGTACGTCGACGAGTTCCCGGACGAGCCCGAGCTGATGCAGGCCGGCTGGTCCAAGCGCCGCCCGCTGTCGTGGGTCGTCCACGAGGAGACGTACGGCCGCCGCGCGCTGCCCGGCGAGGACCCGCACGACCTGCTCGCCGAAACCGTCGCCAGCGTCCGCCCTCTGGACGCCAAGGCGCTCGGCGAGGCCTGGGAGCGGCAGAAGCGGATGACCAAGCCGGCCGGTGCGCTCGGCATGCTGGAGATCATCTCCGCCCAGCTCTCCGGTCTGTCCCGGCAGTGCCCGCCGCCGATCCCGGAGCCCGCGGCCGTCGCGATCTTCGCGGGCGACCACGGGGTGCACGCCCAGGGCGTCACTCCCTGGCCGCAGGAGGTCACCGCCCAGATGGTGGCCAACTTCCTCGGCGGGGGAGCGGTCTGCAACGCGTTCGCGAGCCAGGTGGGCGCCGAGGTCTGCGTGGTCGACGTCGGTGTCGCGGCCGAGCTGCCCGCCACGCCGGGCCTGCTGCCCCGCAAGGTCCGCGCGGGCACCTCCGACATGACGACCGGCCCCGCGATGACCCGCGAGGAGGCCAAGCAGGCCATCGAGGTGGGCATCGAGACGGCCCGCGACCTGGTGGCTGCGGGCAACAAGGCGCTGCTCACCGGCGAGATGGGCATCGCGAACACGACCGCGTCCGCGGCTCTGATCTCCGTCTTCACGGGCGCCGACCCCGCCGAGGTCACCGGCCGCGGCACCGGCATCAACGACGAGACCCTCGCCCGCAAGACCGAGGTGGTCCGCCGCGCCCTGGAACTCCACCAGCCGGACCCGGCCGACCCGATCGGGGTCCTGGCCGCGATCGGCGGCTTCGAACACGCCGCGATGGTGGGGCTGCTGCTGGGCGGCGCGTCCCTGCGTACGCCGGTGATCCTCGACGGCGTCAGCGCGGGCGCCGCCGCCCTCGTGGCCCGCGCCATCGCCCCCGAGGTCCTGGCCGCCTGCATCGCCGGCCACCGCAGCGCGGAACCGGGCCACGTGGCAGCCCTGAACAAACTGGGCCTGCGCCCCCTCGTCGACCTCGACCTCCGCCTCGGCGAGGGCACGGGCGCCCTGCTCGCGCTTCCCCTGGTCCAGAGCACGGCGAGGGCCATGCACGAGGTGGCCACGTTCGATTCGGCGGGCGTGACGGAGAAGTAGGAACCGCGATACCGCGTTCCTGCAGCCCTGGCTGGTGGCCTGCCGTAGGGTGCCGACGCCGGTTGCTGGCACCCGTTACTGGTTGCCGAGGCTGGTGGCTGTGGCCGGTTGCCGACGCCGGTTACCGGCATCGGTTGCCGAGGCGGGTGCCGGGTGCCGATGCTGTTGGCCGTGGTCGGGAGGCCGGATGCCGGTGGCTGGACGCTGGTGGGCCGGCGGCCGGTAGCTGTGAACCGCCTGCGCCGTTGCGCATGGCTGGCTGTCGGCTGTCGGCTGTGGGCCTTGGGCTGCTACGGGACGGCTGCGCCGGGCTCCCTGTCGGCCGACCGGTGGTTGTGGGCAGGCGTTCCGCAGGGCGGAACGGGTGGGCACAACCACCCACCGCCGTGCACCCGGCCACGCAGCCCAGCCACCGGACACCCCAGCCGACCGAAACCCCCGCCCCGTAAAATCTGCACGTCAGGGCTACCGCACCGCCGCCGAAAGAGGAGCCGCACCGCATGGCCGAACACCCCGCCTACCCCGTAGGCCTCCGCCTTTCCGGCCGCCGCGTGGTCGTCCTCGGCGGCGGCCAGGTGGCCCAGCGCCGCCTCCCCGCCCTCATCGCGGCCGGCGCAGACATCACCCTCGTGTCCCCGGAAGCCACCCCCTCCGTCGAGGCGATGGCCGACGCCGGCGAGATCACCTGGACCAGGCGCCCCTACCAGGACGGCGACCTCGGCGAAGCCTGGTACGCGCTGATCGCCACCAGCGACCCCGCCGCCAACACCGCCGCCTCCGCCGAGGCGGAGCGCCACCGCGTCTGGTGCGTGCGCTCCGACGACGCCGACCAGGCCACCGCCTGGACCCCGGCGACCGGCCACAGCGAGGGCGTCACGGTCGCCGTCCTCACCACCGACGCGCGCGGCCGCGACCCCCGCCACACCGCCGCCATCAGGGACGCCGTCGTCGAGGGCCTGCGCGACGGCACCCTCGTCGCCCCCCACCACCGCACCCGCACCCCCGGCGTCGCCCTGGTCGGCGGCGGCCCCGGCGACCCCGACCTGATCACGGTCCGCGGCCGCCGCCTGCTCGCGGCCGCCGACGTCGTCATCGCCGACCGCCTCGGCCCCCGCGACCTCCTCGCCGAACTCCCGCCGCACGTCGAGGTGATCGACGCCGCGAAGATCCCCTACGGCCGCTACATGGCCCAGGAGGCCATCAACAGCGCCCTGATCGAGCACGCGAAGCAGGGCAAGTCGGTCGTCCGGCTGAAGGGCGGCGACCCCTACGTCTTCGGCCGCGGCATGGAGGAGGTCCAGGCGCTCGCCGAGGCCGGGATCCCCTGCACGGTCGTCCCCGGCATCTCCAGCTCGATCTCCGTGCCGTCCGCCGCCGGCATCCCGGTCACCCACCGGGGTGTCGCCCACGAGTTCACGGTGGTCAGCGGTCATGTCGCGCCGGACGACGAGCGCTCGCTGGCCGACTGGCCGTCCCTCGCCAAGCTCACCGGGACCCTCGTCGTCCTCATGGGCGTCGACAAGATCGGGAAGATCGCCGAGACGCTGGTCGCGCACGGGAAGTCCCCGGACACCCCGGTCGCTCTGGTCCAGGAAGGCACGACGGCCGCTCAACGCCGGGTCGACGCGACCCTCGCCACGGTGGCGGACGTCGTCCGCACGGAGGAAGTGAAGCCCCCCGCGGTCATCGTGATCGGCGAGGTCGTGAACGTCGGCCCGCCGACGGCGCCCTGAAGGGCGCCGGCGTAACCCCGGGTAACACAACCCGCTCCAGACCATTGGCACCCCACCCAGGACAAGGCAGTATCACCCTGTGGCCGATCTCATCACCGTTGAGGATCCCGACGACCCCCGCCTCCGTGACTACACAGGCCTGACCGACGTCGAGTTGCGCCGCAAGCGCGAACCGGCCGAGGGCCTGTTCATCGCCGAGGGCGAGAAGGTCATCCGCAGGGCGAAGGACGCGGGCTACGAGATGCGTTCCATGCTGCTGTCCGCCAAGTGGGTCGACGTCATGCGCGACGTCATAGACGAACTCCCGGCCCCCGTCTACGCGGTCAGCCCGGACCTCGCCGAGAAGGTCACCGGCTACCACGTGCACCGCGGCGCCCTCGCCTCCATGCAGCGCAAGCCGCTGCCGACGGCGGCCGAACTGCTGCGCACCACCCGCCGGGTCGTCGTCATGGAGTCGGTCAACGACCACACCAACATCGGCGCGATCTTCCGCTCGGCGGCCGCCCTCGGCATGGACGCGGTGCTGCTGTCCCCGGACTGCGCCGACCCGCTCTACCGGCGCAGCGTGAAGGTCTCGATGGGCGCCGTCTTCTCGGTGCCGTACGCCCGTCTCGACACCTGGCCCAAGGGGCTGGACTCGGTCCGCGAGGCCGGGTTCACGCTGCTCGCCCTCACCCCGGACGAGAAGGCCCGCAGTCTGGACGAGGCCGCCCCGCACCGGATGGACAGGGTCGCCCTGATGCTCGGCGCGGAGGGCGACGGCCTCTCCACCCAGGCCCTGGTCGCCGCCGACGAATGGGTGCGCATCCCGATGTCCCACGGCGTCGACTCCCTGAACGTGGGCGCGGCGGCCGCAGTCGCCTTCTACGCGGTGACCGCCGGCCGCCCCGAGGTGTAGCCGGGCCCGCTACTCCCTGAGGGCCATGGCCTTCGCCGGTACGGCACCGGTACCGGGCACGCCCATTCCGTGCGCCGGTCCTGAGCAGCCCTGGGCCAGCGCGATCCCCAGCGCCACCAGCAGGGTCACCACGACGAACACGAACAGCCGCTGGCGCAGCAGCCGGGGATTGGCCGGCCGCCGTCCGGTACCGGTGGGACGCGGCGCCGGACGCCCGTTGCCACCGCGCGACGCGGGCCGGTTGCCGGTCCCGTTCCCGGGCCGGGTGCCGTTGCCGCGCGGGGCGGGCGTGGGGCGCGCGCCGTTCGGCCGCGACGGCACACCGCCGGCCTGGCGCGGACCGCTGCCGCCGCGCGAGGGAGCGTTGCCCCGCACCGGCGCGCCCGACGCACCCGACGAGGACTGCGGCCGGCGCTGGGTGCGCTGCGGATCCGGGTAGGTCGAGTAGGTGTCGGCGAGCCGCCCGGTCGGCCGGTCCGCCTCCGCGGCACGCGGCGCCGGCGGCCGTACGTCGGCCAGCCCCTGCGCCTCGCGCGCGGCGATCTCCTTCAGCCGGAGCGACAGCTGGAGCGTGCTCGGCCGCTCCTCCGGGTCCTTGGCCAGGCAGGCCCGCACCAGCGGTGCGAGCGCGTCCGGTACGCCGTGCAGCTGCGGCTCCTCGTGGACGACCCGGTAGAGCATCACCTCGGAACTGCCGTGTCCGAAGGGCGAGTCGCCGGTCGAGGCGTAGGCGAGGGTCGCGCCGAGCGAGAAGACGTCCGTGGCCGGGGTGACCGCCGCCCCGCGCACCTGCTCGGGCGCGAGGAACCCGGGGGAGCCCACCGCCGTACCGACGTGCGTGAGGGTGGAGGCCCCGGTGGCCCAGGCGATGCCGAAGTCGATGATCCGCGGCCCCTTCGGGGACAGCAGGATGTTCGACGGCTTGAGATCCCGGTGCACGACCCCGGCCTCGTGCACGGCGACCAGGCCCTCGGAGAGCGCCGCGCCGACCGCCGCCGCGTCCGCCGCGCCGAGCGGGCCGTCGTCGGCGACCTTGTCGTGGAGCGAAGGGCCGGGCACGTACTGGGTGGCGAACCACGGCCGCTCGGCCTCCAGGTCGGCCGCGACCAGCCGCGCGGTGCAGCCGCCCCTGATCCGCCGGGCCGCCGAGACCTCACGGGCGAAGCGGGACCGGAACTCCTGGTCCTCCGCCAGATCGGGCCGGATCACCTTCAGCGCGACCCGCTGCCCCTTCTTGTCGGAGCCGAGGTAGACCACACCCATCCCGCCGGCGCCGAGCCTTCTGTGAAGCCTGAACGAGCCGACGACGCGCGGGTCCTCGCGCCTCAGGCGCATCATCGCCATGTTCATCCCCGCTGCCCGGTCCGTCTGACGTGGCACAGCTTACGTTTACCGGGCCGCCCGTGCGCAGAGGCCGCGCCCTCTCGGCCCGATGGATTGTCAGTGCCGGGTGCGAGACTTGAGGAGTGGTCAGGAAGGCGCCGTTATCGGCGCCTTTGAGTACCCGTCTGCTCCAACAAGCCGTCACAGAAGGGGGATTGATGCTGTGAAGGGTGACCGCGTGGAGATAGTCGTGGACGCCGGCGACACGACCCGTACGTACGAGGTGGTGGCGAGCAGGGCGGGGCGCCGGGTGGAGACGGCGGTACGACGGGGGGTGGTGGAAGTGAGCGAAGTCACGCGCAACGGGGCCGTCGTCCGGACCGCCCGTTTCATGGCGACCCGGGTCCTGGCTCTCGTGGAGCAGCCGGTGCCCCGCGAGGACAGCTCGGAAAAACCGGGCAGGACCGGGCACCCCCTCCGGGAAGACCCTGAGGGGTAGGACGAGACGTAGGACCCGTCTCCACCCAGGGGAGTAGACCGCAGGTCACGGCTCATCCTCTCGGAGGCCCGCGATTCGGTACGAGGGCATGACGTCCGCGAGGTGGCACGCGCCTAGATTTGAGGTCAAGCGGCGGGTGCAGCACTCGTCCCCCGAGGTCAGACACCCGCCGCTGCCAACGACAACTGAGCACGGTCAGGAGAGGGACCATGGCCCTTACGGCACAGCGGACACACACCAGCCGCCCCCGCCGACAGGGCCGCCGCCACCCACTGGTGGCGACGCTGATGGCCCTTCCCCTGGCGGTCCTGCTCCTCGTCGTCTTCGACGGCTGGGAGACAGTGGCCACACAGGCGTCGTCCGTGGGAGTGATGCTGGGGCGCTGAGCGGCGACCCCAGGCCCGGAAGAGCGGTCCGGGCGGGGACATCCACCCATGAAACCCCGTGGGGACGGGGGTGCGGCGGACGGCAAAATGCCGGCGCAGCTGGGGAGCTGCGCCGGCATTGCTTTTTCTGCGGGGCGGCGGCGTGCGTCGTCGACTGCGGGCGGCTGGGGGCTGATCGCGCAGTTCCTCCCCCAGCCTTCGGCCGGGGTACCCCCAGCGCCCCTTACGGGCGCTGCCCAGCCGTGTCCTACATACATAGCTGCGGGCAGTCGTGCCGCGGGGCGGCACGGGTGGGTGCTGGGGTCCCCTCCGGCCGAAGGCTGGGGGAGGCACCCCGCAGGCGCGGGCGAGCGACACGCCGGTACCCCAGCCCCCACCCCGGCCGCAGGTGAACCCCGGCCCACCGCACCCACGTACCCTCACCCCAGCACAGCCGCAGACCCGGGGGACCCGATGACCGCAGACGTACTGCCCCAGCTGACCGCCAGGATCAGAGCTGCCGCTCACCCGGGCCCGACGTCCCCGTGCGCCTGCGGCACCACCACCCTCGCCCACCGCCCCGACACCACGGTCCTCCGCCACGCGGCAACCGTCGCCAAGGCCCACGCCCCCGACACCGACCCCACCGCCCTGACTCTCCGCCTGGCCATCGCCACCGGCCTCCCCGACGTCTTCCTCCCGCCCCTCGCCCCGGCCCCCGCCGCCTTCGTCGGCGACCGTCCCGTCACCCTCTGGCCGTACGGCGCCCCCCTGGACCCCGACGCCCCGGAGGAGGCCCCCTGGGAAGCCGCCGCCACCCTCCTCGCCCTGCTCCACCGCACCCCGCCCACCGCCGCCGCGCCCCCGATGCGCGGCCCCGCCAAGGCTGCCCACGCCATGGCCCGGCTCGGGGAAGCCCTCGCCGCCACGGGCGCCCACCCCGCCGCCGCACCCGTCCTCCGTGCCTGGTCCGCCCTGCCCCCCTGGGCCCGCGCCGAGGCACCCGTGCCGGACCGCCCCCGCACCCTGTGCCACGGTGACCTGCACCTGGGCCAGCTGGTCCGGTATCCGGCGCCGGACGGCCCGTGGCGGCTCATCGACGTGGACGATCTCGGTGTCGGCGACCCCGCCTGGGACCTCGCCCGCCCCGCGGCCTGGTACGCCTGCGGCCTTCTTCCGCCCGACGAGTGGTCCCGCTTCCTCGGCGCCTACCGCGCGGCCGGCGGCCCGGCCGTACCGCAGGACGGCGACCCCTGGGCCGCCCTGGACGTCCCGGCCCGCGCCCTCACCGTCCAGACCGGCGCGCGCTACCTCGCGAAGGCGATCGCCGCGGATCGCCCCCTGGACACGGTGGAGCAGTCCCTGATCGACGCCTGCGCCCGAATGGCACCGGAATGACCCTCCGTCCGGCCCGGTTGGCGCACGATTTCCCGAAGTAGGCTGCAACCGGCCAGGGTCGGACGGAGTCTGTCCTGGAAGAACGTGAAGCAGTTTTTACCGGCGAGGAGTTGAGCCGACCATGCAGTGTCCGAAGTGCCATGCGCCGATGCACACCTACAACCGCAACGGCGTCCAGATCGAGCAGTGCAGCGGTTGCCGGGGCATCTTCCTCGACTACGGCGAGCTGGAGGCGCTGACCCAGCTGGAGGCGCAGTGGTCCAAGCCCGTGCCGCCGCCGGCTCCACAGGCGTACCCGGCCCCGCCCGCGCCGGCCTGGGGCGCCCCGCACGGTGGCGGTCACCACGGTGGCGGTCACGGCGGGCACTACGGCG
>NZ_JAEKKT010000545.1 GCF_019510245.1 Streptomyces sp. | reverse complement strand
CCCCAGCACCTCTCCATCCCCGACGTGACCACCTACATGACCGCCGAGGCGGCCCGGGACGTCACCGCTCCCCACACGCCGGCCCCGACCGGCACCGACGAGAACGGGCGCTCGAACCAGACCTTCCTCGTCGACGTCGTCGTCCGCTCCGGCGGAGCCGAACGCCGGGCCACGGCCGGCGGCCTGGACATCTACGCCGTCACCGCGCCCCTTGTCACGGAGGCCCTCGAGCGCGTCCTGACCGGCCGTACCAAGACCGTCGGCGTCGCCTCCGCCGGCGAGATCTTCGACGCTCCCGACTTCCTGCACGCGCTCGCCCCGCACATCACACTCGACCTGGTTTCGGCCTGAACCCTGTTTGATGTGTCAGCGGGCGAGGGAGACGGCGAAGGGCTTGAAGCCGTGTCGGCGCAGGATGTGGGGCACGACCAGGATCATGGCCTCGGTGGCGCGGGCCGTGGTGATGTCGCCGAGGTCCTCGATCCGTTCGGGCCGCCAGCCCAGGTCGCCGAGCAGGCCGGTGACGGTCCTCTTCGCGTGTTCGTCATCGCCCGAGAGGTAGGCGGTCGGTGGGGTGGCCAGGGCTTCGGGAGCGGTCATGACCGTGAAGAGCATGGTGTTGAGGGTCTTGACCACATGGGTGTCAGGGAGCGCGGCCTGAAGCTTCTCGGCGAGGCTGCTGCCGGGATAGCACAATTCACCGGGCAGGCCGTCACCGTCGTCGCGGGTGGCGTTGGAGACGTCGATGAGGATCTTGCCGACGAGGTCGGCCCGCAGGTCGGTGAGGCGCTCCAGGGAGCTGTCGCCGGGCGTCGCGTTGATCACGACGTCCGCGGTGCGGGCAGCGGTGCGCTGGTCGGCGAAGGCGATCCGCGGGGCGAGCCCGGCGGTGCGGGCGGTGTCTTCGGATCTCCGGCCACCGACGGTGACATGGTGTCCGGCTGCGGACAGCTTGCCGGCGAGGTTGGCGCCGACGCGGCCGGCGCCCAGGATGCCGATGCTGGTCATGTGGTGGTGCTCCTTGCGGTATCGAGGTGAGAAGAAGGGACTTCCGGTCAGGCCGTCGACGAGAGGACCTTGAGGGCGGCGCCGTGGATGCCGGGGGCGGCGGCCAGGAAGTCGC
>NZ_JAEKKT010000275.1 GCF_019510245.1 Streptomyces sp. | reverse complement strand
AGGGTCGTGACGGCTCTGCTGCCCGACCACGAACAGACGACGGACGACGCAGCCCTGCTCATCGTCCGTACCCGGTGCACTGCTGCCCGCGACGTCGCCTCCTTCCCCCTCCCTGACGATCCCCAGGCAGCCGGACAGGCTCGCGAGTACGTGCGCGAACAACTGGACGCATGGGGACTCGATGATCTTGTACCCACCACCGAGCTGCTGGTGAGCGAGTTGGTCGGAAACATCGTCCGGCATGCCAAGGGCCCCATCCGCCTCCGCCTGCTGCGCAGCCGATCCCTGACCTGTGAGGTCTACGACGGCAGCCTGACCACCCCCCGCATACGCCACGCCAGTTACACCGACGAGGGCGGCCGCGGGCTGCAACTCGTCGCCGCTCTTTCACGGCGCTGGGGCGCCCGCTATCTCGACGACGGCAAGTGCATCTGGACCGAGCAGGACCTTCCGCCCCGGGCGTCCACGTGATCACACAGCCGGACCACTCACTGCCCCACCGTCGCTACGGTCGCCGCACCTAGGCCGGCGGCATGACTCTGCGGTACGCCTGACCGCGATCATGGCCCCTGCGACGTGCATCAGGAGCAGCGCCACCACGCCGGTCACGTCGCCCTCGCCGAACTGGAAGAAGTCCGGAACGAAGGAGACGACTTCGACCGAGGGGACGAGTCGGCGAGAACGTCGTCTGCCCCGGCGGTGCCGGCAGGACTGTCGGCCGCAGATGCCAGAATCCTCGGCATGCCGCTGTGCGATTACTTCTCTGCCGCCGACGATCAGGGTGCTGTCGCTGTCCTGCAGACTCCGGGTGGCCCGGGGCAGGCGGACCTCGACGTGGTCTTTCTTGAGAACATCGACCCGGTCGTCGCGATCGCCCGGCTCGAAGCAATCATGACGGGCTGCAGCTTTGAAGAGGCCGGCGAACGTCCCCGGTCCGGAGAACTGCTGTCGGACCCGGAGCGCGACGGGGCGTTCGTCGTGAGTGTGACGGACACCTTGACCGCTGCCTTGGCCTCGGCGACGCAGGACGACCTCGTCCGATTCGCCGAGCCGTGGTCCATGACCGACGAGCTCCAGCAGATCGGGATCAGCGTCGAGGTGGCGGCTGGTGTGCTGGAGGCCCTGGCCGGACTGGCTCAGCGTGCTCAGGTTTCTGACCGGCGGCTGTATTGCTGGTGGGCCCTGTGAGTCACCGGCGTCCGTCGCCGTCGGCCTTGCCCAGCAGTTCGCGTCGCTGCCGGGCGCGGTAGGAGTCGCCGGTGAGGGTGAGGACCAGGCGGTCGATCATCGCGGCCGCGACCACGTCGTCGGAGAAGCTCTCTCCTCAGCGTCCGAGGGCAGGTTCGAGGTCACCATGACCGAGCCACGCTCGTAACGCGAGGCGATGAACTGGAAGAACAGGTTGGCCGCGTCCTGGTCGAACGGGAGGTAGCCGACCTCGTCGATGATGATCAGCTTGTAAGGGCGGATCTGCTTCGGCTCCGCCTCCAGGCGTCCGGCTTGATGGGCGGCGGCCAGGCGGGCTATCCAGTTGCTGGCGGTGTCGAACAGGACCGAGTAGCCGGCGTGGACGACTTTGACGCCGAGCCCGCCGGCCAGGTGCGTCCTGCCGATCCCGGGCGGCCCGAGCGGGATCCCGTTCTCGCACGGATCGTTTTCGCCGGAGCCAACGATCAGGCCACGGTGCCCGGCCCCGCCGGACTCGTCATCTCTCGCAACCTCAGGCTCACGGCGTGACTCGAACGAGCAGCGGCATGGCAACGCCGTCGACCAGATACTCGACGAACTCCGCATCCAGAGGCAGGCCGAGCAGAGCGTGGCGCATGAACAGGGCCGGCGCACAGAGCTCGTCGATGAATCGCACGTCCCGGTCCAGGGCGAGTTCTCCACGCCGTTCTGCCCGCTCGCAGACAGCCCGGACGGGCGGTACAGCGGGGATCAGCAAGGGGCGCAGCAGCGCCGCGAGCTCAGCATCATTGCGCATGGTGACGAAAAGCCCGCTGATCACGGCGCCTGGCTCGCCACTCATCCACTCGGCGAGCGAATGGAGGTATGCCAGGAGGTCGCCGCGCAGCGTGCCGGTGTCCGGCACCTGCAGGTCCTCGGCCGGGCGCAAGGTCATGGCCGTGCTCACCAGTTCCGCCTTGGTGGGCCAGTGGCGGTACAGCGTGGCCTTGCTCGTCCTGGCGCGGGTCGCCACTGCCTCGTAGTGCAGTCCCTGGTACCCGGACTCGGCGAGTATCTCGTAGACGGCTCGCAGGATGGTCCGCTCACGGCTTGCCGAGAGCCTCCTGGCAGGCCGGGCGGCCGCCGTGGTCGATGCCGCCGGCTCGGACATGGCACCCCCTCGCTTTACAACATGGACACAGGGTACGCGGCATTCGACGCAGCCACCGAACGGTTCCGAGGTCGGGTCACCGCCACTGACCAGGGATGATGCGGGTTCTGGCGGCCAACGGGGCCGGATGCACGTTCTGGCCCCGCCGTGCCGGCCGCTCCGGTGCCGCACCCGGCACCGGAGCTGTTCGCGCGGTCAGCCGAGTCCGTCGGCGCCGACCTGCACGGCGGACTCGTCCAGCAGTGAGCTGCTCACCGGCTGCTGCCGTCCGTCGAGGTCGAGAACCGGGGTCGCCTCCTTGTACCAGGACTCGATCACGGCATTGCCCCAGAAGTCGCGGCGGCGGTCGTCGTTGACGTTCCACCGGTACGTCTCGTGGTCCGGGTCGCCTGTGTAGTAGTCGGAGGTGTAGATCTCCACCCGGTGGCCGTCGGGATCGCGCAGGTAGACGTAGAAGGCGTTGGAGACACCGTGCCGGCCGGGCCCGCGCTCGATGTGCTTCTCCTCGTGCAGCGCGCCGAAGATGTCGGCGGTGCGCAGCACCTGGTGGGACTCGTGGGTGGCGACGCCCAGGTGGTGCAGGCGGGGACCCGCGCCACCGGTGAAAGCGACGTCGTGGACGGTCTGCTTGCGGTACATCCAGGCGGCGTACAGCTCGTGTTCGTCGCCCTCGATGGTCTCCGAGCAGCCGAAGCCGAGGGACTGGTAGTGGGCGTAGGCGGCGGGGATGTCGGGGGTGCAGATGTTGAAGTGGTCCAGGCGGGCGATCTGGGCGCCGCGGTGGAGGTCGTAACGCTGGATGAGGCGCTCACCCCGCTCGATCTCGTGGAAGAACTCGACCGGGAAGCCGAGCGGGTCGACGACGCGTACGGCGTCCCCGACTCCGACCGTGCCCTCGCCCTTCTTCAACCGCTTGACGGGGCGGCCGAGTTGGCGGAAGAACTTCTCCGCCTTGTCGACGTCCTCGGGGGTACGGACGCGGTAGGAGATGTGGTCGAGAGCGGCGATCTCACCCTTGCGCAGCACGAGCGAGTGATGGGTGAGCTCATCGGTCCCGCGCAGGTAGAGGGAGTCGGCGTCCTCGTACTGGACGTGGAAACCGAGCATGTCCACCCAGAACCAGCGGGCCCTGGCCAGGTCGGTGACGACGAGCTGGGCGTAGGCGGAGCGCACGACGTCCGGTGCGGCTGATCCCCTCATCGGGCGGCTCCGAATCGTGGGGTGTGGACGTCACCGAGGGCGACGTGGACGATCTTGGACTCGGTGTAGAAGTCGATGCTGTGGGCGCCGCCCTCCCGGCCGACGCCGGACGCCTTCACACCACCGAAGGGGGTGCGCAGGTCACGGACGTTGTGCGAGTTGATCCAGACCATGCCGGACTCGACGGCGTGCGCGATGCGATGACCGCGCTTGAGGTCCGAGGTCCAGATGTACGCGGCCAGGCCGAACTGGGTGGCGTTGGCCAGCTCGATCGCCTCCGCCTCGGCGTCGAAGGGCGCGACGGCCACGACGGGGCCGAAGATCTCCTCCTGGAAGATCCGGGCGTCACGGGACACGTCGGCGAACACGGTCGGCTGGAGGTAGTTGCCCTCGGTGAGGTGGTCCGGGCGGGCCCCGCCCGCCGCCAGCCGGGCCTCCTTCTTGCCGATCTCGACGTAGTTCAGGACGCGCTCGTAGTGCTCCGTGTGGACCAGCGCCCCCACCTCGGTTTCGGGGTCGGAGGGCAGGCCGACCCTGACCCGGTCGGCTCGCTCGGCGAGGCGGCGGGTGAACTCCTCGTACAGCGGGCGCTCGACGAGCACCCGGGAACCCGCCGTGCAGCGTTCGCCGTTGAGCGAGAACACGCCGAAGACCACGGAGTCCAGGGCTGCTTCGAGGTCGGCGTCGGCGAAGACGACGACCGGGGACTTGCCGCCCAGCTCCATCGACGTGGTCTTGAGGTGCTCGGCCGAGGAACGGATGATGTGACGGCCCGTGTCGGTCGAGCCCGTGAAGGAGATCAGCGGCACGTCCGGGTGGTCGACGAGGGCCTGCCCGGCCTCCTCGCCGATGCCGTGGACGATGTTCACGACTCCGGCCGGCACGCCCGCCTCGGCGAAGATCTCCGGCCAGAGCGAAGCCGACAGGGGCGTCCACTCGGCGGGCTTGAGGATGAGCGTGCAGCCGGAGGCGAGGGCCGGCGCCAGCTTCCAGCTCTCCAGCATGAACGGGGTGTTCCACGGGGTGATGAGGCCGGCGACCCCGACCGCGGTGCGGACCACATAGCTGAACTGCTCACCACCCTGCCGGAAGGCCTCCTCGCCGAGCGCGACGATGACGTCGGCGAAGTAGCGGAAGTTCTCCGCGGCGCGCCGCGCCTGGCCCTTGGCCTGGGTGATCGGCAG
>NZ_JAEKKT010000274.1 GCF_019510245.1 Streptomyces sp. | reverse complement strand
GCCGCATCGCCGCGGGCGGGCAGACGCCACGTCGCGGTGTCCTCCTTGCGGTAACCGATCATGCGGGCGATCAGCAGAGTCACGTCGTCGCGCCGACGCGTGGGCGCCACCGCCGAGACCACGCGCCGTGCGGCCTGGTCCAGGGCGTCCCACGGGTGCACCGAGGACACGGCGTCCGTCAGCCTGTCGATGCCCTCGTCGATTGACAGGCGGGGATCCTCCACCAGGCCGTCGGTGTAGAGGGCGAGCAGCGAGCCCGGGGGCGCACGGAACGCGTGCACGTCGTACGGCTCCCGCAGCGCGAACTCGGCGCCGAGTCCGGGGTGGGGACGTATCGCGACCGGGCCGGCGGGTCCGTCCGGGGGTACCAGGACCGGGGGGAGGTGGCCGGCGCTGGCCACCGCCACGTGGTGGCTGACCGGGTCGTACACGGCGATGCAGCAGGTCGACCCGAGGGCGCTGTAACCGGCCGCCAGCCCGGAATCCGCGTCGTCCAGCAGCGCCACTGTCTCGTCCAGGTGCTCCAGCACCTCGTCGGGCGCCAGCCCCGCCGACAGCAGCGCGCGGGCCTCCATGCTCAGCTGTCCCATGGTCGCCGCGGCGCCCAGCCCGGCAGCAGTCGGCGCTGCAAGGCCAGTACCTGTGTGTGCTCGCGCTGGTGCTGGCGGGCCAGGTCCACGTGGTGGGAGGTCCTGGCCACCAGTTCCTGCAGGTCGAAGAGCTCGCTGTCCGCGAAGGGGCGGTCCGCCCGCCGCCAGACCTCCGCGACACCCAGGACGACGGGCGGCGTGCCGTCCAGGACCAGCGGTATGCACACCACGGCCGCCGCCTGGTCGCCGGGCACCAGGGCACGTACCAGCCAAGGATTGACGAGCACCCGTTCGATCGCTTTTCGGTCGGGTATGACGATGGCCTGCGCGGCATCGTCACGCCGTATGGCCTGCGACAGCAGTCGACTCGCATCGCCGGGAAGGTCGTTGCCCGGGGTCACGTAGCCGTCGGGCCACGCCCGGTCCGGCACCAGGGCCGCCCGCCGCAGCCGGAGGCGCCCCTGCGGCTGCTCGGTGACCGCCTCACCCGTCCACACGGCGAAGTCGAGGTCGACGGCCGTCACGTCACCCCAGGCCAGCAGGGACTCCGCCAGCGACTGCGCGGTCTCGCCGATGTCCAACGAGGTGCCGATCGCGGTCTCGGCGGCGTACAGGTGCAGCCTCCTGGCCATGGCGATCAATGAGACGGTCAGGCCCTCCTGAGGCGCCGCGGCGGCCAGGATGCTCATCGAGACCACCAGCTCCGACCCGTCGCCGCGTCGCAGGCGCTGGACCCGGGCGACGTGCGGCTCACCGGTCTCGAGGACCTGCCGCAGGCGCCTGGTGACCGTCGGTACGTCCGAGGGAGGCAGGAGATCGACGAAAGGGCTCCCGGCCACGGCCTCCACCCCCGCGAAGACCGGGGCGTCCAGATTGGAGCGGGTGATTCTCAGATCCCGGTCCAGATTGACCGCGCCGAGGATTTGCTCCTGACCGGCGGGGGTCGGGTTGTCGGATACGTCCCGACGGGCGGCGCTGTCCCCCTGCGGGTCGGCGGATCCGGCGGCCGCTGCCGCTCCGTCGACTGGCATGTACTGCCCCAAAGCGCTGCTGACCATGTCGAACGGTGACGCAGACGAGGGGGGTGGGGTGGAGTCCATGCGACTCTCTCAGCTTGCTCGCCGACCCCGGCACCACGTCGGAGCCGTACCAGAACCCGGGCGACAGAGTCCCGGGATTCTTGACCGCAAACCTCATTCAATAACACCCGGGGCCGCTACGCCCACACCAGCGGGCCGCACGGTGACGCGGGTGGCAGCCGACGACCAGTCGACGACCGATGTTCCTTCGCAGTCGTTCCATGGTCATCGCCGCTCTGTACCGGCACGCCGTCGAGGCCGAGTCGCATGGAGGCTGCGCACCCTCGGTGCGGGGCGGGCAGACGTCGAACGACAGCGCGGCCCTCGGCGGTCCGGGAGAAGAGCGGATCCCTTCAGGAGGGCGCTGCGGCTGCCGCCCCGGGCGCGAGTACTGCGGTGGACCGCTCCGTCCGCGATCATGTCCGTGGCCGGAACGGAGGTATTCAGTGGCGCGCGGGCTCAAGGGCCCGCACTGGTGCAGGGTGCGCCGTGGGGCTGGCGGATGTTGCGCACGGCCTGGGGTGTGCCGCTGGGCTGCCGACGACGTGCTGGGTGGCCGAGGTGGGAGCGTTCGCGCTGCGCTCGGCCACGGAGCTGCTGCTCAAAGCCGTCGAGCGGTGCCGGGTCGGCTTTGTGCCGCCGGGTTCGCCTTCGCGTATTCCGAGTGGGAGAGGGCCGCTGGTCTCTCGCAGAGCGGGCTAGGCTACTTCGTGCGGCATCGAGACGGGCCCTTGAATCGAGCAGCCGCGCTGTGTAGACGGCCACAAGCAGTGAGCCAGATCCGGTTCTGCTCAACAAAACCACTCGTAGGATGCCTAAATGCCCAAGCCGTTACGGATGAGCCGCCGCACGTGGGTTGGCGTATGGGCGGTGCTGTGCGCGGCCGGTATCGCCGCCACCGTCGCCCTGAACGCCTCTCCCGCGCCTGACCCGCAGCCCGAGAAGCGCGTCAGCGCCGAGTGCGCCGAGTACATCGCGGACATCGAGACGCAGCTGGCCAAGGCGAAGGAGGAAGGCACCGCGGACGACGGCGTGCTGGCATTCACGCGAACCCGGGCTGGAGCGGACGACTGCAGCGATGAAATTCACGATCACTTCAGCGGCGACCGGTGAGCCGCTGCGCCGGGCTCGCCACGATAGCGGGGCTGATCTGCGTCGGTGCCGTGGTCATCATCGCCGGGAGCGCCGCGACGAAACCGGAGCCGCAGCCCACACCCCCGCGGGTGTACTCCTCCTGTCTGGCGGCCGACTCCAAGCCGATGTCTGCGGGCGACGACCCGTGCGGCGGCCGTTGAGCCTGTTCTCTCGCATCGCGGCCTGAGGGCCTTGTGCCTGATTCTGTTCTCCGCGGCAGGGCGCTGAGCTGGTTGCCGGGAGCGAGAACAGTGACTCCGAGGTCCGGGCCGCCCTCGACCGGCACCATCAACAGGTGCGGGAGGCGCTGCAGCACAGCCGTCGCCGCCCAGGTCCAGGAGCAGCTCGAGCCCGGATACCGATGCCGGGGCCGGGCTGGGGCCGATTTTGTGGCCCTGCTCGCCTGCGCGAATCTGCGCTCCTGCGCGAGCGCCGACGCCAGGGAGGCGACAAAGGCCGTGACCGGCGCTTTTGAAGCGCTCCGGGCGGCGTAGCCGGGCAATGTGCACCCTTGGGAGGGGGCCCAGCGAACCCTGCCCATGCCCCCGCGATGGCGGAAATATCCAAGACTCACAGCAACCCCCGCAACAGGATGGCCCCGTTCGGTCAGAACATGACATGCGCGGGGCCGTTGCGTGCGCGGAAAAGCGCCGATGGGGCGAGAGCTCCCGCCGACCGGCCGCCGCCGTCCGGGGAGGGGAAGACGTCATGGGGTTGTTCGGTACATCGGGGAGACGTAAGAGATCGGCAGGGTACCGCGGGTCGTTTCGGAAGGCGCTGACCTTGGGCGCGGGGCTGGCGTTGCTGGCTGCGGGGAGCACGCTCGCGTTGCCCGCGCAGACGGCGGCCGCCGCGCCGAACTACAACGGTGATCCGACGCAGTACTGGAACGGCGTACTGCTGGAGATGTTCCGGCAGGCCGATGGTTCGCAGGGGTCGCCGGGGGAGTTGGCCCGGTCGGCGGCGATGATGAACGCGGCGATCTACGACGGGGAGAGCTCGTACCAGAACACCTTCTACACGATGGCGTACAAGCCCTACCTGTCGGCGCCCAAGTATCCGAACCTCGGTCAGGGGCCCGACGAGGAGGAGCGGATCATCGGGCGGACGGCGTACAACATCCTGCATCACCTGTACCCGAACCAGACCGCGTATCTGGACAAGGTGTTCCAGGACCGGTTCGGAACGCCGCCCACGCAGTTCGACATCATCGACAACGAGATCGTCGGCACGATCTACAACAACATGATCAAGGCCCGCTCCAGCGACGGTTCGGAAAACCAGAGACTGTACAACCTGGACGATGTGCCGGGGGCGTGGCGTCCCACGGGTGAGCCCGGTTGTAGTACCAGCAAGGCGGTGACGCCCTTCTGGGGGCAGGTGAAGCCGTTCACCATGAGTTCCGGGTCCGAGTACCGGCCGACCACGCCGGGCAGCTTCGCGGACTATGCCACGCTGCTTGCCAGTCCGGCGTACGCCTACCAGGTCGAGCAGGTGCGCCTGCTCGGGGGCCGGGGATCCACGCAGCGGACCACCGAGCAGACGGCGATCGCCACGTTCTGGGCCAACGACCTGGGGCCGGATGTCAGCAACAACATCAAGGGCACGTTCAAGCCGCCGGGGCAGCTGCTGGACGCCACGATCCGCATCGCGAAAGCGCGCGACATCAGGAGCAAGTACGAGAACGCGCGGCTGTTCGCGCTGGTGTCGCTGGCGATGGCGGACAGCGCTATCGGTGAGTGGGATGTGAAGTATCTGACGCCGATCGACCTGTGGCGTCCCGTTTCCGCAATCCACAACGGGATCGACCCCTCGTGGCAGCCGCTGTCCGCGGCCCGCGACGGTTCGCCGCTCACACCGTGCTTCCCCGCCTGGGCCTCGGGTCACGCGGCGTTCGCCGGCGCCTGGGCGGCGGTGATGAAGGGGTACTTCGGCAGTGACACCATGACCTTCGAGGTCGCCACGGAGGACCCTGCCTCGCCGCAGAAGAAGCGGACCTTCACCAGCTTCCGCCAGGCCGCCCAGGAAGACGCGGACAGCCGGGTGTATCTGGGGGTGCATTACCCGTGGGACGCGAGCGACGGGCTGAAGCTGGGCGAGGACGTGGCGACGAGGTCAGTGCTGCCGCGGCTGGGACCGGTGGGGTCCTGAGCTTCGTACCCCTCAGTGGCCGGTCAGTACGACACTGGTGACCTGTCCCTCCTCCCGGTCCAGTTGGGCGAAGCCGGCGCCATGGGTGCGTTCGGTGATGAAGCGGGAGGGGGAGCGGCCGGTCATTGCCTTGAAGTCGCGGTTCAGGTGGGCCTGGTCGTAGTAGCCGCAGGCGGCGGCTATCTGGGACAGGGGGAGGTGGGCGTCCAGCAGACGTAGGGCGTGCCGGAAGCGCAGGACGCGGGGTGGCTTTCGGTGACAGGCCGATCTGCTCACGGAAGCGGCGTTCGAGGTGGCGCTCGCTCCAGCCGACGGTGCCCGCCAGCTTCGCCACGGTGGACCCCGTGGCCCTGCCGGACACGAGTTGCCGCCAGGCCCACACCAGACGGTGGGAGACGGGTGGGCCGGTCCGGGCGCGGGAGGTGAGGAAGGTGTCCAGCAGGGTGAAGCGGGCGGCCCACCCGGGGGTCTCGGCGAGTGCCCCGGCAAGGTCGTACGCCGGCCGGCCCAGCAGGTCGGCGAGGTCCACCATGGAGTCGGCCAGCTCGGCCATCGGCGTCCGGAACAGAGTGAACGCGGTCCAGGGCGCCATGACCACCTCGATGCCGTGCGCCCGTCCGTCATGTTCGCCGACGCTGGCCCGGGTGTGCAGTCCGGAGAGCAGCGAGGTGTACGAGGTCCCGGGCTGGCCGCCCTGCCCCGTCTGCCCGACCGGCTGCGCTCTGTTGATCCGTAGTGGGTCACCGAACCCCAGCACCAACGTCACGGACGCGTTGGGCACTTCGAGCCGCCGCCGGGAACGCTCGAACGCCAGCCGGAAACCCCGGTAACTGCGCACCCCGGGCCGCAGCCCGGGATGCGGCAGTTGCGTCACCATCTCGCAGATTCCGTCCGGCCCGGCCAAACGTCGCACAGCGGTCACCCCCGGTCCGTAGGGCCGGCGGTGACGACGTGCGGCCGGCTCGCGCACGGTAGCTCGCTGCCCGGCGCTTTGGGCAGTGCGCTTTTGGGCCACCGTCGCCATTGATCCGACGGAGAACACCGACCTGCGGGGTGGCTTTGTTCACCGGTTTCGACAGCAGTTGTTCAGTGCTTCGGGAGGCACCCGGGCCGCGGCGTCGGTCGGCTGCTGCCGCAACGAGCTTTCGACAGGGACATGAAACGGCCCCGGCAAACCAGCTGTTCACCTCCTCGTCGGACCCTGCTCGGGCGGCACTGGTTGGTGGGAACCGCCAGCCAGCCCGCGCACCGGTCCCCCTCAGCCCGGTCCTCGCCCGCCGGAAGCAGCCGCACCGCGGACCTCGACGACGTCCGGACCGCAGCGGTCCGCGTCGGGGCACGGGCCCGCCATCCTGCAACGCCCCTGCGAGCCCGACCGGCTGACGCGATGGCGCATCATGGCCCCCGCGCGCTCGATCGCCTTGGACTTGGTCGCGCTCGAGACGGCCGCCCACCGAGGTCACCGTGGGCCGCTCCGGCGAGCTCAACGTCTTCGCTTGCCCCACCGATCCCGACCATCCGCATCGCTGGAGCATCACGTAGTTCGTAGGGTCTGCCTGAGGGGCCACAGCCTCATCGGCGTGCGCGGGTGCTGTCGCTTCTCGTGAACATCGAACGGGTTGCGGACCGAAAGGCGGGCAGGTCTCGGTCCTAGCGGCCGGCCGTCGGCGTGGCCGTCGGGTGCCACTCGCGGCGGAGGAGGCCGAAGACCCAGGAGTCGGAGACGTCGCCGTTGACGACGCAGTCCTCGCGGAGGGTGCCTTCGCGGACGAAGCCGAGCTTCTCCAGGACCCGGGCGGACGCCACGTTGCGGGTGTCGGTCTCGGCCTGGACGCGGTTCAGGTCCAGGGTGTCGAACGCCCACCGCAGGACGGCGTGCGCGGTCTCCGTGGCGTAGCCGTGGCCCCACGCGGCGGCGTCGAAGACGTAGCCCAAGGACGCGCTGCGGAAGTCCGGGTTCCAGCTGGTCAGGCCGCACCAGCCGATAAACGCGCCGTCGGAGACGCGGTCGACGGCCACCCGCGCTCCCGTGCCTTCCTCCTCGATCGTCCGGCAGGTCGCGATGAAGCGCTGGGCGCGGGCCGGTTCGGTCCACGGCGGGGAGTCCCAGTAGCGCAGCACGTTGGCGCTGCTGTGCAGCGCGTAGAGCGGGGTCGCGTCGGCTTCGGTGAACGGCCGCAGTCGCAGGCGGGCGGTGTGCAGCTCGGGGGTGGGCAAGGTCATGCGGAGCATCCTGCCGCGTCACGCTCGCCCCCGACCATCGGTTTTATCCGGGGGGTTGGGGGCGCGTACGTCCGCGGTGACGCCGGACGCGCCGGATGGGCGGCGAGTCCGCACTACCGTGCCGGCATGGCGAGCAAACGGCGTCCGTACTGGCGCATCTTCGGGACGCCGACCAGCCTCGTCCTGTACCGGACCCCGGACGGATGGAGGTACGCCGTCCACTTCACCGGGCCGGCCGGCATCGCCGACGGCACTCTCGCTGGTCCTCCGCCCTCGTCCGAGCCGGACATCGCGCAGGCGGCCCTGGTTCAGAAGGCGGAGGAACTCATCCACCGCCGGCTCGACGTCCTGTGGCACGCACCCGATCAACCGGACTGGTGGACCGGCACGGTCACCGTCGCAGGGCCGCTTCCACCTGCCTGAAGCCGGCGCACCGATGCGGTCAGGGCACCAGACCCCAACGGCGTCGGCCACCGCACCCAGCAGCAACCTCTCCGTGCCAGTGCTGCTGTCGAAACCCGTGAAGATTTCGATTCCCTCTCGGGTGGCGGCTGCCTCCCAAACCGGTGTACATCCGCTGCCCGTTCTCGCGGACAGAGCCACGCGGGCGTGGCGCGCAGCCGACTACCGGTGATCAAGGGGAGTTGATCAAGCCGTGCGGGCCGACGACGTGCCCTTTCCCGCCCGGGTCGCATCCGCGCCCCAGCTGGCCAGCAGTCGCAGGGCCTCCGCCGACGGGGAGTTCGGTTCGGCGTGGTAGGTGACCAGCATCTGCTCGTGGGCGTCGGCCTGGTGGAACGACTCGAGGCGGAGATCGAGTTCGCCGACGAGCGGGTGATGCAGGCGCTGGATACCGTGGCACCTCTCCTTGACGTCGTGGGTGGCCCACAGCCGCCTGAACTCCTCGCTCCTCACGGAGAGTTCGCCCACCAGCGCGGACAGCCGGGGGTCGTCCGGATGGGAGCCGGCGTCCATGCGCAGCTGAGAGACGACGTCGCTCGCTTTGTGCTCCCAGTCCACGAACAGGTCGCGGTACTCGGGCCGCAGGAACACCAGCCGCGCCCAGTTCTGCTCCCTCGCCGGCAACTCGGCCCAGTCGCCGAAGACCGCCGCGGCCATCCGGTTCCAGACGAGGATGTCCGAGCGCCGCCCCACGAGGATCGCCGGAACACCGTCCATGGTGTCCAGCAGCGTCCGCAGGGGGCCCCGCACCTGCTGGGCGCGGCCGGCCGGCTTCTTCTTGTGCTGCTTCGGTTTCGCCAGGTGCGTGAGGTGGGCGTGCTCGGCGTCGCTCAGTCTGAGCGCGCGGGCGATGGCGTCGAGGACCTCCGCCGACACGTGCCGTCCGTTGCCCTGTTCCAGCCGCGTGTAATACGCCACCGATACCCCGGCCAGCTGCGCCAGCTCCTCGCGGCGCAGCCCCGGCACCCGCCGGTACCGCCCGTAGTCCGGCAGCCCCACGTCTTCCGGCTTCAGCCGGGCGCGTCGGGTGCGCAGGAACTCGCTGAGCTCGGCACGCGGGTCCAGAGCGCCGGCGACCAGCTCGTGCACCGGTTCGGGGTATTCGTCCATGCCTCGAGTATCCACGGGCGGACGCAAACCTTCCTGACCCAACCAGTGGTAGGCATCGCTCACGTACGCAAAGCCGTGACCTGGGTGGATGCCGGTCCGTCCGGGACGCTCGTCACTGTGCCCGGCTGGAAGACGGCCGGGCCGTGGCCTGGATCAGGAACGGAGTACATCCCATGAGCGCAACACAGGGGATCGAGTCGAGGACGCACCAGAGCGAGACGGCTGCGGAGGTGGTGGGCCGCCTTCGTGCGACGTTCAACACCGGTGTCACCCGCCCACTTCACTGGCGCGTCAGCCAGCTGCAGCGGCTGCGGGCCCTGCTGGTGGAGAACGAGCAGGAGCTGCTCGATGCGCTCTGGGCGGATCTGAGGAAGAACGCCGCCGAGGCGAAAATGCAGGAGATCGACTTCACCGTCGCCGACATCGACGAGGCACTGGCGAACCTCGAGAGCTGGCTTGAGCCCCGCCCGGTGGAGGTTCCTGCCCACTTCGGTCCCACGACCACGGCCTACACCACGTACGACCCGCTCGGCGTCGTCCTGGTCATCGCCCCGTGGAACTTCCCGCTGCACCTTCTCATCGACCCCATCATCGGCGCCCTGGCCGCCGGCAACACCGTGGTGGCCAAGCCGAGCGAAATGTCCGTGCACACCTCGGCGGTCGCTTCCCGCCTGCTGCGCCAGTACTTCGACGCCGACGTCCTCACCGTGGTAGAGGGAGGCGCCGAGGAGACCACGGCCCTGCTGACACAGCGTTTCGACCACATCTTCTACACCGGTAACGGCACGGTAGGCCGGATCGTCATGGCCGCAGCCGCCAAGAACCTCACCCCGGTCACCCTCGAACTCGGAGGGAAGTCACCGGTCTTCGTGGCGCCGTGGACGAGACCGCGAAGCGGCTGGTCGGCGCCAAGTTCGGCAACACGGGCCAGCAGTGCATCGCACCCGACTACGTTCTGGCTGATCCTGCCACCGCCGCCGCACTGGTTCCCGCCCTGCGCGCGGCGGTCGACGCCCAGTTCGGGACCACGCCACAGACCTCAGCCGGCTTCGGCCGGATCATCAACGAGCGGCACTTCGACCGGCTCATCCGTCTGCTGGACTCCGGCCGGGCGGCGGTGGGAGGCCAGCACGACCGCGACGACCTGTACATCGCACCGACCGTGCTGACCGATCTCGACCCCGCGTCACCGGTCATGCAAGAGGAGATCTTCGGCCCGATCCTCGCCGTCGTCGAAGTCGAAGACCTCGACGCCGCCATCGCCTTCATCAACGAACGCGACAAGCCACTCGCGCTCTACGCCTTCACCACCTCCGAGGACACCAAGTCGCGCCTCGTGAATGAGACGTCCTCCGGCGGCGTCGCCTGGGGCCAGCCGGTGATGCAACTGCTCATGCCGGGACTGCCTTTCGGCGGCGTCGGCGAAAGCGGCATGGGCCGCTACCACGGCCGCTACTCCCTGGAGACGTTCAGCCATCTCAAGGCCGTCGCGGACGTGCCGCTCAGCTAGTCTCGCGCTTTCGTGGAGCAGGCTGTCCGAGGGGCGATCGGCCGGCGGAAGTGCCTCAGGCCGGTGAGGATGAGGAGCGCTGAGATCGCGGTTCCCGCCACCGCCCAAAGCGCGTTCCAGGTGAGGGCGTGGATCGGTCCTCTTCGCGGGGGCGCGTCGAGGGAGCCGGTTGCGGCGCGGCCTGCAGACACCGGTCCGTACCGACTCCGGCGGCGGCGCCCATGACTTCGTCGCCTGGCTGATGGCTGATCGTGCGCAAGGAGCGAAACGCCCCTACCCCGGCGGGCAGTTGCGCTTGACCGGCGACGACGCCGACGGCATGCGGCTCTTACCGCGTTCGCCGCCAACACCATCCACACCCCGATCGCGGTCATGGAACCGCGTCACCGTCAGCGGGTATGCGCCTGCCCGAGGACCTCATCCGCCTCCGCCGGGGCAGCGTGTACCCCCTGGGTCGCAGACCTTCATCCCGTTTTCCTCCGTATTACAGAAAGAAAGAAGCCCATGACTGTAAACATTTCAGAAGTTTCGCCCGTTCCGTTGCTTTTCTCGCCCGTTTCCCTCGGGAAGATCGAGCTCGCCAACCGCATCGTCATGGCACCGATGACCCGGGTCCGGGCTGGTTCCTCCGGCATTCCCGGGGACCTGATGGTGGAGTACTACCGGCAGCGGGCGAGCGTCGGAATGATCATCACCGAGGGCGCCTACCCCGACCACGCGTCGCAGGGGTATGTCGGTGAGCCGGGCATCGCCACCGACGAGCAGGCGGCCGGCTGGCAGCGGGTGTTCGCGGCGGTGCACGCTGAGGGCGGCCGCATCGTCCTGCAGATCATGCACGCCGGCCGCGGCACCCACCCCGACATCAACGGCGGCCGCCGCATCCTCGCCCCCAGCGCGATCGCCATCGACAACAAGACGTTCACCGAGAAGGGCGAGCAGCCCTACCCCGTACCGGAAGCGATGACCACCGCAGAGATCCGGGCAGCCCTTAAGGACTTCGTCACCGCGGCCCGCCGGGCCATCGAGGCGGGAGCGGACGGCGTGGAAATCCACGGTGCCAACGGCTACCTGCTGCAGGAGTTCCTCTCCCCGGCGGCCAACCAGCGCACCGACGAGTACGGCGGCTCGCCGCAGAACCGCGCCCGCTTCGTCGTCGAGGTTGTCACGGCGGTCGCCCAGGCCGTCGGTGCGGAGCGGGTCGGACTGCGGATCTCGCCGGAGGTCGACCTCGGGGACGTCTTCGAGACCGACCGGGACGACGTCCTGGCCACCTACGGCACCCTGGTGGACCAACTGCGCCCGCTGGGCCTGGCCTACCTCTCCGTACTGCACGCCGAGCCGGGCGGCGACCTGGTACAGGAGTTGCGGCGGCGCTTCGACGGCAAGCTGATCGTCAACAGCGGCCCCTTCGGGGGGCAGACCACCCGCGAGCAGGCGCTCCAGCAGATCGAGGCCGACCACGCCGACGCCGTGGTCGTGGGCCGGGCCCTCATCGCCAACCCCGACCTGCTCCAGCGCTGGCAGGGTGGCCACCCGGAGAACGAACCACGGCCGGAACTGTT
>NZ_JAEKKT010000273.1 GCF_019510245.1 Streptomyces sp. | reverse complement strand
TCCGCGATCGAGGAGTCCAAGGTGGACGCCGACATCGCGTACTGGAACATCGACGGCAACCTCTCCGACTCGGCGGTGCAGTCCAACCGCGGCAACGGCCAGTGGTGGCTGCTGCATGCGTACGCCTCGATGAGCGGGCACACGGTGACGGTGACCCCGCCGTTCCCCGGCCAGAACTACACCATGCAGGGCGTGGCCACGCTCGACGAGCGGAAGAAGCAGGCCCGGCTGATCTTCGGCGGCTCCGACGGGAAGGGCCACATCACCTTCTCGGGCATCCCCGAGAAGGTTTTCGGGGACCAGGTCCACGCCTGGGTGAGCGAGATCGGCTGGAGCGGGCAGGTCGGCGACAACTCCGGCCCGAAGCTGCTGACCGAGACCAGCCTGAAGGTCGGCGCCGACGGCAAGGTCGTCGTCGACTTCGGCGACGGCACGCTGCCGAAGCTCAAGGAGTCCTCGGCGTACGAGATCGTCCTCAGCCCGGCCGGCACGGCGAAGGGCACACGGCAGGCGCCGGTGCGCTGGCAGGGGTCGTACGAGGCGGAGGACGCCGCCCACACCGGGTCCGGCTACTCCAGGAACGGCCCGGAGGGGTCGACCCGCGACGTGTCGAAGTTCTACACCTCCGGCGGCTACGACGTGGGCGGTCTGCGCACCGGCTCGGACGTCACGCTCGACTTCGCCGTGGACGTGCCCGAGGACGGCACCTACGACCTGAGCGTCTTCGCCAACTCCCTCAACACCTACGACGCGGTGAGGGAGCAGGGCCCGACCAACGTGTTCCTGCGGGTGGACGGGCAGGCGGACAGCGAGCAGGAGGTGTACCTGCCGCTCGGCTACAAGTGGGTGGTGTGGGACCACACCGACACCAAGGTCCGTCTGACCAAGGGCAGGCACACCCTGACGCTCGCCGCGCGGAGTCTCGACGGCAGGCGCGCCACCAAGGGCGACGCGATCGTCGACCGCCTCACCCTGTCCCTGCCGTCCGAGCCGGCGGCCACAGAGGTCTACGAAGGCGAGCTGGCCTGGACGAGCGGTGGGGCACGGCCCGTCTACGACCTGCCCAAGCACACCGGGACCCCCGCCACCGGCTCCGGCGCGGTCCGGGTCTCGAAGGGTCAGACGGCCACGTTCTGGGTCTACTCCCCCGCCGACCGCGAGGCCACCCTTGACGTCGACACCCTCGGCGGCGCGGACGCCCGGCTGGCGGTCAACGGACACGACGTCCTGCACGTGGCCAAGGGCAGACACAAGGTGGCCGTCTCCCTCTCGGGCGGCATCAACAAGGTGACGGTGACCGGCACTTCTGCCACCACCCTCGTCGACCGGCTGACGGTCACACCCACCGACGGCACCCTCAGGACGCGTACGTACGAGGCACAGGACGCCAGGCTCGCGGGCACGGCCACGCTGACCCCGCTGCCCCTGGCCACCGACGGCACGGCGATCACCGGGATCGGCGGCGACCCGGGCAACGGCAACACCGCGACGTTCACGGTCACCGCCGACGAGGCCGGCCTGTACGCGCTGCGTATCCGCTACTCCAACCCCGAGCAGTCCGAGGCCACCCACTACAACCCGGACCCGCTCGCCCGCCACGCCGACATCACCGTCAACGGCGGTGAGATGCGGCGCGTCGTCTTCCCGCACACCTTTCACCAGGACAACTTCTGGGAGCTGACCGTCCCGGTCCGCCTCAAGAAGGGGCGGAACACGATTGCCTTCCGCTCCGAGGAGCTGCCGGACTTCGACGGCACGACCTACGCCTCGGACACCTTCCCGGGGGTGCTGCTCCGCTCCCGCTACGCGCCGCTGATCGACCGGATCGTCGTCGCGCCGTACGCACGCGAGGTGCGATGAGGTGGTGACCACCGGCGGCGACGTGAGGCGCAGCCCGGCCGGAGAGCGGGGCACCCCCTTGCCCCGCCCGGTGGGCATCGCCAACTGCGCCTTCAATGTATTGAATTGACGCTTCATCAGTACATCGGTGGTCATGCCGCCGCCCCCGCAGGCGACCTCACCGGCCGCAGCCCCCCGCCCGCCGCTCGGAGGCGCGTCCGACTCCCGAGTTGCACCCTTACCGAGAGGTAGGTATCGTCACTTAGAGTAACGATCTGTGGCGTAAGTGCCCACGGAAGGTCGTCGAGGAAGCGCTCCCCCGCATACTCCGCACCCCTCGGAACCAATGGGACGCCCCAAGGAGATCCGTCATGCCCGAATTCCTCCGCGTGCACTCTCGCCGGAAGTTCATCTCCGCATCAGCCGCCGCCGCTGCCACGGCCGCGACAGGATCCCTGGGTCTGCAGGGCCGGCGGTTCACCGGGGAGGAATTCGGCGGGAAGCCGGTCACCGCGGGCGAGCGGCAGAGCATCCGTCCCTTCCGTGTGAGCATTCCGGAGCGGGATCTCACGGATCTGCGTCGACGCATCATGGCGACACGGTGGCCCGACCGGGAAACCGTTCGCGACCAGTCCCAGGGTGTCCCACTGGCCACGATGAAGGAACTCACCCACTACTGGGGAACCAGCTACAACTGGCGCAACATCGAGGAGAGGCTCAACTCCCTGCCGCAGTTCATGACAGAGATCGACGGACTGGACATCCATTTCATCCACGTCCGCTCCCGCCATCCGAACGCGCTCCCCGTCATCCTGACGCACGGCTGGCCCGGCTCCGTCCTGGAGTTCCTGAAAGTCATCGGGCCGCTCAGCAACCCCACGGCCCACGGGGGACGCGCCGAGGACGCGTTCCACCTCGTCATACCGTCGATGCCCGGCTACGGCTTCTCGGAACGGCCGACGGCCACCGGCTGGAACCCCGACCGCATCGCGCGCGCCTGGGCCGTGCTGATGGAGCGGCTCGGCTATCAGCGGTACGTCTCCCAGGGCGGCGACTGGGGCGCCGTAGTCTCGGACAAGATGGCGGTCCAGCGGCCCTCGGGGCTGCTCGGCATCCACGTGAACTTCCCGGCCACCGTCCCGCCCGACATCGCCAGGAAGCTCGCGTGCGGCGACCCCGTGCCGTCCGGTCTGAGCGCGGACGAGAAAGCCGCTTACGGCAAACTCGCCGCCTTCTACAAAACCGGTTCCGGCTACTCGGCCATGATGGTCACCCGTCCGCAGACCGAGGGATACGGGCTGACGGACTCCCCCGCCGGACTGGCGGCCTGGATGTACGACAAGTTCGCCGCCTGGACCTACAGCGGCGGCCATCCCGAGCGTGTGCTGACCAAGGACGAGATGCTCGACGACATCACGCTCTACTGGGTCACGAACACGGCGGTCTCCTCCTCGCGTCTGTACTGGGAGAACAACGCCAACAACTTCAACGCCGTGTCGGTGTCCATCCCCGCCGCCATCACGGTGTTTCCCGGTGAGATCTACCAGGCGCCACGGAGTTGGGCATCGCGCGCCTACCACAAGCTTTTCTACTACCACCGGGTCGGCAACGGCGGCCACTTCGCGGCCTGGGAGGTCCCGGACCTCTTCGCGAACGAACTCCGCGCGGCATTCCGGCCACTGCGCGGTTCACAGGGCGGCACCGGAAAGTAACAAATTCCCGGTCCCTTCGATCCCTGATCCCCGCGCGGCCTGCCCCGCCGCCCGCACCGGACAGGTGCGGGCGGGGCCGCCCCGTGGCAGCACCCGGGGGACGGACGGGATCCCGCGCCTCGCCCTGTGGCCCGGTGGCGGTCGGCGCGCGCTGGCCGGCACCGACCCCGACGCCCCCGACCTCGCCCAGCCCGTCGGCGAACTCCTCCTCAAGAACGCCGACTTCGCCCGCCTGTGGGAGCGTTACGACGTCCGCCCGCACCGCCCCGGCACCAAGCGCTTCCACCACCCCCAGGTCGGCGCCCTCACCCTCGGCTCGGCACGCAGCAGACCCCCCGACCCCGCAGACCGCGCCGACGCGCCCGCTCCTGGCGAGTACCCCGGACCGGGACGGCACTGACCCCCGGCCGGGGCCGCCGCCCGCCGACACGAGCGGGAGGGTGTGCCTCCCGCCACCGCTACCCGGTCACTTCAGGACCTCGAGAAGCCGGTCGGCGAGAACCGTCGCCGAGTGGGGGTTCTGGCCGGTGATCAGGTTGCGGTCCTCGACCATGTACGGCTCCCAGATCGGGCCGCGGCTGAAGTCGACGCCGACCTTTTCCTTCAGCTCCGTCTCCAGCAGCCACGGTGCCCGGGAGGCCAGGCCGACGCCTTCTTCCTCCTCGTCGGTGAAGCACGTGACCCGGTAGCCCTTGAACGGGGACTCACCGTGGATCCTGGTGGCCAGCATCGAGGCCGGAGCGTGGCACACGATGGCGAGTGGCCTGCCCGAAGCCAGCTGCGCCGTCAGCAGCCGGCCGGCGTCTGCGTCGAATGCCAGGTCGGACATGGGCCCGTGGCCACCGGGCAGGTACACCGCGTCGTAGTCCTCCAGGCGGACGTCCGACAACTTGAGGGGCCGCCGCATCGCCTCTGCGGAACGGATGATCTCCTCCAGCTCCAGGGCGCCCTCCTCGCCACCCGCCATCGACGGCCGCAGGCTCATCATGTCGACGTTCGGGGTCACGCCGCCGGGTGTCGCGACCACGACGTCGTGTCCTGCCTCCGTGATCTTCTTGTACGGCATCGCGAACTCTTCCGCCCAGTAACCCGTCGCATACCGGGTGCCGTCCTTGAGCACCCAGTACGTCGCGCCAGTCACTATGAAGAGGACTCTCGCCATGGCACCTGACCTCCTAATCCCAGAGAACTG
>NZ_JAEKKT010000069.1 GCF_019510245.1 Streptomyces sp. | reverse complement strand
ACGGCAGACGGCCTTGGCTTCCTCGATCTGCAGCAGCGCAGGACCGGTGTTGCCGATGGGGAAGAAGAGCTCGGGGTCTTCCTCGCGGCAAACGGCGTTGTGACGCCAGTCCATGGCTGCTACCTCTCCTTGGTATTACATGCACGTTGCTTGTGAATGTGAACGCTTTCACGAATCCCTCAACAAGTGAAGGGCCGACCGCCAGGTTCCCTGGCAGGGGTCCTGTGAGTTGAAGGGGGATTCAGGTGATCAGTGGACGCCGGTGTTGCGGGCTGTCCCGACCGCCACGTAGAGCCTCGCAAACCTCAGCGACGGATACAACCCCTTCCGGAAAGTTTTTTTTGATTCCTCGGTGTCGACTGGGTCACAGCCGTACTTCCATGGGGTGGATCCTGGCCTAAACGTTCGAGTGAAAGGACTTTAGCCCGTTCCGCTCACACAATCACACGCAGTGCGCGGCGTACGCCTGTGAACGTCACGCTCGTACGCAGTCCTAGGTGGTCGCCGTCCATCTGGAGGGGGAGGGGGACCTTCGAATGCAAGGTGAACTGGTCCAGATCGTGCAGGGACACCGCATGCTTGCCATGGGGTCCGTGCTCGGGGGACGAAGTGAGCAACTGTGTGCCATACCGGGCAGCCGCGGCGGTCGACAGCCGACTGAGACCGAGGACGTCGATGCCCTTATCGAACGAGGCCTTAGGTGACGTGTACATCGGGCGATTGCCGAGATACGTCCAGGGCGCGGTGTTGCAGACTATCGCCACGACAAGATCGTTGATCGGGTCGGCGCCGGCCCGCTCCAGTGTGATCGTCCCGTGCCGGCGGTGCTGCTCGCCGAGGAATTGCCGGACGACCTGACGAACGTACAGCGCGTGCGTGGATTTCTTACCGAGTTCGCGCTGCTGCTCGACCCGGCCTACGACACCCGCGTCGAAGCCGAGTCCCGCGTTGAAGGTGAACCAGCGGGCCGGGACCGCCTCGTCCTCGGTGCCGGGCGTGCCGGCGGTCAGGCCGAGGCCGACGAACCGCCGGCGTTTCTCGCGCAGTGCGTCCAGCAGGTCGCCGGTGGCCTCGACCGGGTCGTTCGGCAGGCCGAGGGCGCGGGCGAAGACGTTGGTGGAGCCGCCGGGGACCACGGCGAGACCGGGCAGCCGGTCCGGGTCGGGTCCGTTGTGAAGGAGGCCGTTGACCACTTCGTTGACCGTGCCGTCGCCGCCGAGCGCCACGACGAGGTCGATGTCGTCGCTCTCCGCCGCGAGCCGCGCCAGGTCGCGGGCGTGGCCGCGGTACTCGGTGGTGACCGCCTCCAGCTTCACTTCGCTCGCGAGCGCGTGGATGAGGACGTCGCGCCTACGTGCGCTTGTGGTGGTAGCCGCCGGATTGACCACGAGAAGTGCACGCATGGATTGCAGCGTACCTACTGGAAAGTACCGATCCCAGACCGAGTTAGGGATCCGGTAAGAGATGGGGGCGTGAGCCTCGACACTTACGTGTGTCAGCCGAGGGCTACCCTTCTGGGGTGAGTGAAGCACCTACGGCTGAGAAGACCGACGGAATCGAGGAGTCCCGTCCGCGGCGGCTGACGTACGCTGCCGCGCTGGTCGGGCTGGAAGGGCTCGCCCTGCTGGCCGGCGGGGTGTGGCTGGCCGTGCTCGGGTTCGCCGGGGATCCGGACGACCGGGGGCAGGCGATCACCGGGGGTGTCACCGTGATCGTGCTGGCGCTGTTGCCGCTGATCGCCGCGCGCGGGCTGCTGCGGCGGAAGAGCTGGAGCCGGGGGCCGGCGGTGATCACGCAGATCATGGCGTTGCCGGTGGCGTACAACCTGCTGCAGGCCGACAGTGTGGCGATTCCGGCGGGGATCGTTCTCGCCGTGGTGGCGGTGGCTTCGCTGGTGCTGCTGGTGAACTCCGCTACCACCCAGGCCCTTGGGATCAAGGGGCCCGGGCGTAGTAGCTGATCCGCGGGTGGGTGGGGGCTGAGTGCGAAGTTCCTCCCCCAGTCTTCGGCCGGGGTACCCCCAGCGCCCCTTCGGGGGCGCTTTACTCTTCGACGAGCAGCTTCTCCCGCAGCTGGGCCAGGGTCCTCGCCAGCAGCCGTGAGACGTGCATCTGGCTGATGCCGACCTCCTGGGCGATCTGGGACTGGGTCATGTTGCCGAAGAAGCGGAGGAGAAGGATCCGCTTCTCGCGGGGCGGGAGGTCTTCCAGGAGGGGCTTGAGGGACTCGCGGTACTCGACGCCCTCCAGGGCCTCGTCCTCCGCGCCGAGCGTGTCGGCGACCGCGGGCGACTCGTCGTCGGTGTCGGGGACGTCCAGGGACAGCGTGGAGTAGGCGTTGGCCGACTCCAGGCCCTCCAGGACCTCCTCCTCCGAGATCGCGAGCTTCTCGGCGAGTTCGTGCACCGTGGGGGAGCGGCCGTGCTGCTGGGACAGCTCCGCCGTGGCGGTGGTGAGCGCGAGACGCAGCTCCTGGAGGCGGCGCGGGACGCGGACGGCCCAGCCCTTGTCGCGGAAGTGGCGCTTGATCTCGCCGACCACGGTCGGGGTGGCGTAGGTCGAGAACTCCACGCCCCGGTCCGGGTCGAACCGGTCGACCGACTTGATCAGGCCGATGGTGGCGACCTGGGTGAGGTCGTCCAGCGGCTCGCCGCGGTTGCGGAAGCGGCGCGCGAGGTGCTCCACGAGCGGCAGATGCATCCGGACCAGCCGATTGCGCAGCTCCGCGTACTCGGCGCTGCCCTCCTTGAGCCCGCGCAGCTCGACGAACAGGGCGCGCGCGCCGCTGCGGTCCTGAGGTGTGTGCTGGGTCGCCTGCACTACCTCCGCGGCCAGCGCCTCGTCTTCGGCGTATCGCTCGTGCTCGCTCATCGTCCCGCCCGTCGCCCTTCCGCGAGCCTTCGCCCCGGCTCGGTGCGGGGCCGCGACCCCGTTCCGCCCTTCCGGGGGCGCGCTCTGCGCGGCACCCTCCAGACCGGCCTGCGCGGAGGGGTCCTCCGGGTGCGGCCTTGCCTGTTCCGGGATGCCGTCGATGCCGTCAGCCATGCGGCGGGAGCCAGCCCCGGGGCCTTCGCCCCCGGCCGGCAGCTCCCGTGTGCCGCGCTCTTCGTCCCGCACCGGCCCGTCCCCGTTCCTCACGCCGGCCCGGGTCCCGCGCCGCGCTGTTTGTAGAGGCTGATCGACACGGTCTTGTCCTCGTCGACGGCCGACGAGACCTTGCCGGCCAGGGCCGAGAGCACGGTCCAGGCGAAAGTGTCGCGCGAGGGGGCGTGACCGTCCGTGGTCGGAGCGGAGACCGTGACCTCCAGCGAGTCGTCGACGAGGCGGAAGACACAGCTGAGCACCGAGCCGGGAACGGCCTGCTGGAGCAGGATCGCGCAGGCCTCGTCGACCGCGATGCGCAGATCCTCGATCTCGTCCAGGGTGAAGTCCAAGCGGGCGGCGAGACCGGCCGTGGCCGTGCGCAGCACCGACAGGTAGGCACCCGCAGCCGGCAGCCGGACTTCCACGAAGTCCTGGGTCGCGGGCTCGCCTGCGATCTGGGACACCCTCACCTCCATGGTGGTACAAGCTTGTCGGGGCCGAGGGTCGCCCCCCGGGGTAACGCACTACGTGGTTCTGCGGTGACGCTACCGCGCTCCGAACTTTTCTGTCCCCGGGACCCCAACCCCCTGGCGTCACTCACAGTAAACCTGCGGATACGCTCCGTGTCTAGAGGTCTGTCTCGCCCAATTGGGAAGAGCGCGCGCCGGGTTGACGTACCCCGACGTCGGACCGTCGAACCGTCGCCGCTGTCGTCTTCAGCGGCCGTAGTGCAGTGTCACACGAGGACGTGGTCGACGAAGCACCAGCGCCAGTCCTCGCCGGGCTCGTACGTCCGCATTATCGGGTGACCGGACGCTTCGTGGTGGCTGGTCGCATGTCTTCCGGGCGACGAGTCGCAGCAGGCGACGTGGCCACAGGTCAGACAGAGCCGCAGCTGCACCGGGTGCCAGCCCTTGGCGAGACACTCCGGGCAGGTCTCGTTCTTCGGCTCGGGTTCCGGATGCGGCAGCGCGTCGCGGTGCGTGCACTGTTTCATGATTGCCAGATTACGACGGGTGTGCGGGTGGCCGCGCGAAAAAAGAGGGTGGGCGAGGACCATGGACGTGATGCCACTGCTGTTGCTGGTGGCAGGGAGCGCCGCGATCGCGGCGGCGGCCCGGCGCACACCGGTGCCGGCGCCCCTGCTCCTGGTGGCCGTCGGACTCGTGGTGTCGTACATCCCCGGCATTCCCGACTACACCCTCGACCCCGAGGTGGTCCTGCCGCTGCTGCTGCCCCCGCTCCTCTACACCTCGGCGTCCGACAGCTCCTACCTCGACCTGCGGGCCCAGCTGCGGCCGGTCGCGCTGCTCTCGGTGGGATACGTGCTCTTCGCGACGGTCGTGGTGGGCTGGGCGGTCTACCTGCTCGTGCCGGGCATGCCGCTGACGGCCGCGCTCGTGCTGGGCGCGGTGGTGGCTCCGCCGGACGCGGTGGCGGCGACGGCGGTCGCGCGCCGGGTCGGGCTGCCCTCCCGGATCACGACGATCCTCCAGGGCGAGTCGCTGCTGAACGACGCCACCGCGATCACCGCCTACAAGGTCGCCCTCGCGGCGGCCGTCGGCGAGGGCGCCACCTGGGCCGGCGGCATCGAGGAGTTCCTGCTCGCGGCGGTGGGCGGAGTGGGCGTCGGCCTGATCCTGATGGCGCCCCTGCACTGGCTCCGCACCCATCTGAAGGAGCCGCTGATCCAGAACACCCTGTCCCTGCTCATCCCGTTCGTCGCCTACGGCATCGCCGAGCAGTTCCATGCCTCCGGCGTCCTCGCCGTCGTGGTGGTCGCCCTCTATCTCGGCCACCGCGCGTGGGAGGTCGACTTCGCCACCCGGCTCCAGGAGGGGGCGGTGTGGAAGATGGTCGCGTTCATCCTGGAGTCCGCGGTGTTCGCCCTGATCGGCCTGCAACTGCCGATCGTCCTGCGGGGGCTCGGGCAGTACAAGGGCGCGGAGGCCGCCTGGTACGCCGTCGCCGTCTTCCTGGTGGTCGTCGCGGCCCGGTTCGCCTGGGTCTACCCGGCGGCCTTCCTGCCCCGGATTTTCTCCGCGCGGATCCGCGAGCGGGAGCCGAACCCCACCTGGAAGGGCGCGATGGTCACCGCGTGGGCAGGGATGCGCGGGGTGGTCTCCCTGGCCATCGCCTTCTCCATCCCGATCACCGTCCACGGCGGCGGCGCCTTCCCGCACCGCAACCTGATCCTGTTCCTGACGTTCACCACGGTGATCGGCACGCTGGTCGTGCAGGGCCTGACCCTGCCCCCGCTGATCCGCCGGCTGAGCTTTCCCGGCCGCGACCCGCAGGCCGAGACCCTCGCCGAGGCGAACGCCCAGGCCCAGGCCTCCCGTGCGGCCGAGGCCCGCCTCGACGAACTCCTCTCGGACGACCGCAACGAACTCCCGCCCTCGCTCGCCGACCGCCTCCGCACGGTCCTGGAGCGCCGCCGCAACGCCGTCTGGGAACGCCTCGGCCAGACCAACCCGATCACCGGCGAGTCCGTCGACGACACCTACCGCCGCCTCTCCAGTGAGATGATCAGCGCCGAACGCGCGGTATTCGTCCGGCTCCGCGACCACCGCTACATCGACGACGAGATGCTACGCACCCTGCTGCGCCGGCTGGACCTGGAGGAGGCGGCGGCGTACCGGGAGGCCGAGTGACACCCGGGACGCGGGCCGGGGTCAGGCCGGCCGATCAGGCCGTCACCACCGCCGCCACGGTCACGTCCCGCCCCAGGTCGCCCTCCCGCGCCAGCTCGAGGAGCCCGTACAGCAACTTGGCGACATACAGCCGCTCCACCCGCACCCCGTGCCGCTCCTCGAAGTCCGCGGCGAAGGCGTCGAGTTCCGGTGTCGTACGCCCGTACCCGCCGAAGTGGAACCGCTCGTCGAGCGACCACCGGCCGCGCCGCCCCCCGAACGCCTCCGCCTGCAACCGCCCTATCTCGCCCGCCAGGAAGCCGCCCTTCAGCACCGGTATCCCCAGCGCCCGCTGCCCCGCCCCCAGTCCGGCGGCCAGCCCGGCCAGCGTGCCCCCGGTCCCGCAGGCGATCGCCACCACGTCGGCCCGCCCCCGCAGCTCCGCGCCGAGCGCGCGGCAACCGCGGACCGCGGCCGCGTTGCTGCCGCCCTCCGGCACCACACAGGCGTCCTCGGCCCCCGCCGCCCGCACCAGAGCGGCCAGCACCTCCGGCTCGGCCTTGCGCCGGTACGTCGGCCTGTCGACGAAGTGCAGCCGCATGCCGTCGGCCGCACACCGCGCCAGCGACGGATTCAGCGGCCGACCCGCCAGCTCCTCACCCCGCACCACGCCCACCGTCGGGAAGCCGAGGAGACGGCCCGCGGCGGCCGTCGCGCGCAGGTGGTTGGAGTACGCGCCGCCGAAGGTGAGGACGGGCCGGCCGGCCGCCGCCTCGATGTTCGGGACCAGCTTGCGCCACTTGTTGCCGATCAGCTCGGGATGGATCAGGTCGTCCCGCTTGAGGAGGAGACGGACGCCGTGCCGGGCGAAACGGTCGTCGGTCACCTCCTCAAGCGGGGAGGGGAGCCGGGGGGCGAGTATGTCGGCGCTGGTCACGTCGTCATTGTGGCCCGGGACACCGGTGCGGACTCACTTCAGCCGCTCCCCGACGCGGTCGCGCAGCCAGGACATCGAGAAGCCGCGCGGATCCACCTTTCCCGGCTGCCACTCCAGGTGACCGATCACCGACCGCTCCGACCAGCCGTGCCGCCGGCACACCGCCGCGGCCACCTTCTCGATCGCCCCCAGCTGGGCCTCGGGCCAGGGGTCCTCGCCGTCGCCCCGGTTCTCGCACTCGAAGCCGTAGAAGTGCCGGTTGCCGTCCGTGTCCGCCTCGTTGTCCGGGGGCAGCGCCTTCTCCGCGATCACCGCGCGCAGCACGTCGTCGTCGCCCAGCCCCGCGTGGTTGGTGCGGCCGTAGCCGACGAGATGGACCGTGCCGTCCTTGGTGATGACGCCGTGGCACAGCGGGCCGGGGAGGCCGGGGTGGCCGTCGCGGCAGATCCGGACCGTGGGTTCGGTGCCGTGGGTCACCGTGTGGTGGATTATCACGCCGTGGACGGGGCCCCAGGGGCCCTTGTGGTTCCGGTTGTGGTCCCTCCAGTCGCCGACCTCGACGACGGTGACGCCCTCGTCGCGCAACGCGTCGAGGAAAGCGTCCGCGGACATGGGTGGGGCCATGGCCGCCTCCTTCGCATCTGAACTACCCGGATCTTCCAGATCTTCTGGGCTTTCTACAGAAGTCGGGCTTACCGGACCAGTCCCGTTCGAACTTGTTCGCATTCCGTGCGAGCCAATCCGGACAAGTCGCCATATCGAGGAATGGGGGACGAGGCGATATGTCGGCATGCCCAGCAGTGCGATGATCTATTCCCGCTCTTTCGGGTAATGGTCCCGGCACGCTCCGTGATGACAGGGTGGCCCGTGAGACCGATGCGTGGGCAGTTCGGCGCCCACGCAGGTATGGGAGGGCATTTCCTTATGTCGGTAGGCGAAGAGGTCCGCACGGATCAGGGCAAGCCGCAGCAGTCCCTGGACACCGCGGCCGCGCGGAACCTGGCCACCACAACCAAGTCCGCGCCCCAGATGCAGGAGATCAGCTCCCGCTGGCTGCTGCGGACGCTGCCCTGGGTCGATGTCCAGGGCGGCACGTACCGGGTGAACCGACGGCTCACCTACACGGTCGGCGACGGCCGTATCACCTTCCTGAAGACCGGCGACCGGGTCGAGGTCATCCCCGCGGAGCTGGGCGAGCTGCCCATCCTGCGGTCGTACGACGACGAGGAGGTGCTGGCCGAGCTGGCCCAGCGCTGCCGGCAGCGCGACTTCGCCCCGGGCGACGTCATCGCCTCGTTCGGCAACGGGGCGGACGAGGTCCACCTGCTGGCCCACGGCCGCGTCGAGAAGGTCGGCACCGGCCCCTACGGCGACGACGCGGTGCTCGGCGTCCTCGGCGACGGCGCCTACTTCGGCGAGCAGGGCCTGATCGACCCGGACGCCATCTGGGAGTACACCGCCCGTGCGGACACGGCCTGCACCGTCCTGACCCTGTCCCGGCAGGACTTCGAGCAGGTCGCCGAGCGGGCCGACTCGCTGCGCGAGCACCTTCAGCAGCTGCGCGCGATCCCCGAGCAGCGCACCAACAAGTACGGCGAGAAGGAGGTCGCCCTCGCGGCCGGCCACAGCGGCGAGCCCGACATCCCGCACACCTTCGTCGACTACGAGGCCCGGCCGCGTGAGTACGAGCTGAGCATCGCCCAGACCGTGCTGCGCATCCACACCCGTGTGGCCGACCTCTACAACCAGCCGATGAACCAGACCGAGCACCAGTTGCGGCTCACCGTCGAGGCGTTGAAGGAGCGCCAGGAGCACGAGCTCATCAACAACCGGGAGTTCGGCCTGCTCAGCAACTGCCAGTACGACCAGCGGCTGCAGCCGCACGACGGCGTGCCCAGCCCCGACGACATGGACGAGCTGCTCAGCCGCCGGCGCGGCACCAAGCTCTTCCTCGCCCACCCCCGTGCCATCGCCGCCTTCGGCCGTGAGCTCAACAAGCGCGGACTGGTCCCGGAGACCGTCGAGATCGGCGGCAACCGCATCCCGACCTGGCGCGGAGTCCCGATCTACCCCTGCAACAAGATCCCGGTGACCGAGGCCCGGACCACCTCGATCATCGCCATGCGTACCGGAGAGGACAACCAGGGCGTCATCGGACTGCGGCAGTCCGGAATCCCCGACGAGATCGAGCCGAGCCTCTCGGTCCGCTTCATGGGCATCAACGAGCAGGCGATCATCAGTTACCTGGTCACGGCCTACTACTCGGCCGCCGTGCTGGTCCCGGACGCCCTCGGAGTGCTGGAGAACGTCGAGATCGGCCGCTGGAGGTGACGTTTCCGCACGTGGTGGCCGTGTCCCCGCCCTCCGGGGCGGGTACACCCTCGGGGTACGTGCCGAGCCGTGGCGGAGACGCCACCGTACGCGCACTCCACGAGGGGGAGGCCATGGCCGAGTTCGTGACGGAACGGCAGCAGCGTGCCGCGCAGCCGCCGCCGGGGCGGTCGGAGTCGCTCGACGGGTCCGAGGCGGCGGTGATACTGGAGCGGGTCCGGGCGTCCGTCGACCCCGAACTGCGCACCGCGGTGGCGTCGTTGCCCGGTGCGATGCGACGGATCGCGCGCTACCACTTCGGCTGGGAGCACGCGGACGGCACCCCGGCGGACGGCAACGCGGGCAAGGCCATCCGGCCCGCGCTGGTCCTCGCCGCCGCCGACGCGCTCGGCGGGCCGGCGGCCCGCGCGGCCGCCGTACGGGCCGCGGCCGCCGTGGAGCTGGTGCACAACTTCACCCTGCTGCACGACGACGTCATGGACCGGGACACCTCTCGCAGGCACCGGCCCACCGCCTGGACCGTGTTCGGCGACGCGGACGCCATCCTCGCCGGGGACGCCCTCCAGGCGCTGGCCTTCCGGCTGCTCGCCGGGGACCCGCACCCGGCGTCCGCGGCGGCCGCCGCCCGGCTCGCGGACTGCGTCCTCGAACTGTGCGCGGGACAACACGCGGACACGGCCCTGGAGGACCGGGCACCGGACGAGGTCACTCTCGACGAGGTGCTCGTCATGGCCGAGGCCAAGACAGGGGCGCTGCTCGGCTGCGCCTGCGCGCTGGGCGCGCTGTACGCGGGGGCGGGAGCCGCGGAGGTGGCGGCGCTCGACGGCTTCGGCCGCCAGGCCGGGCTGGCCTTCCAGCTGATCGACGACGTCATCGGGATATGGGGTGACCCCCGGCGCACCGGCAAGCCGGCCGGCGCGGACCTGGCGGCCCGCAAGAAGTCGCTGCCGGTCGTCGCGGCCCTCACCTCCGGCACCCCGGCCGCCGCCGGCCTCGCCGAGCTGTACGCCAAACCGCATGTGCGGGCGGACGCCGACGAGATCGCGCGGACCGCGCTGGCCGTGGAGGAGGCGGGCGGCCGGGACTGGGCGCAGTCCGAGGCGGCCGACCGGATGGCCCGGGCGATGCAGGAGCTCGCCCGCGCCGTGCCCGGCCCGGAGGCGGCCGGCGGCCTGCTCGCGCTCGCCGAGTTCGTGACCCGGCGCAGCAGGTGAAGACCCCGGAGCCCCCGGGACCGCGCGGCTCCTGACCCCGCACGGTTCTCCGGGGGCTCCGGCCCGACGGGTCCCGCACATCCCCACGGCGTGCGGGGCTCGCCGATTCCTGTGGCTTTCCTGCCGGGCGCGGCAACCGGGTCCGGCCTACGCTGGGGGCATGGACAGCCAGGACCAGGTCTGTCCCGTCTGCGGACAGCCCGTCGAGCGTGTGGTGGGCCGGCGCAAGACCCTGGGCGCCTGGGTTCCGGTCTGGGGACCCGGTCCCTGCCGTAATCCCCACTGCGGCGAGCACACCGGGCCGCCGGGCCCGCAGGAGTCGTCACCGCGCAGGCCCCCGCCGCCCGGGTCCGCGGGGCGGGGACCGTAGCGTGAGCCCATGACCGCACTCCCGAACATCCTGCACATCACCGAACGCTCCCTCTGGGAGGAGGCCCGCGCGCGGGGCCGCTACGAGCTGTCCACCCGCGGCCGCACCCTTCAGGAGGAGGGCTTCATCCACTGCTCCAGCCGCGACCAACTGCCGCGCGTGGCGGCCTTCCTGTACGGCTCCTACGAGGGCCCGGACGAACTGGTGGTGCTGGTGGTGGATCCGGCCCGGGTCGGCGCCCCGGTGAAGTGGGAGGCACCGGAGCCGGGCGGCGAGGAGTTCCCGCACGTGTACGGGCCGATACCGGTCGAGGCCGTGGTGGACGTGGAGCCCTGGGCCCCGCACGGAGCCTAGTTCCTGCCCCCTACGCCCGGTTCGGGAGGCCGCCGGTCTGCGGGTCGCGGCCGGTGAGGCAGTAGGCGCCGCCCGCCGGGTCGCGCATGACCGTCCAGTGGCGGCCGTCGGCCACGTGCACGGCGCCGAGTTCCTCGTGCCGGGCGCGGGTCGCCGGGATGTCCGCGCAGGCCAGGTCGAGGTGGGCGGCGGCGGGCTGCTCGTCGTCCAACTGCTGGAGCAGGATCCGCACCGGCAGCCCGGCCGGCTGCCTGAGCACCCGGAACTCCGGCAGCGCGCCGGTCAGCAGCTCCCAGCCGGTCAGCTGCGCCCAGAACGCGGTCTCCCTCTCGTACGCGGACGGCGGGATGTCCAGGCAGACCTGGTCGAGCCGGCTGCCCGCCACGACCGGCGGCCGTACCGACTCCCCGTGCCAGGGCACGGCGCACCACAACCGCCCGGCAGGCGAGCGCAGGACGGCCCACCCGTCGTGCTCGGCGACCGGCTCGGCGCCGAGTTCCCGGGCCCGCTTCACCAGGCCCGGCACGTCCTCGACGCAGAGGTCCAGGTGGGCTCCGCCCGGGCCCGACTCGACCCCCTGGAGCTTGACGCAGGCGTCGACGCCGGAGGACGGCAGCAGCGTCACGAACTCGTCGTTCTCGCCCCGGGGCGCGGAGAGGAAGGTGCCGGTGACGGCGGTCCAGAACGCCTGGGCGGTGGCGAGGTGCGCGGCGGGGCGGTCGACGAAGGCGTACGTCCAGCGGATGCTCATGCGGTGATCGTAGGTGCGCTAGTCGGCCGGCCGGCGCTCCGTGAAGCGCAGCAGGTTCCCCGCCGGGTCCCGGAACGCGCAGTCCCGCACGCCCCAGTGCTGGTCCATCGGCTCCTGGATCACGTCACCGCCGTACTCCCGCACCCGCTCGTACAGCGCGTCGCAGTCGGTGGTGGAGAAGATCACCCCGCGCAGCATGCCCTTGGCGAGCAGTTCGGCCATGGCCTGCCGGTCGGCGGGGGAGGCGTCCGGGTTGGCGCCCGGCGGCTCCAGCACGATCTCCACGCCCGGCTGCTGCGGGGACCCGACGGTCACCCACCGCATCCCCTCGAACTCCACGTCGTTGTGGACCTCCAGGCCGAGAACGTCCCGGTAGAAGGCCAGCGCCTTGTCGTGGTCGTCGACGGCGATGAAACACTGCGCGAGTTTTACGTCCATGAGGTCAGGCTAGGAGGAAACGCCCGTGGGCGCGTGCGGTCGGTCCCGCGCGGTCAGTACGGCCGACGGCGTGGCCGCGTGAAGGTACGGGCCACGCAGGACGGGATGACCGTGCTCTCCTCGTGGTCCCGCGCCCGGTACGCGCTCGGCGTCTCCCCGACCAGTTCGGTGAACCGCGAGCTGAAGGACCCCAGCGACGTACAGCCGACCGCCATGCACACCTCGGTGACCGTGAGGTCGCCCCGGCGCAGCAGCGCCTTGGCCCGCTCGACCCGCCGGGTCATGAGATAGCTGTACGGGGTCTCCCCGAAGGCCTTGCGGAAGCTGCGCTGGAAGTGGCCGGGGGACATGAGGGCGGTACGGGCGAGCTCGGCCATGTCGAGCGGCTCGGCGTACTCGCGGTCCATGCGGTCACGCGTCCGGCGCAGTCGCCTCAGGTCCTCCAGCGGGGTCACCCGCCCAGCATGGCATGCACATCGCACACACAGTGAGGGTTTGTTTTTGGACGCGCGTTTCCCTCTGGTTCTCGCGTAATTGGCCCGGGCTTGTTTGCATAAAGGAATGGACCACATCACGTTCCTCGTGGCGGTCGTGATCGTCACCGCTCTTGCGTTCGACTTCACCAACGGGTTTCACGACACGGCGAACGCGATGGCCACGTCCATCGCCACCGGTGCGCTCAAACCCAAGACAGCGGTCCTGATCAGCGGCGTACTGAACCTGGTCGGAGCCTTCCTCTCCACGGAGGTCGCCAAGACGATCTCCGGCGGCATCGTGAACGACGCCAAGGTGACCCCGGCGATGATCTTCGCCGGGCTGGTCGGGGCGATCCTGTGGAATCTGATGACCTGGCTGGTCGGACTGCCGTCCAGTTCCTCGCACGCCCTGTTCGGCGGCCTGATCGGAGCCGTGTGGGTCGGCGCGGGCTCGAGCGCGGTCAACTTCGACAAGGTCGTCGAGAAGATCATCATCCCGGCTTTCGCCTCGCCGGTGGTGGCGGGCGTCGCCGCGCTGATCGCGACGTACTGCGCCTACAAACTCACCGCCCGCGGCCGCGCGGACTCCGTGAGCAAGGGTTTCCGGCTCGGCCAGATCGGCTCGGCCTCGCTGGTCTCGCTCGCGCACGGCACCAACGACGCCCAGAAGACCATGGGCATCATCACCCTGACCCTGATCTCCGTCGGCGCGCTCCCGGGCGACGCCGGCCCGCCGGTCTGGGTGATCTTCACCGCCGGCCTCGCCATCGCCCTCGGCACCTACATCGGCGGCTGGCGGATCATCCGCACCATGGGCAAGGGCCTCACCGAGATCCAGTCCCCGCAGGGCTTCGCGGCGGAGACCGCCTCCACGGCCGTCATCCTGACCTCCGCCCACATGGGCTTCGCGCTCTCCACCACGCAGGTCGCCTCCGGGTCCATCCTCGGCGCGGGCGTCGGCCGGCGGCTCGCGGAGGTCCGCTGGGGCGTCGCCGGCCGGATGGTGGCCGCCTGGGTGATCACGCTGCCCTGTGCCGCGCTGGTCGGCGGCATCTCCGCGTACGCGGTCAAGCACGGCGGCAACTTCGGCACCGTCGTGGTCGCGCTGGTCGGCGCCGCGCTCGCGGCCGGCATCGTCGTGCTGTCGCGCCGCAACCCGATCGACGCGAAGAACGTCAACGACGGCCACGAGGTCGCCGTCCGCACCGCGCGCCCGGCCAACGTCGGCACCGCCGCCTGAGTGGGGGAGTTCCCATGAACATCGACTGGACCGCACTCGGCCAGGTCACCGCGGTGAGCATCGGAGTTACATTCGCAGTGGTGGTTGTCTTCGCTCTCGGCGTCCTCGGGCTCGCCCGCCACGAGGGGGCCAGGGAGCAGGGCGGCACCAGCGCCGTCGGCGTCGCCCAGGCAGGGCTGTGCTTCCTCGCCTGCGTGGCGGTGGTGGCGTACGGCATCTACCTGATCGTGCCGCAGTTCCACTGATCCCCGGACACCCACCAAGCCGCTGAGGAGGACTGGATGACGACGCCGGACCTGCTGTCCGACCTGGCCGACCTGAAGGTCGACTACAGCGACCCGGACGACCCCGTACTCATCCGCCCGGACGGATCCCCGATCGACACCTGGCGGGAGAACTACCCGTACGCGTCCCGCATGGAGCGCAAGGAGCACGAGTGGCACAAGCGGCTCCAGCAGATCGAGCTGCTGAAGCTGCAGACCTGGATCAAGGAGACGGGACGCCGGATAGTCATCGTCTTCGAGGGCCGGGACGCGGCCGGCAAGGGCGGCACCATCAAGCGCTTCACGGAGCACCTGAACCCCCGTGGCGCGCGCGTGGTGGCCCTGGAGAAGCCCACGGAGCGCGAGAGCGGTCAGTGGTACTTCCAGCGCTACGTCGAGCACCTGCCGACCGCCGGTGAGATCGTGATGTTCGACCGTTCCTGGTACAACCGGGCCGGTGTCGAGCGGGTCATGGGCTTCTGCACGGACGACCAGTACCGGCGCTTCATGCGCCAGGCCCCGCTCTTCGAGCGGATGCTGGTGGACGACGGGGTGGACCTGGTGAAGTTCTGGTTCTCGGTCTCGCAGGGCGAGCAGCGGACCCGCTTCACCATCCGCCAGGTCGACCCGGTACGGCAGTGGAAGCTCAGCCCCATGGATCTGGCCTCGCTGGACCTCTGGGACAACTACACGGCCGCGAAGGTCGCGATGTTCCGCGAGACGGACACCGAGTACGCGCCCTGGACCGTGGTGAAGAGCAACGACAAGAAGCGGGCCCGCGTCGAGGCCATGCGCAGCGTGCTGGCCCGCTTCGACTACGCCGACAAGGACGAGGAGGTCGTCGGCAGCCCGGATCCGCGGATCGTGGGTGCGGCGGCCGGCCTGCTGGAGGCGGGCGAGGACGACCACGGCGGGCAGTAGCACCCGTCGCCGCCAGGGGCCGGTCGGACCTCCGACCGGCCCTTCCCCGTGCCCGGCCCCCAACTCCCGTGCTGGTCCGCCGACTTGGCGGAGAACCGGTCCGCCGGAGCCGGCCGGTCCCCGCCCATGACGGAGTTCGTGATCGGAATTGCGCTCGCGAACGACCATACGCGGTCGGTGCGACGCCGGGGAGCGGCGGCTTGACCGGATGGACATGGTCCGGCCGGTGACGGATGATCCCTTGCATGATCCGCGCCGCCACCGAGGACGACGTCCCCGAGATCCGTGCCATGATCCGTGAACTCGCCGCCTACGAACGGGCCGAGGAGCAGGCCCGGGCCACCGGGGAGCAGCTCCGCGAGGCGCTGTTCGGCCCCCACCCGGCGGCCTACGCGCTGGTCGCCGAGGACGAGACCACGCGTGGACTCGTGGGCTACGCGCTGTGGTTCCCACGCTTCTCGACCTGGACCGGAACCCGGGGCATGCACCTGGAGGACCTCTACGTACGCCCCGGCGCCCGCGGCGGCGGCCACGGCCGGGCCCTGCTCGCCGCCCTCGCCGCGCTCTGCCTGCGCAGCGGCTTCGAGCGCTTCGAGTGGTGGGTGCTGGCCTGGAACGAGCCGGCGATCGGCTTCTACCGGTCACTCGGCGCGGAGTTCCTGGACGAGTGGCGGATCTGCCGGCTGACCGGTGAGTCGCTCAAGGAGCTGGCCGCCGCCCCGTAGGCCCTCGTCGGCAGGAAAAAGACCGCACCCGGACCCTCCGGAACACCGTGAACGGCGGTCTGTCGGGCCGGGTGCGGTCGGATAAAGCCTTGGCAACCGGTGAGGGCGCGGGTCAGGCCTTCTTGGTCTCCTAGTAATGGGCCGGGTCGGTGACCTGCGGGGATGTTTCCTGTGGGGCGCTGACCTGGCCTTTTGGTGATTGGTGGCGATGGGGTGCGACGGTCTTGAGTGGGTGTCTTGCGGACTGTGCGCGGACTGGGGTGCCGGGCGGGACACACCCACAGGCGCCACAACATCCCTTGGTGCGTATGCAATTCTTATGGCCCTACGAATTCCGGGGGTGAGGGTGTTACACCATCGTGGGCTCATGGCCAGTGCTTCTGTCGTCGCGGGCGTGGTGGTAAGCGTCTGTGTGAACCTGATGACTGATCAGTGGAGCCTCTCGGTGATCGGTGCCACCGTGGCGTGCGCTCTCGTCTGGGCCGCCCTTGAGTTCGTGCGCTCACGCGACGAGGGTGCTGCCCAGCAGATCGCGGTGCGCGTGCGCGCCACGAATGGAGGGCGGATCGCCGACTCTCCAACCGATGTCGCGGCGGCCGCTTCCCGTGCCACTGTCGACAGGT
>NZ_JAEKKT010000272.1 GCF_019510245.1 Streptomyces sp. | reverse complement strand
GGCGTCCACGTCGCCCTTGAGCCGCCGCGTCTGCGAAATCAGCGCGTCGACCGAGCCGCGTCCTGGCGGCTGGGCGGCGGGGTGGTCCGCGGAGAGGTGGGACGGCATGACGCACTCCGATGCGGGGACGGTTCGACCTGGGCGGGACGGAGGGACCGTTACGACTGTTGCACAGGGCGCGACGCGCTGTAAGGGATTTGGCGGCACCCGATACGGTGGTGCTTCTGGCATATGCCACAGTCTTCACGGAGCGGTCGAGCGGGGCGTGTCGTCTACGCCCTTTGTTGTCTCAAGTCGTAGACGGCGTACGCGACTTGGCGGTCGGCGGAATGGCCGATCCGGTGCTCATTTATATGTTCGACGGTCCTGTGTTCTAAGGAGTTTGGCATACGGGGAACCGGTGGATTTTTGCTGTGTGACACAGGTCACATTAATTCACTCCCGTTCCGGCGTAATGCAAACGGCACCTGCGAGCTCGTAAGTACACATCGGCACAACCGGCCGACCTCTCGCCCGCAGTGGAGACCGTATGGACACGACCATCGAGCAGCCTGCCCGCGCCCGGCTGATCACGGCGGAGAGCCAGGAACTGCCCGTCCCCGCCCTCCTGCGCTACGACTCCACCGACCCGCTGGCCCTCTGCGTCGACTTCCCGCCCGAGGTCTGCCTGGACGGACAGGGAGTGACCTGGACCTTCGCCCGTGTCCTGCTGGAGGAGGGGCTGAGCGGACCGGCCGGCGGCGGGGACGTGCACATCTGGCCGTGCGGCCGGAGCACGACGGTCGTGGAGTTCCACTCGCCGTACGGCCTCGCCCTCCTCCAGTTCGACACGCCCGACCTGCGCGAGTTCCTGCTGCGGACCTATGCGGTGGTCGGCGCGGGACAGGAGGACCTCGGCGAGGCCGTCGAGCAGGGGCTCAGCGCGCTGTTCGGGGGTGTCTGAGAGGGGTGCGGCGGTCTCAGTACCGCAGCACCCCCGCGATGCCGTCGGAGCCGCCCAGTGTGCCGTCCGGTACGAAGCGGACGTCGGCGCCGGTCTCCAGGCACTGTTCGACGATCTCGTCCACGATGTCCTCGCGGGCGTCGAGGTCGCCGCTCTCGGCCGGGATCAGGTGGTCGCCGCCGTCGTCGCGGACCGTCACCCGGTAGTTCTCCTCGACGGCCAGCAAGCGCAGTCGACCCTCGCGGGCGCTCTGCCAGATCTCGTCGACACCGGCCGCGAACGCCCGCCGTCCCCGCGCCGCCTCGAGCTCCAGGGTCACCGCGTCGGTGCTCTTGCGGGCCTCCGCGGCGACCAGTGGCCGGACCGCATGCCAGACCGCGTCCGGGGTGCCGTGCGCGAGACCGCCGTGCGGGACGTGCACCGCGTCCTTGGTGACGCTGCCGACGTCGTCCAGCGCGGACAGCGCCGCGGTCTCGCCGGTGATGTACAGCGGCCGCGGCTGCTCGCGCAGGAGCTTGGCCAGCGCGGTGTCGGCGTCCCGCAGGAAGTGCCGCGTGTCCTCGTCCCGGAAGGTGCTCGGCATGTCACCGATCCGCTCCAGGCGCTCGGCGTCGAAATTCTCGCGGGTCCTGGTCAGCGGAAAGCCGCCGGCGCGGTGCTCGGTGACGCGGTCGACACCGCCGTTCCACAGTGTGGCGCGGTCGGCCGAGACCGACAGCACCCAGAAAGGGCGCTCCGAGGCCTGGGCGGAGACGAGGTTGCGGGTCAGGAAGGTGTCCGAGAGCACCACGCGCTCCGGTACGGCACGGGACAGGGTCCACACCTGGTGCTCGCCCGGAGCGGCGAAGATCACCAGACCGTCCTCGGTGTGCGTCAGATCGATCTCGGCGAGGGCCAGGTCGAGTTGCCGGACGACGTCGGCGCGCCGCTCCCGGGGGACCGCCGGGTCTGCCTCCAGCTGCTTCTTGGCCTCGGCCACCACGTTGCGCAGCCGGACCGGATCCTGGGCGTTCTCGGGTTCGCGGCGGTGGGTCGGCGTCAGTACGGACACCGCCGGATAGGCGCGCGGGCGGCGCAGTTCGGAGAGGGTCGCAGGGCTGAGTGCGTGCTCCATAAGAGCACCATAGGACCGATTGGCCGATCGGGCATTTGGGGCAACTTGATCGGGCATTCATGAGTTCTGAAAGCTCAGGTCTTCAGCGGCTCGAGTACGGCGATCGAGCCCTGGGCCACCGCGCACAGGGTCTCGGCGCCGTCGGCGTCCACGGTGCTCAGGTCGCAGCGGCACACCACACGGGTGCGGCCGGCCCGTACGACCCGGGCGCGGGCGCGCAGCAGTTCACCGCGGGCCGGACGCAGGAAGTCGATGGAAAAGCCGGCGGTGGTCACCGCGGAGCCGGCCACCGAGCCTGCCGCGAAGGAGAGCGCGTTGTCCGCCGCGTAGCCGAGCACTCCGCCGTGCACGCTGCCGTGCTGCTGGAGCAGGTCGCCGCGGATGTCGAACTCCAGAGTCGCCCCGCCTTCCTCGAACGCCGTCAGGCGGGCGCCGACCAGCGTGCTGAACGGCTGTGCCGCCAGGACCTTCCGGGCGAGCTCCAAATCCAGGGTCCGGGTCATTCGCCCACCTCCGTCTCGCGTCTCACTTCACTGGTGAAGTGAGACTGGCGTGAACCACTCCCGTCTGTCAACATCGGCGCATGCCCGAGCCCGACGACCAGCGTCTCTACTTCCTGCTCCAGCGGGCCGCGCACCGCTTGCGGACCACTGCGGACCGGCGCTGCCTGGCCGCCGCGGGGGTCACCACGGCCCAGCTCGGCGCCCTGTTCGCCGTGCACGACGAGGCGGGCATCACCCAGCAGCAACTGGCGCGCACGCTCGGACTGCGCGAGTCGGCCGTGACCGGGCTGGTCGGCCGGTTGACGGCGGCGGGTCTCCTCGCGAAGGGGCCGCACCCGCGTGAACACCGGGCCGTCGTACTGGAGTTGACCGACGCCGGAACCGATGCCCTGCGGGCCGCCCAGCCCGAGATCGACCGCTTCAACACGGAACTGCGCGAGGCGCTGGGCGACGACGGTTTCACCGGGGCGGCGACGGCCATGCACCGGCTCGCGTACTGGGAGTCCTAGGGAGCACCTGTTCAACTCCTCGGCATCCTCGCCGCGTTCACTCGTGCGCCGGGATCGCGGACCGAGTGGATCTCAGTCGTCGCGTTCGGGTCCGCAGGAGCTGCCGTCGGGCGGCAGGTTGCCGTAGAGCAGGAAGTCGTCGACCTTGCGGCGCACGCACTTGGAGGAGCCGTAACCGGTGTGGCCCTCGCCCTTGTTGTCGAGGACCACGGCCGAGTCGCCGAGGCGCTTCGCGGTCTCCACGGTCCAGCGGTACGGCGTCGCGGGGTCGCCGCGGGTGCCGACGAGGAGGATCTTCGGGGTGCGGACGTCTCGCACCTTCTCGCGGATGAAGTCGGTGCCCTTCGGGCGGCCGTAGCAGAGCAGGTACTCGGTGAGGCGGTAGCGGCCGAAGACCGGCGACGCCTGCTCGTAGGCGGCGCGCAGCCGGGTCAGGTCCTTGGTGATCCGGTCGGCGCCGGGGCGGTCGGGATCGTCCGCGCAGTTGACCGCCATCAGCGCCGCCGGAAGATTGTCGAACGGCACGTCCTCCACGTCGGCGAGGGCGCTGTGCGTCGGGTCGCCGGAGGGAGAATGCGCGCGGGTGAGGACATCGGAGCCGCCGCTCGTGAAACCGAGGACGCCTGTCGTGTCGCCCTGCTCCACCAGCTCGGCGAGCGCCCGCTCCAGCGAGGGCCAAAGATCCTTGCTGTAGAGGGCCTGGCCGATGGCGCCCACCAGGTCCTGGCCGGTGAAGTCGGGGCCGAAGTCCGTCGGCACCGGGTCCTCGTCCAGCGACGCCACGAGTTGCAGGACCTGTTCCCGGGCGCCGCGCGCGTCGGTGCCGAAGGGACAGGCGATGTCCTTCACGCACCAGTCTACGAAGTCCTCCAGCGCCGTCTGCTGCCCTGCGGCGCCCGCCACGCCCTGTTCGGCCAGCGGCTCGGTGAGGGTGTCCACACCGTCCAGCACCAGGCGGCCCACCTTCTTGGGGAACTGGGCCGCGTACACCGCGCCCAGCCGGCTGCCGTACGAGAAGCCGAGGTAGTTGAGCTTCTTGTCGCCGAGGGCCTGGCGTATGACGTCCAGGTCGCGGGAGACGTTCACCGTGCCGATGTGCGGGAGCACGGGCCCGGAGTGCTTGGTGCACTGGTCGGCGGCCTTCCGGAGCTTCCCGAGCACGGCCTGGGGGTTCCGGTTGAAGGCGGTGTCGTCGTCGGTGGCCGCGAGCGCCTCGTCGGTGCCGTTGCCACAGCTGACCGGGGAGGACCTGCCCACGCCGCGTGGATCGAAGGACACCACGTCGTACTCGTCCGTGAGGTTCATGAAGTCGTCGCCGCCGGCCGCGAGTGCGGGCACGCCCGCGCCGCCCGGGCCGCCGAAGTTCAGCACCACCGAGCCACGCTTGTGCTTGGTGGTGGCCCGGTAGCGGGCGAGTGCCAGGTCGAGGGTGCCCGCGCGGGGCTTCGCGTAGTCGAGGGGAACGGTGATCTTTGCGCACTGCAGGTCGCCGGGGGCCTCCATGCCCACGCACTTCGACCACTTGATCTTCTGGCGGTAGAAGCGCGACAGGTCCGGTCCGGATCCGTCCGTGACCACGGACGGCAGTCCGGCGCCGAGCAGGGCCAGCCCCACGGCTCCGGAGAGAGCGCATCGCCGCCTCGTCACCTTGGCGAGCATCCATGCCTCCAAGGACGCCCATCGGCGCCCTCGATCACGATAAG
>NZ_JAEKKT010000542.1 GCF_019510245.1 Streptomyces sp. | reverse complement strand
CCTGTGGGGCGTGGCCTTCGGGGGTGCGCCGACGCTGATCCAGACGGCGCTGATCGACGCGTCGGGTCCGGAGCGGGCGGACGTGGCGACGTCGTTGCAGACGACGGTGTACAACGCCGGGATCGCGGTGGGTTCGCTGACCGGGGGCCTCGTACTGGACGGCTGGGGCGCCGGGGCGCTGCCGTGGACCGCGTTGCCGTTGGTCGCGGTGGCCCTCGGGGTGGTCACCGTGGCCCGAAACGCGTTCCCGGCGACGCGGCGATGACCTTAGGCTCGTGGCCAGGAGGGCCGTATTCCACGGTCGTGAAGGACACAGAGTCGTGAAGGGCACCGAGTCTTGAAGGGCATCGAGTCTTGAAGGGCAACCGAGTCTTGAAGGGCATCGAGTCGTGAGGGACACCGAACTGCCGTATCTGCGCCGCTGCGTCGAGCTGGCCGCCGAGGCGCTGGAGGCCGGGGACGAACCGTTCGGCTCGGTCCTGGTGAGCGCCGACGGAGAGATCCTCGCGGAGGACCACAACCGCGTGGCCTCAGGCGACCGCACCCGCCATCCCGAGTTCGAGCTGGCCCGCTGGGCGGCGGCGCACATGACGCCCGAGGAGCGGGCGGCGGCCACCGTGTACACCTCCGGCGAGCACTGTCCGATGTGTGCCGCCGCGCACGCCTGGGTGGGCCTCGGACGCATCGTGTACGTCGCCTCGTCCGAGCAACTGGCCCAGTGGCTCACCGAGTTGGGCGTCCCGGCACCACCGGTACGGACGCTGCCGGTCAACGAGGTCGCACCCGGCGTGGTCGTGGAGGGGCCGGTGCCCGAGCTGACGGAGCGTGTGCGGCAGTTGCACAGCCGGTTCCATCGGAGCTGACACCCGCTCTCCCGGGATGCAGCTCCGGTCGACGCCGCGGGGCAAGCGGGACAGGGGCGGCGACCGCCGGCTCATGGGCATCGTGCGGGCACAGATTAGGGCGCCACCCGTGATCGCGCTCTCCCGGAGGCGCCCCGTCGAAGGGCCGCTTATCGTGATCGAGGGCGCCGATGGGCGTCCTTGGAGGCATGGATGCTCGCCAAGGTGACGAGGCGGCGATGCGCTCTCTCCGGAGCCGTGGGGCTGGCCCTGCTCGGCGCCGGACTGCCGTCCGTGG
>NZ_JAEKKT010000151.1 GCF_019510245.1 Streptomyces sp. | reverse complement strand
CAGGCCGGCGGCGGCGCGGCCGACGGCTGGATCCGTGCCGAACTGGGCGGCCGGGGCGAGCGCTGGGGCCAGATCATGCTCTGCGGCTACCGCGGCGACACCGCCACCGGCCGGCTCCTGGCCGACCGGGGCGCCGAGGCCCTCGTCCTGCACCGCATGCTCGGCGGCGGCTCCGCCCACACCTGGGAGGAGCAGTCCGCCCAGAGCCTGCTGACCGACCTGGTCTCCGGGGTCGTACCGGCCCGCCAGCTGCTCCCCAGGGCCCGGGCGGCCGGTCTCCCGGTCAACCGGCGGAGCTTCGTCCCGCTCGTCGTACGGGACGCCGAGCCGGCCCAGCTGGAGCGGATCCTGCGCCTGCTGGGCCTGCCCGGACTCGTCGCCGAGCTCACCGAGCGCACCACCGCCGTCCTCCTCAGCCTCGCCCGCGACCAGGACGCCGACGCCCTCGCCGCGCACTTCGCCGCCCGGCTGCACGGTGAGTCGGCGGGGCCCCGGGCGGTGGTCGCCGCCGCGGGCGCACGTCCCCTCTGGGACGACGTGCCGGTCGGCCTGCGCGAGGCTCAGCACGTCGCCGACGCGGTCGCCGACAGCACCGCCGCCCTCGACCTGCCGCCCGTCGTACGGCTCAGGGACGTCCACCTGCGTGGCCTGATCCGGCTGCTGCGGGACGACCCGCACGTCCAGTCCTTCGCCGAGCGCGAGCTGGACGGCCTGCTGTGCGGGAACGGCACCGACCAGGACCTCCTCGGCGTCCTGCGGACCTACCTCGCCACCGGCCGCAACAAGTCCCGCACCGCCCAGCTCCACCACGTCTCCCGCCCCGCGCTGTACCGCCGCCTGGAGGCGATACAGACCCGGCTCGGCGTCGACCTGGACGACTTCGAGCAGGCGGCCTCCGTGCACATCGCACTCCTCGCGCACGACGCGCAACAGCAGTGAAACATGCGACGACCTGGGAAAACGGCGGTGAAACATGGGCCGAAGGCAGCGTGACACGGTGCCACGCCGGGTGCCCGCAGACGTGACACGGTGGCAATCGAAGCCCGCTTTCGGACTTCCTAGGCTCCTCGCACATCGAGCGACACACGCCCGAGCGACCGGAGGTCCCGATGAGCCGAGTGATTCGTGCCGCCCTCTTCCAGACCGCCTGGACCGGCGACAAGGAGTCGATGATCCAGGTCCACGAGCAGGCCGCCCGCGACGCGGCCGCGCAGGGCGCGCAGGTCCTGTGCTTCCAGGAGCTGTTCTACGGGCCCTACTTCTGCCAGGTCCAGGACAAGGCCTTCTACGAGTACGCCGAGCAGGTCCCGGACGGCCCGGTCGTCCAGCGCTTCCAGGCCCTCGCCCGCGAACTGGGCCTCGTCCTGATCCTGCCGGTGTACGAGGAGGAGCAGCCCGGCGTCCTCTACAACACCGCCGCCGTGATCGACGCCGACGGCTCGTACCTCGGCAAGTACCGCAAGCACCACATCCCCCAGGTCCCGGGATTCTGGGAGAAGTTCTACTTCCGTCCGGGGAACGCCGGCTGGCCGGTCTTCGAGACGGCCGTCGGGAAGATCGGCGTCTACATCTGCTACGACCGCCACTTCCCCGAAGGCTGGCGGGCGCTGGGCCTCGCGGGTGCCGAGATCGTCTTCAACCCGTCGGCCACCTCGCGCGGGCTCTCCCGCTACCTGTGGCAGCTGGAGCAGCCAGCGGCGGCCGTCGCCAACGAGTACTTCGTCGGCGCGATCAACCGGGTCGGCGTCGAGGAACTGGGCGACAACGACTTCTACGGGACCTCGTACTTCGTGGACCCGGAAGGCCAGTTCGCCGGCGAGGTCGCCTCCGACAAGGAGACCGAACTCGTCGTCCGCGACCTGGACCTGGCCAAGCTTCGCGAGGTCCGCGACCGCTGGCAGTTCTTCCGCGACCGCCGCCCGGACGCGTACGGCCCCATCACCGCGCCGTAGCTGCAGCGCCCCTTGAGGGGCGCTGGGGGTCCCCCGGCCGAAGGCTGGGGGAGGAACTGCGCGACCAGCCACGTCGGACCCGCACGTGACCACGAAGGAGAGGACCCCATGACCGGCCGGACAGTAATCCGCGGCGGACTCGTCATCACCGCGTCCGACGAGATCCACGCCGACGTCCTGATCGAGGACGGCCGCATCGCCGCCCTCGCGGCGACCGGCACCCCCGCCGCCGACGCCTTCACCGCCGAGCACACCATCGACGCCACCGGCAAGTACGTCATCCCGGGCGGCGTCGACGCCCACACCCACATGGAACTGCCGTTCGGCGGCACCTTCGCCTCCGACACCTTCGAGACCGGCACCCGGGCCGCGGCCTGGGGCGGTACGACCACCATCGTCGACTTCGCGGTGCAGAGCGTCGGGCACAGCCTGCGCGAGGGCCTCGATGCCTGGCACGCCAAGGCCGAGGGCAACTGCGCCATCGACTACGGCTTCCACATGATCGTCTCCGACGTGAACCAGGAGACGCTCAAGGAGATGGACCTGCTGGTCGAGGAGGGCGTGACCTCCTTCAAGCAGTTCATGGCCTACCCGGGCGTCTTCTACTCCGACGACGGCCAGATCCTGCGCGCCATGCAGCGCTCCGCCGAGAACGGCGGCCTGATCATGATGCACGCCGAGAATGGCATCGCCATCGACGTGCTGGTGGAACAGGCGCTGGCCCGCGGCGAGACGGACCCCCGCTACCACGGCGAGGTCCGCAAGGCCCTCCTCGAGGCCGAGGCCACCCACCGCGCCATCAGGCTCGCCCAGGTGGCCGGCGCCCCGCTCTACGTCGTGCACGTCTCCGCGATGGAGGCGGTCGCCGAACTGGCCCGCGCCCGCGACGAGGGGCTCCCCGTCTTCGGCGAGACCTGCCCCCAGTACCTCTTCCTCTCCACCGACAACCTCGCCGAACCCGACTTCGAGGGCTCGAAGTACGTGTGCTCGACACCCCTGCGCCCCAAGGAGCACCAGGCCAAGCTCTGGCAGGGCCTGAGGACCAACGACCTCCAGGTCGTCTCCACCGACCACTGCCCCTTCTGCTTCGTCGGCCAGAAGGAACTCGGCCGCGGCGACTTCTCGAAGATCCCCAACGGCCTGCCCGGTGTCGAGAACCGGATGGACCTGCTCCACCAGGCCGTCGTCGACGGGCACATCACGCGCCGCCGGTGGATCGAGATCGCCTGCGCCACCCCGGCCCGGATGTTCGGCATGTATCCGAAGAAGGGCACCATCACCCCGGGTGCCGACGCCGACGTCGTCATCTACGACCCGCACGCCGAGCAGGTCGTCTCCGCCGAGACCCACCACATGAACGTCGACTACTCGGCGTACGAGGGCAAGCGCCTCACCGGCCGGGTCGAGACGGTCCTCTCGCGCGGCGTACCCGTGATCACCGAGCGGGAGTACACCGGACACGCCGGGCACGGCGTCTACACCCCGCGCTCCACCTGTCAGTACCTCAACTAGGAGACGTGCCCATGGACTTCGGACTCGTCCTGCAGACCGACCCGCCGGCCTCCCGGGTCATCAGCCTGATGAAACGGGCCGAACGCAACGGCTTCCGGTACGGCTGGACCTTCGACTCCGCCGTGCTCTGGCAGGAGCCGTTCGTGATCTACAGCCAGATCCTCGCCAACACCAGCAAACTGACGGTGGGGCCGATGGTCACCAATCCGGGCACCCGCACCTGGGAGGTCACCGCCTCCACCTTCGCCACCCTCAACGACATGTTCGGCAACCGCACGGTCTGCGGCATCGGCCGCGGCGACTCTGCGATGCGGGTGGCCGGCCGCAAGCCCAACACCCTCGCCCGCATCAGCGAGGCCATGAAGGTCATCCGCGCCCTCGGCCGGGGTGAGGAGGCCGACCTCGGCGGTACCGTCGTCCGGTTCCCGTGGATCAAGCCGGGTGCCGAACTCCCGGTCTGGATGGCCGCGTACGGCCCGAAGGCCCTGAAGATGACCGGGGAGGAGGCCGACGGCTTCATCCTCCAGCTCTCCGACCTCTACCTCACCGAGTACATGGTCAAGGCGGTGAAGGACGCCGCCGTGGCCGCCGGACGCGACCCGTCCGAGGTGCGGATCTGCGTCGCCGCCCCCGCCTACGTCACCGAGGACGACTCGCCCGAGGCCCTCGCCCACGCCCGCGACCAGTGCCGCTGGTTCGGCGGCATGGTCGGCAACCACGTGGCCGACCTGGTCGCCAAGTACGGCCAGCACTCCGCCGCCGTACCCGACGAACTCACCGACTACATCAAGGCCCGCCAGGGCTACGACTACTCGCACCACGGACGCAGCGGCAACCCCGACACCGAGTTCGTGCCCGACGAGATCGTCGACCGCTTCTGCGTCATCGGCCCGGCCGAGAAGCACATCGAGAAGCTGAACGCCCTGCGCGAGCTGGGCGTCGACCAGTTCGCCGTCTACGACATGCACGACGCGCAGGAGGCCACCATCGACGCGTACGGGACGAAGGTCATCCCGGCCGTCAACGGCTAGCCCCTCCTGGCAGTTGGTCTCCCCCTTCCCGCCGTCCCGGGAAGGGGGTCAGGGCGCACCCCACACGCGTACCCCCCCCCGCCCCGCCCGCACGGCCTTTCCCGTCCCACCTCACCCCGATTGGCCTGCCCATGACCGACACCGCTCCCTCCGCCATACCCCTGTCCGGTCAAGTCGCCCTCCCCGACGGGCGCGTCGAGCTCACCCCGGACTCCCCGCCGCCGAGCGGTCCGTACGCCAACGAGGACCTGCTGCCGGTCCCCGTCGCCAAGCGCACCTGGACCACGTACAACTTCTCCGCGCTCTGGGTCGGCATGGCCCACAACACGGCCTCCTGGACCCTGGCCTCCGGGCTGATCGCGGTCGGCATGGACTGGAAACAGGCCGTGTTCACCATCGCCCTCGCCAACCTCGTCGTCCTCGTCCCGATGCTGCTCACCGGGCACGCCGGACCCAAGTACGGCATCCCCTTCCCGGTCTTCGCCCGTGCCTCCTTCGGCGTGCGCGGTGCCAACCTCCCCGCCGTCGTACGGGCGTTGGTGGCCTGCGGCTGGTTCGGCATCCAGACCTGGATCGGCGGCGAGGCCATCTACTTCCTGGCCGGCAAGCTGATCGGCGACAGCTGGGCGAACGCCTCGCACATCGGCGGCTACGCCTGGACCATGTGGCTGTCGTTCGCGCTCTTCTGGGTGCTCCAGGTCGCGATCATCTACCGGGGCATGGAGACGATCCGCCGCTTCGAGAACTGGGCCGCGCCCTTCGTCCTGGTCGGCGCGGTCGTGATGCTGGTCTGGATGAGCAACAAGGCCGGCGGCCTCGGCCCGCTCTTCGACCAGCCCTCCAAGCTCGGCTGGGGCGGCGGCTTCTGGAAGATCTTCTGGCCGTCCCTGATGGGCATGATCGGCTTCTGGTCGACGCTGTCGCTGAACATCCCCGACTTCACCCGGTACGGGAAGAGCCAGAAGGCCCAGACGTGGGGGCAGGCGCTCGGTCTGCCGACCACCATGACGCTCTTCGCGTTCCTCTCCGTCCTGGTGACCTCCGGCTCGCAGGCCGTGTACGGGCAGCCGATCTGGGACCCGGTGCAGCTGGCCGCCAAGACGGACAACGTGGTCGGCCTGCTCTACGCCCTGGTCACGGTCCTCGTCGCGACGCTCTCCGTGAACATCGCGGCCAACCTGGTCTCGCCCGCCTTCGACTTCTCCAACATCGCGCCCCGGAAGATCAGTTTCCGTACCGGCGCCCTGATCACCTCGGTCCTCGCGGTGCTGATCTTCCCGTGGAAGCTCTACTCCGACCCGCAGGGCTACATCTTCACCTGGCTCGGCCTGGTCGGCGGCCTGCTCGGCACGGTCGCCGGCATCCTCGTCGCCGACTACTGGATCCTGCGCCGCACCCGGCTCGACCTGACCGACCTGTACCGCACGGGCGGCCGCTACTGGTACGACGGCGGCTGGAACTGGCGGGCGGTCGTCGCCTTCCTCGTCGGCGGCATCCTCGCGGTCGGCGGCGCCAGCTTCAAACCGCTGATCGACGGCCGCCCCGTCCCGGCCCTGTCCTCGCTCGCCGACTACGGCTGGGCGGTCGGGCTCGGCACCTCCCTGGTGCTGTACCTGGGGCTGACCCTGCTGGTGCGGCCCAAGGAGGCGTGACCGGAGGAGGAGTGCGTGCGAAGGGCGGCCAGGCCGGCTACTGGCTGCCCTTCAGCGCGGTCACCGCGGCCTTCGCCGCCTGGATGGCGCCCTTGTTGATCACGTCCGTGCTCGGCGCCTTCTTGGACTCGAAGTCGCTGCCGTTGTAGGTGACGACCACCAGCGCGTTGGAGACCTGGGCCATCACGACGCCCTCGCGGGTCTGCTGCTTGTCCTCGGTGGTGAGGTTCACGACCGAGTAGCCGCTGTCGCCGAGCCCCGGCACCGCCCCGCCGCCGCTCTTCTCGGCGACCCGGTCCTTGTACTCCTTCGCCGCGGCCGCGTCCGTGTCCATGATCTCGTAGGAGACGTCGAGCCAGCGGTAGTCGTACCCCTTGAGCGCGTTCCACGAGCAGGTGCGGCGCAGCTTGGTGTCGGTGGAGGGGATCTCCTTGCCGGCCGTCTTCGCACCGGGCACCAGCGACTTGACGGTGGCCACCGGGATGCTGCCGCAGGGGGCGGGGGAGGCGGCGTACGTCTTGGTGGCCGAGGTGGCCGCGGAGGACGTCGACGGGGAGTCGCCCGCCGACTGGCCGGCCGCCTGCTGGGCCGAGGTGTCACCGGAGGCGCTCGTGGACTTCGTCGTGTCCGGGCCCGACGCCATCACCCAGCCCGCACAGGCGAGCACGGCGACCGGCGTCAGGCGCGCGGTGAGGGCGAGCGGCAGTGGAAGAGAACGCAAGTCGCACTTCTCGCTGGGGGACGGTGTGCGGAGGAGTCCACACTGCGGACGGGACGCCAGTTTCACACGAGTCCCTGTGGGGCGGTAGTGGAATCCGTGCCTTGCCTGTGGGCCGGATACGGCGCCCTGTTGACGGCGGCCGCGGGCCGTCCCCGTACATCCGGAATGTCGCGCGTGCGGGGTCCCTGTACATCCGGAATGTCGTGACTGCATCCGGGCCGCGAGGGTGACCGGGGTCACCGTCTCGCCCGTGCGCCGCTCAGTCGCGCGAGTTGCCGAACAGCAGCCGGTAGCCGACGAGGAGGACCAGGGAACCGGCGATCGCGGCGCCCCAGGTGTAGAGGTCGAAGAAGTGCTTCTCCACCGGGCGGTCGAGGAAGCGTGCGGAGAGCCAGCCGCCCACGAAGGCGCCCGCGATGCCGATGAGGGTGGTGCCGATCGGGCCACCCGGGTCGCGGCCGGGCAGCAGGACCTTGGCGATGGCTCCGGCGAGGAGACCCAGGACGACCCAGCCGATGATGCCCACGTTCGTTGTCCTCCAGTGCGCGTACTGCTTCGTGAATGCCGCAGCTCCGCGGGGCGCTGCTCCGCTGAGTTGCGTTGTTGCGCAAGCCTAGGAACGGGAACGCCCGTCGGATACGCCTGACGTCGAGCCGTCGATGATCTGTCACCCGCCCATGACAATGCGGAGAACACGTCGCGGACTTCGCGGGGAGGCCGTGCGGGGGGCGGTGACCGTACGCCTACACTGAGTGGGCGTCTGTGCGGAGACAGTGACGGGAGGGAGCCGGCTGTGGCGGAGGGCACCGATGGCTTCACGGACCCCTCCGACGGGGTGCTGACGGAGGCGGCCGCGGTGTTCGGCCTGCTCGCCTCGCCGGCCCGGCTGCACATCATGTGGGCGCTGTCCCAGGGCGAGAGCGACGTGACGCGCCTCGCCGACCGGGTAGGCGGCGCCCTGCCGGCGGTCAGCCAGCACCTGGCCAAGCTTCGGCTGGCCGGTCTGGTGCGGTCCCGGCGGGAGGGCCGGCGGCAGGTCTACTACGTGGACGATCCGGACATCGTGACCGTCGTACGCGTGACCGTCGGACAGCTAGCCGCGCGCTCGCACCAGGCCCCGGTGCCGGTGCGGCGGTTGTACGAGGCGGGTGTCTGACCGGCTGACGGGGGCGGGGGCGCGAGGGCGGACGGCAGGTGTGTCCTGGAGGTTTCATGAGATGCCTCACCTGTGAATTCGGGTGGGGCTTGTGCTGCCGGGGCTATGGGTTTGTTAGATTGCGCAATCACGCAACCCAAATGGGCCCACCTCGCGGCTGCCCGTATCCCGCCGTACAAGCCCGACCGTACCCGCAGACGGACCCGACCGTTCATGGGAGTGGAAGATGACCGACCCGTGGGACGGCCCGGGAAGCCAGGCCACACGCAGCCGCACCGACCGGGTGCCCGGACAGCGTGGGGCGCTGCCTGACGGGACGCGGCCGACCGGTGGCCGGGCCGCCGCCCGGCAGGCGGCCAAGGGCCGCGGCGGCAGGGGCTCCCGGCGGGCGAAGACGGCCGGCCGCGGCAAGCGGGTCCTGAAGATCCTGGGGCTGTGCACGGCCGTCCTGGTGCTGGTCACGGCCGGTGCCGGCTGGTGGTTCTACCAGCACCTCAACGGCAACATCAACAGCGTCTCCCTCGACGGCAAGGGCGGCACCGAGAAGGCCGACGCGTTCGGCCGGACCCCGATCAACATCCTGGTGATCGGATCGGACGCCCGGACCAGCAAGACCGACTGCAAGCTCGGCGGCGGCTGCAAGACGACCGGCGTCCAGACCGGCTACGGCAACGCGGACGTGGAGATGGTGGTGCACATAGCCGCCGACCGCTCCAACGCCACGGTCATGAGCATCCCCCGTGACACCATGGTCGACGTGCCCGCCTGCAAGGACAGCAACAGCGGACAGTCCACTCCCGGCTACTACGGCCAGGTCAACAGCGCCCTCGAGTACGGTCCGTCCTGCCAGGTCGCCACCATCCACCAGCTCACCGGCATACCCATCGACCACTTCGTCAAGCTGGACTTCTCCGGCGTGGTCAAGATGTCCGACGCGGTCGGCGGTGTCTCCGTGTGCGTCAACAACAACGTGTACGACACCTACTCGCACCTGAAGCTGTCCAAGGGCACCCACACCCTCAAGGGCGAGGCCGCGCTGGAGTTCGTCCGCTCCCGGCACGGCTTCGGCGACGGCAGCGACCTCGGCCGCACCGTCTCGCAGCACATCTTCCTCAGCGCGATGATCCGCAAGTTCAAGAGCGCGGGCACCCTCACCGACCCCGCCGCGGTCTACAGCCTCGCGGACGCGGCCACCAAGGCGCTGACCGTGGACGACGGCCTCGGCAGCGTAAAGAAGCTGATCTCGCTGGCGGCCGACGTGAACAAGGTCTCCACCAAGCGGATGACGTTCACCACCATGCAGACCGCGCCCGACCCGAACAACAGCAACCGGGTGGTGGTCGGCTCCGGTGCCAAGGACCTGTTCGCCACCATGGCCAACGACCAGTCGCTGACCACCAGTTCGGGCAAGAAGTCGTCGGCGGCCGCGGCGACCGCGAAGCCGACGCCCACCGCGACCGTCCCGGCCTCCCAGATCGCCGTGACCGTCGAGAACGGCACCGACATCACGGGCCGCGCCTCCGCCATCGCGAACTCCCTGATTTCCCAGGGCTTCAGCACCGGCACCAGCACGGCCAACGCGCCCAGCTCCGCGACCACGACCGCCCTGACCTACGGCAGCGGCGACAAGGCCGAGGCGCAGACCGTCGCCAAGGCCCTCGACATACCCGGCTCGCACGTCAAGGCGGGCAGCGGCACCGGCGTCACCCTGGTGATCGGCAGCGACTGGACCAGCGGCACCTCCTACCCGGCGAGCTCCGGCGACACCAAGGCCGCCGTCTCCAACGCCAACGCCTCGACCGCCGACGACTCCAAGACCTGCGCCAAGGTCAGCCAGTACAAGACGGTCAGCCTCAACGGGATCGCGATGACCCCGTCCCAGGCGTACGCGGCGGCGACGAACAAGCCCGACTCGGACAAGTGACGGGCAGAGGCGAGCCCCCCGACGGGGGTTCGCCCCGCCACGGCCGTGAAAGCATGTAACCGCCAGACACCTGGCCCGGCCGTGCGCACAGCGAGGTGACAGATGCAGTTCACCACCCGTCCCACCCTCCAGGGCACCTTCGGCATGGTGTCGTCCACGCACTGGCTGGCCTCCCAGTCGGCGATGGCGGTCCTGGAGAGCGGCGGCAACGCGTACGACGCCGCCGTCGCCGGCGCCTTCGTCCTGCACGTGGTCGAGCCGCACCTGAACGGACCGGCCGGCGAGGTGCCGATCCTGCTCGCCCCGGCCGGCGGCGAGGTGCGGGTGCTGTGCGGTCAGGGCGTGGCCCCGGCCGGTGCCACCGTCGCCCACTACCGCGGTCTCGGCCTGGACCTGGTACCCGGCACCGGCCCGCTGGCCGCGGCCGTCCCCGGCGCCTTCGACGCCTGGCTCCTCCTGCTGCGCGACCACGGCACCAAGCCGCTGGACGAGGTCCTGGCGTACGCCATCGGCTACGCCGAGCACGGGCACCCGCCCGTGGAGAACGTCGGCGCCACGGTGGAGAGCGTCCGGCAGCTGTTCGAGACCGAGTGGACGTCGTCGGCGGAGCTCTACCTGCCCGGCGGCCGGGCCCCCCGCCCCGGCGCGCTGTTCCGCAACCCCGCCCTCGCCGCCACCTGGCAGCGGCTGCTCACCGAGACCGCGGGCGCCGGGGACCGCGAGGCCCGGATCGACGCGGCCCGCGAGGTGTGGCGCACCGGCTTCATCGCCGAGGCGCTGGTACGGCAGGCCGCCCACCCCACCATGGACACCAGCGGCACCCGGCACACCGGCACCCTCACCGCCGCCGACCTGGCCGGCTGGTCCGCGGGCTACGAGAGCCCGGTCTCCTACGACTGGAACGGCTGGACCGTCTGCAAGGCGGGCCCGTGGAGCCAGGGGCCGGCCCTGCTCCAGCAGCTCGCCCTGCTGCCGCCCGAGCTGCCCGCCCACGGCTCCGCCGACTACGTCCACCTGCTCGTCGAGGGCTGCAAGCTCGCCATGGCCGACCGCGAGGCCTGGTACGGGGACGCGGCCGAGGTGCCGCTGGCCGAGCTGCTCTCGGACGCCTACAACGCGGGGCGGCGGGAGCTGATCGGCGCCAAGGCCTCCGACGAGCTGCGGCCGGGCAGCCCCGGCGGGCGCCTGCCCCGGCTCCCCGGGTACGCGCGCGTGGAGACCGGGAAGGACACCGCCTTCGACCCGATGGGCGCCGGTGAGCCGACGGTCGCGCAGGTACCCGGCGACCCCCAGGTCGCGGACGACGGCCGTACCCGGGGCGACACCTGCCACCTGGACGTCGTCGACCGCTGGGGCAACATGGTCGCGGCCACGCCCAGCGGCGGCTGGCTGCAGTCCAACCCCGTCGTACCCGAGCTGGGCTTCCCGCTCGGCACCCGGCTCCAGATGGCCTGGCTGGAGGAGGGCCTGCCCAACTCCCTCACCCCCGGCCGGCGCCCGCGCACCACCCTCACCCCGTCGATCGCCCTGCGCGACGGCGTGCCGGTGCTGGCCTTCGGCACGCCCGGCGGCGACCAGCAGGACCAGTGGCAGCTGCACTTCTTCCTCGCCGTCGCGCTGCGCGGCGAGGTCCGCGGCGGCCCGGACCTCCAGGGCGCGATCGACGCCCCGAACTGGCACAACGACAGCTTCCCCAGCTCCTTCTACCCGCGCGCCCGGCGCCCCGGGAGCGTCACCGTCGAGTCCCGCACGGACCCGGAGGTCGTGGCGGAGCTGCGGCGGCGCGGCCACGACGTGACGGTCGGGCCGGGCTGGTCGGAGGGACGGCTGTGCGCGGTGGCCAGGGACCCGGAGACCGGGGTGCTCTCGGCGGCGGCCAACCCGCGCGGGATGCAGGGCTACGCGGTGGGTCGCTGACGCCTCCCCGCTGACCTGGTACGTCCGCCGACGGGCCGCCCGCCGTCGGCACCGCCTGTTCGTCCGTATTCCATGTGCCGTACATCCGACCCGTGGGGACTGTTGTCAGCGGCGCGTGCTCTCATGGAGGCATGATCGAAGCAACGGAGACCATCGACGAGTTTCTCCTCCAGCACGGCGGTGACGTCGAGGACGCCATCCGCAAGGCCGCCCGGACCGAGATCCTGCCCCGCTGGCGCCGGCTCGCCGACCACGAGGTCGACCAGAAGAGCGGCCCGCACGACCTGGTGACCGACGCCGACCGGCTCGCCGAGCGGTACCTCACCGGGGAGCTCGCCGCGCTGCTGCCCGGCTCCCTCGTGGTCGGCGAGGAGGCGGTGCACGCCGACCCGGAGACCTACGAGGCGCTCCAGGGCGACAAGCCGGTGTGGATCGTCGACCCGGTCGACGGCACCCGGCAGTTCGTGCGCGGCGAGGACGGCTTCTGCACCATGGTCGCGCTCGCCCACCGGGGTGTCCTGCTCGCCTCCTGGATCTTCGCCCCGGCCCGCGAGCAACTCGCCACCGCGGCACGGGGCAAGGGCGCCTTCCTCGACGGCGAGCGGCTGTTCGCCGGTGCGCCCGAGCCCGGCCGGGACCTGCGGATCGCCACCTCCCACCCGGACTACACGACCGACGCGCAGAAGCGGGCGCTGTTCGCCGTGTGGACCGACGGCGTCGCGCCGCGCGCCTGCGGCTCCGCGGGCCTGGAGTATCTCGCCGTCGCCCGCGGCGAGTTGGACGCGACCGCGTTCTCCTGGGAGGCCGCCTGGGACCACGCGGCCGGGCTGCTGCTGGTCGAGGAGGCGGGCGGCGCCCACCGCACGCTCGCCGGCGAGCCGTTCCGGATCACCGGCGACAACGCCCTGCCGTTCACCGCCGCCCGCGACGCCGGCACCGTCCACCGGGTCGTGGACCTGCTGCTGAACCCGCACTGGTAACCCGAGCGAGGGGAGTGTCAGTCCCCCGGCATATCCTGAACCCGAGTGGCCATCGGCTGACGAAGGGGTCCGAAGGTGCCGTCGATGCTCGATGCGGTGGTGGTGGGGGCGGGGCCGAACGGCCTGACGGCCGCCGTGGAGCTGGCCCGGCGCGGTTTCTCCGTGGCGCTCTTCGAGGCGCGGGACACCGTGGGCGGCGGCGCCCGCACCGAGGAGCTGACCCTCCCCGGCTTCCGGCACGACCCGTGCTCCGCGGCCCACCCGCTCGCCATCAACTCGCCCGCGTTCCGCGCCCTGCCCCTGGAGCGCTACGGCCTCACGTGGCTGCACGCGGACCTGCCGATGGCGCACCCCTTCCCCGACGGCCGCGCGGCCGTGCTGGCCCGCTCCGTCGCCGAGACCGCGGCCTCCTTCGGCCCCCGGGACGCGGGCACCTACCGCAGGCTGGTCGAGCCGTTCCTGCCCAAGTGGGACACCCTGGCCCGGGACTTCATGTCCCTGCCGCTGACCGCGCTGCCCCGCGACCCGGTCACCCTCGCCCGGTTCGGCCTGGCCGGACTGCCGCCCGCCGCCCTGCTGCTGCGCCGCTTCCGCGACGAGCGGGCCCGCACCCTCTTCGCCGGACTCGTCGCCCACGTCATGGCCCCGCTGAGCGGCTTCGCCACCGGCGCCGTCGGCCTGGTCTTCGCGCTCGCCGCGCACGCCCGCGGCTGGCCGGTGGCCGCCGGTGGCTCCCAGGCCATCTCCGACGCCCTCGCCGGGTACCTGACGGACCTCGGCGGCGCGATCCACACCGACTACGAGGTCAAGCGCCTCGACGACCTGCCGCCCGCACGGTCGTACATCTTCGACACCTCGCCCACCGCGCTCGCCCGCATCGCCGGCCTCGGCAACTACTACCAGGACTACCGGTACGGCCCGGGCGTCTTCAAGATCGACTACGCGCTGGACGGCCCGGTCCCGTGGACGGCACCGGAGGCCCGCCGCGCCGGGACCGTGCAGATCGGCGCGGACAGCACGGAGATCGGCACCGCCCTGCGCGCCGCCGCCCGCGAGGGCCGTGCCCCCGACCGGCCGTTCATGATCACCGTGCAGCCCAGTGTGGTGGACCCGGGCCGTGCCCCCGAGGGCAAGCACGTCTTCTGGGCGTACGCCCACGTGCCGAGCGGCTGGACCGGCGACCTCACCGAGGTGATGGAGCGTCAACTGGAGCGCTTCGCCCCGGGGTTCCGCGACCGCGTGCTGGCCCGCGCCACCGCCGGCCCCGCCGAACTCGCCGCCCGCAACGCCAACTACGTCGGCGGCGACATCGGCACCGGCGCGGTCTCCGGCCTGCAGGTCATGCTGCGCCCCAAGCTCTCCCTCTTCCCCTACAGCACCCCGCACTCCGCCGTCTTCATCTGCTCCTCGGCCACCCCGCCGGGACCGGGCGTGCACGGCATGTCGGGGCACAACGCGGCGAAGGCCGTGTGGAGGAGGTTGCGGCAGTCATGACCCGTATCACCCTCGTCCAGGGCGACATCACCCGGCAGAGCGTCGACGCGATCGTCAACGCGGCCAACTCCTCCCTGCTCGGCGGCGGAGGCGTCGACGGCGCCATCCACCGTCGCGGCGGCCCCGACATCCTGGCGGAGTGCCGCAAGCTGCGTGCCTCGAAGTACGGCAAGGGCCTGCCCACCGGCCAGGCCGTCGCCACCACGGCCGGCGACCTCGACGCCCGGTGGGTCATCCACACCGTCGGCCCCGTGCACTCCACGAGCGAGGACCGCTCCGGCCTGCTCGCCTCCTGCTACCGCGAGTCCCTCAGGCGCGCCGACGAACTCGGCGCCCGCACGGTCGCCTTCCCCGCCGTCTCCACCGGGATCTACGGCTGGCCGATGGACGACGGCGCCCGGATCGCCGTCGCCACGGTCCGGGAGGCGGACACGGCCGTCGAGGAGGTGCGGTTCGTGCTCTTCGACGAGCGGGCCTACGAGGCCTTCGCCCGGCACCTGCACTGACGGCACGGCACGGGGTGCCGTCGCACCGCCCGCCCCGCACCCTGGACGGCAGGGAAAGGAGCAGGCGATGCCGACCACCGGGCGGAGGCCGCACACCGGGCCCCGGTTCGGTGTGTCCCGGTGGCGCGAGCGGACCGTACACCTGGTCGGCGCCGCGAAGGCCGCGCACCGGCGGGCGGAGACCCGCTTCCCGGTCGTCACGCACCTCGCCGACCGCTTGGTCTCCGTGAACATCTTCGACACCGCCACCCGCCTGGCCGCCCAGTGCTTCCTGACCGCCGTTCCGCTGCTCTTCGTCTTCGCCGCGTACGCCCCACCGGTCGTCCGGGACCAGCTGCTGCACTCGCTGCGCTCGGCGTTCGGACTGTCCGGCCCGGTCGACACCGGGATGCGGCAGCTGATGCAGCCCCCGAACGAGGACCTGCGGCAGACCACCGGCGTGGTCGGCGTCCTCATGGTGCTGATCTCGGCCACCGCCGTCAGCCGGGCCGTGCAACGGCTGTGCAAGCGCGCCTGGCAGCTCCCCCGGGGCGGCACCCGGATCGCGCCCTGGCGCTGGGTGGCCTGGCTCGCCCTGTGGATCGGCGCCCTGCTCCTGGAAGGCACCCTGCACAACGGCTTCGGCCTCGGCCTCTGGCTGGGCGTCCCCGTCACCCTCGTCTGCCAGACCGGCCTGTGGTGGTGGACCCAGCACCTGCTCCTCGGCGGCCGGATCAGCTGGCGACCCCTGCTGCCCGGCGCCCTGATCACGGCTGCCGCCCTCACCGCCCTGGCCGCCACGGCCCAGCTGTACATGCCGCTGACGCTCGAGCGCACCGTGGGCGAGTACGGCCCCGTGGGCTCGGTGTTCGTGCTGCTGTCCTGGCTGATCGTGGTCTGCCTGGTCGCCACCGTCAGCGTCTGCACCGGCGCGGTCATCGCCCAGGAGCCGTTCCTCGCCACCCGCCTCGGCAGCCCGCCGCCCCGCCGGGACCCGGGAGCACCGGCGTCCTGACGGCCTGCGCGGCGGCGGCAACCCTGGGATCCTGATCGTGCGGAGCGCCGGCCACGGCCGACCGGACACGGGAGGTGATCTCTGTGGCCGCGAGGGACGACAGCGCACGGGGACCGGCCCTCGGATACGCCGATCCCCTCGGTGAGCCGTTTCTGCGCACCCGGTTCGCGGTGCCGGCCAGACCCGCCGTCTTCGTCCGCAGACCCAGGCTGACCGCGCACCTCGACCAGGCCTTCGACACCCCGCTGACCATGGTCAACGGGGCGGCCGGCGCCGGCAAGACACTCCTCGTCGCCGACTGGGCGGCCCGGCTCGGACAACCGGTCGCCTGGCTCACCCACGAGGCGGCCGACCAGGCACCCGGCATGTTCTGGGCCTACGCGCTGCACGCCCTGCAGACCGCCGGAACACCGTTGCCCGCCGGGACCGGCGGCTCTCCCGGAGGCCTCCACCGGGTGGACCACCGGCTGCTGGCCCGCCTCGCCGACGAGCTGAACGGGCGCGACCGGCCGGCGATCCTCGTCCTGGACGAGTTCGACCGGCTGACCGCCCCGGAGACCGCCGAGCAACTGGAGTTCGTCCTGCACCACGCGGGCCGGGGACTGCGGCTGATCCTCGTCACCCGCACCGAGCCCCTGCTTCCCCTGCACCGCTACCGGGCGGCGGCGGCCATGACCGAGATCAGGAACGACGAGCTGGCCTTCACCCCCGAGGAGGCGGCCGACCTGCTGGCCCGGCACGGGCTGCGGCTGCCCGCCGACGCCGCGCGCGCCCTGGTGGAGCGCACCCGGGGCTGGGCGGCCGGACTGCGGCTGAGCGCCCTGGCCGCCCAGCAGAGCGCCGATCCGCAGACGTACCTCAAGGAGTTCGAGGCCGGCCACAGCACCATCGCCGACTTCCTCCTCGCCGAGGTGGTCGGACGGCAGCCGCCCGAGACGCAGGACCTGCTGCTGCGGATCAGCGTCCTGGACCGGTTCGGGCCCGAACTCGCGGAGGCGCTGACCGGCCGCCCCGGCGCCGGTCCGCTGCTGGCCGGGCTGTGCCGGCAGAACGCCTTCGTCGAGGACCTCGGACACTCCTGGTACCGGCTGCATCCGCTGTTCGGGGAGATCCTCCGGGTCCACCTGCGGGCGCGCTCCCCGGCACTCGTACCCGAACTGCACCGGCGCGCCGCATGGTGGCTGCGGGCCCACGGCGCCCTCCCCGAGGCGCTGGCCCACGGCGCGGCGGCGGGCGACTGGGAGTGCACGGCGGGCGCTCTCGTCGACGACCTGGCGCTCGGCCGGTTCCTCGCCGGTCCGTGCGACGACCTCACCGGGCTGTTCGCCGCGATGGGCCCGGAGGCCTGCGGCGCCGCCGTGGACCTGGTGCGGGCGGCCCGCGAGCTGGCCGAGCACGACGTCGACCACGGGCTGGCCCACCTCGGCCGCGCCGAGGAGCGCCCGGCCACCGGTACGACGACCGCCGCGGCCCGGCTGAGCTGCGCGCTCCTGGAGGTTCTGGCGGCCCGGCTGACCGGTTCCCCGGGCCGCGCCGAGCAGGCGATGGCCGCGGCCGCCCGGCTGCGCCACGAGGTGCCCGCCCGCCTGCTCGCCAAGCACCCGGAGATCACCGCCCTCCTCCTCACCCACCTGGGCTCGGCCCGCGTCTGGGCCGGGCGGTTCGACGCGGCGCGCGCCGCCCTGACCGAGGTGGCCGAACTGCCCGGTGACGCCCTGACCGAACTGCCCCGGGAGGACTGCCTCGGCCACCTGGCGCTGATCGACTACTTCGACGGCCGGCTCGACCGCGCGGAGAGCCGGGCCCTGGCCGCGGCCGACGCGACCCGGAACGGCGGTGGACGCCCGTTCCCCGGCGCCGGGCTCGGCCAGCTGGTGCTGGCCGCCGTGGCCGTCGACCGCGACGAGCTGGAGCGGGCCCGGGCCCTGCTGGCCGAGGCCGCCGAGTCCGGCCCCGGCTCCGGCGCGCCCGACCCGGTGACCGAGGCCGGCCGCGCCCTGGTGACGGGCCGGCTGCGGCTCGCCCTCGGCGACCCGGCCGGCGCCGCGCACGCGGCCGATGCGGCCGTCCGCACGCACGCGGCCTCGCCCTGGTCGCGGGCGAACGCGGCGCTGGCCGCCGCGGCCGTCCTGCTCGCCGAGGGCCGTCCCGCCACCGCCGTCGAGGTGCTGGACGGGATCGACGGCCCGCTCGGTCCGCTGTGCGCCGCGGAGGTCGCGTGGGCGCGGCTCGCCGCGGGTCACCGCGAGGAAGCCCTGGAGACGGCCGACCGGCTGTGCGCGGACGGCGAGACCGGTCCCGGCGTCACGGTCCGGGCCACCCTGGTCCGGGCCCGCGCGGCGGTCGGCGCGGGGGACGGCGACGCCGCCCGCAAGCTGCTCGCCAGGGCCCTCCTGGAGGCCCGCCGGGACCGGCTGCGCCGCCCGTTCCTCGACGCCGGGCCGGAGATCCGCCGCCTCCTGGACAGCCCGCCGCTGCACGGACTGGCCGCCTGCTGGCTCTACGGCGACGGCCCCGGCACCGGTCCTGCGCCGCTGCTCGTCGAGGAGCTGAGCGGACGCGAGCGCGAGGTGCTCGGGCGGCTGGCGCAGATGATGTCCACGCAGGAGATCGCCGCCGACCTGTACGTCTCCGTGAACACGGTGAAGACGCACCTCAAGAGCATCTACCGGAAACTCGGCGTGGGCCGGCGCGGCGATGCGGTGCGCCGGGCACGCGAGCGCGGTCTGCTGTGACCGCTGCCGGCCGCCGCGGCCCGGTTCACCTGCGCCGGGTGAGGCCGGCGGGCGGACGCGGGGGCAGGATCACGGGACGGACAGACCGCAGCAGACCCGCGGCGGGAGACGGCTCATGCGCTACGAGATCCGCGTCGAAGGGACCATGTCGGAGACGCTGACCCGGGCCTTCCCGGAGATGGAACACGTGACGATCTCCGGCGAGACGGTCCTGTTCGGTCCCGTCGTCGACGAGGCGCACCTGTACGGCCTGCTGAACCGCTGCCTGTCCCTGGGGCTGCGGGTCGTGGAGATGCGCCGGCTGCCGGAGTGAGGAGGGCCGCCTTCCCGGATACGGAGCACGATCACCCGCACCGGGTGAGGAACCCCGGCGTCCCCGCGGGCACGCTGGGACGGCAGGGCCCGGCCGACCGGCCGGCGCCGTGGACGGAGGACGTACATGAGCGCGCACACCTACCTCGCATACGACTATCCGCTGCTGAGCGCCTTCTGGACGATGTTGTGGCTCTTCCTGTGGATCATGTGGCTCGTCCTGCTGTTCCGGGTCATCGTGGACATCTTCCGCGACGACTCGATGGGCGGCTGGGCCAAGGCCGGCTGGCTGGCCCTGTGCATCGTGGTCCCCTTCCTGGGCGTTCTCGTCTACGTGATCGCCCGCGGCAAGGGCATGGGGCAGCGCGAGATCGCCCAGGCCCGCGACCAGCAGAAGGCGTTCGAGTCGTACATCCGGCAGACCGCCAAGGGCGGCCCCGCCCAGACCAGCAGCGTCGACGAACTGGCCAGGCTCTCCGAGATGAAGTCCCGCGGTGACATCTCGGACGAGGAGTTCCGCAAGGCCAAGGCACTGGTCCTGAGCGACTACCCGCCGGCCGAGCGCACCGGCTCCGGCTCGGTGCCCACCGCCCACGGGCGCTGAGCACCCCCACCGAGAACGAATCGAGGCAGCCGTATGACCGCCACACATCCCGCGCACCACCCGCGCCAGCACACCGCCAAGATGGCGTGGGCCGGAGGCCTGACCGCCTTCGCCGCCGTCATGCTCCTGATCGCCGGACTGCTCGCGGTGTTCCGGGGCATCATGGCGATCGCCCAGGACGACGTCTTCGTCACGACCCCGAACTACGTGTTCAAGTTCGACCTCACCAGCTGGGGCTGGATCCACCTCGTCCTGGGCGTGATCGCCGTGGTCGTCAGCATCGGCCTCTTCCAGCCGGCCGCGTGGGCACGCGGCGCCGGGGTGGCCATCGCCGCGCTGGTGATCATCGCCAACTTCCTGTCCCTGCCGTACTACCCGGTCTGGTCCGTCGTGATGATCGCGCTGTCCGGATTCATCATCTGGGCGCTCTGCGTGGTGCGGGGCGACGACTCGGCGGACACGGGCACGGGCACGGGCGCGGACCTGCCCTGACGGTCCGGTGCGTGCGCATCCCCGCGTGCGGGACTCCGATCGGACCGAGTCCCGCACGATGATCCGCGCCGGCACTGGTTCCCTCGCGCAGCGCCCGGGCCACCCCGTGCGGGACGTTGCCGAGGTCGCGCTCTGTGACTGACTCTCCCCGCTCCGCTCAACGAGCGGCCCCGGCCCCCGCGTGCGGCCGCCCGCTCCCGGTGGTGGCGCCGGAGGGGATCAGATGGGTCTGCGCCGCGCGGCGGAACGCCGGGAACAGAGGATGCCGGCCCCCGGCCCGGGTGGCGAGGACCACCTGGAGGGGGGCCGCGTCCTCGACCGGGACGGCGACGATGTCGGGTCGCAGGCTGCCACCGAACCCGGCCGGCGCCAGGGACACCACCTCACCGCTCGCCACCAGCTCCAGCTTGTCCTCCAGCGTCTCCACCAGAGCGCCCAGGTTGGTGTGGCCGGGGGGATTCGCGCCGATCCGGTCGGCGCCGGTGAAGCGGGGGAGCGGCTCGTCGGCGAAGTCGGCCAGGGTGACCGACTCCCGTCCGGCCAGCCGGTGACCGAGCGGCACCAGGAGAACGCGCGGCTCGTCGTAGAGGACCGTGATGTCCAGGCCGTCGGCGGCGAACAGGAACCGGGTCACCACCACGTCGACCCGGTGGTCCAGCAGCGCGGCACGCGGCTCGTTCCAGTCCACGTGCAGGGTGCGGACGTCGGCCTGCGGGTGGCGGTGGCGCACTTCGCGTACCGCCGGGGTCACGATCTGATGGGTGGTGTACCCGACGGTGAACGGGCCGTGCGCGGCGGCCGAGCGGGCGCTGGCGGCGGCCCGGGCGGCGGTCCGCAGCAGCTCCCTGGCCTGCGGGAGGAAGATCTCCCCGGCTTCGGTGAGCCGGGTGCCGCGCGGGGTGCGGTCGAGCAGCCGGACGCCCAGCTCCCGCTCCAGGCGCCGGATCTGACGGCTCAGCGACGGCTGCGCGAGATGCAACGCGTCGGCCGCACGGCCGAAGTGCAGCTCCTCGGCGACCACGGTGAAGTAGCGCACCAGGCGCAGCTCCAGGTCCACCGGCGGTACGAAGGAATCGGGCACCCCTCGACTCTACTCCCGGCGTCCTGGCTCCCGCGGCGCTGAGCTGCGGTCATGACCGGACGGGCATCGCCGGGTACGGAACAGGTCTTGGACCCTGCCCCGGGGCCGGGCGCACGCTGAAGCCGTCCAAGAAGTCGCACTCTCCCCTGAGGTGATGTGTCATGCGTGTGTTCGTCACCGGCGCCACCGGGTTCATCGGCAGCGCGGTCGTCCGCGAACTGCTCGGCGCCGGCCACCAGGTGCTCGGCCTGGCCCGCTCGGACGCGGCCGAGGCGGCCCTGAAGGAGGTGGGAGCCGAGGCGTACCGCGGCGACCTGAACGACGTCGACGGCCTGCGGGTCGCGGCGGACGCGACGGACGGGGTGGTGCACACGGGCTTCAACCATGACTTCTCCGACATGCCCGGCGCCCTGCGCACCGAACTCGCGGTCCTCGCCGCCTTCGGCGACGCGCTCGCCGGCTCCGGCCGCCCCCTGGTCATCAGTTCCGTGACCGGCCTGCTCGCCCCGGGCCGGGTCGGCACCGAGGCCGACGGGTCCGACCCGGCGGCGCCCGGCGCGCACCGGGCCGAGTCGGAGCGGGCCGCCCTGGCCCTGGCCGACCGCGGGGTACGGGTCTCGGCGATCCGGCTCCCGCAGGTGCACGGGGCCGGCGACCATGCCTTCGTCCCGCACCTGATCGGCGTCGCCCGCGACAAGGGTGTCGCCGCGTACGTGGGTGACGGCACCAACCGATGGTCGTCCGTGCACCGTTTCGACGCCGCCACCCTCTACCGCAAGGCCCTGGAGCAGGCCCCGGCCGGTGCCGTGCTGCACGCGGTCGCCGACGAGGGCGTCCTGCTGCGCGACATCACCGAGATCGTCGGCCGCCGCCTCGACGTGCCGGTCGTGTCCCTCGCACCGGAGGAGGCGGCCGGCCACTTCGGCTGGCTGGCGGCCTTCGTCGTGAACGACAACCCCACGTCCGGCGCCGCCACCCGCGAGCGCTACGACTGGCGGCCCGCGCAGCCGGGACTGCTGGCCGACCTCGACCAGGACCACTACTTCGCCTGACGGCGGTCCCGAAGAAGAGGACCGCAGGGCTGCGGAGGTCAGCGCACCTTCGTGTCGGATTCCCGCCAGCATCGGCCACCCCGGTGGCCGATGCTGGACCCATGCAGAAAGGGATGCACCTCGACCGCGAGCACTGCGTACGGGCCGTGCAGTCGAAGGACGCGCGGTTCGACGGCTGGTTCTTCACCGCCGTCCTGACCACCCGCATCTACTGCCGGCCCAGCTGCCCGGTGGTACCGCCCAAACCCGAGAACATGACGTTCCACCCGAGCGCGGCCGCCTGCCAGCAGGCCGGGTTCCGGGCCTGCAAACGCTGCCGTCCCGACACCAGCCCCGGGTCCCCGGAGTGGAACCAGCGCGCCGACCTGGTCGCCCGCGCCATGCGGCTGATCGCCGACGGGGTCGTGGACCGCGAGGGCGTCCCCGGCCTCGCCGCCCGCCTCGGCTACAGCCCCCGGCAGGTCGAACGCCAACTGCTCGCCGAGCTAGGCGCCGGACCACTGGCCCTCGCCCGGGCCCAACGCGCCCAGACCGCCCGCCTGTTGGTCGAGACGACCGCGCTGCCGATGGCGGAGATCGCCTTCGCGGCCGGCTTCTCCTCGATCCGCACCTTCAACGACACCGTCCGCGAGGTCTTCGCCCTCTCCCCGACCGAACTGCGCGACCGCCGCCCCAGGTCGGCTCGGCTCGCCCCCGGCACGCTCACCCTCCGGCTGCCCTTCCGCGCCCCCCTCAACCCCGACAACCTCTTCGGCCACCTCGCGGCCACCGCCGTTCCCGGCGTGGAGGAGTGGCGGGACGGCGCCTACCGGCGGACCCTGCGGCTGCCCTACGGCCACGGCATCGCCGCCCTCACGCCGAAGCCCGACCACATCGCCTGCCGGCTCACCCTCAGCGACCTCCGCGACCTGCCCGTCGCCATCAGCCGCTGCCGGCGGCTGCTCGACCTGGACGCCGACCCGGTCGCCGTCGACGGCCAGCTGCGCACCGATCCCCTCCTGGCGCCGCTGGTCGACAAGGCACCGGGGCGGCGGGTACCGCGCACGGTCGACGAGGCGGAGTTCGCCGTCCGGGCCGTGCTGGGCCAGCAGGTCTCCACGGCCGCCGCCCGCACCCACGCGGCCCGCCTGGTGACCGCCCACGGCACCCCGGTGGACGATCCCGAGGGCGGCCTCACCCATCTCTTCCCGTCCCCCGAGGCGCTCGCGGACGTGGACCCGGACTCCCTGGCGATGCCCCGCACCCGCCGTACCACCTTCACCACCCTCGTCGGCCGACTCGCCGACGGCACCCTCCAGCTGGGCGTCGAGAGCGACTGGTCCGAGGCGCGCGCCCGCCTCCTCGCCCTCCCCGGTTTCGGTCCCTGGACCGTCGACGTCGTCGCCATGCGCGCCCTCGGCGACCCCGACGCCTTCCTTCCCACGGACCTCGGAATCCGCCGGGCCGCCCAGGAGCTGGGCCTGCCCGGCACCCCGGCCGCCCTCACCGCCCGCGCGGCGGCCTGGCGCCCCTGGCGCGCGTACGCCGTCCAGTACCTGTGGGCGACCGACAGCCACCCGATCAACTTCCTCCCCGTATGACGACGTTCGAGGACATCGCCGTGAAGAACCACACCGTGACCGACAGCCCCTACGGCCCCCTCACCCTGGTGGCCGAGGACGGCACCCTCTGCGGCCTCTACATGGAGGACCAGCGCCACCGCCCGCCCGAGGAGGCCTTCGGCGCCCGCGACCACGACCTCTTCGCCGAGGCCGAGGAACAGCTGACCGCGTACTTCGCGGGCGAGTTGAAGGAGTTCACCGTCGAACTGCGCCTGGCCGGAACCCCGTTCCAGCGCAGCGTCTGGGAACAGCTGCGCCGGATCCCCTACGGCGAGACCCGCTCGTACGGCGAACTCGCCGCAGCCCTCGGCAACCCCCAGGCCTCCCGCGCGGTCGGCCTCGCCAACGGGAAGAACCCCGTCGGCATCATCGTCCCCTGCCACCGCGTGATCGGGGCCAACGGCAGCCTCACCGGCTACGGCGGCGGCCTGCCGCGCAAGCAGCGCCTGCTGGACTTCGAACGGGGCGCGGGGCTCTTCTAACCGTCCTGAAGCGCGGCGAGCAGCTTCGGCAGGGCAGTCCCGATCGGCTCCCGGACGATCTCGTCGGCCCGGTCGTCGTACGGCGTCGGTTCGGCGTTGACGACGACCAGCCGGGCGCCGTGGTCGGCGGCGACGCCCGCGAGGCCGGCGGCCGGGTGGACCTGGAGGCTGCTGCCGACGGCGACGAACACCGTGCAGGCCTTGCTGATGGCGAGGGCCTCGCCGAGGACGACGGGGTCGAGTTGCTCTCCGAACATCACGGTCGCCGACTTGAGGATGCCCCCGCACTCCAGGCACGGCGGGTCCTCCTCTCCGGCCTCGACCCGGGCGATCGCGTCCGCCATCGACCCCCGCGCACGGCACTTCGTGCACACCACTTCGCGCGCCGAGCCGTGCAGTTCGAGCACCTTGCGGGCGGGCATCCCGGCGAGCTGGTGCAGCCCGTCCACGTTCTGCGTGATCACCCGCACCGGCGTCCCCGACCGCTCCAGCTCGGCGACGGCCCGGTGCGCCGCGTTGGGCTCGGCCGCGAGGGTCCGGTTCTTCTGCCGCATCTGCCAAGACCGGCGCCGGATCTCGGGGTCACCCATGTAGTAGTCGTACGTCACGAGCTTCTCGGCCTCGGGATCCTTGCGCCACAGCCCGTTCGGGCCGCGATAGTCAGGGATCCCGGAATCGGTGGAGATCCCTGCACCACTGAGGATGGCGACGAGTGGCCTGTTCATGGGGCCGAGGGTAGGGCGGGCGGGCGGACGGGGCCAGCGGTTATCGGGGCGGTGGCCCGGGTGCGGCCGGGCCGGTGGGGTGGCCGGGTCAGCCGACCCGGTGACCGTTCTCCAGTTCTGCCGTGCCCGCCCCCTCCGTGAGGACGTCCAGGGCGGCCAGGACCCGGTGGCCCAGGGCGCCCGGGAGGTGTTCGGGGAGTTGCTCCCGGGGGACCAGCCGCCAGGACAGCAGCTCCTCCTCCTGGAGCCGGATCGCCTCGAGGTCGGCGTCGGAGAGGAGCCCGCCGTCGTACAGGTAGGCGACGATCGGGGGCCGGCCGGCGCCGTGCACCCAGTCGACCGCCAGCAGCCGGCCCATCTCACGGTCCAGGCCGATCTCCTCCAGGGTCTCCCGGCGGGCGCCCTGGCGCGGGGTCTCCCCGTCGTCGGACTCGACGGTGCCGCCGGGCAGCGCCCAGCCCTCCCGGTAGTTCGGCTCGACGAGCAGGACCCGTCCCTCGGTGTCCCGGAAGAGCGCGGCGGCCCCGGCGAGGATCCGGGGGAGGCTCGCGATGTACGCGGCGTAGGCGTCAGTCGTGGTCACTCGGAAAGCGTAGCCAGTGCGGAGTCCGCACCGGCCCGGGCGAGGCGTACGGTGCGCGCCGCCAGGGCTGCAACGCGGGCCTACTCGGTGACCATCACAGGATGAATCGGGAAGGTACGCCCTCCGCGTTCCCTCGTCCGATCCACAGGTTCCGAGCATTGCTCCTGGACCTTGGAGTCATGGGCCGCCTGGCGGGGAGGGCTTGGTGGCATGTGCTGCAGACGCCGGTCCAGCACCTCAGGATGCCCTGGAGGGCGTCGACGGTCTGGTAGGGAGTGAGGCCGGTGTGGGCACTTTTGGAGCCAGGCGCTGCTCGGTGAGGAACGCGTGGGAGGCGGTCACGAGGGCCACGTGGTGGTGCCGGCCGGGCCAGGAGCGGCCTTCGAAGTGGTCCGGGCCGAGGCCGTGTTTGAGTTCGCGGTAGTCGTGCTCGATGCGCCGGCGGACCTTCGGGGGTGACCGGCTTGGCCAGCGGTCCGGCCGGCACCGGCGGAGCGCCCGGGGCATTCCGTCCGCGGTCGCACCGCGCGGGTCGGATCGAGTCCCCAGGTGCGTGCGCCGTGCCACCGCAGCCGCCGGACCACCGCTGTGTCCCGCAGTCCGACCGCCAGGAGCAGCACCGCGACCACTTCGCACACGAGGACGCCGACGAACCCGTTCCCTCCCGTGCCGCCTCTTCCGCCGCTCCCGTGCCGCCGCGATCACGGAAAACAGGGGAGGCGGACTTCGCGCGAGAGTTCGCGGCGCGGGCGGCCCGGTCAGACCCGTGCCGCGAGCAGTTCGGGCAGTGCCCTCATGTTGCCGAAGACGCGGACGCGCCCCGAGCACCGGCTCTCCTCCGGCCGGTCGGGCCGGTACCAGTGGACGCGCAGGCCCGCGTCATGGGCGGAGCGCACGCCGACCTCGCTGTCCTCGACCGCGACGACGGTCTCGGGGTCCAACCCCAGTGTGCGTACCGCCTGCCGGTAGAGGCCGGGGTCCGGCTTCCACGTGCCGAGTTCGTACGCCGAGAAGTGGGGGCCGGCGAAGAAGCCGGCGAGGCCGGTGCGGCGCAGGCGGTCCTCGATCATGCCGAGCGGGGAGTTCGACACCACGTACGCGGGTGCCGTGATCTCCCGCAGGGCCGCCGCCACCCCGGGGGTGGCGCGCAACCGGGTCGCCAGGTGCCGCTCGGCGATCTCCCTGACCCGCTCCACCGCGTCGTCCGGCAACGGGAGGCCCGTGTACTGACCGATGATGGCGACCGACTCGCTCATCCGGCGGCCCGCGACCCGCTCGGCGAAGCCCTCGGCCGGGACCCGGGCGTGCACGGTCGCGGCGAACTCCAGCAGGGCCAGCACCTCGGCGTCCTGGCTGTCCACGAGCACGCCGTCGAGGTCGAAGAGGACGGTGCGCGCGGTCATGCGCCCAGTCCGTGCCGGCGCAGGAAGGCGTCGTAGCGCCCGGCGAGTTCGGTCGCCGCGGAGCGGGCGTCGGCGACCTTCAGCTCGGTGCAGTGGTAGCCCAGCATGTCCCGCATCACCGCCATGCGTTCCTCGGTGAACTGGACCGTTCCGTTGGCGGCCACGCGCTCGATCCCGTCCAGGAGCTGGCAGCGCCGATTGACGGCCTGGGCCGCCGAGGCGGTGGTGCCGGGCGGCAGGTCGAGCCGTACGCCGTCGCGCGACACCCGGACCGGGTAGCCACCGGTCATGCCGCCGGGGGCGGGCGCGTGCAGAGTGTGCTCCGTGCGGGACAGCAGCGCGAGCAGGAGGCGCGCGGCGGAGGTGGCCGTCAGCTGCTGGCCCTCCTTGCCGCCCTGGCGCCGCAGGCCGCCGGCCAGCCGGGCGTACACCGCGTCGGCGTCGACCGTGGCCGGTGTCCCCGCGACGCGGACGTCGAGCAGGTGCGGGATGCCGCGGGCCTCACCGTACCGGTGCACGTGGTGGCTGAAGTAGTGGTGCCCCACGGCCTTCACGTCGACCTCGGCCGGGGAGACGCCCAGTTCCTCGGCGGCGGCCCAGGTGATGCCGGGCACGATGTTGCCGATGTTGCCGATCCCGACGTCGGGCGCCAGGTCGAGGGCCGCGAGGGCGGGGCCGACCGCGTCGGGGTAGGCGCCGTTGACGACGACGGCCCGCGACTCCGCGAGGCGTACGGCCTGCATCAGCTCGTGCGCGAGCGTGAGGTGCATCGGCAGCCAGGGGCCCAGCTGTGCCTCGTCGAGCCGTCGGAACAGGTCCTCGGGCAGGTCCATGATGGCGCGGGCGGCCTGGATGGAGGCGCCCATGAAGATGATCGTCGGTCGGATGCGCCGCAGTTGCTCCGCGGTGCGGTCCACGTCGGCCATGTCCATGGCCACCGCCTCGACCTCGCGTATCCGGCCGAGGTTGGCGGCCGCCAGCTTGGTCAGGTTCGCGAAGCGGGTGGCGCGCTCCGCCGAGCGGCTCGCGAGGGCGAGCCGCGTCTCCGGTTCCGCGCTCGCCAGCAGATGACCCAACCGTATGGTGAGGTCACCGGAACCGATGAGGAGGATCTTCGGTACCTCACCGGTCGTGGTGCCTGACATGTCTCCTCCGCAGCGGGTCGAAGTGGTGGTGGGCGCGCGCACCCCGGCCGGGCGCGCGGCTCAGTACGGTGTCCGTCCGAGGTCGGGGGCCGGCAGCGAGCGGCGGTCGATCTTGCCGTTGGTGTTCAGCGGGAACGACTCCCGGTGCAGGAAGCGGCTCGGCAGCATGTAGAGCGGGAGCCGTTCGCGGAGGAAGCCGGTCAGTTCGGCGGGCGGGGTGACGGTACCCGTGTAGTGGGCGACCAGCGTCGCTTCCGACCCGGCGTGGTGGGCCACCACGACGGCCTCCCGGACCGCGGGGTGGCGCGCCAACTGCGCCTCCACCTCGCCCACTTCGATGCGGTGTCCGCGCACCTTCACCTGGTCGTCCAGCCTGCCGAGGAAGACCAGTCCCTCGCCCTCCGCGTGGACCAGGTCGCCGGTGCGGTACCAGTCCGTGTCGCGGGGTGCCTCCCCCGCCGGAAGGACGAGCGCGGCCGCCCCGGGCCGGCGGCGCAGGAACCGCCCCTCGTTGTGGGCCGGGTCGAGGTAGCCGGCGAACCGCTGGGGCCCGCGCAGACACAACTCGCCGGTCGCGGCCGGCTGTCCGTTCTCCCCGAGCACGACGCTCTCCAGGTGCGGCAGCACCTCGCCGATGGGCATCGTCCCGTTGGAGCCGGCGGGCACGAGCCGGCCCGCGCCGCCGAGGTTCTTGTGCACGCAGACGACGCTCATCTCGGTCGGCCCGTACATGTTGTGCAGTACGGCGTTGGGCGCGGCCTCGGCCCACTGCCGGGCCTGTTCGGCGGTGAGGCGTTCGCCGCCCAGCATGACCTTGGTCAGGGTGGGCATCGAGCCGGGGGCGAGCGCGCCGGTGCGCTCGGCGAGGCTGCCGAGGGACGGCACGCAGAACCAGTGCGTGATCCGGTGCTCGTTGACGAACCGGGAGGGCCGCAGCACGTCGTTGGCGCGGGGCACGACCAGCGCGCTGCCTGCCGCCCAGGTCACGAACATCTCGTAGACGGCCACGTCGAAGGAGAACTCGACGTTCTGGGAGGTGCGGTCCTGCGGGCCGAAACCGCAGGCGTCGACAGCCCAGTCGATGAACGGCACGATGTTCGCGTGCCGGACGGGCACACCGCGCGGCGCACCGGTGGAGCCCGACGTGTACAGGATGTAGGCGATGTCGTCCGGCCGTGGCGGCGCGGCGACCGTTCGGCCCGGCCGGTCCCCGCCGTCGTCGCCCGCCACCGCGCCGGTGCCGTCGGCCGGTTCCGTCAGCGACGCCTCGTCGACGAGCAGCCAGGGCACGCCGAGGTCGGGCCGCGCCCGGGTGCCGTCCCGCGTGCGCAAGGGCGCGCCGACGACGAGGTCGAGGGTGCCGTCCTTGACGACGGCCAGCTGCCGGGCGGGCGGGTGTGCGGGGTTGATCGGCACCGCCGCCGCGCCCAGTCGCAACGCGGCCAGATAGCCCGCGTAGGCCGTGAGGCTGCGGGCGGCCAGCAGTCCCACCCGTGCGGGGCGGCGGCCGGCCCGGCGCAGGATCAGTCCGGCCAGCCGGTCCGACAGGCGGTCCAGTTCCGCGTAGCTGAAGGTCCGGCCGTCCACTTCCAGCGCGGTGCGGTCCGGATGGTGTGCGGCGGAACGGGTGAACAGCTCATGGAGGGTCGCGGGGGCGGCCGCTGCCACGGGCGGCTCCTTTCGTTGCGTACCGGGGGTCGTCATCACACCAGCTCCGCGACGGCGCGCAGCACGGCGGGCCAGGACTCGGTGAGGTACATGTGTCCGCCGGGCAACTCGACGGCCTGGAAGCCCGCCGAGGTGTAGGCCGCCCAGTCCCGCCAGTCGGAGGCCGGGACGGAGGCGTCGGCGGTGCCGCGGAGGGCCGTGAGCGGGACCGGCAGCGGACGGTGCGGCTGCGGGCGGTAGCCCTCGGACATCGCGATGTCGGCGCGCAGGGCGGGCAGCAGGAGGTCGCGGATCTCGGGGTCGGCGAAGGCGTCCGGCTGCCCGGTCAGCTCGCGCAACTGGGCGACGGCCCGCGCCGGATCGTCGGACAGTTTCTCGGGGCGGCGGCGCCGGGGGCTGACGGAGCCGCTGACCACCAGGTGCCGGGGTGGGGGACCGCCGGTCTCCAGCAGGTGGCGGGTCGCCTCGTAGGCGAGGAGGGCGCCGAGGCTGTGGCCGAAGAGGACGTAGGGGGCGCCGTCGGCGTGCGCGGCGACCCGGCCGGCGACGTCCTCGGCGGCCGCCCGGACCGTCCGGTGGAACGGCGCCGTGAACTCCTCCTCGCGTCCGGGGAGTTGGACCGGTACCACGTCGAGGTGGACGTCGGGTCCGGGCCGCCACCCCCGGTACACGCCGGCGCCCGCCCCCGCGTAGGGGACGCACATCATCCGGAGGGTCCGGGGAGCGGCCTGGTCAGGGAAGGGCGTCTCTTCCGCGGAACGCGGAGCGGACACGTGTTTCCTCCGATCGCGGATTCTCGTTTCCGGGGCCCTGCGTCCGAACGTGTCAGGACGAGTCGGCCGCGGAGCGCACAAGGTCGCGCAGCGCGTGGGCGTTCTCGCTTTCCAGGATGTCGAGGAAATCTATCTCGACGCCCGTCTCCTCGTGGATCATGGTGGAGAGGGTGAGGGCCCGGAAAGAATCCCCACCGTTCTCCAGAAAACCCAGATTCGAGTCGGAACCCGCTCCGAGGACTTCTGCCCACAACACCGGAATACGGTCCGCACCGTTTTCCGTACCGGGGGACTGGTTCATCCTGGCTCCTCACCTCATCAAACGCACGACGATTCCGGGACCGACGCGCACCAACGGACGGGACTGGGCTGCCAACGCTATGAAATTGGTCGGCGCCTCATGTGGTGAAACCTTTCACCAGTGAATGTGACGCAGCTCACTCCGTAATTACCGGCGAATTCACCCGGGAAGCGATGGCTGGAAACCGATCATTGCCGGGGCCCTGGTCAGTGGCTATGCTTCTGCCGCCTCTCATGTACACAGACGCCTTTCTCGCCGTGTGAACCCCGCTGTGGCCCGGCGAGAGAACCGTCGATCACTTGGGAAGGACCACCCCACTTGAGCGATTCACCGGTACTCATCGCCGTCTACGACATCGGTAGCCTCGCGCCGCTCCGCCTTTCCCAGGTCGCCCGCGGCAATGGCTGCGAAGTCGCATTCGTGGCCGCGGACTCGGCACACGCGCAGCAGATGATCCCGGTCCTCGGCAGACTGGGCCGGGTGGTGAACACGGCAGGCCGCACCGAAGCGTCGGTCGTCGATGAGATACGCGGGCTGGACCCCGCCGGAATCATCACGTTCAGCGAATTCCGTATCGCCGACACGGTCCGGCTGGCCGCCGCGCTCGGTCTGCCCTATCACTCACCCGCCCTGCGGGAGGCGGTCACCAACAAAGACCGCCAGCGAGAGCGGTTCGCCGAAGTGGGCCTGGACACCGTGCGGTTCTGCACGGTGACCGCCACCGACCAGGTGGACGCGGCCATCGCGCGGGTGGGACTGCCCGCGATCGTCAAACCGGTCGTCGGCGCGTCGAGCCGCAACACCACCGCCGTCGCCACGGCGGACGAGTGCCGCGCGGTGGTCGCGGCGGCGCTCGGCGGCATCGGCGGGCCGGCCGAAACCGCGGTCGTCCTGGAGGAGTTGCTCGTCGGCATGCCGGTGGAGGCCCCCTGGGGCGACTACATGGCGGTGGACTGCGTCGCCCGCGGCGACGACGTGCGTCCGGTCTTCGTCAGCAGCAAGTTCGCGCTCGCCGAGCCCTTCCGGGAACGCGGCGCCTACGGCGGGCAGTCGGTGGTGCCGGACGACCTGGTCCGGGAGGTGGCCGACCTGGCGTGCCGGGCGGTCGGCGCCCTCGGTGTGCACGGGGTCGCCGACGTCGAGATCAAGCTGACCCCCGACGGCCCGCGGGTCATCGAGGTCAACGGCCGCCTGGGCGCCTGGGTGGACGACCTCGGCGTGCGCGCGGGCAGCAGCGTGCCGGCCGACATCGCCGTCAAGGCGGCGCTGGGACGCCCGTACACCACCCCCGACCCGGTGGGGCGCGGCCCCGCCGTCTTCCACTATCTGATCGTGCCGCCCGTGGGCGCCATCCGCGTCAAGGCGATGCGCGACCTGACCGGGATGCGCCGGCTGCCGTACGTGGACCGGGTGGTGCCACTGGTCGAACCGGGCGCGCCCGTCGACTGGCGGATCGGCGCGGCCGGCAACGTGGCCGCGCTCAGCGGGTCCGCTCCCGATCCGGCGGCGCTCGCCGAGACCGTGGCCGCGATCGAGGCCATGGACTGGATCGACTATGAGTGAGCCGGTCTGCGCGGGGCCGCACACACGGGACGGCGGACACAGCCGTACCGGCTGGCCCCGGGCGACCGGCCCGCGGTCCGCGCCGCCGCCCGCGCCGCGGCCCAGCCCCTCACCAGCAGGACACGCACCGACTGGAGGCAAGCCGTGACCGACCGCAGTGGCGGGTCCGTGGGGCCGGGCCCGGACGACGGCGCAATCGACGGCGGCGACCCGGCGGGCGCCGCCCGTCCAACCGGGGCCGACTGGCCGCTCGCACCCAACCAGGTCGGCGTCCACCTCGCCGACGCCTTGGCCGAACGGCCGGGCCTGCACACCGTGGTCGCCGCCTACCGCCTCACCGGCACGTTCGACGGCGAGCTGCTCGCGGAGCGGTTCCGCGCCCTGGTGCGCAGGCACCCGGCCTTGTCCTCGCGCCTCGTCGACGACGGCCCGGCCCTCGGCATGGCCCGGTCGGACACCGCCCCCGAATGGCGGGACGAGACCCTCCCGCCGTCCGCGGCGGACGACGACGGCGCGGCCCGGCGCCTGGCGCAGTGCCTGCGCCCGATCGACACCCGGAACGGACCGCTGATGCGCGGGGCGCTGCTGCGCCGCCAGGACGGCAGCGCCGACCTGGTGCTGACCGCCAGTCACCTCGTCGTGGACGACCAGGCGATGGAGACGGCCGTCGCCGAGGTCCTCACGGGCGACACCACGCGGTCCCCGGGCGACTATCGGGGCTGGGCGACGGCCGCCGCCGGGGCCGCCCGGCGCGGGGCCGGCCGGGCGGCCGCCCGCCGCGCCGAACTGTCCGCCCTCCCGCTCGGCTCCGGACCGGGCTGGGGCTGCGGCGACGGCGACGCGGCCGACGCGGACGGCGGCCAGCTGCCGTTCACCGTCCCGGACGACGTATGGCGGAAACTGGCCGGCACCGTCCGCGACCTGGGCATTTCCCGCCACTCGGCGCTGACCGCCGCGACGGGGCTGGTACTCGCCCGCAACGGCGGCACGGACGCCTCGCTGGTCGGCAGTTTTGTCACCCGCCGGCCGGCCGCACAACGGCACACCATCGGCTACTTCAGCAACACCGTCCCCCTTCCGGTGCGCCTGGCGGAGGACGGCACCGTGGCCGGTTTCCTGCGCACCTGCCACCGCCAGTGCCTCGCCGCCTACCGGGACGCGGACCTGCCGCTCTTCGACGTGCTGCCCACCGGCCACCAGTCGGGCCCCGGCCCACTGACCGCCGCGGTCGCCCCCCTGTGGACCCCGCCGCCCCTGCGTCTGCCGGGACTCACCGCGCGGCCGCTGCCCCACCCCTTCGCGGGCGCCGCGAAGTTCCCCCTGCTCGTGTACGTCGACCTGGCGGCCGAGGGCGCTGCGCAGGGGCTGCTCCAGTTCCGCCACCGGTGGTTCTCGGCCGACCAGGCGGCGCTGTTCACGCGCCAGCTCGTCGCCGTACTGCGCGAGTTCGCCGAACGGCCCGACGCGCGCCTGGCCTCGGTGAGCGTCCTCGACGACGCCGACCGGCAGCGGGTCCTGGACGCCGGACGCGGCGCCCGTCTCACCCCCGAGGAACTGTCCGTGCCTGCGCTGTTCACCCGGCGCGCCGGGCTGTCGCCCGACCGCATCGCCGTCAACGACGGGCACACCGCGCTGCGTTACGCCGAGGTCGAGGAGCGCTCCGGCACGGTGGCCCGTGCGCTCGCCGAGGCCGGGGTGCGGGCCGGGGACCGGGTGGGCGTGCGCATGGAACGCTCCTGCGATCTGATCGTCGCCCTGCTGGGCGTGCTGAAGACCGGAGCGGCGTACGTACCGCTGGACCCCTCCTACCCCGAGGCGCGGCTGGCCCTCGTGATCGGCGACGCGGGCGTGCGGGTCGTGGTCGGCGGCGCGGACTCCCGCCCGGCGGACCTGCCGGAGCACATCGACTGGCTGCCGGTGCATACCCGGCCACAGGACCCGGCCCGGCCGCTGCCCGCCGTCGACCCGGATCTGCCCTGCTACGCCATCCACACCTCCGGGTCCACCGGCCGGCCCAAGGGCGTGCTGGTGACACACCGCAACGTCACCTCGCTGCTCAACGCGACACGCGACGATTTCGGCCTCGGCCCGGACGACGTGTGGTCGCTGTTCCACTCGTTCGCCTTCGACTTCTCCGCCTGGGAGATCTGGGTCTGTCTGCTCACCGGCGGCCGGCTGGTGATCGTGCCCCGCGCGGTCTCGCGCAACCCGGAGGAGTTCCACCAATTGCTGGAGGACGAGGAGGTGACCGTCCTCAGCCAGACGCCGACCGCGTTCGCGCTGCTGCTCGCCACCGACCGGCTGGCGCGGGGCCGCCTGTCGGTGCGCCTGGTGGTCTTCGGTGGCGAACCGCTCGACACGCGCACCCTGTCACCCTGGTTCGAGCGCTATCCCCGGGTCCGCGTGGAGAACATGTACGGCATCACCGAGACCACCGTGCACAGCACCACCCACACGGTCACCCCCGAGGACGCCCGTACCGGCAGCCGGGTCGTCGGCCGTCCGCTGCCCGGCTGGGAGATATACGTCCTGGACGCGCGCGGCCGTCCGGTGGCGCCCGGCGTTGCCGGAGAACTGCACGTGGGCGGCGCGGGGGTGGCCCTCGGCTATCTCAACCGTCCCGAGCTGACGGCCGAACGCTTCACCACCGACCGCCACCCGCGGGTGCCGGGGGGACGGCTCTACCGCAGCGGCGACCAGGGTCGGCTGCTGCCCAGCGGGGAGCTGGAGCACCTGGGACGGCTGGACGACCAGGTGAAGGTGCGAGGCTTCCGCATCGAACTGGGTGAGGTCCGCGACGTCCTGCTGCGGGACTCGTCGGTCACGTCCGCGGCGGTCGTCGTGCGCGGCGCCGGCACGGCCGAGGCACGTCTCGACGCCTATGTGGTGCTCGCGGCCGGCGGCTCCACCGACGGGCTGCTCCGGCGGGCGGCGGCCCGGCTGCCCGAGTACATGGTCCCGCAGACCGTCACCGCGCTCACGACCCTTCCGGTCACCGCCAACGGCAAGCTCGACACCGCGCTGCTGCCCGCCCCCGAGCCGGACGCGGACGCCCCGGCCGGCCCCGCCGGCTCCCCGGACGCGTCCGGGGACGTCCTCGACCGGGTGGTCGGGGTCTGGCGCGACGTGCTGGACGTGCCCGTCGCCCCGGACGACAACTTCTTCGACCTCGGCGGCACCTCCCTGCTCGCGCTGCGGCTCAAGACGGCGCTGCGCGGCGCCGGACTGCCGGAACTGGCCCTGAAGGAAGTCATCCGCCATGCCACCCCGGCGGCCATGACGGCACTGCTGCGCGTCAGGGCCGGAGCACGTCCGGAGAACGCCGGATGAGCCGCCCCGACACCCGCCCGGCCACCCCCGGACAGCTGCGGTTCTACCTGCTGGACCAGCAGGACGGCGGCGCCGCCCGCACCCTCGTCAAGCGGATCACCGCGGAAGGGACGGCCGATCCCGAGCGGCTCCGGGACGCGCTGCGCGCGGTGGTCACGGCCCATCCGGCGCTGCGGACCTCGCTGCACCTCGACCCCGAGGGACTGCGCCGGCGGGTGCACGACCCCGACGCCGTGGACATGGTCATCCGGACGACCGCGGACGCGGACGCGCTGCTGGCGGCAGAGTCCGCGGTACTGGCGGCGCCGTTCGAACACGGCACGGGCCCGTTGTGCCGGATCAGGGCGCTCGTCGGCCCGCGGCGCACCCACTGTCTGATCGCCGTGCACCACGCGGTCTTCGACGACGATTCCACGGCCCTGCTGCTGTCGGCGCTCACCGGCGCCTACGCCGACCCCGCCACGACCGGACCGGCCGCCGGAGACCAGGACGACGACGAGCCGGCACCCCGGGCGGACGGAGAACGACTGCGCGCCTTTTGGCGGCGCTACCTGGAGGGCTGCCCACAGCGGACCGAACTGCCCTGGACGCGGTCCGCGGCCGGCCGGCACAAGCGGACCGTGATCCAGGACCTGCCGGCCGCGCTCCGCGACCGGCTGCGGCACCGCGCGCGGACCACCGGCGCCAGTCCGTTCGCCCAGTTCCTCGGCGCCGTAGCCGCGGTGACGGCCTGGTACCTGGACCGGGACGACGTCGTCCTCGCGGTCCCGGTGAGCGGCCGTAAGGACGGCGGCGACCGGCGCATCGACTGTCTCCAGAACACCGTCCCGGTCCGCGTCGACCTGGCCGGAGCGGACACCTCGACGGTGGTGGACCGGACCGTGGACGCTCTGTTCGACGCGCTCGACCACGCCGGACTGCCCTTCGAGGAGATCCTGTCCGGCCTGCGCGCCGTACGCGAGCCCGGCCGCAAGCCGCTCGCCCAGATCCTGTGCACCGAGACCGCCCCGGTGCCGGCGGTGGAGGCGGGCGGGCTGCGCTGGACGATCGGCGAGACGGAGACCGGGGAGGCGGAGTACGACTGCTGCCTGGCCCTGCGCCATCTGCCCGACGGCGGCATGCGGATCGAACTCGTCCACCGCGAGGGCGCCTTGCCACCGGAGCGGGCCCGCAACACCGTCGGCCACGTGGCCCGTCTCCTGGAGCGGCTCACGGAGGACCCGGTGCGCCCGCTCGCCGCCGTCGGCCTCCTCGGCGAGACGGAGGAGGCCGAACTGGCCGTCCTGGAGGGCGCCCCGCTGGACCCCGACCCGCGGCCGGTGCACGAACTCGTCCTGCGGCACGCCCGTACGACCCCGGAGGCCGCCGCCGTCACCGACGGGGACCGGACGCTGTCCTACGCCGCCCTGGAGAGGCGGTCGCGCGCGGTGGCCCGCGCGCTCACCGGGCGGGGGGTGCGGCCCGGGGACCGGGTGGGCATCTGCCTGCCACGGGGCACGGACCTGGTGGTGGCCGTGCTCGCCGTCTGGCGGGCGGGCGCGGTGTACGTGCCACTGGATCCCGAGTACCCGGCCGACCGGCTGCGGTTCATCGTGGCCGACACCGCCCCGGCCGTCGTCCTGGGCGACCGGGCCCTGCCGGAGGCGCTGCGGGACACGCCCGGCGTCCTGCCCCTGGACATGGCCGACGCCGGGGCCGCCGTACCGGCGGACGGCGAAGAGGGCGATGCGGCGCCGGCGGACCCGGCCGGGCGCGCCTACATCCTGCATACCTCCGGCTCGACCGGCCGGCCCAAGGGCGTCGTGGTGGGACACACCCGGCTCACCGCGCTCTTCGACGCGTGCGACCGGGCCCTGCCCGGGGCGCCGTTGACCGTCGCGGGCACCAGCCTGTCCTTCGACATCAGTGTCCTGGAACTGCTGTGGCCGCTCACCCGGGGCCGCACCGTCCTGGTGACCGGGCACCGGCAGGCGGCCGAGCAGGACGTGCCGGCCGGGGCGATGTACCAGTGCACGCCCACCATCGCCCGGCTGCTGCTCGCCGACCCGGCGGGCCGCGCCCTGCTGGGCCGGCTGGGCGCCCTGCTGGTGGGCGGCGAGCCCCTCGCCCCCGACCTTGCGGAGGAGCTGGCCGCGACCGTCCCTGGCCCGGTCGTCAACTGCTACGGCCCCACGGAGACCACCGTGTGGTCCACCACCTGGCGGGTCGCCCGGGGCGGCGCCGTCCGGATCGGGCTGCCGCTGCCGGGCGAGTCCTGCCATGTGCTGGACGGGCTGGGCCGGCGGCTGCCCCCGGGCTGCCCCGGCCGGCTGGTCATCGGCGGCCTGGGGGTCGCCGAGGGGTACTGGCGCCGCCCGGAGCTGACCGCCGAACGGTTCGTGTCGCTCGACGGAGGCCGCGGACGCGGCTACGACACCGGGGACCTGGTCGTCCTCGACGGCCCGGACGGGCTGCGGTTCCTCGGCCGCCGGGACGGACAGTGCAAGGTCCTCGGCCAGCGGATCGAGGTGGAGGAGGTGGAAGCCACCCTGCGCGCGGGCGGCGCGCAGGAGGTCGCCGTGGCCCCGAACGCCGACTCCACCCACCTGGTGGCGTTCCTGCCGGACGGCGTCGCGGCGGACGGACCGCCCGGCCCGGCGGCCCCCGACCCGCTGCGGGAGCTGCGCGCCCACGCCGAGGCCTGGCTCCCCGCGGCCGCGGTCCCCGGCGCCTGGCTGCGCGTCCCCGCGCTGCCGCAGCTGCCCAACGGCAAACTTGACCGCGACACCCTGGCGCGCTGGGCGGCCGACCGGCGGCCGGCCGCGCCCGCCGGGCAGCCCCCGGCGGACGGGGCCACCGCGGCGCGCCTGTGCCAGGTGTGGGAGACCGTCCTCGGCCGTCCCGTCCAGGACCACGATGCGACCTTCTTCGAGCTCGGCGGGACCTCGCACGGGGTGCTGCGGGTCCTGGCGGCGCTGCGCACCGCCCACCCCCGGCTCACGGCGGCCGAGTTGTTCCGCCACACCACCGTGCGCGCCCTCGCGGCACACCTCGACGGTGCCGCCGCGGCCGACGGGCCCGCGGCGCAGGGCGCGGCCCGGGGCCGCGACCGCTCCCGCGCCCTCAGCGGCTGGCGCGCCGGCCGGCGGCCCTCATCGACCCTCCAGGTACCAGGAATCGAGGCGGACGCAGATGCACACACCTGACAACGCGGTGGCGGTGATCGGAGTGGCCGTCCGAGTGCCCGGAGCCGCCGACCCGGACACCTTCTGGGCCGACGTGGTCCGCGGGCACGTGGCACTGCCGGGGGAGCTGCCCGACGGCACCCTGGGCGTCGGCGGGATCGACCGCGTCGACCGGTTCGATGCGGAGCTGTTCGGCATGAGCCCGACCCAGGCCGCGGTGACCGACCCCCAGCAGCGGATCATCACCGAGGTCGCCTGGCAGGCGCTGGAGGACGCGGGCGTCGACACCGAGCGTGACCCGGGCCGGGTGGGAGTCTTCCTCGGCTGCGGCGACAGCGGCTACCGGCACCGCTACGTCGACGCCGACCCCGTGCTGGTCCGGGCCGCGGGCCGCCAGCAGATCTCGCTCGGCAACGACAAGGACTACCTGGCGACCTCCCTCGCGTTCCGGCTGGGCCTCACCGGCCCGGCCCTCACCGTGCAGACCGCCTGCTCCACCTCGCTGGTCGCCGTCCACGTGGCCCTGCGCAGCCTGCTCACCTACGAGTGCGACCTCGCGATCGCGGGCGGGGTCACCGTCCAGCTGCCGCCGGGCGCGGGCTACACCTACCAGGAGGGCGACGTGCTCTCTCCCGACGGCCGCTGCCGGCCCTTCACCCGGGGCAGCCGGGGCACCGTGCCCGCCAGCGGTGCCGGGGTGGTGGTGCTGCGCCGGGCCGAGGAGGCCGGGCGCGGTGCCCGGGCGGTGCTGCTGGGCAGCGCGGTCAACAACGACGGTGCCGACCGGATGAGCCTCGTCGCACCCAGCCCCCGAGGCCAGGCGGCGGTGCTTGAGGAGGCGCTGGCGGTGGCCGGGCGCAAACCCGCGGACATCGGCTTCATCGAGACCCACGGCACCGCCACCGAACTCGGCGACCAAGTCGAACTGGCGGCCCTGGCCCAGGCGTACGGCGACACGGCGGAGCCGTGCGCGCTCGGCGCGGTGAAGGCCGGCATCGGGCACACGGACACCGCGGCGGGCGTGGTCGGTCTGATCAAGGCGGTGCTCGCCGTCCAGCACGGGGTGATTCCGCCGGTCCCCGCACAGCCCGGCGACGGCCCCGACGCGCCGCTGGGCGCGGACCGCTTCCACCTGCCGCGCCAGGCGATGCCCTGGCCCGGCGGGCGCACCCGGTACGCGGCGGTCAGCTCCTTCGGGCTGGGCGGCACCAACGCCCATGTCATCCTCGCCGAACCGGCCGTCGCCGCAGGGCCGCCGGAGCCGCCCGCGGGCCCGCCCGGACGCGGACCCGCGGTGCTCTCCGCCGCGAGCCCGGACGCGCTGGAGCGCACCACGGCCCGGCTCGCCGCCGCGGTGCGCGAGGGCACCCGGCCGGTGAACGACGTCCTCGGCACGCTCTGGCACGGCCGGCGGCGGCTGCCGTACCGCTGGGCCTGCCCGATCGAGGCGGCGGACGAGGCATCGGCCCGCGCCGCGCTGGCGGACGCGCTGGAGTCGGCGTCGGCCCAGGCCAAGGCGGTGCCCGAGCCGACCGTGGCCGTGCTCCTGCCGGGCCAGGGGGTCGCCCTGGCCGGCACCGGGCGCGGACTGCTCGCGGCCGACGAGGGGTTCGCCCGGGAGTGGGCCGACACCCGGGCCCTCGTCCGCGCGTGCGGCGGGCCGGACCTGGAGGGCTGCTGGACCTGGCCGGACGACGACCCGCGCTGGCTGCGCACCGATGTCGTCCAGCCGCTGCTGTTCAGCGTGGAACTCGCCCTGCTGCACGGGCTGCGGCGGCACGGTGTCACCCCGTCGGTCCTCCTCGGCCACAGCGTCGGGGAACTGGTGGCCGCCACCTGGGCGGGCGTGTTCTCCGAGGCGGACGGGGCGCGGGCGGTGGTCGAACGCGGCCGGCTGATGAGCTGCGCGCCGGCCGGTGTGATGGCCGCCGTCCTGACGGGAGAGGACACGGCGCGGGAGCTGGCGGCGGGCCTGGCCGTGGACGTCTGCGCGGTGAACGCGCCCGACACCGTGGTCCTCGGCGGGGCGGCGGAGCACATGGCGGAGGTGGAACGCCGCTGCGCCGCCGCGAGGGTGAAGGTGCGCCGGCTGGCCACCGCGCACGCCTTCCACTCCCCGTCCATGGCCGAGGCCGCCGAGGCGTTCACCGAGGTGGTGGGCGACCTCTCCCTGCACGCGCCACGCGAACTGGTGCTGTCCAATCTCACCGGGGCGCCGCTGGACGCCGCGCAGGCCACCGACCCGGCCTACTGGGGCCGTCAGCTGCACACCACCGTCCGCTTCGCCGAGGGGGTGCGGGTGCTGCTCGACGCGGCACCCCACGTGGTGCTGGAAGCCGGTCCGGGCCGGACGTTCGCCTCGCAGCTGCGGCGCGTCACCCGGGGCGCGGAGCACCGCCCCGTCATCGCCGAACTCCTCGGCGACGGCAAGCGCGACGAGGCGACGGTGCACCTGGCAGCGCTCGGCGCCGCCTGGACGGCGGGCTGCGCCACCGACGACCTCGTCGCCCCGCCGGCCGCCCCGGCCCGGATGCCCGGCTACGCGTTCGCCGACACCCGTCACTGGCCGGCCGCCAATCCGGACGGCACCCCCGCGCAGGGCGCGGCCTCAGAGGGTGCACCCCCGCAGGGGGCGGCCGCGCCGGGGGTCCCCGAGACCGTGCCGGCCCGCTCGGGACAGGAGAAGCCCGGCGCCGACGACGCCACCGACGGCCCGGAGACGCGGTCCCTGCTGGCCGCCCTGTGGCAGGAGTCGTTCGGAGGCCCGGCGATCCGCCCGCAGGACAACTTCTTCGAACTGGGCGGCACCTCGCTCCAGGCGGCGCAGCTGATCTCCGTCGTCAACGACCAGTTGCTGGTCGAGGTCCGCCTGCAGGACCTGTACGAGCACTCCACGTTCGACGACTTCGCGGCGCGGGTGGCCGAGATCCTCGGCGAACGCGACGACGCCGAACTGCTGGAGCTGCTGGCCGAGATCGAGGGGCAGGGCGCGGAAGAGGAGGGACAGGCGTGAGCGACATCGGCGAACGACTCGGACAGCTGACCCCCGAGCAGCGCGCGGCCCTGCGGCTGCGGCTGCGGCTGCGCGAACGCGCCCGGCAGGTCCCGGCCGCCGACGGGCCGCCGGACGCGGTACCGCGGGTCCGGCTCAGCCTGTACTTCTTCCCACAGGCCCGCGCGCTCGCGGCCCCCGACTACTACGCCATGATGCTGCGGGCCTGCGAGTTCGCCGACGAGCGGGGCTTCCACGCCGCGTGGTTCCCCGAGCGGCACTTCGTCGACTTCGGCGGCTCGCACCCCAACCCCTCCGTCCTCGCCGCCACGGTGGCGGCCGTGACCCGGCGGCTGCGGCTGCGGGCCGGCAGCGTCGCCGCTCCGCTGCACCATCCGGTCCGCATCGCCGAGGAGTGGGCGGTGGTGGACAACATCTCCGGCGGCCGGGTGGGCGTCTCCTTCGCGAGTGGCTGGCACCCGGACGACTTCGTGCTGGCCCGGGAACCGTACGACGAACGCAAGAAGACGCTGATGCGCACCGTCGAACAGGTGCGGCGGCTGTGGGCGGGGGAGGAGCTTGCCTTCCCCGGCACCGCGGGCACGACGGCACGGGTGCTCACCCAGCCGCGCCCGGTGCAGCCCGAACTGCCGGTGTGGATCACCGCGGCCGGGCACCCGGAGACCTTCCGGGCCGCGGGCACCGCCGGGTACGGCGTGATGACCGCGCTGCTCGGCCAGACCCTGCCCCAGCTGAGGGAGAACGTGGCCCGGTACCGGGCCGCCTGGCGGGACGCCGGGCACGCCGGGCGCGGAGACGTCGTGGTGATGACCCACGCGCACGTCAGCGACGAGCCCGACGTGGAGGACAGGCTGCGGCCCGCGCTGCACGACTACCTGTCCTCCTACCGGGCGCAGACCGGAGACGGCGACGAACCCGTCCTGCTGGAGGCCGCCTTCCAGGACTACCTGGCAGGACCCTCGCTCCTGGGCACGCCCGCCAAGGCCGCCCGGGTGCTGGCCCGGCTCGCCGAGGCGGGCGCCGACGAGGTGGGCTGCCTCGTCGACTTCGGGCTGCCGGCCGGGGACGTGCTGGCGGGCCTGCCCCGGCTGGCCGAGCTGCTGCCGGCCGACCGACCCACCCCCGCCGACGCCGACAGGAGCCAGTGACCGTGACCCGACCGCGCACCGTCGCCGACCGGCTGGCCCGGCTGACGCCCGAACAGCGGGCGGCCCTCCAGCGCCGACTGCGGCACGGGGAGGAGGGCCCGGCCGCCGAGCCGGAACTCACCCGGCGCTCCGGCGACCGCTCCGTCTCCCCGCTGGGCCTGGACCAGGAGCGCATCTGGATCCTCGACCAGCTCGATCCCGGCCGGCACACCTACAACATCAGCACCGGGCTGAGGTTCAAGGGCGCCTTCGACGAGGAGTCGTTCCGGGCGGCCGTCACCGCGCTGGTGCGCCGCCACGAACTGCTGCGCTCCCGCGTGGAGGTCCGCGACGGCCTGCCGGTGCTGCGGGTGAGCGAGGAGTTCGCGACGCCGGTCGAGTTCTTCGACCTGCGGGCCGAGCCGGACGCCGTCGCGGAGACCGTGCGCGCGCTGGTACGGCGGCCGTTCGACCTCGCCGACGGCGGGCTGCTGCGGGTGGTCGTGGTGCGCGCCGCGGACGACGAGTACCAGGTGATCGAGACGATGCACCACTCGGTGACCGACCAGTGGTCGTTCGTCCGCCTCAACCGGGAACTCCTGGAGCACTACCGTGCGGCCCGCGAGAACCGCCCCGCACGGGTGCCCGAACTCCCCGTTCAGTACGGCGACTTCGCCGTCTGGCAGCGGCAGTGCTTTACCGGTGACCGCCGCCGGGCGCACCGCGACTTCTGGCGCGCCCACCTGGAGGGCGTGCCGGCGCATCTGCCGCTGCCCTACGACGCGCCCCCCGAGGGCCGCGGACACGAGGGCAAACACCACTACTTCCGGCTCGACGACGGGCTCAGCGCCGCCTTCCTGGCGATGTGCCGCTCCTCGCGGCTGACCCTGTCCGACGCGCTGCTGGCCGTCTACGTGGGCCTGCTGCACGAGGAGACCGGATCGCGTGACATCGTCGTCGGCCTGCCGAGCGCGACCCGCGGCCGGCCCGAGACCCACGACCTGATCGGCTTCCTGCTGACCAACGTCCCGCTGCGGGCCAGGCTGCCCGCCGACCCGACGCCGACGCAGATCCTGCACGCGGTGCGGCAGGCCTCGGCCGTCGTCGCCGACCACCGTGAAGTGCCCTTCAGCGAGATCGTCGACGCGGTGTCGCCCGAGCGCAGCCTCGACCGGTACCCCCTGTTGCAGACCATGCACCTCGTGCTGGACTTCGACGACACCGTGGTCCGGGTGCCCGACGCCGAGGTGCACGGCGTCGAGGTCGAGGACGGCGTGTCCCCGATGGACATCACGGTCGGCTGGTGGCGGGCGGGTGACCGGCTGTACGGACGGTTCGAGTACCGCACCGAACTGTTCACCGACACCACCGTCGACCGGCTCGTCGGACGCCTCCTGGAACTGGTGCGGGTCTTCGTGGAGCGGCCGGACGAACCGTTGCGCACCCGTGCCGCGGCTCCCGCGCCCGTCCCCGCGCGGGCCGCCGCGCCGGCGCCCGCGGCCCCCGCTCCGGTGGACCCCGCCGAGCTGCGCCGGATCGCGGAGGTCTGGCGGGAGGTGCTGGGCACCGAGCCGGGCCCGGACGACAACTTCTTCGAGTGCGGCGGTACGTCCCTGACGGCGATCCGGCTCGCCCACGCGCTGCGCCGGGCCGGGTTCGCCCTCACCGCCCGGCAGCTGTTCCGCGCTCCCACCATGCGCGGCCAACTGGCCCTGGTCCGGCCGGAGTCCGTCACCACCCGAGGCGGTGCCGAGCCGGCGGAAGGGGCGGTCAGCCCCGAGCAGGAGGATCTGCTGGAGGGCGGCCTGCCGCACCCGGAGCTGTGGGCGCACAGCCTGGTGCTCACGGCCGCCCGGCCGCTGGACCCCGAGTGGCTGGCCGTGGTCGTCAAACGGGTGGCGGCCGCCCATCCCGGCCTGTGCTCGGCGTTCCGGCGCACGGACACCGGCTGGCGTGCGGACGCCACGGACCGCCGGCTGTGGCGCGTCGAGGCGCCGGGCGCCGATCCGGCCCGAGTGGCGGCCGCCCACCGCGCCGCCTTCGACCTGCGCGAGGGACCGCTGTTCGCGGCCTCCCTGATCCCCGGCGAGCCGGACCGGATCGTCCTGACCGCACACCACCTGGTCGTGGACGGCCTGTCCTGGCAGATCCTGGTGGACGACCTCGACCGGGCCTACCACGGCGCCAGGCCGGCCGCCGAGGCCCGGCACCCGTCGGTGTACGCGGCCGACTGGCGCGACCACGACGTGCGAGACCAACGCGACTACTGGCGAGACCAGTTGGCGGGCGCAGCCCCCCTGGGCTGCCGCACCGGCGGACCGGACCGGATCGGCGACGAGACGGCGTACAGGGTGCGTGCGGCGATACCGTCGGGCGCCGGTGCCGCGGACCGGCCGGCCGTCGCGCTGACGGCGGTCGCCCGGGCCACCCGGCCTTGGTTCGGCGGCCGGGACGTCGTCCTCGACCTCATCGCCACCGGACGGGAGGTGCCGCTCGCGGACGGCGGGGACCCGGCCCGCGCCGTGGGCTTCTACGCCACCAGCCACCCGCTCCGCCTGCCCTTCGCCGACGACCCGGGCCGCCACCTGCGGCAGGTGGGCCGCGCCCTGGACGCCGTACCGGACGGGGGCAAGGGCTATCTGGCGCTGCGCTGGTCCGCCGACCCCGAGGTACGCGGCGAGACCGCCGGCTGGGGACGGGCCGAACTGTCCTTCAACTACCTGGGTACGCTGCTCGCGGGCGCGGAGAACGAGCGGCTGTTCACCGTCGGCGAGCAGATCGGGCCTTCGGGCAACGACGACGCCACGCGCTACCACGCCGTCGCCGTCCTCTTCGAAACCGACGGCGAGGAAGCGGTGTTCACCTGGAAGTTCGCCCCGGACGCCGTCGACGGGGCGGCCGTGCGGGCCGCGGCGGCCGACGCCGCCGAGGAGTTCACCAGGCTGACCCGGCAGCACGGCGCCCAGCCGCTCTCGACGACGGGCATGTCCCTGCACGAAGTGAACCGCATGCTCGCCGAACTGACCCGAGAGAAGAAGAGCCCGTCCACATGACATCGACGACCACCCGTGACAGGCGCCCCCTCACCGCGCTGGTGACGGCGAACTACCTGTCCTGGATAGGCAACACCATGACCTTGGTCGCGGTGCCGCTCTACGTGCTGCAGATCTCCTCCAGCGCCACCGAGGCGGGCGCGGCGGGGTTCGCCAACGCGCTGCCCATGATCGTGGCCGGCCTCGCCGGGGGTGTGATCGCCGACCGGGTCGGTCCCAGGCGCACCAGTGTGGTCGCCGACCTGGCCGCCGGGGCGTGCATGACCGCGGTGCCGTTGCTGCACGGCACGGTCGGTCTGGCGCTGCCGGCACTGATGGCGCTGCTGTTCCTGCGCACCCTCGCCGACGCGCCGGGCGCCGCGGCCCGGCTGGCACTGCTGCCCCGCGTGACCGCCCGAGCGCAGGTGCGCTCGGAGACCGCCAACTCGCTGTTCGCGTCGGCCCAGCGGGTGGCGTTCGTGGTCGGCCCGCCGCTCGCCGCGCTGATGGCGGGCCTGACCGGCCCGACCACCGTGCTCTACGTGGACGCGGGCACGTTCCTCGCATCGGCCCTGCTGATCATGGCGGTGCCGGGCGGGGAGCCGGCCTCGCGGTCCCAGGAGGCGGAACCGGGCGACGCGGCGGGGTCCGCCGGGGCCCGTCCGGGCCTGCTGCGGGAGGTGACCGAGGGCGCGCGCTTCATCCTGCGCACCCCGGTGCTGGCGGCCATCATCAGCGTGGTGGTGTGCACCAACTTCCTGGACGACGCGCTGACTCCGGTGGTGCTGCCGGTCTACAGCCGCGAACTGCTGGGCGGCGAGCGGGCGGTGGGGCTGCTGCTGGCGGCCAACGGCATCGGCGCGGTCGTCGGATCCTTCGCCTACGCCCCGGCGAGCCGTAGGCTGCTGGCCAACCGGTGGGCGACCTTCGTAGGCTGCTTCGCGCTGATCTGCGCCGCCCGGCTGGCCATGGTCGCCGAACCCGGGCTGTGGATCATGTTGGCGATCACCTTCGCCATCGGACTGGCCAGCGGACCGGTCAACCCCCTCGTCACCGGCGTGGTGGAGCGCTCCACCCCGCCGGACGCACTGGGCCGGGTCTGGGGCGCAGTGATGGCCATGGCCTTCGCCGCCGCGCCGGTCGGCATCTTCGCCACGGGTTGGCTCGCGCAGAACATCGGCCTGCGCCCCACCCTCGGGCTGTTCGGCGGTCTGTACGTGCTGCTCATCTGCTACGTGGTCCTGAACCGCCCGCTCCGCGGCCTCGCCGAGCCCGCGGAGGGGCGGACACCGGTCTCCGAGAACGCGGCGGCGGGCTGACGCCGTGCCCGAGCCGGGCGGGACGGTTTCGCCACACGCGCAAATCCCGCCGCCCGGCGGGGCCTCACCCTAGCCTCCTGACATGCAGGCACCGATCATTTCCGTACAGGCCCAGCCGCGAGACGCAGCCTCCTGGACTGCGCTTGCCCGGCGCGCGGAGGCAGGGGGGTACGACGCGCTGCTCGCGGCCGACCATCCGGGCACCGCCGCCTCCCCGTTCGTCGCGCTGGCCGCCGCGGCGGCGGTCACCGAACGCCTCGGCGTGGGCTCCTACGTCTCCCACGCGGGGGTGCGCGAGCCACTGCTGCTGGCGTCGGACGTCGCGACCCTGGACCTTGTCTCGGGCGGACGCGCGCGCCTGGCCCTGGGCGCGGGCCACACCCCGGCCGAGTGGGAGATGCTGGGCCGGCAGCGGCCGGACGTGGCGGGGCGCGTCCGGCGCTTCCAGGTCGTCGCCGAAGCCTGCCGCGCCCTCCTCGCGGGCGAGACCGTCACCCTCGACGGCCCCGAGGCGCGCGTCCGCCAGGCCCGGCTCACCAGGCCGCGCCCGGTCCGAAGTGATGTGCCGTTCACCTTCGGGGGCGGCAACACCGCGCTGCTGCGCTGGGCGGGGGCGCACGCGGACGTCGTGGGCCTGAGCGGGCTGGGCCGCACCCTGCCCGACGGCCACACGCACGAGACGCGCTGGAACGCCGAGGACATTGACCGCCAGATCGACCTGATCGAACAGGGCGCCGCCGGCCGGTCCACAGCCCCGGCGCGCGAAGCGCTGGTCCAGCTGGTGGAGGTCACCGACGACGCCGAGGCCGCGGCCCAACGCATCGCCGGGCAGCTGAACTGCTCCCCGGCCGACGTGCTCGTGTCCCCCTACGCGTGGGTCGGCACGGAACGGGAGATCACGGCCGCGCTCGACGAGCACCGGCGCCGCTGGGGGATCACCCGCTACGTCGTTCGCGAGTCCCACCTGGACGCGGTGGACCGCCTGCGCGCCCACTTCCCGGACAGCGGCGGCGCGGCCGTCACCGAACGCGAACAGGGAGCGATGAACAACGCGTAGCCGAACGCCGTTCGAGCCTGCCGCCGAGGACGCGGTCGGCGTAGTCGGGCCCCAGACTGGTCATGGCTGAGGTCTAACCGTTTTCGCAGGCGGCTCCCAGCCGCTTCCCAGGCTTCGGGCGGGGCATGACGGCAAGGGTGTCCTCCGGTTAAGGTCACAGCGGCGCGACTGGCCTTGACGTGCGCGAGGCCCGGAGAGCAAGGGGATACAGGTGACACAGCGCGTGCTCATCGCCGCGGACAAGTTCAAGGGCTCGCTGACGGCCGTGGAGGTCGCCGAGCGGGTCACGGCGGGGCTCAGGCGCATCGTGCCCGGCGCCGACGTCGAGGCGCTGCCCGTCGCGGACGGCGGGGACGGCACGGTGGCCGCGGCGGTCGCGGCCGGATTCGAACGCCATGAGCGGCAGGTCGCCGGGCCGCTGGGGCAGGAGGTCACCGCCGCGTTCGCGCTGCGCGGCGGCACCGCGGTCGTGGAGATGGCCGAGGCGAGCGGCCTGCAGCGGCTGCCCCGCGGTGTCTTCGCGCCCCTGACGGCCTCCACGTACGGCTCCGGAGAGCTGCTGCGGGCCGCGCTGGACGCGGGCGCGCGCACGATCGTCTTCGGGGTCGGGGGCAGTGCCACGACCGACGGCGGGGCCGGAATGCTGTCGGCGCTCGGCGCCCGCTTCCTCGACGCGGACGGCGGACCGGTGCCGCCGGGCGGCGGCGGCCTCGCCGATCTGGCCCGTGCCGACCTGTCGGGCCTGGACCCGCGCCTGTCCACCGTCGACCTGGTTCTCGCCAGCGACGTCGACAACCCGCTCACCGGCCCGAAGGGCGCGCCGGCCGTCTACGGCCCGCAGAAGGGGGCCTCGCCGGACGACGTGGAGCTCCTGGACGCCGCGCTGGCCCACTTCGCCAAGGTCCTGGAGACCGAGGTCGGTCCGCGCGCCGCCGAGTACGCGGTCGCGCCGGGTGCGGGGGCGGCCGGGGGCATCGGGTACGGCGCTTTGCTGCTCGGCGCGCGCTTCCGAGCCGGTATCGAGGTCATGCTCGACGTCCTGGGCTTCGCCCCCGCGCTGGAGCGGGCGTCGCTGGTGATCACCGGTGAGGGTTCCCTCGACGAGCAGACCCTGCACGGCAAGGCGCCGGCCGGGGTGGCCGCGGCGGCGCGTGCCGCCGGCAAGGAGGTCGTGGCGGTCTGCGGCCGCCTCGCCCTGCCGCCGGCGGCACTCGGCCGGGCCGGGATCCGCCGGGCCTACCCGCTCACCGAGATCGAACCGGACGTGGTGCGGTGCATCGCCGAGGCCGGACCGATCCTGGAGCGGGTCGCCGAGCAGATCGCGCGGGACTTCCTCGCCTGAGGCGGGCTAGTTCGGCGTCAGGACGCCCGTCGAGTCGCGGTAGTAGCTGCCGCTCGTGAGGCCCCACACCTTGTGCTTGTTGTGGAGCCACTGGAAGGCGATGTCGTGCACGATCTCCGCGGGGCGCTCCCAGACCACGGAGTGTCCCGCGCCCTCCAGCTCGAACATCAGCTTCTCGGGGCCGCCGACGGCCTTGTAGAGGGCCGGCACGGAGAACCGCAGCGGCGGCGGGACGGGGACGTTCGGCGCGGTGTTGGCCGTCTTGTCCAGCTCTCCGTAGACGATGGCGACAGGAACCCGGTCACCGAGGATGTAGTTGCCCAGCGCGTCCTGGTAGGGCACCGTCTCGTTGGTCCAGCCCCAGAAGTAGGAGTTCCGGAACCGGTGGATGCCCTCGTACACGCCGGGTGACAGCTCCTTGCCCCAGGTGCTGCCGAGGGGGTCGTTCGCCATCATGGCGGCCCACGCGGTGTTCTCCATGCCGGGTTCGCGTTGCGGCGGGGTGCCCTGCTCCTTGTTCCAGGCGTTCACGAAGCCGTTCTTGTCGCTGACGAACATGGGGAAGCCGTACAGGGTGGGCGGGTCGGAGACCGGCAGCGAGGTGCCCGCCGGAAGGGCGAAGGGATCCGGGGGATCGCCCGACCACCGCCCCGCGGGCGGGAAGATGGGGGCGAGCAGGAAGAGGCTCTTGACGTCCTCGGGGTGCTGCAGGGTGTACGGACCCATGGACGGTGCCGCGGCGGACCAGCCGATGAAGTCCAGGGGTTTGTCCCTGCCCGGCAGCGACCTGACGAAGGCGACCACGGTGGCCAGCTCCGCGCATTCGCTCTCCGTGTTCCCGAGCTGGTGCGGGTACAGCGGTGGGCCGGTGTACGGAGGCGACAGCGGGTTGGGGGAGAGGACGCTGCGCTGCGCGGGGCTGGCGTTGCGGGGTTCGTCCATCTTCGGGCGGGGCGACCGCCCGTTGCCCTGCAGGTCCATCATGAAGACGTCGTAGTGGTGCTTGGCCAGGTCCTGTGCCCAGTTGTAGTCGATGTCGGACCCGGGGACCGTCAGGTCGTACCCGGCGAGAACCGGCACGCTCCGGCCATGGAGCATCAGCACCACCTCGTGCGGCTGGTTGCCCTGGGTGCCGTCGTACTCCCGGACGAAGAGGTGCACGGTGTCGCCCTCGTTCGCCGGCAGCTTGGAGACGTGCGGGACCGAGTAGTCCTTGGGAGTGGGTGCGGGCATGGCTGTACTCCGATCCGTAAGAGGCGGGTCATCCCCATCCCTAAATGGGGACAAATCCCCGTAAAGTTCAACCCAATTCCACCGTCCTCTTCTGTCCCGTCCCTTGCAACTCGGCTTCGGCCAGGGGTGGTTGACCGGTCAATGGCCAACGCCGTACGCCCTTGAACGCGAAACGGGCGTGGCCCGAGCCTCGAAGGCTCGGGCCACGCCCGTCGGCGGTGTGCGGAGCGTCAGGGCAGCTGTGCCGCCCGCGCCTCGCGCCTGTTGTCGCGGAAATTGTTCACCCGGCGTGCCGTGGCGAACAGCGGGATCACCGCGCCCATCACCAGTTGCAGCGCGCAGCCGGTCTGGAGGAGGAGCTGGCCGCTGGGCGCGTCGAAGGCCCAGGAGACCAGGAGCCCCATCGACAGGACGATCCAGGCGAGCATCGCGACCGCGAGGCGGCCGCGCGGCTTCGGGTACTCCACCCGGCTCACCATCAGCCAGGCCGTGCCCAGGATGGCGAGAAGCGTCGCCACGAAGGGCAGCTCCAGCAGGACGATGGAGACCACCGTCAGCGCGCCGAACGGTGACGGCATGCCCTGGAACATGCCGTTCGGCGGGGTCACGCACGAGAACCGCGCGAGTCTCAGCACCACCGCGAGCAGGACCACGACGGCTCCGACCGCGGCCACCTTCTGGTACGCGTCGTCGGCCACCATGCCGTAGACGAGCACGAAGTACGCCGGCGCGAGGCCGAAGCTGATCAGGTCGGAGAGGTTGTCCAGTTCCGCGCCCATGGGGGAGGAGCGCAGCTTGCGTGCCACCAGGCCGTCGAAGAGGTCGAAGACCGCCGCGCAGAGCATGAGGATGACCGCGGTGGCGGCGCTGTGGCGCGCCATGCCGGCCGACTGGTCGTCCCCGGTGAGGTGCGGGATCAGGATGCCGGTGGTGGTGAAGTACACCGCCATGAAACCGCACGTGGCGTTGCCGAGCGTGAGGGTGTCCGCTATCGAGAGGCGGAGAGAGAGCGGCATCTCCTCCTCGTCGTCGCCGATCTCGTCGGCTTCGGGCACCCAGCCCGCCTGGGTCTCAGGATCAATCACGGTCAATGCGAGTCACCCCAGCCACGGTCTTCTGGCCGACCTCGACCGCGACCTCCACGCCCTCCGGCAGGTAGATGTCGACGCGCGAGCCGAAGCGGATCAGACCGATGCGGTCGCCCTGCTCGACCTTCGTGCCCTGCGGCACGTAGGGGACGATACGGCGGGCCACCGCGCCGGCGATCTGGATCATCTCGATGTCGCCGAGTTCGGTGTCGAAATGCCAGACTACGCGCTCGTTGTTCTCGCTCTCCTTGTTGAAGGCGGGAACGAAACCACCGGGGATGTGCTCCACCGACGTCACCTCGCCCGCGAGGGGCGCGCGGTTGACGTGGACGTTGAGCGGGCTCATGAAGATCGCGACGCGGGTGCGTCCGTCCTTCCACGGCATGATGCTCTGCACCACGCCGTCAGCGGGAGAGATGACACGGCCCTGGGCGATCTCACGCTCGGGGTCGCGGAAGAACCACAGCATGCCCGCCGCGAGCGCGGTGGCGGGCAGGGCGACGGCCTTGGCGGCGCCGGAGCGACGGGCGCGCAGGAGGCTGACGGCTGCGGTGGCGACGGTCGGGAGAAGCCACGGCGATGCTCCGCGCGCGAGGCGTACGCCGGCCAGGCTGTCTCGATGTGCAGAGGTTTGGCTGTGGGGCATGGATGACCTTCGTAGCGGATGATGCCGCGCGGGAAATGGGGACGGCGGCTTTCCGGGATCGTACCGGTCGGGGGCTACAACTGGGCAAGCCAGGAAGCCGAGTCGGCGGCCGAAGACCGTTGACGGGGTGTGATCTTCTTCTCGAAGAAAACACCCCGTACCGGGACAATCAGCCCTGGAATCGATACTCTTCGAGCAACCTCCGCCCGATGATCATTTTCTGGATCTCGGCGGTGCCCTCGCCGATCAGCAGCATCGGTGCCTCACGGTACAGGCGTTCGATCTCGTATTCCTTGGAGAAGCCGTAGCCGCCGTGGATCCGGAAGGCGTCCTCCACGACCTCCTTGCAGTACTCGGAGGCGAGGTACTTCGCCATCCCGGCCTCAAGGTCGTTTCGTTCCCCGGAGTCCTTTTTACGTGCGGCGTTGACCATCATGGCATGGGCGGCCTCGACCTTGGTGGCCATCTCCGCCAGCTTGAACTGGATGGCCTGGTGCTGGGCGATGGCCTTGCCGAAAGTATGACGCTGCTGGGCGTACCGGACGCCCAGTTCGAACGCACGCTGCGCGACACCGCAGCCACGCGCCGCCACGTTGACGCGGCCGACCTCGACGCCGTCCATCATTTGGTAAAAACCTCGGCCGGTGACCCCGCCGAGCACCCGATCGGCCGGGATCCGCAGCCCGTCCATGATCAGCTCGGTGGTGTCGACGCCCTTGTAGCCCATCTTGTCGATCTTGCCCGGGATGGTGAGGCCGGGGCGGACCTCGCCGAAGCCGGGCTCCTTCTCCACCAGGAAGGTCGTCATCGACTTGTGGGGGGCCGTGCCCTCGGGGTGTCCTTCGTCACTTCGCACCAGGACGGCCACGAGGGAGGAGGTGCCACCGTTCGTCAGCCACATCTTCTGGCCGTTCAGGACGTACTCCTCGCCGTCCTTCACCGCCTTCGAGGTGATCGCCGACACGTCCGAGCCGAGGCCCGGCTCGGACATCGAGAACGCGCCCCGGATGTCGCCGGCCGCCATCCGCGGCAGGAAGTGGTCCTTCTGCTCCTGCGTGCCGTGCTGCTTGAGCATGTACGCCACGATGAAGTGCGTGTTGATGATCCCGGAGACGGACATCCAGCCCCGTGCGATCTCCTCGACGCACAGCGCGTACGTCAGGAGGGACTCGCCCAGGCCGCCGTACTCCTCGGGGATCATCAGGCCGAACAGGCCGAGTTCCTTGAGGCCGTCGACGATCTGCTGCGGGTACTCGTCGCGGTGCTCCAGCTCGGTGGCGACCGGGATGATCTCCTTGTCCACGAAGTCGCGGACGGTGGAGAGGATCTCCTGCTGGACGTCGGTCAGACCGGCGGTCTGGGCGAGACGGGCCATCGCTTACTTCCCCTGTTCCTTGAGCTCGGGGCGGCTCGGCTGCTCGCCGCCGCGCTCCTTGATGTACGTCTCGGTCGGCACCATCACCTTGCGGCGGAAGATGCACACCAGCGTGCCGTCCTGCTTGTAGCCCTTGGTCTCGACGTAGACGATCCCGCGGTCGTCCTTCGACTTGGAGGGCCACTTGTCCAGCACGGTCGTCTGGCCGTAGATCGTGTCGCCGTGGAAGGTCGGCGCCACGTGCTTGAGCGACTCGATCTCCAGGTTGGCGATCGCCTTGCCCGAGATGTCCGGGACGGACATGCCGAGCAGGAGGGAGTAGATGTAGTTCCCCACCACCACGTTCTTGCCGAAGTCCGTCGTCTTCTCGGCGTAGTTCGTGTCCATGTGGAGCGGGTGGTGGTTCATGGTGAGGAGACAGAACAGGTGGTCGTCGTACTCCGTGACCGTCTTCCCGGGCCAGTGCTTGTACGTCGCCCCGACCTCGAACTCCTCGTACGTGCGTCCGAACTGCATCGCCCTCAGGCCTCCGGGATCTCGAACTTCGACGTGCGCTGCATGCCGGCGGCCCGGCCCTTGCCGGAGATGACCAGGGCCATCTTGCGGCTGGCCTCGTCGATCATCTCGTCGCCGAGCATCGCGGAGCCCTTCTTGCCGCCCGCCTCGGACGTGTAGTAGTCGTACGCGTCCAGGATCAGCTCGGCGTGGTCGTAGTCCTCCTGCGACGGCGAGAAGATCTCGTTGGACGCCTCGACCTGGCCCGGGTGCAGCACCCACTTGCCGTCGAAGCCGAGCGCCGCGGCACGCCGGGCGACCTCGCGGTAGCCGTCGATGTTGCGGATCTGGAGGTAGGGGCCGTCGATCGCCTGGAGGTTGTTGGCGCGGGCGGCCATCAGGATCTTCATCAGGATGTAGTGGTAGGCGTCCGCCGGGTAGCCGGGCGGCTGCTCGCCCACGACCAGCGACTTCATGTTGATCGACGCCATGAAGTCGGCCGGGCCGAAGATGATCGTCTCGACGC
>NZ_JAEKKT010000068.1 GCF_019510245.1 Streptomyces sp. | reverse complement strand
TTCAGCCCACGTATCCTCCGGCGCCGGACACTCGACTCCGCATAAACCCCACCCACGGAACAGACCTACCGCTCAATACAACTGAGCAACACCAGGACACAACCAAGATCAATAAACAAACGCGTCAGCTACGCCACACTGTCGTCGTGCTGCGCCACTGGGAGCAGATGTCCACCAACGAGACGGCCGCCGCCCTTGGCATGGCGCCCGGCACGGTCAAAAGCACACTGCACCGGGCACTGGCCCAGCTCCGACAGGAGCTACAGCACCGGGACCCCGACTCGGCTTCACCAGCAGCTGGCACTGCGAACCCGCCGACGGAGAGCCCGACGGGCACGATCACTGCGCCGGACGCACCGCATCCCTGTTCCGCACGGACACGGTGAACAGGTTGACGGGCTTCGTCAACCAATACTCTCTGCTCCGCCACGAAGGGATGAAGCTGCTCAATTCGCGCTGAGACAGATCATTTGGTCGTCCGGCCGGTGCCAACGCTTCGACGCCCTGGTCTCGGCTGAGACGGCAGGCCCTCTGAGACAGTCCAATTGTTCCTAAGCTGCGCGCGGTCAAGAAAGGCCAGCGCTCCCCGCTCGTGGCGCTGGCGAAGAAGGCCGCTGCGGCGTGACGCCGACAGACCCCGTTCGTTGAACGGGTCTGCGGAGCAAGGGACAAGCCTCCGGGGCCGGTTGGCCCCGGAGGCTTCGCCGTCTCCTCGCGGCGGTCAGGAGGCGTGCCGGGCGGCGCCGGCCGGGCCGATCGCGTGGGACCCGAACTTGGCGCGGACCCGGTCGGCCGCCTCCTCCACGACCAGCCTGGCCTCGCGGCGGGGATCGAGGCTGAGCTGCTCGGCCGCGGTATCGGCGGCGACCGCGTCGTCGCCCTTCAGCACGATCCCCCTCAGCCGCCCGCGCTGGAGACCGGCTGCGTCCATCAGCTGGAAGACCGCCGTGCGCAGGTCGTCCTCGTGCGCGGACGGCTCCCGCAGACGGCGGCTCTTCTCCCACCGCGCGCCGCCGGCGAAGTGCAGGGTGAGCGTGAGGGCCCGGGCGGCCTGGCTCCGGCCGCGCAGCGTGACGCCGAGTCGCACGACCAGCACCAGCAGCCGGGCCCGTACCTGTGACCCGTCCAGCAGGTCCCGCTCGAAACGGGCCCGGACGCTCGCGGACACCGGCAGGGCGGCGGTGGTGACGGGGCGGGGATCCCAGCCGCGGGCCCGCTCCGAAGCGGTCCGCCCGGCACGTGCTCCCAGGATCTGCTGCACCGTCCCCGTCGGCAGCGCGGCCAGCCGCGCCACCGTGTCGATGCCGTACCTGCGCAGGACCGCCCCACGCCGGGGACCGATCCCGTGCAGCGCCTCTACCTCCAGCGCGCCCAGCCACTGCACGGTGTCCTCCGGGGCCACCGCCACGATGCCGCCCGACGCCGGCGCCTGCGCCGAAGCCGTCGCCGCGACCGTCCAGGAGCTCGCGACCCCGATCTGCAGATCCACCCCCAGCCGCGCCACCGACCGCGACCGGGCCACCTCCGCCAGCCAGCGCCCACCGGCCACGTGATAGCGCACCGCCCCCTTCAGCTCCACCAGAGCGGCGGACGGCGGCAGGGCCTGCACGACAGCGGACAGATCCCCGAGCAGCTCCAGGACCGTGCGAGCTTTCCGGCCCGACTTGGTCCGTCGAACTCAACATCGGGTCGGAAGATCCGGTGGACTCGATCATGCTCCACATCCGAGGCTCCGGCGGCGACGTGCTGCCGGACGTCTTCCGTCTTGCCGAGGCTCTGCGGTGCAAAGTGCTCGACTGTGCGAATGGGGACCTGATAACCCCTGGGCATACGTCAGGCTGGGAGGCATTCCAGGAGTACCGGGAGCGAGCGCTCGGACCCTCTCAGTGATACCCCCTGGTCGCAGCACTAGCATCCGGCTCATGCATCCTGAATCCCGATCGAGCCTTGATGGCCTGCTTCCGCCCGGTCGGATGGTCACATCCGAAGAAGGTGATGGAGATCGACAACCCTTGTGGCTCAGTGACGGGTCGCTGCCCAGGGCCGGCCAGGAAGTGGCATTTCGCGCACACGGCCTGGAGAGGGACGTGCGCAGGCCGACTACGGTACCTAGGGTGGGGAGTGCAGGCCTGTGACACAGCCTGGAACGAGTGACGAAGCGGGACGACGCGCGACGCGGGGCCCAGTCCGCCACAGGTCCGGCCGCGACGAGCGGCGACCGGCGCGGACAGCCCGCACGCCGTCGGGCGTTGGGGATGGACCAAGGGCGGTTCTGAACCATGAGGGATGTACATCGGCTTGAGCCCGGCGCGGCGAACCTGGCCGGCGGCACCGTGCTCGCGGCGTGGGAACGGTTCGTGCAGGGCGAGGATCAGGTTCCGGATGTCCGGCCCCTGGTGGCGATCTCCTGGCATCGCTGCCGAGAGCAATACCGGGTCGATCCTCACCTCACCGAGGCTCCGGTGGCCGTCGCGGAGCCCAGCCATACGCCCGAGCACGATGTCGTTTTCGCTGAGCTGGGTTTTCGTGCTGCCTCCGTGGCACATGAAGTGGGCAACCTCGGTGGCGTCGTCACTGTCACCGATGCCACCGGCCGGATCCTGGCCGAGTGGGGTGATCAAGCTACGCTCGCCAGAGCGGGCGACTCCAATCTGGCGCCCTGGTTCTGCTGGTCCGAGTGCGCGGTCGGTACGAACGGCATGGGCACGGCGCTCGAGGCGCACGGCCCGGTACCGATCAGGGGCGCGGAGCACTGGTGTCAGACGCTCCACAACTGGGTCGGCGCGGGCATCGCGGTACGCGACGTGGTGACCAGAGAACCGATCGCGGTCCTGAATATCTGCTGCTGGCGCAGCCGGCTTCCCGCGTCCGCGGAAAGCTGGCTGGCGAACGCGGCCACCATGACCCAGTACCCGCTGAAGAGGCGCGCCCGGGACAGCGGTGCCGAATTGGTCGCGACCTACACCCAGGCGAGGGCACGCTCCAGTGCGGCGCTCGCAGCGGTGGACGCCGCGGGCAAGGTGGTGATCGCCGACGACATGGCAAGCGTGCTCCTGGGCGTCCCGGCTCGCACCCCGGCGGTCGACCCCACACTGCGATGGAACCCAGGACTGCCCGAACTGATCACAGCCGCCCGGTATGCCACCAGGCAGGCAGCCCACAATCCTGACTGGGTCGGCTCGACGCAGATCTTCGCCCACCTCGCCGACGAGCCGACATCGATCAGCATGCGACCCGTCTTCTCGTCCGGACACGTGATCGGGACCCTGGTCTCGTTCGGTGCCTCCGACGGGGCGCCGTTGCCCCAGGCTGAGGAGGCCGCGCACCCTCGGGCGCAGCCGCGCCGACTGGTCGCGATGCGCGACAACCGGATGGTTCTGCTGCGGCTGCCGGAAGTCCACTTCGCCGAATCGCAGGGAAACGATGTGTGGCTCTCCACCGATCAGGGGCGATTGCGAGCCGCCTCTTTGAGTCTGGACAAGCTCGAAGGTGAGCTGGCGGATGTCGGCTTCCTGCGGGTGCACCGCCGGTACGTGGTCAACCTCAGCCGCATCCTGGAGATAGAGCGCGGGCCCAAGGGCGAGCTGTCTCTGGTCATGGACGACCGGGCGAACGAGATGGTGCCGGTTTCCCGGCGGAACGCGCCCGCCGTGCGCCGAGCGCTGGACATCTGAGTGGCCTGGCGACCGCTGTTCCCGGAAGGAAGAGTCCCGTGGGCGACAGTCCGAACGCCGTTGTCGGCGAGATGAACGTCCGGGGCGCGGGCGGCCTCGGCCTCTCTGCCTCGGCCGGGCACCGCAGTCACGCGATGGGCGGCGCGAGCACCCGCGACTGGTGGCCGAACCGGCTCAACCTGGCGATTCTCCGGAAACACCCCGCCGTGGCCGACCCCATGGGCGAGGATTTCGACTACACCGCGGAGTTCCGGACGCTCGACCTCGACGCCCTGGCGCGGGACGTCGACGAGGTGCTGGCGACGTCGCAGGAGTGGTGGCCGGCCGACTTCGGCCACTACGGGCCGCTCATGATCCGGATGGTGTGGCACAGTGCGGGTACATACCGCATCGACGACGGCCGCGGTGGCGCGGGCGCCGGCATGCAGCGTTTCGCGCCGCTGAACAGCTGGCCGGACAATCGCAACCTCGACAAGGCGCGCCGGCTGCTCTGGCCGGTGAAGAAGAAGTTCGGCCGTAAGATTTCCTGGGCCGACCTGATGATCTTCGCGGGCAACCGTGCCCTGGAGACGATGGGCTTCACGACCTTCGGCTTCGCCGGCGGCCGGGAGGACGTCTGGGAGCCCGACGAGGACGTCTACTGGGGTCCCGAGCGCGCCTGGCTCGGCGACGAACGCCACAGTGGCGTCCGGGAGCTGGAGAACCCTCTGGCCGCCGTCCAGATGGGCCTCATCTACGTCAACCCGGAGGGGCCGAACACCGTCCCGGACCCGCTCACCGCCGCCCGGGAGATCCGCGAGACGTTCCGGCGCATGGGGATGAACGACGAGGAGACCGTCGCGCTCATCGCGGGCGGCCACACATTCGGCAAGACCCACGGCGCGGCCGACCCGGACGCCCACCTCGGCCCCGAACCCGAGGGCGCCACCCTTGAGGAGCAGGGCTTGGGCTGGAAGAGCAGCTACGGCACCGGAAAGGGCACGGACGCCATCACCAGCGGGCTCGAGGGTACGTGGACACCCACCCCGACGAGATGGGACAACAGCTTCTTCGAGACCCTGTTCGGGTACGAGTGGGACCTGGAGCTGAGCCCCGCCGGTCTGTGGCAGTGGATCCCCCGCGACGGCGGCGGGGCCGGCACCGTGCCGGACGCCCACGACCCATCGACGACACACGCCCCGACGATTCTGACGACGGACCTCGCGCTGCGGTTGGACCCGGTATACGAGTCGATCTCGCGACGCTTCCTGGAGAACCCGGACCACCTCGCGGATGTGTTCGCCCGGGTGTGGTTCAAGCTGACGCACCTCGACATGGGCCCGATCCAGCGCTACCTCGGACCGCTCGTCCCCAGGGAGACGCTGATCTGGCAGGACCCGGTCCCCGCCGTGGACCACGAGCTCGTCGGGGCGGCTGACGTCGCCGCGCTCAAGAGGCAGGTCCTCGCCTCCGGGCTGTCCGTCTCCCAGCTCGTCTCGACCGCGTGGGCGTCGGCCTCGACGTTCCGCATCAGCGACAGGCGGGGCGGGGCGAACGGCGCGCGCATCCGCCTCGAGCCGCAGCGGGGCTGGGAGGTCAACGACCCTGACACGCTGGCACAAGTGCTGCACATCCTGGAGGGGATCCAGGAGTCCTTCAACAGCTCCGAGACCGGGGACAAGAAGATCTCGCTGGCCGACCTCATCGTGCTTGGCGGAGCCGCAGCCGTCGAGCAGGCCGCCGAGACTGCCGGCCACGACGTCCAGGTCCCCTTCAGCCCGGGACGCACGGACGCCACGCAGGAGTGGACCGATGCGGAGTCCTTCGCCCCGCTCGAGCCGACCGCGGACGGGTTCCGCAACTACCGCGGAAAGGGAAACCGGCTGCCGTCGGAGCACCTGCTCGTGGACCGAGCGAACCTGCTGAACCTGAGCGCGCCCGAGATGACCGTCCTCGTGGGCGGCCTGCGGGTGCTGGGCGCCAACTACCAGCAGTCGCCGCTGGGCGTCTTCACCTCGGCGCCCGGGTCGCTGACCAACGACTTCTTCGTGAATCTGCTCGCCACGGGCACGGAATGGAAGCCGACATCCGCGACCGCGGAAACCTTCGAGGGCCGCGACCGCGCTACCGGCGAGGTCAAGTGGACCGGTAGCCGCGTCGACCTCGTCTTCGGCTCGAACTCCGAGCTGCGTGCCATCGCTGAGGTCTACGCGAGCGACGACGCACGGGAGAAGTTTGTGCAGGACTTCGCTGCCGCGTGGGCCAAGGTCATGAACCTCGACCGGTACGACCTCGCTCGATGCGGTCCGGCTTCTCCCAACGGTGGCACATCGGGGTACGAACGGTAGCCGGTCGCGGACGAACGGCATGAGCAGCCCGGACTGGCGCTCGCGCTTGGCGGTGTGATTCATCCGGCGTAGCGTGTTTATTGAATACCAAATTCCCTCCCTTTTCGGCGTGATTCATTCGACGCGGAAATGCCAAAGTTGATTCGGAGAACATTTCTTCCGAAAAACAGGGATTCGGGATGAGGAGAGTGAGGCCCCGATGACGACCGCGCAGCAGCGGTCCGACCTGCTGGACAAGATCGGGTTGGACGCACAGAACAAGGCAGCGCTCGGGCAAGTGCTGGGAACCGGACGCATTGGACAGGCCACTGAGAAATCGGATGGCCACATGGAGGCCACCATTCGCATCCACCCGGATGAGCTGACCTGGGATCCCGACATTCTGGTCATGCCCCATGGAGGCGATATCGAACTCGAGATCATCAATGACGACATGAACACGCACTGCGCGCTCCTGCCGAGCAACGGCGACCGGAAGTTCATCTGGCTCGTGAACCACTCGCGCGGACACGCGACCCTCAACCTCGACGGGCCGGGCTACTACTGGTTCAGTTCGCCCACGGGCAATGACGAGGGCAGAGGGCTGACCGGCGCCATCGTCGTCCTGGGAGACGCTCCGCCGGAGGCTCGCCTCGACCGTCCCGAACAGCCGCGGCCGTAGCAAGAAGCAGGAGGTGGAGGAAATGACCGTCGACTACGTGGACGCGGGCGTTGCTGTCGATCAGGGACGCCTGACCGGCAAGACCGCGGGCGGGGATGTCGCGCCGCCGGTAGTGGCCGGAGTCACCTACGAACGCATCCTCAATGCCCGCGAGGAACCCCAGAACTGGCTCACCTACTACGGCGCCTACAACGGGCAGCGGTACAGCCCCCTGGATCAGATCAACACGGAGAACGTCAAGCGCATGGTCCCGGCATGGGTCTTCCAGGCCGGCACGACCGGCCTGATCGCGGGCGCGTCGACCTACTCGTTCGAGGCCACCCCGATCGTCGTCGACGGGGTCATGTTCCTCTCCGGCTGGGACGGCTGGGTCTGGGCCCTTGACGCGAAGACGGGTGTGGAGATCTGGCGGTACAAGCATGCGGTCCCCTTCGACGTCTCCTTGTGCTGCGGGAACGTGAACCGAGGGGTCGCCGTGGCTCAGGGGAAGGTCTTCTTCGTCACGGCGAATGCCCGTGTGCTCGCACTCGACGCCACCACCGGCCATCGGGTCTGGGACAAGACCTACGGTGACGTCCGGGCCGGGGAGAGCGCCACACTCGCCCCGCTGATCGTGAAGAACATGGTCATCGTCGGGAGTTCCGGCGGCGAGTTCGGCGTACGCGGCCACCTCGACGCGTTCGACCTCGAGACCGGCGAGCACCAGTGGCGCTGCTACACGGTGCCGAAGCCCGGGGAGCCGGGATCGGAGACCTGGCCCGCCGAAGGCGAGGCCTGGGCACGCGGCGGGGCGAACTGCTGGGTCACCGGCACCTTCGACCCGGAGACGAACCTGCTGTACGTCGGCACCGGCAACCCGGCACCCGACTTCGACGGAGAGGTACGCGAGGGCGACAACCTCTTCACCGACTGCGTCATCGCCGTCGACGTCGACAGCGGTCAGATCCGCTGGCACTACCAGTGCACCCCGCACGACGTGTGGGACTACGACAGCATCGCCGAGTGCATCCTGTTCGAGCAGGACGGGCGCAAACTGCTCGCGCACTTCGACAAGAACGGCTACTTCTTCGTCCTCGACCGCACGAACGGCGAAAGGGTCGGGATCACCCCCTTCGTGGACCGCATCACATGGGGAGCGATCACGAGGGACGGCAAGGTGACGGCGAAGATGTACCCGGACAAGGAGGGAGAACCGGTCCACTTCTACCCGGGTCCGGCCGGCGCCAAGGAATGGACCCATGCGGCCTACAGCCCGAAGACCGGGCTCTTCTACGTCCCGGTCCAGGACACCGGCGCCACGGCCACCCGGCGACGCCGGGAGTTCAAGGAGAGCATCCCGTACTGGGGTGCGGGCGTTCAGGTGGACATCGAGGACATGGCGGGGTCCATCAGCGCCTTCGACGCCGCCGGCGAGGAGAAGTGGCGCTGGCGCAACGAACTCCCGATGTGCGCCTCGGTGCTGGCCACCGGCGGTGACCTGGTGTTCGCCGGTGAGCCCTCCGGGGAGTTCAACGCGCTCGACGCCCGCACCGGGGAGCAGCTGTGGCAGTTCCAGTGCGGAAGCGGCCACCACAGCAGCCCGAGCACCTACATGGTCGACGGCAGGCAGTACGTCGCCGTACCGGTCGGCTGGGGTGGCTGGGCCGAGGGGTTCCTCCCCGGCATGCTCGGCGCGGGGCACGGAAGCGCCCTGCTCGTCTTCGCTCTCCCGGAACCGTCATAGCGCGCTGACCGGAGCCTGCCGCATCCGCCAGAGAGGAGGTGACTCCATGGAGACTCAGCTCGCTGTGTGGGAGACACCCGAGTTCGACGAGATCGCAGTCGCGGCCGAGGTGACCATGTACCTCGCTCAGTTGGAGGACCTGGAGGACTAGCGGAGGTGGGAGGGCGCCGGACCTGGTCCGGCGCCCTCCGAAGGTTCGAGACGGCCACGGACGGCCGCGCCGACGACGGACCTGGATCCTCACGGACCCGGATCCTCGATGAACGGAAGTGCCAGCGTGTTGCTGCGAGTGCTGGGCTCGGCGGCGGGGGGTGGCTCCCCGCAGTGGAACTGCGGCTGCCCGGTGTGCGCCGCGGTCCGCTCCGGGGCCGGCCTCGCGCGCACCCAGTCGTCGGTCGCGGTCAGTGCCGACCGACGACGGTGGTTCCTCATCAACGCCTCGCCCGACGTACGCGCCCAGATCGAGGTCTTCCCAGGCCTGCACCCGCGCGACGACCGGACGACACCGTTGGAGGCAGTGCTGCTCACCGACGCCGAGCTGGACCACACGCTGGGCCTGCTGCTGTTGCGCGAGGCCCGCGCCCTGCGGCTGTACGCCACACAGGCGGTGCGCAAGACCCTGTTCGACGGCTCGGGGATCCTGCGTACGCTCGAGCGCTACTGCCCGGTCGAGTGGCATGCGGTGATCCCCGACGCCGACCTCGCCCTGGCGGAGGGTCTGTCCTGCCGGGCTTTCGACGTGCCCACCGTCAAACGCGACCGGTTCGCAACCGGGATGGACCACGGCCGCGTCGTGGGCTATCGGCTGGCCGACGAGCGCAGCGGCGGGACTCTGGTGTACCTGCCAGGCGTGCAATCGCTGACACCGGCGCTGCACGGGGAGATCGAGGGCTGCGATTGCTTGCTGATCGACGGGACCTGCTGGCGTGACGACGAGCTGGTACGGCTCGGCCTGGCCGGCAAGACGTCCCGGGACATGGGCCACCTGCCCATCGACGGCCCGGACGGCAGCCTGGCGCAGCTCCCGTCGCTGGGTGTGGGGCGGACGATCTTCGTACACATGAACAACACCAACCCGGTCCTCCTGGAGGGCGCGCCCGAGCGGCGTACCGTGGAGGAGAGCGGCATGGAAGTGGCCATGGACGGCCTCGAGGTCCAGGTTTAGAGCCGTGATGACAACGACCACCACAACCGGCGCCGACGGCTTCGTCGAGATCTTGCGGGCCCACTCGCGGCGCTACCACGACCAGCACCCGTTCCACGTCCGGATGAACGCGGGCCGGCTCAGCCGCCGGCAGATCCGGGGCTGGGTGGCCAATCGCTTCTACTACCAGGAGAACATCCCCCGCAAGGACGCCGCGATCCTTTCCAACTGCCCCGACCTCGAGGTCCGCCGCCGCTGGATCCGACGGATCATCGACCACGACGGCAACGCCGGCGGCGAGGGCGGCATCGAGGCGTGGCTGCGCCTGGGCGAGGCCGCCGGGCTGACCCGCGAGGAGGTGAAGGACCACCGGCACCTGGTACCCGGGGTGCGGTTCGCCGTCGACGCCTACGTGAATTTCGCCCGGACCCGGCCGTGGGTGGAGGCGGTGGCGTCCTCGCTCACCGAGCTGTTCGCGCCCGACCTGATGGCCGCGCGGCTGGCCGCGTTCGAGCGGTGGTACCCGTGGATCGACCCCGAGGGCCTTGTCTACTTCCGTGCCCGCCTGGAGCAGGCTCCACGTGACTGCGAGCACGCCTTGGAGGTGGTCACCGCGCACTGCCTCTCCGCCGAGTCCCAGGCGCGCGCCGTCGACGCGCTGTCGTTCAAGTGCGACGTCCTGTGGAGCCTGATGGACGCCATCGACCAGGCCTACCCGGAGTGACCACCATGCACGCGACCCATACCGGAACGACCCCGACCAGAACCAGGACCCGACCCGGCGTGTCCGGCTCGGACCGGCCCAGGCTTGCGCGCCATGTCCGGCTGACCTTCTGCCGGACCAGGCAGCGCAAGGTCCTGCTGCACCCCGAGACGGTGGTGGTGCTGAACGGCAGCGGCGCGGCCGTCCTCGAGCTGTGCGACGGGCGGCACACCGTGGCCGAGATCGTGACCGAGCTCGGCGCCCGCTACCAGACCGTCCCCGAGGACGAGGTGCGGCAGTTCTTGGACCGGCTCGTCGCCCGGCGCTGGCTGGAGCTCAGCGATGGATAGCCCGTACGGCCTGCTCGCCGAGCTCACCTACCGCTGCCCGCTGGCCTGCCCGTATTGCTCCAACCCGTTGAACATGGCCGGCTACCAGGACGAGCTGGCCACCGACGAGTGGCGGCGGGTGCTCGCCCAGGCGTGCGACCTCGGGGTTCTGCAGTGTCATCTGTCCGGTGGGGAACCGCTGCTGCGGCGCGATCTGGCGGAGATCGTGGCGGACGCCCACGACCTGGGCCTCTACACCAATCTGATCACCAGCGCCCTCGGGCTCTCGCCTCCGAGGGCCGAGCAGTTGCGGGCCGCCGGCCTGGACCACGTGCAGATCAGCATCCAGGCCGACGAACCGACCGTGTCCGACCGGATCGCGGGGACCCCGTCCTTCCAGCGCAAGATCGAGGCGATGGGCGTGGTCAAGGAGCTGGGCTGGCCGCTCACCATGAACGTGGTGCTGCACCGGCACAACATCGACCGCGTCGCCGAGGTGATCGGGCTGGCCGAGGAGGTGGGCGCCGACCGGCTGGAGCTGGCCAACACCCAGTACTACGGCTGGGCCTGGCGAAACCGTGACGCGCTGCTGCCGAGCCGGGCCCAGCTCGAGGCGGCCGAGACCGTCGTGCGGGCCGCCCGCGAGCGGCTGCGGGATCGCATGGACGTCATCTACGTCATCCCCGACTACTACAGCCGCTACCCGAAGCCCTGCATGGGCGGCTGGGCCTCCCGACAACTGACCGTGACGCCGAACGGCGACGTTCTGCCCTGCCCGGCCGCCCAGTCCCTGCCGTTGCCGCGGGCCAGCGTGCGGGAGGACTCGCTGCGGTGGATCTGGGCCGAGTCCCCGGTGATGACCGCGTTCCGGGGGACCGACTGGATGCCGGAGCCCTGCCGGAGCTGCTTCCGGCGAGAGGTGGACTTCGGCGGGTGCCGCTGCCAGGCGTTCCTGCTCACCGGCGACGCCGCCCGCACCGACCCGGTCTGCTACCTGTCGCCCGACCACGACCTGGTCGCCCAGGCCGTCGAGGCCGCCAACGCCGACTCGCGGGACGACGATCTTTTGCTGGTCCCCCGCGCGCACCGACCCGGTCGGCTCAGCCACCGGACCACAACGGCAGCGCCGCAGCGGCGATGATCAAGGTGACCCCGCTCAGCAGGTCCGAGCGGATCCGGATGAGACGCGCCGCAACACGTCCGAGCTGCAGCCCGACCAGCGACAACGCCGCCGTCATGACACCGAAGACGGCGGCCGAGAACCACGGGGAGAGCCCAAGGGCCCCCAGGCTCGCCCCGGCGAACAAGTTGTCCAGGCTCAGCGTCAACGGGATGCCGAACAACGCCCACGGGTGGTTCAACTCGTCCGGCTCGGGGTTCCGAAGGGCCGAGATGACCAGGTAGAGACCATACCCGCCGAGCGCGGTGGCGCCCCCCACATCGGCGACGTCCCCGACGGACTCCCCGATCTGGTGACCGATCAACAGCCCGACCAGGGGCGTAATCGCGTCCATCAGCCCGAAGGTCAGCGCCACCTGCACCGCGCGCTTCAAACCGAATGGGACCGTGCCGAGCGCGATCGATACCCGGAAATTGTCGAGACTGAGTACAAAACCCAGGACCAGTATTTCCCAGATCATGGCGATGCCCGATGGCGACCGGCGTCGGCGAAAACGACTCTGCCTCGGCTTGGATCCATAATTCTACATACTATCTCAGATGGTTCCCGGAATAAACCCAGAAAGCCGCTTTCTGGAAGATTTTCCCGCTAGCACGAGGGCTCGCTGATTGAACCTGCGCGCGTCATTTTGGCCATCTCGTAGGTGGTGTTATCCGGGCCACACTGAGGCTTTTCCATTATCGGCCTGAGCTGGTCAGATGCAGGGCGCGGACCTGGTGGAACGATCTTGTGCGTGGGTGATGCGGGCCCGGCGCCTGGTCCGCGAACACGAGCGCTCCCGGAGAGTTCCGAGGCGATGATCAACCTCGCAGCGATTTGGCCGATGACTCGACGCCTCACCCGGCCGGCCGTCCACCCCTCCGCGGCCCGTCCACGGCCAGGCAAGGCCCTCAAGGCCGCCTGAACAGCCCCGGACCCACTCGTCATCCCAGGCATCAGACCGGGCCTCGAATGCCGGCGGGTCTGCGAGCCAGTCTTTCAGTCTCAAGATCGACAGCGTGAGCTGAACGTCGTCTCTCCGGGCACGGAGGACGGATTCGGGACGAGTGCGGGGCGCCCTTTCTGTGGTGGCGCCCCGCGCTCGTTATCAGGAACCGTGGATCAGCTTCTTGATCTCAGGCAGCTTCTTGTCGGAGTCGACGTTGACGAAGATGACGTCGTCGGATGGCTGCTCCACAGCGATGGCGATGCTGGGATCCACTCCTTTGATCTCGTAGGCGGTGGTCGAGGTCGATGTCGTTTGACCGCCGCTGGCGTTGTTCGGTGTGTCGTCGCAGGGCGGAAGCGTGGCGGCACGGAGTTTGTCCCCGAGCGTGAAGCCCTTGGCCTCCGCTCCCGAGTACGTCCGGTTCCCGTACTGGACCCGGTACGCGCAGGACGACGCGGACTCTCCGCCAGCGCTGCCCGATGACGTGCAGGCGACGGACATCGTGGCCGTGACCGTCGCCAGCAGCGCCCATACCGATCGGGTCCTGCCGGCCGTGAGTGCGGCTTTCATCGACGCGCCTCCTCCTGGAGCGGATGCTCCGGCTCAGTAGATGTTGCGGAGGCCGAGCACGTCACCCTTGGCGAGCGTCCTGGCCCTTGTCGAGTACAAGATCGAGCTGCCGCACATGGTGAGGTTGTCGTGGGCCCCGTAGATGTCCTTCAGTCCGAAGACATGTCCGGCCTCATGAGTACCGACGCTGCGGACGTCGTATTTGTTCGAGCAGCTGGCGGTCGGCTTGTTCGTGAAGTCGTGGTCCGCCGTGTCGAAGCGGACGTCGGCTTCGCGCAGGTCGTTCTTGACGCCGGGAGTGGGTCACGTCCACGAGCAGGTGATGGCGGCGGTTTCGCTCTTGAGGTCGCCCGCGTCCCAGGTGCTCAGCCCGTCCCGGGAGGTGCACTGGTTGCGGTTGTTGACGTCGGCCTCGTAGCTCGTGCAGTCGAGGAAGTTGGCCTGGTGCGCGCCGACTTGGTCGCTGTAGCCGCAGTTGTTATTGCACTCGGTGATGTTGTCCAGGGCCTCATAGAAGGACCACAGCGCGTCATTCTTGGACAGTCCTGCGGGGAGGCCACCGTCGCCGATGTACCAGTTATGAGTGCCGTACTCCTTCTGGTCTTTCGTCGCGTACGTACCGTCACTGCAGGCACCGGGAGAGCTTGCGGCGTCCACATCCGCCACCTCGGCAGCTGTGCCGGCGTCGGAAGCGTCGGCGTCCACACTGTCCGACTCCGCTGACAGGTCGCCAGCTGTTTTGGCAGGGTTCGTCAGAACGTCGGCCTTGTCGGATCCTGTAGCGTCGAATTCCACGCTGGCGCTGTTCAGGTCGTAGGAGACGGTGCCATCGGCGGTGACTTCCATGGTGAAACCGTGGCTCGTACCGTCTGTGGACATCGCGTCGACGCTTACCGCCGTGCCGGGTTCGGGGACCGTCACGCCGGTGCTGTCGTAGGTGACAAGGGTCTGCCGCACGATCGGGTGACATCTTGACCTGCCCCACCTCTGAGGTTCCAGTTCTGGTGGCTAACTGACAGCCCTTCACGGAAGGCGGACAGCCATGCCTCGTCCCTATCCTCCGGAGTTCCGGGCGCGCGCCATCGCGCTGATCCGCGCCGGCAAGCAGGCCAAACAGACGGCGGTGGAGCTCGGCATCCATCCCGTCACGTTGTCGAAGTGGTTGCGGCAAGACGACATCGTTGTGAGGGACCTCGCCCTCGGCGTCCTGGACGACGGTGTGGTAGCGGGCCTTGCCGATGCCGGCACCCGCCCAGTGCCGGGCCATGAGGCTCCTCCGGTCGTTCGGCGTACTCTGCGCATCCGGCCGACCTGCCGGCATGGACCTACTCAGCGATACCCGTGAGCTCGCAGCTCCTCATCAGCGGTCGACTCGTCATGCGGTCCGGGGCGGCCGGAGGGCGGACCGGAGCATCACGCGTCCGGATGCACAGGCTCCTCCCGGAAAGCGCCAGCCTCCCATCAACTCCCTACCGGGTAGGCCCCTTGTCGCATTTACCGACAGGGTCAGATCTACCGCCGGACCTGGTGCGGGAACGCGGTTGAAGCGCTCGGGGATCGGTGGAGGTGTCACGCTCTCAGAAGCTGTTGTCTTTCCGGACGTGATCGACGCGTTTCCGCTGGTCGAGGATAGGAGTGTTGGTTCGTGGGAGTGGTGGCCTGTCGGGTCGTCGTTCCCAGGGAGGTCGCGGATGCCGTCGGTTGTTGGACTGCTGGACCAGCACGAACTCGTCGCTCGGCGTCGAGTCGACGGGCTGCAAGAGGAGACCGACCGCATCCAGGCCGAGCTTGCTGCGGCCGAGCTGGAGTGGCGGGAGTGGACGATCGCCCGCAGACGGGTCGATTCGGTGCTGGCTCCGGACGACGGCGCCCCCGCCGAGGCAGAGGTCACCGAGGACCCGCAGGATGCGGAGGTGCAGTCGGCGCTCCGGGACGGGGCGAAGCCGAAGTCGCAGGTGCCGGTGTGGCGGCAGGGGCTGGCCTGGTCGGTGCTGTCGGTGGACTACCAGCGCATCCTGACGGCGCTCGCGGACCGGGCTCGGCTCCGTCAAGGGCCGCTGACCTGCCAGGAGATGGCCGCCTTGTTCGGCATGGACGTGGTGCCGGCGCGGGTGGAGGCACTGCGGTCGAAGGCGAAACGCCTGGTGGCCCGCGGCTGGCTGGCCGAGCAGCAGCCGGGCCGGTTCACCCTCGCGGCAGGCGTGACCGGGCCAGGCGGCGGGACATGAGAGCGATCACCGACCAGTAGACCATCGCCTCGGCGCTGGTGGTGCGCCGCTCGAAGTCGCGCACCAGGCGGCGGCTTCGCATCAGGTGGGCGAAGAGGCGCTCGACGATCCACCGCTTGGGGACCACCACGAAGCCGCGCTTGTCGTCGCTGCGTCTGACGATTGTCAGGACCAGGGCGAACGTGGCCAGGCAGTACTCGACGAGGCTGCCGGTGTAGCCGCCGTCGGCCCAGACGAGGGCCAGGCGATGGTGTGCCTCTGCCACCTGCTCAAGCAGGACCCGGGCGGCGGTGCGGTCGCCGACATCCGCGGCGGTGACCATCACGCCCAGCAGCAGGCCGAGGGGGTCGACCACGACGTGCCGCTTGCGGCCGTCGACCAGCTTGCCGCCGTCGAAGCCCCGGCTGTCCGCGCCGACGACGGCGTCCGCCTTGACGGACTGCGAGTCGATCACTGCGGCCGTCGGCTGTGCGTCCCGCCCCAACTCCTCGCGCACCCGGCCGCGCAACCGGTCGTGGAACTCCTTGACCAGGGCGTTGTCGCGCCAGCGGCGGAAGAATGCGTATACCCGGTCCCACGGCGGGAAGTCGGCGGGCATCGCCCGCCACTTGATCCCGTTGCCCACGAGATGCCGGATCGCATCGAGTATCGCCCGGTGGCAGTACCCCTCCGGCCGGCCGCCCCGGCCGCGCATCCAGCCCGGCACCGGCAGCAGCGGGCGGACCACAGCCCACTCCCAGTCCGTCATGTCCGTCGGGTAGTGCGGCTGCCGCGTCCCGTTGTCAGCGGCGTTTCCGAACCGATGAGCCAGACAGTCACACTCCCAGGTGACCGCGCTGGACTGCCCGGCCATCGGCACGCAAGACTGCTGCACCAGGGCCTCCTGCTGCTCGGTGATTCGACACCAACGAGCTGTTCAGGAGGCCCTGTTCGTATGCGTCCAGCGCCCGCGACCACCCGATCGGGACTTCCGTTCGACGTGCATCTCCCAAGATCGAAAAGACAACAGCTTCT
>NZ_JAEKKT010000271.1 GCF_019510245.1 Streptomyces sp. | reverse complement strand
GCGGTGAAACTCGCCGACGAGGCGGAGGGGCACGCCGCCGACGCCAAGTCACAGGCCGACGCGGCCAACACGGCCGCCCAGACCGCGATCGCCGGCGCCAACATCGCCTCCGGACACGCCTACGCCGCTTCCCAGGCCGCCGTCGACGCCGGCAACGCCGCCGTCCAGGTGGCCGCTCCCGCCAACGACGCCGTCCAGCTCGGCGCCCCCTACGTCACCACCGACTCCGCCGCCGGCCTCGCCGTCCTGACCGGGCAGTCGACCAAGACGATCGCCGAGCAGCAGCAGGCCGTCGCCGAGGCCCACGCCCAGAACGCCCAGGAGGCCGCCGCCCAGGCCGCGAGTACCGCCAACGCGGCCACCGGCGACGCCAAGGCCGCCTACACCCTCGCCGCCGAAGCCGCCGGCTACGCGGCCGACGCCCGCGCCTCCGCGAAGCAGGCCCTGGACTACTCCGCCGAAGCCGCCGGATACGCCTCCCAGGCCGCCCAGTCCCTCGCCCGCACCATCGCCTACGACCAGCAGGCCACCGCCGATGCCAAGGCCGCCGACGACGCGGCCGGCCGCGCCGACGGCTACGCCACACAGGCCCGCGACTCCGCGGACGCCGCCGCCCTCGACGCCCAGGCCGCCCGCGATGCCGCCAGCCAGGCGGAACAGGCGGCCACGGACGCCCGGGCCGCCGCCAAGGACGCCGACGCCCAGGCCACCGCGGCCGAGGAAGCCGCCAAGGACGCCCAGAAGTACGCCGAATCCGCCCAGCAGGCGGCCACGGAGGCGGCCAACGCACAGGCCAACCAGCAGGTCGGCACAGGTGCGGGAACGGGGGTGGCGAACAGCTTCTACGTCGTCGACAAGATCGATCCGATCGGAGATCCTCACCAGGACAACGACTGCGTCATCGACGTCGGATTCTCTGGCTGCACCGTGCAGTTCACCCTGCACTTCAACGCCACTGTCAGCTTCTACGTGTGCACCAACCCGGACGTCCCGGCCACGGAGTCCGGCTGCCCGCAAGAGGACACGGTGTTCGTCGGCACGAACACCTTCACCAACCTGTCCCAGCAGATCACCCGCTATTTCACCAAGCTGGAGCTGATCGAGGGCATCTCCAAGATCATTGCGAAGGTCGCCTGGGCCATCCTCGCCCAGGACTTCGTGGACTGCTGGCACGGCAGCGCTGGCGGCTGCGCATGGGCAGCGACCAATTTCCTGCCGGGGAAGAAGATCGGGGAGGCGATCGACGCGATCCGCGCCTTCGACGCGGCACTGCGCACCGGCGTCGGCGTCGAAGACGCGTTCAGGGCCCTCAAGGGCCTGGATGTTGATGCCGCGACGCTCGCCGGCGTCGAGCGCACCTTCGACATCTACGAGGAATTGGTCACGACCTGCCGCGTCAACAGTTTCCCGGCCGGTACCCGTGTCCTCATGGCCGACGGTTCCACCAAGGACATCGCCGACCTCCACCCAGGTGACGTAGTCGCTGCCGGCGACGGAGGCGTGGGCTCACCCCAGGCCCGGGCCGTGACACGCACCTTCCGTCACGACACTGAGCACCTCGTGGACGTCGTGGTGGACACCGGCGAGCAGGTCTCCACCACGACGGGTCATCGCTTCTACGTCGTCGGGCGGGGCTGGACGCTGGCCTCCGATCTGAAGGCCGGCTACCGGCTGCGGACGCGGGCCGGAACAACGCGGACCGTGACCGCGCTGAAGGACAGGGACAACCTGGCTCCCCGTCAAGTGTTCGACCTGAGCGTCGCCGACCTTCACGCCTTCTACGTACTCGCTGGCGCCACTCCCGTGCTGGTGCACAACTGCGCCGACCTGATCGCCGATGACGCGAAGTTCTCCGAGGCGCACACTCTGGACGAACACGTGGACCCGAACGAGGACGAGGCCATCGCCTTGGCCAAGAAGAAGCGGGATGAAGGCAAGGGAGACGTCAACAGCGTGTTCGTCGACCTCCAGACCGCCCAGCAGGTCGTGGACTACGCGCTGGTGAACAAGGCGGGAATGATCAGCAAGTGGCTTTCAAGGGAAAAGACGCCACAGAAGGTGATCACCGGTACGTTCGGGGCAAAGGAATCCATCGGCTGGGTCGCGCACGCGGATGAGAAAATCACCCAAGCTGGCAACAGATTCACCATCATTCTCAAGCGCGCCGAGGGGCACAAGAGTGGTTTCTTCGTGTTGACGGCCTACCCGTCGTGACGGAAGTGAAGAATGACAGCACGGTACAGCGAGTTCATGTTTGGCCTTCCCTGGCTGACAGAGTTCTTCCACCAGGATGCCTATCTCGTCGGCCCGACCCCGGCCGATGTGGTGACCTACCACTTGTCGGGTCTCAGCCCCGAGGGCGTGATGCTCGTACGCCGAGACGCCCAGCGGCTCGCGGACGGTCTACAGGCCGCACAGATCGAGGCGATCTGGGAGAGTTGCACCGAAACTGGGCCCTATCTCTACCCTCTGGCCCAGGTGGCCGACGGGAAGGCGTGGATGCGGCAGATCGTCCAACTGTGCGACATCCGGCTGTCGGCAGAGACCGTGCAGACGGAGCTGTCACCGACGGATCTCCTGGATAGGCCGGAACTCGCTTCGGAAGTGCTGACAGTTGTGCGCGAGTATCAGTCACGCCTCGGCTCCGATGTGAGCGACGCCTTGTTGGTGGCGGTTGCGTCGTGTACGGCAGACCTCGCCTTCCGGTTTCTGCTGCGTGCCCTGCCGCAGGCTTCACGGGCGCCGCACCAATTCACGATCACGAGTACGCAGTACACCTCGCTCAAGCAACTGGCGGCGGCGTTCGACTACGGCGAATACGCCCTTAGTGATCTGGATGTCTTGATCGACACATAGGTCGACTACCTCGCGCCGAATGAGGCGGCCGGGTTCGGTGGTGGCGTCCATGCCCTCACCGGACCCGGCTCGCACCTTTCATGGGGTTTTGACGGCGGCGGCCCGTCCGGCCGAGGCTCCGGTGCGGCGGCCGCGTACCCCTCGGCTTCCTCGCCGGCCCGGCATCTCACCGTCCAGGACAGCACCATAAAGGGTTCACGCACCTGTCTCAGTCCATTACTTTGGACTGAGAAGTGCGTCATAATGAACAATGAATCTCCAGGACCGCCCCTGACCACCCCAGCACCTCGCAGTCGGCGCCGACGTCCACGGCCGCCCCGGTGTCCGCGCCCGCCACCTCCGGCCTCCCGGGCCGGCTTGGCGCGCTCGGGCCCGCCGGGCTGGTCCTCGCCGGAGGGATCTCCGTGCAGTTCGGCGGGGCCCTCGCGGGGATGCTGATGCCCAGGGCAGGTGCGCTTGGCGTGGTGACATTGCGGCTCCTCGCGGCCGCCGTGGCGCTCAGGCCACCTCACCCCTGCTGGGACTGCACCTTGAGGACCGCCTCATACTCCGGTGCGGTTTCGGCGATCTATCCAGTGGGTTCGTCGACAGACCGTCGTCGGCAGGGGCTGCGTCGGCTTGGCTTCCTGGGGTCAGAAAGGCACCCCAGCCCGCTTGGCCAGCCGTGTCAGCCTCGGGTTGCTGCGGCGGTGCAGGGAGGTCAGCACGCGCATCAGCTCCTGGCTCGTCGGGTGGACGCGGGCCATCTCGGGTGCGATGTTCCACGCTGCTTCGAGGGCTTCGAGGGCGGAATCCCGGTCGCCCAGGGCCAGGTGCGACCGTCCCAGGTTCATGTGCAGCGGACCGATGCGGGTCGCGGGCAGTGAGGTGCCTTCCCGGATGAGGTCGTCAGCCGTGTCCAGCGCTCGGCGGTGCTGGTCCATGTCGGAGTACGTCGAGATGGCGTGGGTCGCGGTCTGGTCCGGCCCGAAGTGGATGCCGTGCTCGTCGGCGTCTGCGCCGTACTCCTCGGCGGTCCGCCATGCCGCCCGGATATGCTCCCCGGCGGCGGCCTCGTCCTTGAGCCGACCGGCCAGCGTGAGCCCGCGCAGGTGCAGGATGCCCAGACCGAACGCGCGGTCACGTCCCTCAAGCGTCGACTCGGCCTGCACGATCGCGCGGTCGACGATCGCCATTCCGCCCGCGAAGTCTCCTGAATTGAGGAAGGTCCCGGCCTCGTCCCGGGCAGCCACCGTGGCGGCGATCGGGTGCGCGCGCTCCGAGGCCAGCCTCTGCTTCATGACGGCCAGTTCGGCCAGGTGCATCCACCGGAACCGGGCCGCCAGCCAGTACACCACCGAATAGGTGTCGGCGACCCGGGTCCACGCGTCAGGTGACTGCGTGGCGTGTGCGTAGTTGGTCGACTTCGCCAGCACCCCGGGCAACTTCTGGAGGACTGCCCCCAGCTCGGTGCGGTAGCGGAGCTCGTTCAGCCGGTCCAGTTCGCGCGGGAGGTCCTCGGGATGCGGTGGCGGGGCGTCCGGGATGTCGAAGCGCCGGATGGCGTAGTTGAGGGCGGCCAGGTTCGCCTCGTCCGTCTTGGCGACGGGTTCCGTGCCCAGCAGCTCGTCGAGCGTGAGTCCCATGGCCTGTGCGAGGGAGGCGGCGATGGCCTGCGTGAGGGCGCGGTCGCCGATCTCGATCTTGCTGAGCAGAGAGACCGACACACCCGCCCGCCGGGCAAGGGCGACCTGACTGAGGCCGCGCGCCTTGCGGCAGACGGCCACGTTCGTACCGGGTCCGGGAATCCTGATCGCGCTCATCCTGTACGTCTTCCCCGCTCGACGCCCGTTGCGTTCCATCGTCTCACTCCGCCCCTCCCGCCCCCGGTCGTTGTGCAAGAGCTGTGCAAGTTGGCTTCGCACGGCGGCAGTTCTCTTGGGTGACACATGCATGCCCAGGTGGGACGAGGATGC
>NZ_JAEKKT010000150.1 GCF_019510245.1 Streptomyces sp. | reverse complement strand
CCGGGGCAGCGACGGTGGGTTTTCGACGTGCGGGTGGGAGAGACGGCCCGGGGCGGCGACGGTGGGTTTTGACGTGCGGGTGGGAGAGGCGGCGGGAACGGGGTCCCGGTGGGTTTTGACGTGCGGGTGGGGGAGCTTGCGGGGGCCCCAGAGGGTTTTGACGTGCGAGTGGGAGAGCTTGCGGGGGTGGGGCCCCAGAGGGTTTTGACGTGCGGGTGGGGGGTGTTCTGGGGTGCCGGCGGTTGTGGGACGGGTGCGGGTGGGTGGGGGCTGGGCGCGCAGTTCCCCGCGCCCCTGAAGGGGCGCTGGCCCGGCCGTTTCTTTCAAGCCGCGGGCAAGGGTGGCGCGGCGGCGCCCGGCTTGCGCCGGTGAGCGTCCCCACCCCCGGTCCCCCACGACTCGCTTGGTCACAAAGTGCACTAGGAACTGCACTCGCAGGGCACTATGAAGCACGTGGCAACCGCGAGGTCACCCCAACGCGCTGTCGGGGTCGGTAGCGGTGCGGGCCGGATGCGCGGTGCCGTCCGCTCGGTCGGTCGTGCCCTGCACCTTCCGGTGACCGGTACCGCCCGCGGCATCCGCAAGGCCACCCACGCGCACGGCGCCGGCGAGTCCGGGCTGGGGAAGCTGATCGAACTGCACGCGGTCAACGGCGCGGGGGACGTGATGATCACCGTCGCGCTCGCCTCGACCGTGTTCTTCTCCGTGCCCACCGACGAGGCCCGCGGCCGCGTCGCGCTCTACCTCGCCATCACCATGGCCCCCTTCACCGTCCTCGCCCCGGTCATCGGCCCCCTCCTCGACCGCCTCCCGCACGGCCGCCGGGCCGCGATGGCCGGCGCGATGCTCGCCCGGGCGCTGCTCGCGCTGATCATCGCGGGCGCGGTGGCCGGCGGCGGCCTGGAGCTGTATCCGGCCGCGCTCGGGGTGCTGGTCGCGTCGAAGGCGTACGGCGTGGTGCGCAGTGCCGTCGTGCCCAGACTCCTTCCGCCCCGGTTCTCGCTGGTCAAGGCCAACTCGCGGGTGACCCTCGCCGGGCTGCTCGCCACCGGGGTCGCCGCGCCGATCGGGGCCGGGCTGCACGCGATCGGCGACCCGTGGCCGCTCTACGGCGCCTTCGTGATCTTCTTGGCGGGAACCTTTCTCTCCTTCTCCCTCCCCCCGAAGGTGGACTCCGCCAAGGGCGAGGACGTGGCGCTGCTCGCCGCCGACGAGGACCACCTGCACGGCCCGCTCCGGAAGGAGACGAAGCGGCCGGGGCTGCGGACGGTCGGGCCCGCCGTCACCCACGCGCTGGGCGCCAACGCCGCGCTGCGCTGCCTCTCCGGCTTCCTGATCTTCTTCCTGGCGTTCCTGCTCCGCGAGCACCCGCTGACCGGCGAGAGCGCGGCCGTGTCGCTCGGGATCGTCGGGGTCGCGGCGGGCGCCGGCAACGCGCTCGGCACCGCGGTGGGGTCGTGGCTGCGCTCCCGGGCGCCGGAGATCATCATCGTGGCGGCGGTGGCCCTGGTGCTGGGCACGGCGGTCGTCGCGGCGCTGTTCTTCGGCGCCTTCCTGGTGGCGGTGCTGACGGCGATGGCCGGTTTCGGGCAGGCGCTGGCCAAGCTCTCCCTGGACGCGCTGATCCAGCGGGACGTGCCGGAACTGGTGCGTACGTCGGCGTTCGCGCGCTCGGAGACGCTGCTTCAGGTGGCCTGGGTGTTCGGCGGCGCGGTGGGCATCGTGATGCCGCTGAACGGCACCCTGGGACTGGTGGTGGCCGCCGCGATCGTGGCGGCCGGCTGGCTGGCCACCCTGCGCGGCCTGCTCAGCTCCGCCCGGCACGGCACCCGCCCCCACCCGCGAGTGGCGTAACGAACCGGGCACGCCGTACCCCACATGGGGAGACGGCCCGGAGCGCCCGATAGCCTTCGGCCATGACCACGCTGCAATCCCGCTCGCGACGCCGCCGCGTCGTCGCCGCCGCCGGCGCCGTTTCCGCCGGACTGCTCGTCCTGTCTGCCTGTGACAAGCCGACGCCGATCGCCACGATCACCGTCGGTACGTCCTCGGTCAACTCCGAGGCCACCTGCTACAACGACGGCAAGGCCCTGGACACGGAATCCCTCACCAAGTGCCTGAAGGACACCGGGATCAAGTCCATCAAGGTGGACCCGGACGACACGGTCCGCTTCGGTGTCGACCCGAAGATCGCGGACAACGGCTGGACGATCCTGATGAACGGTCAGGCGCTCACCGACTCCAGCTCCAAGACCTACCGCACGATCCCGGGCAGCGTGTTCTTCAACGCCCAGTACGGCGCCTCCGGCAACTCGACCCTCGTCTCCATCAAGGAGGGCGACAAGTCGGTGCTGGGCCTGTGGTCCTTCAAGCTCAAGAAGGACGCCTGACCACGTCCGCCGCGCGGATCCTCGTAGCCACCGCGGTCCCGGCGGAACGGGACGCGGTGGCCCGGACGTTCACCCGTCCGGAAGAGGTACGGCTGCCGGCCGCGACGCTGCTGCGCACCGCCGGGGGGTACGACCTCCTCGCCGCCGGGGTCGGTCCGGCCCTGGCCGCCGCCGGCACCGCGACCGCCCTCACCGCCGCCGCCCTCGACGGCCGCCCCTACGCGCTGGTCGTCTCCGCCGGGATCGCCGGCGGTTTCCAGCCGGAGGCCCCCGTCGGCTCGCTGGTCGTCGCCGACGAGATCACCGCGGCCGACCTGGGCGCCGAGACGGCCGACGGGTTTCTGCCGGTCACCGAGCTGGGCTTCGGGACCGTCAGCCACCGCCCACCAAATTCACTCGTACGAGTGACAGCTCAGGTCACCGGGGCTCGCCCCGGAGCGGTACTCACCGTCTCCACGGTGACCGGAACCGCCGCCCGCGCGGCCGCGCTGCGGACCCGGCACCCGGGCGCCCTCGCCGAGGCCATGGAGGGCTTCGGCGTCGCCGAGGCGGCCGCCGCGCACGGCGTGCCCGTGCTGGAGCTGCGCGCGGTCTCCAACCCCGTCGGTCCCCGCGACCGCGCCGCCTGGCGGATCGGCGACGCCCTTGCCGCCCTGACCGAGGCCTTCGGGAAGCTCGTGCCCGCCCTGGAGAGTTGGAACCCACATGACCACCGCTGACCCGTTGCGCATCGCGTACTCGCCCTGCCCGAACGACACCTTCGTCTTCGACGCCCTCGCCCACGGCCGGATCCCGGGCGCGCCCGCGCTCGACGTGACCTTCGCGGACATCGACATCACCAACGGCATGGCCGAGCGCGGCGAGTCGGACGCGCTGAAGGTGTCGTACGCCGTGCTGCCGTACGTCCTCGACGCGTACGCGCTGCTGCCCTGCGGCGGCGCGCTGGGGCGGGGCTGCGGGCCGCTGGTGCTGACCCGGGAGGCCGGGGCGGACCCCACGGGCCGTACGGTCGCGGTGCCGAGCGAGAAGTCGACGGCCTACCTGCTCTTCCGCCTCTGGGCCGCGGACACGCTGCCGGGCGGCGTGGGCGAGATCGTCGTCATGCCGTTCCACGAGATCATGCCGGCCGTGCGGGACGGGAAGGTCGACGCGGGGCTCGTGATCCACGAGGCGCGCTTCACCTACCAGAACTACGGCCTGCACAAGCTCGCGGACATGGGCGAGCACTGGGAGGACACGACGGGCCTGCCGATCCCGCTGGGCGCGATCATCGCGAAGCGCTCGCTGGGCGCCGAGGCGCTCACCCGCCTCGCCGACTCGATCCGCGCCTCCGTCCACGCGGCCTGGGACGACCCGGAGGTGTCCCGGCCGTACGTCATGGCACACGCCCAGGAGATGGACCCGGCCGTCGCCGACCAGCACATCGGGCTCTACGTCAACGAGTTCACCTCGGAACTCGACGAGGACGGTTACGCGGCGGTGCGCGGACTGCTCACCCGCGCGGCCGCCGAGGGACTCGTCCCGCCCCTCGGCCCGCACGCACTCGATTTCCCCTAGGAAAACGCACGGGACTTACCCGCTCCGAGAGGCATATGCCGCTCGCGCGGCTACACGTCCAGCTGGTCCGCGACCGCGCGCAGCAGCCCGGCGATCTTCGCGCCGGCGACCTTGTCCGGGTAACGGCCGCGCTCCAGCATCGGCGTGATGTTTTCGAGCAGGGTCGTCAGGTCCTGCACGATCGAGGCGAGCTCGTCCGGCTTCTTGCGCTGGGCGGCGGCGACCGAGGGGGTGGGGTCGAGCAGGACCACGGAAAGTGCCTGGTCACCACGCTGACCGGCGACGACGCCGAACTCCACGCGCTGGCCCGGCTTGAGTGCGTCGACCCCGTCGGGGAGAACCGAGGAATGGACGAAGACGTCACCGCCGTCGTCGCGGGAGAGAAAGCCGAAGCCCTTCTCGCTGTTGAACCACTTGACCTTGCCGGTAGGCACGTCTGTCCTCGTCCTCGTATCTCGTCGGAAACTGCTCGGAAAACTTCTGAATGCAACAGCTCTGGAACGGGCCTTGATAGCACTCGGGCGGGTCGACCACGACCCGCCGGTACCAAGGCTAATGGTCTTCGGGCGCGTGACAAGACGTCGCCCGGTTGTTCCTTCGGGCAGGGAACTACCCTGGTCGAGTGCGTGACAAAACCCAAGCGAATTCCACCGGGCCCGGTGACCGACTGGTCCGTGCCGGAGCCGTGGTCTTCTTCATCGGTACGGTGGCCACACTCGTCACCGTGATACCGCTGTTCCTCGGTGCGAAGCCTTTTCCGACGTACATGTACCTGCTGAGCATGCTCATGGGCGTCGGCTTCCTGGTCGCGGCCGCCGGAGTGCTCCAGTCGGTCGCGGCCGGACGCCGTCAGGCGCGGGAGGCGTCCTCCCGGTAGCCGGCCAGCCAGGCGGGCAGCTCGGTGAGGTCGGCGAGCACCACGTCGGCGCCGGCCGCGCGCAGCTCCTCGGCGTCACAGGGCCCGGTGGCCACCGCCACCGACAGGGCTCCCGCCTTGCGTGCCCCGCGTACGTCTCCGACGTGGTCGCCGACGTACGCGCCCGCGGCGTGCTCGCGCAGCGCCACCGCCTTCTGCTCGGCCCACAGGTCGCCGACGACGGCGTCCGGGACTATGCCGAGGCGGCCCAGGTGCAGTTTCGCGTTGGGCTCGTACTTCGCGGTGACCACCACGCTCTTCCCGCCGGCGTCCCGCACCGCGGCGATCGCCTCCCGCGCACCCGGCATGGCGGGCGTCGCCGCGATGGCGATCTCCGGGTACATCGCCCGGTACAGATCACTCACCTCCGCGATCCGCTCGGCCGGAAACCAGTGCACCAGCTCCTCGGCGAGCGGCGGCCCCAGCCGGGTCACCGCCAGATCGGCATCGATGTACGTCCCGGTCCGCTCGGCGAGCGCCAGGTAGGTCGCGTGAATTCCGGGACGGGAGTCGATGAGCGTCATGTCGAGATCGAAGCCGACGGTGAGGGGGCGAGGAGTCATAGGGGCCATTTTGCAGGGTGGGGGGTGCAGGGTGGAGGGTGCCGTGAGTGGGGGGCTGGGGCCGGGTGGGGCCGGGTGGGGCCGGGTGGGGACGCTTACCGGCGCTTGCCGGGCGCCGCCCGCGCCCACCCTCCCCCACGCTCGGCTTCGCTCGCGCAGGGGGACCCCCGTCGCCCCAGCGGCACGACTGCCCGCGGCTCTTTGGGACACGGCCGAGCAGCGCGCCCCAAAGGGGCGCTGGGGGTACCCCCGGCCGAAGGCTGGGGGAGGAACTGCGCGACCAGCCCCACGCACCTGCGGCCGCCCGACAACAGGCCGCCCCGCCCCCTACCGCGTCCTCTGTGACCGCCAGACCACAAAAACGGCCGAGGCCAGCGCAGCGCCCCGGACCACCCACGGCCATGTCTCCGCGACCGCACCGCTCATCTGCCCCTGGGCGATCGGTGCGCCCCACCGGCCCGCGCTGCGGCCCCACAGCCACACCAGACCGGCCGCGACGGACAGCCCCGGTACCCACATCACCGCCAGCTTCGTCTCCGCCGGGGTGAGCCGACGGGAGCCGTAGGCGATGGCCCAGCCGAGGACGAGCGCGAACCAGTTGCCGAGGACCGCGCCCACCACGAGCGCGCCGGCGGCGAGCAGGAGGAGGGGGTTGCTCCAGCCGGTGGCGGGGCGCGGGACGACGCGGATCCGGCGGCGGCCGGACGGCGCGGCCTCCTCCACCACAGGGGCCGCCTCCGGCTCGGCCGGCTCCTCCGGCGGCTCCGCCTTCCGCAGCCGCGGCCTGCTGAGCAGCTCCGGGATCTCCACCCCGCCGACGAACCCCGGCACCCCGTCGCCGTCCCCGAACGGGCTGCTGTCCACCCGCCACCAGTCCGGCGGCGCCGCCACACCGTCCGGCTCCGCGGGCCGCGGGCGCGGTACGACGCGCCGCAGGTCCTCGGCGGCCGGTACCGGCGGCTGCGCGTCCCGTTGGACGGGGACCGTGCCCGCCGGCGAATGCGGCCGCGGTGCGGCGCTCGCCGTCGTACCGCCCGCCGCCTCGACGACCTCGTCGGGCGTGCCCAGCCGGTCCAGGATGCGCCGTACCGCGGCCGGACTGTCGACGGTCGCCTTCGCCCGCTGCCGGTCGATGTCGTTGCGCAGCCCGGAGACCAGCCGCATCCGCTCGGCCGACGACAACTGGCGCTGGTGCGCGATGTCCCCGACGCGGCTCAGATACTCGTAGACGACCTGATCACTCTCGATACCCACGAAGTCCCCTCCGGGGCCGGTACGTTGCCTTGGATTGTTCCGCCGGAACGACGGTAGCGCAGGCCACGGCTCATGTCGGCCTGCACACCAGCGGGTAGCGGGTCTCGGAGCAGGGGCGGTTGCCGTACTCGCGCAGGATGTCCTTGCCGCCCTGGTCGGTGAGGTAGCGCAGGAAGGCGGCGGCGATGGAGCCGGCGGGCGGTTCGCCGTAGGTGTAGGCGTACTCGGTCTGCCAGTACGGGTAGGTGCCCTGTTCGACCCCTTCGAGGGTGGGCGACATGCCGCCGACGTCCAGCTTGACGAGGTTGCCGGCCGGCACGCTGCTGACCTCGCTGTAGCCGAGGGCGCCGGAGTCCGCGCTCACGGCCGCCAGGAGGGTGTCGGTCGTGGTGACTTCACAGACGCCGTACTTGTCCGGGCTCAGCGCCGCGCAGTCGTTGACGTCGGCCTCCGGTACCGACTTGCCCGCGAGGACGCGCTGTTCGAGGGCGTTGCGGGTGCCGGAGCCGCGGTGCCGGTTGACGAGGTGGACGGGGACATCGTGGCCGCCGACCTGGGACCAGTTCCTGACCTTGCCGGCGTAGATGTCGCGGACCTGCCGGAGGGAGAGGTTGTGGACGTCGGCGGCGTCGTTCACGACGAGGGTGAACAGGGAGTAGACGACCGGCCGGGGCAGCAGTTGCGCGTGGTCGCCCTCGGCCGGGCCGTCGGTGAAGGTGATGTGGTCGCCGAGTCCCTCGTCGCCCTTGATCCCGGCGCTCTTGCCGGCCTGCTGGAGCGTGGTGAGGCCGTCGGTGCTGCTCTGGAAGGTGCCGTCGTCGATGGGGATGTCCGCCCCCTTGGCCGCGCACAGCTTCGTGTACTGCTTGGCCGCGGCCGTCACCGCGGGCGCGAACGCGGTCGAGCCCGACAGGTGCAGGGTGCCGCCGGCGCAGTCCAGCGGGGCGGGCTTGGCGGGGAAGAACAGGGTCAGGCTCGCCTGCACGAGGACCGCCGCCGCCAGCAGGGCCAGACCGCCCACGGCCGGCCGGGAGGCGAAGGTGTGGCTCTCGGTGTGGGCCAGCTTGAGCCGGGCCAGCCAGCGGACCCAGGCGAAGGAGTGGTCCATGCCGCCGGTCACCGCGGCCTGGAACTCCGGCGGCGGGAAGGGCGCGTGCTCGCTGCCGCCCCGCCGCTCCAGCACCGCCAGGATCTTGTAGTGGGCGCCGGGGTTCAGCGTCACCTTGGGCAGCCGGATGACGCCGACACCGTCCTCCCAGTCCTTCCCGAAGCCCTCGGTCTCCTGGGTCCTGCCGTCGCGGGTGGTGACGAAGAAGTGCCGGAGGGTGGGCTGGCTGAGTTCGGTCACCGCCATGCCGACGACCCGGCGGTCGCGGAACAGCACCCGGATGCCGGTCCGGTCGTCGGGCGGGGTCAGGTAGTCGCCGGGGACGATCTCCCGCCAGCCGGCGTTCTCGATCCGCACCAGTACGAACGAGGGTTCCACCAGTTCGTGGCCGTCGTCCCGCATCCGCGCTAGCACGTCGGCGCTCGGCGCGTGCGCGGTGTCCGTGGCCAGGGTGTCCATCTGGAGGCGGTAGCCGAGCCGCTTGCGGCGGATGACGACGAACTCCCAGAAGAACGCCAGCACCGGGATCACGACACTGAAGATCGCGACGACGTTGTTGAAGTTGAGTTCGACGCCGAGCGTTCGCACGACCGTATCCCCCGAATCGCCGTGTCCCACCGCGTAGTTGCCGTCGCGCGGTGGTCAGGGAGCCCAGGGTGACGACCGGGTGCCGAGTGTTGCCAGGGGTGCCGTGATCCTCCCGCTGAAATTCATTCGCCGGACAACTCCGCAACGTTCCGTTCGCCCCGTGGCTGCCCCTCACACAGAAACGGCCGCGGGACAGGTGATCCCGGTGCCCGGCCCGCACCCGCTACCGTGGGTCGGATGAGCAACCCGGCCACCCCGCCGCGTTCCCTCGCGGAGGCGCTCCGGGCCAGGGACGACGCCTCCCTGGCCGTACTGCTGCGTGCCCGCCCCGACCTCATCACCCCCGTCCCCACCGACCTGACCCAGCTCGCCACCCGGGCCGGCACCCGCGCCTCGGTGCTGCGCGCCCTGGAACGGCTGGACCGCTTCGCCCTGCAGACCGCGGAGGCCCTGGCGGTGGCCGGCGACCCGGCGTCCTACCGGGAACTGCTGGGCCTGATGGCCGGGGACGGCGGGGATGCGGCCGTCGCCGGCGAGCTGCCGCGGGCCGTCGCCGCGCTCCGCGACCAGGCACTGGTGTGGGGCGACGATGACCGGCTGCGGCTGGTGCGGACCGCCCGCGAGGTGCTCGCCCCGTCCCCGCAGCACCCGTCGCCGACCGGTCTCGGCCCGGCCGTGCGGGAGGCCACCTCGGGGATGTCGCCGGGCCGGATCCAGGAGATCGTGGCCGCCGCCGGGCTGCCCTCCACGCACGACTCGGTCTCCGCGGTGGACGCGCTCACCAAGCTGTTCGGCCACCGGAAGAAGATGGCGAAGCTGCTCGCCGCCGCGCCCGCCGAGTCCCGCGAGGTCCTCTCCCGGCTGGTCTGGGGGCCGCCGTACGGGCAGATCACCCCCGAACCGGCCGCCCACCTGCGCTGGCTCCTCGACCGCGGGCTGCTGCTGCCGACCGCGCCCGGCACCGTGGTCCTGCCCCGCGAGGTCGCCCTGCACCTGCGCGAGGGCCGCGCCCACCGCGAACCGGAGCCCGTGCCACCGGCCGTCGAGCCTGCCGCCGTCCACCGTCCACAGGTTGTGGACGCGACCGCGGCCGGGCAGGCGTACACCACCCTCGCGACCGTCGAGGAGCTGCTGAAGGACTGGGACGAGGGCGGTCCCGCGGTGCTGCGGGCCGGTGGCCTGAGCGTCCGGGACCTCAAGCGGACGGCCGTCGCCCTGGACGTGCCCGAGCCGGTCGCCGCCTTCTGGGTCGAGCTGGCCTACGCGGCCGGGCTGCTCGCCTCCGACGGCGAGGCCGACGAACGCTATGCGGCCACCCCCGCCTACGACGAGTGGCTGGACCGCCCGCCGGCCGAGCGCTGGGCCCAGCTGGCCGAGGCCTGGCTCACCGCGACCCGCGTCTCCGGCCTGGTCGGGGGCCGGGACGCCAAGGACCGCGCCCTGTCCGCGCTCGGCCCCGGCCTCGACCGCTCCGCAGCGCCCGAGGTACGGCACCGGGTGCTGTCCCTCCTCGCCGCGCTCCCGGAGGGCGCCGCCCCGGCCCCCGACTCGGTGCTGGCCCGGCTGCGCTGGGAACGCCCGCTGCGCGGCCCCCAGGTGGGGGTCCCCCCGCGCGAGCCAAGCCGAGCGTGGGGGAACGGCGACGACCTGCGCACCCGGCTGGCCCGCTGGACGCTGTCCGAGGCCGAGCTGCTGGGCGTGACCGGGCGCGGGGCGCTGTCGGCACACGGCCGCGCGCTCTTCGGCGCACCGGCCGCGGGGAAGACGTCAGGCCAGGCCGCGGAGCCGTCCGGCCCGGGCGACAAGCTCCCGGTGCACCGTCACCACCTCTCCCCCGCACTCGAACCCCTCTCCCCGCCCGAACAGGCCGTCGCCACCGCGGCCGCCGGCCGGCTGCTCGCCCCGCTCCTGCCCGAGCCCCTCGACCACGTCCTGCTCCAGGCCGACCTGACCGCGGTCGCCCCGGGCCCGCTGCGCCGCCCGCTCGCCGACGCGCTGGGCATCCTCGCCGACGTCGAGTCGAAGGGCGGCGCCACGGTCTACCGCTTCACCCCCGCCTCCGTCCGCCGCGCCCTGGACGCCGGCCAGACCGCAGCCGACCTGCACGCCTTCCTCGCCACCCACTCCCGCACACCGGTCCCGCAGCCGCTCGCGTACCTGATCGACGACGTGGCCCGCAGGCACGGGCACCTGCGGGTGGGCGCTGCATCGGCGTACGTCCGCTGCGACGACGACACCGTCCTCAACGAGATCATGGCCGACAAGCGGGCCTCGGGCCTGCGCCTGCGCCGCCTGGCCCCGACGGTGCTCGCCACCCAGGCCGACCCGGCCGCCCTCCTGGAAGGCCTGCGCGCGATGGGCTACGCGCCCGCCGCCGAGTCCGCCGAGGGCGATGTCCTGATCACCCGCGCCCACGCGCACCGCACCCCGCCCCGCACCGCCCCCGAGCCGGTCCCGGACGGCCCGCCGCCACCGGACTCCACCCTCCTCGCGGCGGCGATCCGCGCGATCCGCGCGGGCGACCTCGCGGCCACCACCCCGCGCAAGGGCGGCGGCGCCGCGGTCAGGGGCGGCGAACTCCCGCGCACCACCGCCGCCGAGACCCTCGCCACCATGCAGGCCGCCGTCCTCACCGGCGACACCCTCTGGATCGGGTACGTGAACGCCGAGGGCACCGCCAGCCAGCGTGTCATCGCTCCCATCCGCGTGGAGGGCGGCTTCGTCACGGCGTACGACCACACGGCCGACGAGGTGCGTACCTATCCCTTGCACCGGGTGACGGGCGTGGCGGAACTCGCGGAGGACTGAACCGCCCCGCCGGCCGCTGGAAAGGCAGCGATGCGCCGTCGTCCGGCCGCGGCTGCGTCGTGGCCGGTCGCGCGGTTCCTCCCCCCAGCCTTCGGCCGGGGATACCCCCAGCGCCCCTACAGGGGCGCTTCGGTCTCGGGCCGGCAGCCCCAACCGGAGCGTCGGGCGGCCGGGCCGAAGAAGGCCGTCCGCGGCGCCGTCGTGGCCGGTCGCGCAGTTCCTCCCCCAGCGCCCCTGTAGGGGCGTTCCGGTTCGGGGCGCTTCACGGTTCGCCCCTGCTAACAGTCCCGCACCGGTGAGTCGGCCGGCAGGCCGAAGTGGGTGCGGGCCGCGGTGCGCAGGCCGGTGGAGGTCATACCCCGGTCGAGGCGGGACGCCGCATAGTGGCTGAAGTGGTGTTCCTCCCACTCGGCGCTGTCGTCCTCCGGCGCCTGTTCCTCGGAGACGACGCGATAGCCACCGTCGGCCGGGTCCCTCTCCAGCCGCACCACCTCCGGTGTCTCCGCACCGCTGCACAGCACCAGGGCGCCCGCGCGCTCGCCGTACTCCTCACACAGGGTGTTGATACCGGCCCGCACCCGGCCCCCGCTCTCCTCCAGGTCCAGCACCTCCGCCCGGCAGAACCACCGCGACCTGAGAGCGTGCTCGCTCTCCCCGGCCCCGGTCCCGGCGGACTGCGTCACCAACCGCGCCTCGATCACCGGACGCACCTGGTCCCACAGCCCGGCGTCCACCGCGCTGGACCCACGCGCCCACACCCCGGTCGCCACCAGCACCACCACGGCCCCCGCGCCGGTACCCCAGATGCGTACGGACGTCACCCCAGCCTCCCCACCGGGGCCACGCCCGTCCGTGGCCCCCTCGGACATGACACCCGAAACGGACCCAAGGTTGCACCGGACGATCAGGCATCTCCGGAAGCCGGTCACCGGCGGTGCACGTTCCATCGAACGGCGAAGGTGATCGCTCGCGCATGAGGCACACTGGAACTTTGGTCCGTGACGACGGCCGCCATGGCGATGGCCACATGGGCCGAAGGGAAAGGGTGCCGCGCGTGAATGGTCCTCTGATCGTCCAGTCCGACAAGACCCTGCTGCTCGAAGTCGACCACGAGCGGGCGGACGACTGTCGTCGGGCGATCGCGCCCTTCGCCGAGCTGGAGCGGGCACCCGAGCACATCCACACCTACCGGGTGACCCCGCTGGGCCTGTGGAACGCGCGGGCGGCCGGGCACGACGCCGAGCAGGTCGTGGACGCGCTGGTCGAGTACAGCCGCTATCCGGTGCCGCACGCGCTGCTGGTCGACATCGCCGAGACGATGGACCGGTACGGGCGGCTGACGCTCAGCAAGCACCCGGCGCACGGGCTGGTGCTCACCACCACCGACCGGCCGGTCCTGGAGGAGATCCTGCGCTCCAAGCGGATCATCCCGCTGGTCGGCGCCCGGATCGACCCCGACACCGTCGCCGTGCACCCCTCCGAGCGCGGGCAGATCAAGCAGACCCTGCTGAAGTTGGGCTGGCCCGCCGAGGACCTCGCCGGGTACGTGGACGGCGAGGCCCACCCGATCGAGCTCGCCGAGGACGGCTGGGCGCTGCGGCCGTACCAGAAGCAGGCCGTGGAGAACTTCTGGCACGGCGGGAGCGGGGTCGTCGTCCTGCCCTGCGGGGCCGGGAAGACCCTGGTGGGCGCCGGGTCCATGGCGCAGGCGAAGTCGACCACGCTGATCCTGGTGACCAACACCGTCTCCGCGCGGCAGTGGAAGCACGAGCTGGTGAAGCGGACGAGTCTCACCGAGGACGAGATCGGCGAGTACAGCGGGACGCGGAAGGAGATCCGGCCCGTCACGATCGCCACGTACCAGGTCCTCACCACCAGGCGGAAGGGCGTCTACCCGCACCTGGAGCTCTTCGACTCCCGCGACTGGGGTCTGATCGTCTACGACGAGGTCCATCTGCTGCCGGCTCCTGTCTTCAAGTTCACCGCCGACCTGCAGGCGCGCAGGCGGCTCGGGCTGACGGCCACCCTCGTGCGCGAGGACGGCCGGGAATCGGACGTGTTCTCCCTCATCGGGCCCAAGCGGTTCGACGCCCCGTGGAAGGAGATCGAGGCGCAGGGCTACATCGCACCCGCCGACTGCGTGGAGGTGCGGGTGAACCTGACGGACTCGGAGCGGCTGGCCTACGCCACCGCCGAGACCGAGGAGAAGTACCGCTTCTGTGCGACCACCGCGACCAAGCGGAAGGTCACGGAGGCGATCGTGAAGCGCTTCGCGGGGCAGCAGATCCTCGTCATCGGCCAGTACATCGACCAGCTGGACGAGCTGGGCGAGCACCTCAACGCCCCGGTCATCAAGGGCGAGACCTCCAACGCCCAGCGCGAGAAGCTCTTCGACGCCTTCCGCGAGGGCGAGATCAGCGTGCTGGTCGTCTCGAAGGTCGCCAACTTCTCCATCGACCTGCCGGAGGCGACGGTCGCCATCCAGGTGTCGGGCACCTTCGGGTCGAGGCAGGAGGAGGCACAGCGGCTGGGACGGGTGCTGCGCCCCAAGGCCGACGGCCACCAGGCCCACTTCTACTCGGTCGTCGCCCGCGACACCATCGACCAGGACTTCGCCGCCCACCGGCAGCGGTTCCTGGCGGAGCAGGGGTACGCCTACCGGATCATGGACGCGGACGAGCTGCTGGCGGAGGGCTGAGAGCCGTCCGGCGGGGCGGCGCCGGGCCGCCCGTCCTGCGGGGTGCCGCTCCGCCGTCGTAGGGCGACCGCGGCGCCCGCCAGCAATGCCAACCCCAGGAGGGGGTACGGCGATGCGCACGGCTGCTGCCACCCCGGCAGGTGCAGGTCGCGGTCGCCCGCGTGGGGCACCAGCCACATCGTGCGGGCCGTGAAGACCAGTGCCGCCGCGGCCGCGAGGAGGGTTCGCCCCTCGGCCAGCAGAACCGCCAGCAGCGGGACGCACCACACCCAGTGGTGGGACCAGCTGATCGGGCAGACCAGCAGGGCCGTGAACGCGGTGAGCAGGATGCCCCAGCGGTCGGAGCCGTGGACGCGACGGGCGCGGGTGGCCAGCCACAGGCCCGCCGCCGCCACCAGCGCCGCCGGGAGCACCCAGGCCAGGCCCGGTGCCGGCGTGCCCGTGGCCCTGGCGACCAGGCCCTGGAGCGACTGGTTGTCGATGATCCAGGCCTTGCCGACCCGGCCGGTCTCGTACAGGCGTCGCGTCCAGAAGTCCACGGTGGGCGCCGGGAGGAGCAGGGCGCCGAGCAGGACCGTGCCCGCGAAGGACGCCGTCGCGGTGGCTGCCTCCTTTCTGCGCGCGGTGAGGAACAGGTAGGCGATGAAGATCGCCGGGGTGAGCTTGACGCCCGCTGCGATGCCCAGGGCCAGGCCCTTGGCGCGGGCGCCGGGCGGGCGGGTGAGGTCCCACAGGACCAGGCCGGTGATCGCCAGGTTGACCTGGCCGAAGAGCAGCGTCTGGGAGACCGGCTCCAGCCAGAGGGCGAGTGCGGTCGCCGCGCAGAGCAGCGGGAGGGGTGCCGTGCGGCCGGCCAGACGGGCGGAGAGGGCGAGGAGCCAGGCGAGCAGGAGCGCGTTGCCCGCGAGGAAGAGGGCCTTCAGGGCCGGGACGGGGATCCCGCTCGCCGGGACGAACAGGACCGCCGCGAAGGGCGGATACGTCGCCGGCAGCCGCCACTCGGTGACCGTGAAGCCGTACAGATCACCGCCGTGGACCACGGCTTCGCCCTCGGCCCGGTAGACCAGCAGGTCGGCCATCGGGGCGCGGAGCAGGATGCAGAGGGCAGCGAAGGAGCAGAGGGAAACCGTCAGTAAGGAGAGGGACAGGAGAAGAGGCAGGGGTGAGCGGGAGGAGGCGGCAGGGGGTGACGTCACCGTCCGGTTCGGCACGGGGGTGACCCTATGCCGTTACTTGCGGCGTATGCCCGCTTCCTCGCCGTACTCACCGAGTATCGCGACGCTGAACGCCGCACTGACGAAGACCTTGACGGCGCGCAGGGCGTCGCCGAGGCGGTGGTGGGGCCGGGGGACCCCGTCGAGGGCTGTGGCGCCCGGGGGACGGCTGGGGGCTGGGTGGATGGTTGCTGCGCTCATGTCTCAATGGTGGAACTTCGGGTGCCGATACGGCATCGGTCCACGGGTCCAATTTCCGGCATCCCCCCGTCCACCCCCCGATGGACACCGTCCCCCACCTCCGACCCACCCTCCGGGTGACGCTTCCCCTAGGGGTTGCGGGACGGGTGCCACAGGAAATCCATTGGCCTCCCCCACCCCCACCTCACTAGAATCTCCGCTCTTGCCCGCCTCCGTCCCCGGAGTGCTGCCCACCCGTCTCCCACCACCACCCTCGACCGAGGCCCTCCGGGCCGCCCTGCTCTGCCGGACGGAAACCGGTCGGCTGATCCCCACCTGTGCGCCACCCACACCTGAGCGCCATCGAACCGCAGGCCTTCGGAGGCACCGCCTTGTCCACGCCCGCCCACGACCCGCTGACGGACCCGCACCCCGACCCCCTCCCCGACCCCCTCTCCCGCGAACGGTCCCACCTCGCCGAGTCCCGCGCCGCCCTGCGCGCCATGCGCGAGGACGTCGAGTCGCTGGACATCAGCGACGTCACCGCGAACTGGGTCAACGCCGAGGTCCTCGCCCGCCAGATGGAGGAGCGCATCAAGGCGCTGGCCGACCTCAGCGACACCCCGCTGTTCTTCGGCCGCCTGGACTACCTGCACGCCCCCGGCGCCGACCAGGCCGAGGGTGCGTACGGCGAGCGTTTCTACATCGGGCGCCGGCACGTGCACGACCACGACGGCGACCCGATGGTCATCGACTGGCGGGCGCCGGTCTCGCAGCCGTTCTACCGGGCCTCCAAGAAGGACCCGATGGACGTGGCGCTGCGCCGCCGCTTCGGGTACACCCGCGGCGACATCACGGCGTACGAGGACGAGCACCTCTCCGACCCGGCCGAGGCGGCCCGCACCAGCAAGCTGCTCCAGCAGGAGATCGAGCGCCCGCGCGTCGGCCCGATGCGCGACATCGTGGCGACCATCCAGCCCGAGCAGGACGAGATCGTGCGCAGCGGGCTCGGCGGCACGGTGTGCGTGCAGGGTGGCCCGGGGACCGGGAAGACGGCCGTCGGCCTGCACCGGGTCGCGTACCTCCTCTACGCCCACCGGGAACGGCTGGCCCGCACCGGCACCCTGGTCATCGGGCCGAACCGCTCCTTCCTGCACTACATCGAGCAGGTGCTGCCCGCGCTGGGTGAGCTGACCGTGCAGCAGGCGACGGTGGACGACCTGGTGGCCCGTGACGTCGACATCCGCGGCACCGACGACGCGCCCGCCGCGGTCATCAAGGGCGACGCCCGGATGGCGGAGGTCCTGCGCAGAGCCGTCTACGCGCACGTCACGCCGCCCACCGAACCGGTCGTGGTGGTGCGCGGCTCCCGACGCTGGCGGGTCCCGGCGTACGAACTGGAGGACATCGTCCGCGAGTTGCTGGACCGGGGCATCCGGTACGGCGCCGCGCGCGAGGCCCTGCCGCAGCGCATCGCGCACGTCGTGCTGGTCCAGATGGAACGCGCGGGAGAGGCGCCCGACGACCGCGTGCAGGACTCGGTGGCCCGCAACGCGGCGGTGAAGGCGGCCGTCAAGCAGGTCTGGCCGCCGGTCGACCCGGCGAAGCTCGTGCTGCGCCTGCTCACGGACGCGGACTTCCTCGCGGAGCACGCCGCCGGGATCCTCGACGAGGACGAGCAGAAGACGATCGTATGGGCGAAGCCGGTGCGCAGCGTCAAGGCGGCCAGGTGGTCGGCCGCGGACGCGGTGCTGATCGACGAGACGACGGACCTCGTCCAGCGCACCCACTCGCTCGGCCATGTCGTCCTGGACGAGGCGCAGGACCTCTCCCCGATGCAGTACCGCGCGGTCGGCCGCCGCTGCACCACCGGTTCGGCGACCGTCCTCGGCGACCTGGCGCAGGGCACCACGCCCTGGGCGACGCGAAGCTGGGCCGAGGCCCTGTCCCACCTCGGCAAGAACGACGGGGTGATCGAGGAACTGACGGCGGGTTTCCGCGTGCCGACCGACGTCATCACCTACGCCTCCCGGCTCCTCCCGCACATCGCCCCGGGCCTCACCCCGGTCGCCTCGGTCCGTGAGAACCCGGGGTTCTTCGCACTCCGCCCCGTCACGGACACCGCCGACGTGGTCGCCGCGTGCGAGGAGCTGCTCCGCAACGAGGGCTCGACGGGCCTGATCGCGGCGGACGCGCGTGTGCCCGAACTCGCGGCGGCGCTGACGGCGGCGGGCATCGGCCACCTGGCCCCCGGCGAGGAGACCACGGCCGAGACCCGCCTCACCCTGGTCCCGGCGTCACTGGCCAAGGGCCTGGAGTACGACTACGTGGTCCTCGACGAGCCCCAGGCCGTGGTCGACGGCGAACCGGACGAACGCACCGGCCTGCGCCGCCTGTACGTGGCCCTCACCCGAGCGGTCTCCGGCCTGATCGTGACCCACACGGCGCCGCTGCCGCCGCAGCTGGCCTGAGCGGCGCCGGACTTTCACCGCTTCCCCGGCGACGGCGACCGGGCCACCGCTCAGAGCGCCTCCGGCAGTGCCTTCAGCACGGCGTCCAGCAGCCCGGGGAAGCGGGCGTCCAGAGCGGTGCGGCGCAACTGGACGTAACGGTTGCGGCCGACCGCGCGGGTCGAGGTGAGCCCGGCCTCGCGCATGATCTTCAAGTGGTGCGAGACGGTCGACTTGTGCAGGTGGCCGACGCCGAGCGCGTCGGGCGCGCAGCTGAACTGCTCACCGCTCGCGTACTTCTTCAGCAGCATGAGCCGCACCGGATCGCCGAGTGCGTGCAACACCCTGACCAGCTCGATCTCCTCAGCGTCCGGCTGCGGGAGCCACTCGCCGTCCTCGTCGCCCACGGGCACACCCTCCTCCATACCGTTTGACAATCATCCAACAGTCCCTATTGTTTGACCAACGTCAAACCGTCATGTGCATCTGCGCATCGGACGTATGGGGGACTCGTGCGCTTACGCCTGCTCCTGCTCGCTCTCGGCACCTTCGCCGTCGGCACCGACGGCATGGTGACGGCCGGCATCCTGCCGCTCGTCGCCCGCGATCTGAACGTCTCCGTCTCGGTCGCCGGACAGGTGGTGACCGTCTTCGCCCTCGCCTACGGCATCCTCGCCCCCGTCCTGGCCACGGTGACCGCCCGCTGGTCCCGCCGCCACGCCCTGCGCACCGCACTGGCCGTGTTCACCGCAGCCAACGCCCTCACGGCACTGGCCCCCTCGTACGGCGCCCTGCTCGGCACACGCGTGCTGGCGGCCGTGGGGGCCGCCCTCTACACCCCCACCGCGAGCGCGGTCGCGACCTCGCTGGTGCCGCCGGAGCGGCGCGGGCGGGCCGTCGCCGTGGTGATGGGCGGGCTGACGGTCGCGACGGCGCTCGGGGTGCCGCTGGGCACCTGGATCGGCCGGACGGACTGGCGGCTGACGATGTGGCTGGTGACAGGGCTGGGCGCGGCCGCCTTCGCCGGTCTGGCCGCGCTGCTGCGGGAACTCCCCCAGCCGGCCGTCGCGTTGACGCTCAGGGAGCGGCTGGCACCGCTTGCCGACCGGCGGGTCGTGGGTGCGGCGGCCACCACGTTCCTGATCTTCGTGGCCTTCCAGACGACCTACATCTACTACACGGTGGCCACCTCCCCCGCGACCCGCGGCTCCCAGGACCGACTGACCCTGCTACTCCTGGTCAGCGGCATCGCGGCAGTGGCCGGCTCGCAGCTGGGCGGCCGGCTGGTGGACGCGTGGGGACCGCGCGTGGTGGTGTTGTCGGCCCTCACGGCCTACACGGCGGTGGCGGCCGCCGCACCCTGGACGCTGCGCACCATGCCGACGGCGCTCGCCGCGTCGGCGGTCACGCCGGTGATCGGCTGGGCGCTGGCGGTCGCCCAGATCACCCGGATCACCGCCATCGCGCCCGCCGACGCACCGGTCCTGGTGTCGTTGAGCAGCAGTGCGACGTACCTGGGGATGGCCGCGGCGGGAGGCACGGGGAGTCTCGCGCTGTCCCTGTTCGGAGACCGCTGGTTCCTGCTGGCGGGAGCGGGCATCGCGGTACTGGCCCTGGCCGTGGCGACGGTGACCACGGCCCCCGGGGAGTCTCCCGAAGGCCCTCACCCCGTGCGGGTACGCGAGGACACGGCACGGCCACTCGGCGGCCACCCGCGTTGACGACGGACCTCGGGCGGCGACGGCAGGCTGGGCGGATGCCGCGCGGGCCCTCCCCCCTCGTCGATCCTCGCCCTCGTTCGCGGCCGGGGTCTCAGATCAACGCGCTGCCGCGTCCTCCGCCCCCTCCAGCACCCGGCGCCAGGACCGCACGGCCTCCTCCGACACCGGCCCGGCCCAGCCGTCCGGCCGGGCCGCGCCGCCGATGTGGAAGGCATCGATGCCCGCCGCCCGCAGCCCGGGTACGTGATCGAGCCGGAGGCCGCCGCCCACCAGGAGCGTCTGCTCGTACCCCGGCTCCCCGCGCCGTCCCGCCTCGGCCACCAGTCGGGGCAGCCCCTCGTCCACGCCCTCCGCGGCTCCCGCCGTGAGGTAGGTGTCGAGGCCCGGCAGGTCGGCGAGCTGCTTGCGCAGGGCGTCCCGGTCCGCGGCCCGGTCGATGGCCCGGTGGAAGGTCCAGCGGCAGCCGTCCAGCCCGGCCACCACCCGCTCCACCGCGTCCAGGTCCACCCCGCCGTCCGCGTCCAGGAACCCGAGCACGAACTGGTCGGCCCCGGCCGCCCGCAGCTCCCCGGCCACCCCCACCAGGCGGTCGGCGTCGCCCGCGGCGAATCCGTCCGCCAGCCGCAGCATCACGCGCAGGTCGATGTCGACGGCGGCCCGGATCGCGGTGAAGGTCCGGGGCGGCGGGGTCAGCCCGTCGGCCGCCATGTCGGTGACCAGTTCGAGACGGTCCGCGCCTCCGGCCTGGGCGGCGACCGCGTCCTCGGCGTCGAGGGCGATCACCTCCAGGACTGCACGCGTGCTCATAGGGCCCCTTCCGTGGTGTTCCCCGGGCACCTCCCGCGAGAGGCCTAGTCCGGAGGTCTAGTCCAATCCAGGGTACGCGCGGAACACCGGCGGCCGCGAGACCGCCCCCGTCACCCCACCGGCCCGCGTTCGGCCGTGGGGGTTCAGCCGTAGATGTTCAGCTCCGCCGCCTCCGCCCCCATCAGCTCGTACGACGCCCCGTCGGCCGACCGCCCGGTGTACAGCCGTACGAGCGTCGACGCGTCCCCGATGAAACGGGCCGGGGTCCGGGTGCCGCTGGTCTCGCCCAGCTGCAGCGGCTCGTCCACGTCGTCCAGGTCGGCGTGGAGCCGCAGATGTCCCCGCTTCCGGGTCACCCGGACCAGCAGGGAGAGTGCGTCGGGCAGGCCCGCGCCCGTGTAGGCGCCGGGTTCGCCGAGGGTGTCGCGGACGTCACCGGCGTGCACCCACTCGCCCAGGGCGACCGGGTCCAGAACCCCGTCCGCCCGTCCCGCGATCACGTCCCCGGCCTCCGTCATCCCGCGCTCCAGCTCGTCGAGGACCCGGGTTGTGGGCCAGTCGGCGCGCTCGGCGATGTCCCGGTCGTTCGACTCGGGCGAGAACACCCCGCGCTCGAAACGACTCTCCACCACCCGGGTCAGCACGGACGAACAGTGGGCGAGCACGTCCCGCACCGTCCACCCCGGACACGCGGCGGTGGGCAGCGCGAAGTCCGCGTCCGGCCGGGAGCGGAGGAGCGGGATCAGCGCGTCGCGCTCGACGGTGAGGAGACGGCCGGGAAGGAGGGGGTCGCGTGCGTTGTCAGCAGCAGTCATGGCTCCCACGCTAGGGGGATGTCAGTGGCGGGCGGGAGAATGGGGGCATGGCCGATCTCCGCGATCTCCGCTCCCGCTGGCGCGGCGCCCTGCTGACGGCGCGCGACGACGACTCCCGCCACCCCGACCCCGACCCGTACGCCGACGAACTGCTCCGCCGCTGGCAGGAGCCCCAGCGCCGGTACCACACGGTCGCCCATCTCGTCGCGGTCCTCGACCACATCGACGTCCTGGCGGAGTACGCGGACGACCCGGACCTGGTCCGGCTCGCCGCCTGGTTCCACGACGCGGTGTACCTGCCGGACCGGTCGGAGAACGAGGAGCGCTCGGCCCGCCTCGCCGAACGCGCCCTTCCGGAGGCCGGGCTCCCGGCGCGGCAGACCGTCGAGGTCGCCCGCCTGGTCCGGCTCACCGTCACCCACGACCCGGCCCCCGGCGACCGCAACGGCGAGGTCCTGTGCGACGCCGACCTCGCGATCCTCGCCGCCCCGCCCGCCGCGTACGCCGCCTACACCGCCGAGGTACGCGAGGAGTACCACTTCGTCCCGAACGACGCCTTCCGCGCGGGCCGTTCCGCGATCCTGCGCCAACTCCTCGATCTGCCCCAGCTGTTCAGAACGCCCCACGGCTGCACCGAGTGGGAGCCGACCGCCCGCTACAACCTCGCCGCGGAGCTGGAAATGCTGTCGACCGCCGACGATCCGGCGTCCTAGGGTGCGGCCCATGCGTGAAATGGGCGGGGACCAGGTGGAAGAGGCCGTCGCGGGCTGTGTGGCCGCGCTGCGGCCCGCGGTGGCGAGGGACTGGACGGGGGTGCAGGCCGGCAGGCTTGACTGGAACTGCCACGACACGGCGGTCCACGTCGCCGACGACCTCATCGCGTACGCCGCCAATCTGGCCGGGCGCGCCCAGGACGCGTACGTGCCCTTCGAGCTCAGGCTCGACGACGGGACCGACAACTCCGGCCTGCTGCACGTGATCGAGACGACCGGCGCCCTGCTCGCCGCCGCCGTCCGCACCGCCTCCCGCCAGGTCCGCGCCTTCCACCCCTTCCCGTTCCGCAGCGCGGACCGCGCCGGCTTCGCCGCGATGGGCGTCGCCGAAGTGCTGCTGCACACCCACGACATGGCCACGGGCCTCGGGCTCGCCCACCGGCCCTCCGAAGAGCTCGCCGAGTCCCTCCTCGCCTGGCTCTTCCCGCACGTCCAGCCCGGCCCCGCCGCCTGGCCCACCCTTCTGTGGGCCACCGGCCGCGGCGAGCTGCCCGGCCGCGCGCCGGTCACCGGCTGGCGCTGGCACAACAACCTGGTCATCCCCGCCGAGCGCCTCGACCTCGTCGGCATCCGCCCCGCCCAGGCCCGTGACCTGCGCATCGGCGGCGACGGCGGCTTCGAGTGGCTCGACGGCGGCCCCTACGAGGGCACCCGCGACGCCGCCGGTTTCCTCCTCAAGGCGTACGAAGGAGGCGTCCACCGGCCGGAGTTCGGCGTCTTCGCCATGGTCCGCCGGGCGGACGGCCGCGCGGTCGGCGGCATCGGATTCCACTCCGCCCCGGACGAGGAGGGCCGGGTGGAGATCGGCTACGACCTGACCGAGGCCGCCCGCGGCCACGGCTACGCGACGGAAGCGCTCCGCGCCCTGGCCGACTGGGCCCTGGACCGCGACGACGTGCACACCCTGTTCGCCACCGTCGAGCCCTCCAACACCGCCTCCCAGGCGGTCGTCACCCGCGCCGGGTTCGGCAAGGTGAGCGAGGACGAGGAGGGGCTGGCCTTCGCGCTGCGGGCGGAGTAAGTCGACGTACGGGCGCAAGGGACCGTCAGCGGCGGGGCACGTCGCTCTTGCGCCGGCGCAGCCCCGCCCCGTGCAGCAGCCGGACCACCTCACGGCTGCTGACCTCCACCGCACCGGCCCGGACCGCGTCCGGGTAGCGGTGGGAGGGGATGTCGTAGTGGTCGCGCTCGAAGGCGCGGCGCAGTACGCCCATGTCCTCGGCGAAGGCGTGCAGTTCGGCGTACGAGACGTCGCTGACCAGGTGGGACCACATCCGGCCGTGGCCCGGCCAGTTCGGCGGATCGATGTACACCGTCATGAGAACTCCGTCATGAGGAGGCCGTCCCTCCGCCCAGGGAGCTGCCGAGGGAGCCGACCGAGGCGACCTTCACGCCCGCCTTGTGGCACACCCAGTGCGGGTCCGGGCCGAGTTCAGGTTCGACGTCCAGGGCGTGCGGGTCGCCGGAGCCGCACACCGGGCACAGCGGCCAGCGGCCGTACCGCTCGAGGAGCGCGTCCTGTACGTCCTGGGCCACCAGGCCCGCCACGTACCCTGCGCCCTCCGGCCACTGCTCCACCCACCAGCGGCGCTGTACGACGGAGTCCTCGACCAGCGAGACCACGTCCGCCTCGGCGACCTCGCCCGCGACCAGGTCGGCGAGCACGAGGGCGCGGGCTGCGTGCAACGCCTGTTCCAAGGGGCTTACGGGGTCCATGGTCCTATTGTGCGCGGTCTTGACCGGTACCCGGCCCGAAAATATCTTTCACCTGTGACCGAGAACGTGAAGGAAATTTTCGGCGGCCGCGGAAGCGGTGGTGCGCCGCCGGCTCCCGCCGCCCTCGCGGCCAAGGTGCGGACCCTCGCGCCCTCCATGACCCGTTCCATGCAGCGCGTCGCCGAGGCCGTCGCGAGCGACCCCGCCGGCTGCGCGGCCCTCACGGTCACCGGCCTCGCGGAGCTGACCGGCACCAGCGAGGCGACCGTCGTCCGCACCGCCCGGCTGCTCGGTTACCCCGGCTACCGCGACCTGCGGCTCGCCCTCGCCGGGCTGGCCGCGCAGCAGCAGTCGGGGCGGGCGCCCGCGATCACCACCGACATCGCCGTCGACGACCCGATCGCCGACGTCGTCGCGAAACTCGCCTACGACGAGCAGCAGACCCTCGCGGACACGGCTGCCGGTCTCGACACGGTGCAGCTGGGGGCCGCCGTCAGCGCGCTCGCCGGGGCGCGGCGGACGGACGTGTACGGCATCGGGGCGTCGGGGCTGGTCGCCCAGGACCTCACGCAGAAGCTGCTGCGGATAGGGCTGATAGCGCACGCCCACAGCGATCCGCATCTCGCGGTCACCAACGCGGTGCAGTTGCGGGCCGGGGACGTGGCGATAGCGATCACGCACTCCGGGTCGACCGGTGACGTCATAGAGCCGCTGCGGGTGGCCTTCGAACGGGGGGCCACGACCGTCGCGATCACCGGGCGGCCGGGGTCGTCGGTGACGCAGTACGCCGACCACGTGCTGACGACGTCGACCGCGCGGGAGAGCGAGCTGCGGCCGGCGGCGATGTCGTCGCGGACCGGGCAGTTGCTGGTGGTGGACTGCCTGTTCGTGGGGGTGGCGCAGCGGACGTACGAGGCGGCTGCGCCGGCGTTGGCGGCGTCGTACGAGGCGTTGGCTCATCGGCACCGGAATGTGCCTCGATAGACCGTAGGTGGACGAGTTGTGGAGCGTGTGCGGGCCGGATGCGGCTGATCGCACAGTTCCTCCCCCAGCGCCCCTGTGGGGTTGCACTGGACCGCATCAGAAAGAGCTGTTCTCCATGACCACCGAACACCGCTCCCTCCGTGGCGAGCTCGAGACGCTCACCACCGAGGCGTTCCGGCCCGAACTCGCCGAGATCGACACGCTGGCCACCCTCGACATCGCGCGGCTCATGAACGGTGAGGATGCCGGGGTGGCCGCCGCCGTGGCTCTGCGGCTGCCGCAGATCTCGGCCACGATCGACGCGATCGCCGCCCGGATGGCCCAGGGCGGCCGCCTGGTCTACGCCGGGGCCGGTACCGCCGGGCGGCTCGGGATCCTGGACGCCTCGGAGTGCCCGCCCACCTTCAACACCCGGCCCGGTCAGGTCGTCGGGGTCATCGCGGGCGGCCCTGCGGCCGTGGTCACGTCCGTGGAAGGGGCCGAGGACTCGGCGGAGCTGGCCCGCACGGACCTCGACGCGCTCGGGATCGGTGCCGCCGACACCGTCGTCGGCGTCTCGGCCTCCGGCCGCACCCCCTACGCCGTCGGCGCCGTCGAGCACGCCCGCGCCCTGGGCGCCCTCACCGTCGGCCTCTCCTGCAACCCGGGCAGCGCGCTCGCGGCCGCCGCCGAGCACGGGATCGAGGTCGTCGTCGGCCCCGAGCTGCTCACCGGCTCCACCCGCCTCAAGGCCGGCACCGCCCAGAAACTCGTCCTCAACATGCTGTCGACGATCACGATGATCCGGCTCGGCAAGACCTACGGGAACCTGATGGTCGACGTCCGCGCCTCGAACGAGAAGCTGCGGGCCCGTTCGCGGCGGATCGTGGCGCTCGCCACGGGCGCGGCGGACGACGAGATCGAGGCGGCCCTCACGGCCACCGACGGCGAGGTCAAGCCCGCCATCCTGGTGATCCTGGCCGGTGTCGACGGGCCCACCGCAGCCCGCCTTCTGGAGGAGACCGGCGGTCATCTGCGCGCGGCGCTCACCGCGACGGGCGGCTGACGCGCACGCTCGGGGGGTGCAGAGATCGTCGTACGACACCGCCGCCGCGCTGCTGCCCCTGGTGGGCGGCCCCGGGAACGTCACCTCCGTCGCGCACTGCATGACCCGGCTGCGGCTGGGCATCGCCGACCGGGAGGGGGTCGACGCGGAGGCGGTGCGGGCGGTGCCCGGGGTGCTGGGGGTGGTGGCCGACGGGGACACCCTCCAGGTGGTGATCGGGCCGGGTGCGGTGGTGGCGGTGACCGCCGAGTTCGAGACACTGCTCGGCGCCGCCGGGACGGCCCATCGCGCGCCGGGGGGCGACCTGCCGGGCGACTTCGAGTCGGGCGGCCCCCGGTCGGCCGCGGCGTCACCGCAACCCCATGGGGGCGCTGGGGGTACCCCCGGCCGGAGGCCGGGGGAGGTACTGCGCGAGCAACCACGACGCACCCGCACCCGGCCCGGCAACGACGCCGCCGCGGACCTCGCCGCCCGTGGCGCCGAACTGAAAGCGGCCCGTGCCCGGCGCAACGCGACCCCCCTCAAGACCGCCCTCCGCCGTGTCGCCGACGTCTTCGTGCCGCTGATCCCGGCCCTGATCGGCTGCGGGATCCTCGCCGGTCTCGACGGACTCCTCGTGAACGCCGGCTGGCTGCCCTGGCTGACCCCCGCCCTCGCCGCCGTCGCCTCCGGCTTCATGGCCCTGATCAGCGTCTTCGTCGGCTACAACACGGCGAAGGTGTTCGGCGGGACACCCGTGCTCGGGGGTGCGGTCGCGGCGATCGTGGTCTATCCGGGCGTGGCGAAGGTGACGGCCTTCGGGGTCGCGCTCTCCCCCGGGCAGGGCGGTGTCCTCGGCGCCCTGGCCGCCGCCCTGCTCGCGACGTACGTCGAGAAGGGGTGCCGGGGGCGCGTCCCGGACGCCCTCGACGTGCTCCTCACCCCCACCGTCACCGTCCTCGTCGCAGGTCTTGCCACCCTCTACGGCCTCATGTACGCCGCCGGTCTCGTCTCCTCCGCCATCGGCACCGCGGCCACCTGGCTGCTGGCCACCACCGGCCCGTTCGCGGGCCTGGTCCTCGGCGGCCTCTTCCTGCCCCTCGTCATGCTGGGGCTGCACCAGGCCCTGATCCCCCTCCACACCACCCTCATCCAGCAGCAGGGCTACACCGTGCTGCTCCCCCTCCTCGCCATGGCGGGCGCCGGCCAGGTGGGCGCGGCCCTCGCCGTCTACGCCCGCCTCCGCCACCACACACAGCTCCGTACGACGATCAGGTCGGCGCTCCCGGCAGGCCTGCTGGGCGTCGGCGAGCCCCTGATCTACGGCGTCTCGCTCCCTCTCGGCCGCCCCTTCCTCACCGCCTGTGCGGGCGGGGCGGCGGGCGGCGCCTTCGTCGGCTTCTTCGCGGTCCTCGGCGACCGGGTGGGCGCCACCGCCATCGGCCCCTCGGGCTGGGCCCTGTTCCCCCTCCTCACCGGGAACAGGGGCCCGGCCCTGGCGGCGGCGATCTACGCGGGCGGCCTGCTGACCGGTTACGCCGTGGGCTTCCTGGCGACGTACGTCGGCTTCAGCGGCGCAGGTGTTCCGGGGGCCCCGGGTGACCCGTCACCTCGGCGATCCAGGTGAGGACGTCACCGGCGACCGAGTGGCGGCGTCCGCGAGGATCGCCCGGAGCCGCGCCAGGCATTCGGCGACGAAGGCGGGGAAGGTCCGCCAGTAGTAGGCGACTCCGCTGACACCGACGGCGATCGCCCAGGCACGGGCCCGTGTCCAGGTCGGATCGTCGAGGCCCATGGCGTCCCAGTAGGCCTGCCGCGCCTCCTGCGGCAGGTCCCAGAGCACGGAGTGCTCGGCGTCCGGATGGCCGACCGAGAGCGACCCGAAGTCGATGACCGCGTGCAGCCTGCCCTGCCGGACCAGGAGGTTGGTGGGCTTGAGGTCGCCGTGCAGCCATACGTGCGGTCCCCGGGGCTCGGGCAGCGCGAGCGCCGCCCGCCACAGCCGCTCCAGGGTCGCGACATCGAGTTCGTCCCCGGCGACCGCACGGCATTGCTCGAGATACGGACCGACCCAGTCGTCACAATCCCGCAGGCTGCCTCCGCGGTACCAGCTCAGGTCAGCCGTGCGCGCCGCCCCCATGAGGCCGATGCCGTGCAGCTCCCGCACGACGGCCGCCAGGTCGGCGCCGAAGGCGGCCCAGTCCCGGACGGTGTCCGGACCGGCCTCGTCACCGTCGATCCACCGGTAGACCGACCAGCGGGCCGGATAGGCGCCGGTGGGCATCCCGGCGTGGACGGGCTCGGGAACGGGGCACGAAAGGGAGGGTGCCAGGCGCGGCAGCCACTCCTGCTCCTTCCGCAGAGCCCGGCCCTTCTCCACGGTCCGGGGCAGACGCACCAGCAGGTCGTCGCCCAGCCGGTACATGGTGTTCTCCGTGCCCGCTCCGACACGCGACAGGGGCAGACCGGCCCACGCCGGGCGCTGAGCCGCCAACAGGGTCCGGATCAGCGTCTCGTCGACCGGAATCTCGCCCTCGTGAAGAGTCACGTCGGCAGTCTCACCTCCGGGCGGCGCCCGGAGCCAACGGAATTTCCCCGACCCGGCGGCCGTGCCGCCGGGTTCAGCCGCCGCAGCCGCACCTTCCTGCCACAGGACCGGTCGGCCGTCGTCGACGGTGTCAGGAACCGTGGTCGTGGCCCCGAGGGCGCCGCGCCAGTGTCTGGGCGCGGGCGGTGATGCCGGCCGGGGAGACGACGGCGAGGCCGGCGAGTACGTCCTCCAGGGCGCCCAGCCACAACTGGTAGTACCGGTACGGCTCGTCGCGGGGCGCGGCCGCGATGCGGGCGATCAGCGCGCTCTGGAACTGCGGCCAGGTGAACGTGCCCGTCTCGCACAGGCTGACGGCCATGCCGAAGGCGCGGCTCTCCCACGGCTCGGCGAAGGTCAGTTCGCCGTTGGAACGGGGCGGCGCGGCCGGCCCGTCGATGTCGAGGGGCGCGGTCACGGGGCCGTCACCTTGGCCACGCCGACCATCGCGTCCCGGGTGACCAGTGGCACGAGTTCCGCCTCGGACAGATGGCCGGAGCCGGCCGGCCGCTCGGGCAGGACCAGCCAGCGGACCTCGCTGGTGGAGTCGTGGACGGTGATCTGCACGTCGTCGTCGAGTGCGAGCCCCATCTCGGCCAGCACCCGGCGGGGCTCCTTCACGACGCGGGCGCGGTAGGCGGGGTCCTTGTACCAGCTGGGCGGGAGGCCGAGCACCGGCCACGGGTAGCAGGAGCACAGCGTGCACACGACCACGTGGTGCGTGGTGGGGGTGTTCTCCACGACGACGATGTGCTCGCCCTGGGGTCCGGAGAAGCCGAGTTCCCTGATGGCGGCGGTGCCGTCGCGGAGCAGCCGGTCCCGGTACTCCGGGTCGGTCCAGGCCCTGGCGACGACCTTGGCGCCGTTGAGGGGACCGACGTTGGTCTCGTACTCCGTGATGATCCCGTCCATCACCCTGGGGTCGATCAGGCCCCGTTCGGTCAGCAGTTGCTCCAGCGCCTCGGTGCGCAGGGCCGGGGGCGGGCGTTCGCCGGATCCGGCGGTGGTCATGCGGCGGCCTCCAGGTAGCTCTCGTACATCTCGGCGGTGAGGGCGAAGGGTTCGGCGTCGGCGCCCCACAGGTCGCGGGAGTCGAACCGCACCGAGTAGACGTACTGCGGGTTCTCACCCTGGAAGTGGGCGTTGGTGTCCGGCAGCACGGCGGCGGGCTGCACGGCCTGGACGGTGCCGGTGTGGCCGCGGGCGTAGCGCGGCAGCCGGGTGTGTCCGGGCACGGACGCGGCGCGGGTCCGCACCCGCTCGCCGACGGCGAAGGCGGGCGGGGTGTCCAGGGTGCGCAGCGAGCCCTCGGCGGTCGGCGTGTAGTCGGGCCGGTGGGGCTCGGGGCTCGGGGGCTCCGTGACGTGTTCGCCGCGCAGGTTGCGGGCACGGGCGTCGACCGCGCCGGACGCGAGGACGGCACTGTCGCGGAGCATCAGTTCCCCGCCGTTGAGCCAGCGGCCGTAGTAGCCGTCGTCGAAGTACGCCGCCCGGTCCAGTCGCTCCAGCGCGTGCCGGAAGGCGTCCGTGTTGACGCCCCCGGCCGCGACCCGGCTGGAGAGGATCGCCAGCGCGAAGGCCCGGCGCTGCCAGGGTTGCGAGAAGACCGGTTCGTCACGCACCGGCGGCCGGACCGGTCCCCATCCGGGTGTGCCGCCCAGGTCGGCGATACCGTCCATGACAGAGCTCCCATACGGGACAAAAGGGCTACACCTGAAGCGTAGGCGACGGTCCGTGCCGCGTCCCGCCCACCCGGGCGCCTGTTCGCGGCCCGGACGTGCCTGAAGGCGGTGGTCGCATCACCTGACATCACTTCCCGACGGCGATGTCAGCGCCGTATGCCACGCTGGTCCCCATGAACCACTCCCAGCTCACCGCCCTGGGCCGGGCCCTTCGTCTCCTCGGTGAGCACGGGGAGGCGCTGACCGGCGACACCACCGACGGCAAGTTGCACGAGGTCAAGGACGACCTGCGGCGCGCGCTCGACCTGCTGGAGGAGAGCGTCAGCAGTGCCGCGCCCACCACCCGGTGCGCCGAACATCCCCAGGGGCCCGTGGACGAGAGCGCCCCCGATCTGTGTCTGCTGTGCGAGACGCGGCGGCGGGCCGCGCGGCGGTCGGAGTACGGCGGCGGGCCGAGGCCGGTGCCCGGCGAGGCCGCCGGTCCGTCCATGTCCCGGTACGGGGTGCGGGGCGACCGGCCGCAGCCGCAGCAGCGCTGGCTCCCGGAGGCGTGGAACGGCCGGGAGTGGGAGCTGTGCGGCACCCCCCGGCGCGACCGGCGCGAGGCCGAGCTGTATCTCGCCGCCCAGCGGCGCGGGTCCCGGCCGGCGATGGCGTACCGGCTGGTGCACGAGTTCACGGACTACGAGGTGCTCAGGGTGTGGGGCACGCCGGTGCACGTGGACATCGAGCCGCTGGGCAATCTTTAGCGGCCGGTGCCGCCATCCAGGCACTGAACGCCCGAACCCTTTGTGCCGGAGCGCCCTCCCGGGTACCTGAGCGGAGACACGCACGCGGAAGGGGTTCGGCGGGATGAAGATCGATCTGACGGGACGCACGGCGCTGGTCACCGGTTCCACGCAGGGCATCGGCGCGGCGATCGCCGTCGGCCTGGCCCGGGCCGGGGCCCGGGTGGGGGTCAACGGCCGGGACGCGCGGCGCGTCGAGGAGAGCGTGGCCCGGCTGAAGGAGCAGGCGCCGGGGGCCGATCTCGTGCCGGTCGCGGCGGACGTGACCGGCGAGGAGGGCGCCCGGCGGGCGGCGGAGGCGCTGCCCCAGGTGGACATCCTCGTCAACAACCTGGGGATCTTCGGCGCCGAGGACCCCTTGCGGATCACCGACGAGGAGTGGCGGCGCTACTTCGAGGTGAACGTCCTGGCCGCGGTGCGGCTGACCCGCCTCTTCCTGCCGGGCATGACCGAACGCGGCTGGGGGCGCGTCCAGTACATCGCCAGCGACTCCGCGGTCGTGATCCCCGCCGAGATGATCCACTACGGGATGTCGAAGACCGCGCTGCTCGCGGTGGGCCGCGGCTTCGCCAAGCAGGCCGCCGGTACGGGCGTCACGGTGAACTCCGTGATCGCCGGCCCCACCCACACCGGGGGCGTCGAGGACTTCGTCTACGAACTCGTCGACCGCGACCTGCCCTGGGACGAGGCCCAGCGCGTCTTCATGCGCGAGCACCGGCCGCAGTCGCTGCTGCAGCGCCTGATCGAGCCGGAGGAGATCGCCCACATGGTCGTCTACCTCAGCTCCGACCAGGCCTCGGCCACCACCGGCGGCGCCCTGCGGGTGGACGGCGGCTACGTCGACTCCATCCTGCCGTGACCGGTCCCGACGGCCGGCTCTGGACCACGCTTCCATTCTCTGACTAGAGTCAGAGAATGGACGCTGCACAGATCGACCAGGTACGGCGGTTCAACCGCACCGTCACCGAACGCGTGGGCGTGCTCCACGACCGCTACCTGGGCCGCGACCGGCCGATCGGCGAGGCCCGGCTGCTCTGGGAGATCGGCGAGCGGGGCCAGGACGTGCGACGGCTGCGCGAACGGCTCGGGCTCGACTCCGGGTACGTCAGCCGGCTGCTGCGTTCCCTGGAGGCCGACGGCCTGGTGGCGGTGGAGCCGCACCCGCAGGACAGGCGGGTGCGTACCGTGCGGCTGACGGAGAAGGGGCAGGCGGAGCGCACCCTGCTCGACGACCGCAGCGACGACCTGGCCGGTTCCCTGCTCCAGCCGCTCAACGCCGAGCAGCGGGCCCGGCTGGTCGCGGCCATGGCCGAGGTCGACCGGCTGCTGACCGCGGGGACGGTCACCCTGGACGTCGTGGACCCCGACCACCCTGACGCCCGGCACTGCCTGCTGGCCTACTTCGCCGAGCTGCAGGAGCGCTTCGACACCGGCTTCGATCCCGCGCGCAGCCTGCTGCCCGACGCGGGCGAACTCCGGCCGCCGCGCGGCCTGTTCCTGGTCGCCCGGCTGCACGGCGAGCCCATCGGCTGCGCGGGAGTAAAGCTGCCGCCCGGGGCGCCGGCCGAGATCAAGCGCATGTGGGTCGCCCCGCACGCCCGCAGACTCGGCCTCGCCCGCCGGTTCCTGACCGAGCTGGAGACACAGGCCGCCCGGCACGGCTACGACACCCTGCGCCTCGACACCAACAAGACGCTCAGCTCCGCGATCAACCTCTACCACTCCTACGGCTTCCAGGAGGTCCCCGCCTTCAACGACGAGCCCTACGCCCACCACTGGTTCGAGAAGCGGATCACCGCGCCGTCAGCCGAGCAGCGGTGACGGACTGAACTCGTACCCCTCCCACAGCCGCCTGCTCGTCTCCTCCGGGTACGCCGTCACCATGGGTGCCGAGTCCAGGACCTGGGTGGTGCGGGCCTCGGTGTCGTAGGCCGGCCAGCCCGGGTCGCCCGTTGCCGCGAAGGACGTCCACGCGGTGCGGAAGCGGGCGGAGAGGGCCTTGGCCTCGGCGGTGACGCCGCTGTCCGCCCAGAGGAGGTTGGCGAGGTCCGCCTCGAACGTGCCGAAGAGGAGCGGGATGTCCAGGCCGTGGCAGGCGCCGAGGAGGCCGCCGTTGCCCGGGGCGCCCCAGGTCAGCTCGTAGAGGTGGGCCCGGCCGCCGCCGGCGCTCTGCGCCTCCGCCAGGCGCAGGGACGGTATGGCGAACAGCCAGTCGGTCTGGACCCGCTCGTACAGGTCGCTCGGCGAGGCGTCGGGGTGGGCGGTCCGGTAGGCCTGGTCGCCCGCCGCGCCACCCGGCGCGAACAGGCGCAGGGCGCCGGTCGCCTGCTCCTCCGTGATCTTGCCGTACATCCCGCTCATGACCAGGAAGAGGCGGAACTCGTCGCGGTTGTGACCGACGAGAAGGTCCACGTCCCGGGCCGAGCCGGCGGCCAGGGCCTGCCAGGGGGTGATGGGCAGCACCTCGCCGTCGACCACCGGGGAGAACGGGGTGACCGTCGGCGCGATCTGCCCCCAACGGTCCACGTACTGGGGCATCTTGGCGCCGAGCGCCTGCCCGGCCTCGGTCAGCCGGCGCGGGTCGGTGGTCGCCAGGTCGGCCACCGTGGGGCGCAGGCCGGCCTCGGCCGCGAGCGCCCTGCCGATGTCCTCGGCCAGGTCGGGCGAGAAGAACGTGCCCGGGACGCTCTGGGCGATCGCCCGCCGGAACAGTCCGCGCGCCTTCGGCATCGCCAGCAGGGAGGCCACCGACCCGGCGCCCGCCGACTCGCCGAAGACCGTGACCCGGTCGGGGTCGCCGCCGAACGCCGTGATGTTCTCCCGCACCCACTCCAGCGCCGCCACCTGGTCCAGCAGGCCCCGGTTGGCGGGCGCCCCCTCGATGTGGGCGAAACCCTCCATGCCGACGCGGTAGTTGAGGGAGACCACGACCACGTCGCCGTCGCGGGCGATGTGCTGGGCGTCGTAACCGGGGCTGCCGGAGTGGCCCAGCTTGTAGGCGCCGCCGTAGATCCACACCATCACCGGGCGGCGGGCGGCCGGGTCCGGGGCGGGCGTCCACACGTTCACCGTCAGCCAGTCGTCGCCCTCGGGTGCGTCCAGGACCCCCGCGCGCCCCTGGATGCCCAGGTCCTGCGGGGGCGGCGGGCCGAAGGCGTACGCCTCACGCGTCCCGTCCCACGGGCGCGCCGGCCGCGGCGCGGCGAACCTGGCCGCTCCCACCGGAGGTTCGGCGAACGGTATCCCCCGGAAGACCGCCAGGCCGTCCTCCCGCAGGCCGCGCACGGCACCGGCGGCGGTGCGCACGACGGGGCCCTCGGTGGCGGCCGTCTGCCCGGCGGACTCGTTCGTGATCATGATCGCTCGCTTTCGACGGCGGGTTGCTGCCACTTCCCGCGACTGACTGACCGCTGCCGGTTTCACAGCCGGTCACCGATGAAACGTCCGGCGGCTCGCACGAGTGCCGAACACCCCTCACCCGTCAGGGTGAATCCAGACAGTCCAGGTCAGCCGCGCCGGGCCACGAACGCCCTGGCCTCCGCCTCGTCGATCTCGTACACCGTCTCATGCGCCCGTGGATCTCGCGCATGGAAGGTGCGGAACATCGGGCCCGTCGGCCCGCCCGGCTCCACCAGCGAGGCCGGCGCTCAGCGGGCCGACGCTCAGCGTGCCGGGCGCCACATCCCGGTCACGGTCCGGCCGCCCGGCACGGTGATCTCGGCGCGCGGGGTGAAGCCGACACTCTCGTACCGCCGGTTGTTGACGGGGTTGGTGGACTCTAGACAGGCGGCCGCACCCACCGCGTCGAGATCGGCGGGGGTGGCCGGGCGGGAGGCGTCGCTCATGAGGTCGAAGGTAACGAGGAAGACCCAGGCCGAGAAGAGGCCCGTCCTCGTGGCGAGGACGGTACTGACGACACCCGCGGCGATCACAGCCCCGTAACGAAGTACGCACCGCAAGTGGGCCGGTCCCGCACCCCACTTGAGACGTTTCAGCAGGTCAGCAGCGCGCCCTGGGACCGGTCACGGGAGATACCCTCACAGGTTCCTGACGTCCCCCACAAGAACAGTCAGCCGCCGACCAGAGAGTCAAGCCGCCATGAAGCACGCGATACGCGCCCCGGGCGAACGCCGATGACCGGCCTGCTCAAGCAGTTGCGCGTCTCGCTCCTGATCACCCTCGGGATGTCCGTCTTCACCGCGGCGGGGCTCCTGCTGGTGGCACTGGTGCACGGCGACTTCCTCGCGACCCTGGGTGATCAGGCCGCGCGGGCGGCCGTCATGTGCACCTTCGTCGCCCTCGTCCACTCCGTGATCTACGGCGCGATGCACTTCGGACGCCCCGAGACCCGCGAGGCACGGGGCGCCTGGGCCGGGGTGGGGGTGCTGATGGTGCTCGACGTGGTCCCGCTGTTCGCGACGGTGCATGTCGTACTGGCCCTCATACCCCTCCTGGCCGCCGTCGGGGGCTGGGCCTTCGGGAGACACGCGGGCGCGACGGCGGACGCCGCGCCCTACGGCGCCCTGTTCTTCGGTGTCGCGTCCCTGCTCCTTCAGGGTGTGGTCGCCCTGGTCATGAGCATCGCGGGGTGGCTGTGACCGTCTCCGCGGACACCGCCGCCACCTGGGCCACCCTGCTGACGCTCGCCGGTCTGCCCGCGATCGGGTACGCGCTCTTCACCAGGCTCACCGGCCGGGGGCGCGGAGACGCTGCCCCTTGGCGGGTTCAGGACGATCCGACGACCTGGGTCGGGGCGGGTGCGGCGGTCGCGGGCCGTGTGCTGGCCGTGGTCGCCGTGGTCGGGGAGTGGGGCAGGGTGTTCGGCTTTCTGACGACGGCGTACGTGGGCGGGTGCGTGTCCTGCGCCTTCGTCTACACGTACGACACCTGGGTGCGCGCGGGCGAGCAGCGCCGGCGCGCCCTGCGCCCCGCGCTCCTGCTCGTGGTGCCCTACGCGGTCGCCCTCGGGTTCTTCGGCCGCATCGCCGGCTGACCCGAGGGCGGCCGGACGGGGTCAGCTCAGCGTCTTCAGCGCCGCCCCGTCGAACGGCTTCAGTTCGTCCGCGCGGCCGGCGAGGACCTTCGCCGCCCACTCCGGGTCCTGGAGGAGGGCGCGGCCGACGGCGACCATGTCGTACTCCTCGCGCTCCAGGCTGTCGAGGAGGTCGTCGATGCCCTTGGTGGCGGAGCCCTCGCCGGCGAAGGCCTTGAGGAACTCGCCGTCGAGGCCGACCGACCCGACGGTGATGGTGGGCCTGCCGGTGAGCTTCTTGGTCCAGCCGGCCAGGTTGAGGTCGGAGCCCTCGAACTCGGGGAGCCAGTAGCGGCGGGTCGAGGCGTGGAAGACGTCGACACCGGCGGCGGCCAGCGGGGTGAGGATCGCCTCCAGCTCCTCGGGGGTCTCCGCGAGGCGGGCGTCGTAGTTGTCGGACTTCCACTGCGAGTAGCGGAAGACGACCGGGAACTCCGGGGAGACGGAGTCGCGTACGGCGGCCACGATCTCCGCGGCGAACTTCGTACGGGCGACCGGGTCGCCGCCGTAGGCGTCGGTGCGGCGGTTGGTGCCCGCCCACAGGAACTGGTCGAGCAGGTAGCCGTGGGCGCCGTGCAGCTCGACGCCGTCGAAGCCGATGCGCTCGGCGGCGGCCGCGGCCTCGGCGAAGGCGCGGATCACGTCGTCCAGGTCCTGGAGGGTCATGGCCCTGCCCTCGCCCTCGGTGCCGTCCAGGCGGATGCCGGAGGGGCCGACGGCGGGGGCGTCCGCGACCGGCGGCTGGCCCTGCTTGCGGACCATGCCGATGTGCCACAGCTGCGGGACGATCGTGCCGCCGGCCGCGTGCACGCCCTCGGCGACCTTCGCCCAGCCCGCCAGCTGCTCCTCGCCGTGGAACCGCGGGACGCGGCTGCTCTGGCCGGCCGAGTCGTGACCGACGTACGTCCCCTCGGTGACGATCAGACCGACACCGGCGGCGGCCCGGCGCGAGTAGTACGAGACCACGTCCTCGCCGGGGACGCCGCCGGGGCTGAACTGGCGGGTCATCGGCGCCATCACGATCCGGTTGGGGACCGTGAGCCCGTTCAGGGCGATGGGGCGGGAGAGGATCTCGGCCGCGCGGGAGGCGGGGGGCGTGGTGACGGTCACGTGGGGGGCTCCTCGTGAGTAGGCCGGGTACCCGGGGGGTTCGCCCAGGTCTTATACCGTTCGGTATGTGCACACGCATCGAGTGCACGTATGTGGAAACGACCTGCCCCGGCGTACGCATTCCCCGCCCCGCACCCGCGCCGTGTGACCCCGGACACGGGCCGACGGCACCGTCCTCGTGCCGCACCGGCCAGGTGCGGATGCTGCTCCGCCGTCCCACGCACGGAGAGTCAGGCCTGCCAGTGGCCACGCAACCACCACAGCACCAGGCTGACGAGCCCCGAGCCGGCAGCACCCGCGGCACCCAGCGCCGCCTGCCGCGCGAGCCGTCGCCACCATGCCCTTCGCGTCGCACGCGGACGCTTGGTCCCTTCGGACCCGGAAACAGCCATCGCACTTCCTCCCGTTCAGGTTCAAGGCCTGCGCCCAAGGTCAGATCGTGGCCGACGCCGAGCCGCACTCAGGCCTCAAACGGCCCCGCGGGCGTTGCCGTTCTCATCGGCAGCGTTGCCGATGAGAACGGCAACGCCTTTTTGCCCAAGGCCAAGTCGGTACGCAGCGATACTGACCAAATGCGTGACGCTCAAGCACCCGCCCGCAGCGAGGAAGCCTCGGCCGACCCGGTCCAGCCTGTTCGGCTGGCCCCGCTGAAGGACGACCTGACACCCGAGAAGCGAGCACTCGCGGAGGACCTGCGGCAGATCTTCCTCGCCCTGGGGATCAGCGTGCGGCGCTATGCCGTGCGCAGGCATCTGGACGCGAGCACCGTGACGCGGTATCTCGGCGGCCGGGTTCCCCCGTGGGATTTCGTCGCGGGTCTGGTGGCAGATGTGCAGGAGGCGCAGAAACCGCTCACCCCGGAGGCCGAGGCCGGGCTGCGTGAACTGCACCGAGCGGCATCGAAGTCCAACCGGCACAGCAGTGAGACCCAGGAGCTCCAGGACCGGCTGGCGGAGGCCGACCACGAGGTCCGGCGCATCACCACCAGAGAACGGGCCCTGGCCGAGATACTGATGGACCGTGAGGGGCGGCTCGCCCGGGTGCGCGGCTGGTGCCGCAACCTGGAGGCACAGATAGAAGAGCAGGTGCTCGCCCACCAGGCCGAGGTCGCGTTGTGGCGCGGCGAGTACGCGCGGCTGGAGGAAGAGTGCGGCGACCTCCAGGAACAGGTGATCTACCTGCAGGAAGCCCTGGCGGTCACGCGCGCCGAACTGATCGCCGCCGAGGACCGCTGCCACCGGCTGGAGAGCCGGCTCGACACCCTCCAGGAACTGGCCGCAGAGCAGACCGGGAACGACGAGACGCCGTCGATCGTGGCCATGCTGGAGGAGGCGGACCGCCGGTCCTCGGTACCGGAGCTGGTGCGTGCGGTGGGAGACCTGGAGCAGCGCACCCGGCGGGCCATCGCGAGCGAGCTCGTGCGGTCGGCCAGCCAGTCACGCACGGTCGAGGAGGTGGCCGGTCTGCTGTCCGGCCTCCAGCAGGCGGGCTTCGACGCACATGCCCGGGCCGCCTTGCCGACCATGGTGATGATGCGCTCCGTGGACGACACCAGTGCGCTCGCCAGGGAGCTGATCCGCGAGGGGCTGGAGGAGTACGTACTGATCCTTGTGCAGGCGTCGGTGAAGTTCCACGATCCCGCCGACATCGCCGCCTTCGCGCAGGCTCTGCACCATGCCGGGCTCGCCGCGTACGCCGAGGGGCTGCTCGCGGCCGTGGCCGTCGTCCGCCCTGTCGCCGACGTTGTGTCGACAGCGGCGATGCTGGTGTCGGGGGAGCTGGACAGCGCGGCCGTCACCGCCCTGTCCGCCGCCGGAGCACAACGCGGGGTGGCCGACCTGGTCACGCTGAGCGTCGCACTGCGCGAAGCCTGCCTGGACGTGTTCGCGGACGCCGTCCAGCTGGCGGCAGCGGCTCAGCAGTCCGCGGCGGACGTGGCGGAGTTCGTCCACTCGCTGAGCCGACACGGCCTCACCCAGGACGCCGAGACCGTCTTCGACACCACGCAGAACCGCAATGTCGGGCATCTGATCCCGCTCGTCCTCGCCCTGCGGGACGACAGGGTCTGGTCGGTCCTGTCCCGTGCCGCGGCGTCGCGGTGGAGCGACGAGATCGCAGTCCTGATCAGCGAGCTGTACATGACAGGACGCCATCAGTTATCGACGAAGCTCCTGCTGCAGACCATCGCCGAGAGGCCGGACCCCCAGGTCCGAGAGCTGACCCGGGCCCTCGACGGCATGGCACCTGGTTCGGAGGCCGCGCTGCAGGCCGCGGTCAGATCGCTCTCACCGGACGACGCGGCACAGCTGCTCATCCGCATGGACGCCTATGGGCTCCCCGAACAGGCCGAAACCGTGTTCCGCTGCACCATGCACGACGAACTCGCCGGTCAGGCCGGGCAGTTCCTGGCCACACTGGCCCGCAAGAAGTCACGCTACGGCGACGAGTACGAGCTGTGCCAGCACGCCAGGGAGATGACACCGTCCGCGCTGGCTCCCCTACTGCTGGCCCTTGAGTCCGCCTCACTGACCGGGCACCTCGACGCAGTCATCCGAACGTACTGCACCGACTGCCCGATTCTGGACGTCGTCCTGCTCGCGAAGCGACTGGCCGCTGAAAAGCTCCTGGTCATGCGCGCCAACTGCGTGTTCGGAAAGATTGTCGAGCATATGGTCCGGACACGTTCCCTCGCCGACCTGTCGGGACTCGTCAGCGCCTTCCAGTCGGCAGGGCTCGACGTCCACGCCGGGCAGCTCGCCGAACAGGCGCTCAAGACACACGGTCGGCGCTTCCGGGCCATGCTGACGACAGAGCAGACCAAGCACGAGCAGAAGGTGATGTCCCGCGCGTTCTGGCGCCCCCTTCCCGAAGCCCGGCGTCGCGGACGAAGCGCGTAGCACGCCGAAGGGCGGCACCCCCTGCCGAACAGGGGGTGCCGCCCTCGGTGCTGCGTCAGGACGTCCGAGCCTCAGGCTCAGAAGTCCATGTCACCGCCCGGCATGCCGCCCGGAGCGGCCGCGGCGGCCTTCTCAGGCTTGTCGGCGATGACGGCCTCGGTGGTGAGGAACAGCGCGGCGATGGAGGCGGCGTTCTGCAGGGCAGAGCGGGTCACCTTCGCCGGGTCGATGATGCCCTCGGCGACCAGGTCGACGTACTCACCGGTCGCGGCGTTCAGGCCGTGACCCGGGGTGAGGTTGCGGACCTTCTCCACCACGACGCCACCCTCGAGGCCGGCGTTGACGGCGATCTGCTTCAGCGGGGCCTCGAGGGCGAGCTTCACGGCCTGTGCGCCGGTCGCCTCGTCACCCTCCAGCTCCAGCTTCTCGAAGACCTGGGAGGCCTGCAGCAGGGCCACGCCACCACCGGCGACGATGCCCTCCTCGACGGCCGCCTTGGCGTTGCGCACGGCGTCCTCGATGCGGTGCTTGCGCTCCTTGAGCTCGACCTCGGTCGCGGCACCGGCCTTGATGACGGCGACGCCACCGGCGAGCTTCGCCAGGCGCTCCTGGAGCTTCTCGCGGTCGTAGTCCGAGTCGGACTGCTCGATCTCGGCGCGGATCTGGTTGACCCGGCCCTGGACCTGCTCGGTGGAGCCGGCGCCGTCGACGATGGTGGTCTCGTCCTTGGTGATGACCACCTTGCGGGCGCGGCCCAGCAGGTCGAGGGTCGTGTTCTCCAGCTTGAGACCGACCTCCTCGGAGATGACCTCGCCACCGGTGAGGATGGCGATGTCGTTCAGCATCGCCTTGCGGCGGTCGCCGAAGCCCGGGGCCTTGACGGCGACGGACTTGAAGGTGCCGCGGATCTTGTTGACGACCAGGGTCGACAGGGCCTCGCCCTCGACGTCCTCGGCGATGATCAGCAGCGGCTTGCCCGACTGCATGACCTTCTCCAGCAGCGGGAGCAGGTCCTTGACGGAGCCGATCTTCGAGTTGGCGATCAGGATGTACGGGTCGTCGAGGGACGCCTCCATACGCTCCATGTCGGTGGCGAAGTACGCCGAGATGTAGCCCTTGTCGAAGCGCATGCCCTCGGTGAGCTCCAGCTCCAGACCGAAGGTCTGGGACTCCTCGACGGTGATGACGCCTTCCTTGCCGACCTTGTCCATGGCCTCGGCGATGAGCTCGCCGATCTGGGTGTCGGCGGCGGAGATGGAGGCCGTGGAGGCGATCTGCTCCTTGGTCTCGACGTCCTTCGCCTGCTCCAGGAGGGCACCGGAGACGGCCTCGACGGCCTTCTCGATACCGCGCTTCAGGGCCATCGGGTTGGCACCCGCGGCCACGTTGCGCAGGCCCTCGCGGACCAGGGCCTGGGCGAGAACGGTCGCGGTGGTCGTACCGTCACCGGCGACGTCGTCCGTCTTCTTGGCGACTTCCTTGACCAGCTCGGCGCCGATCTTCTCGTACGGGTCCTCCAGCTCGATCTCCTTGGCGATGGACACACCATCGTTGGTGATCGTGGGGGCGCCCCACTTCTTCTCAAGGACGACGTTGCGGCCCTTGGGGCCGAGGGTGACCTTGACGGCGTCGGCGAGCTGGTTCATACCGCGCTCAAGGCCGCGCCGCGCCTCCTCGTCGAACGCGATGATCTTGGCCATGTGAAGTGGTCCCTCCAGGACTGGGGGTGAGTCTTCGGACCGCGCCCGCGCCCGCGACGGACGGCTCGCCGACCCGTGGGTTCCTTGCCCCACCCGGCCTGCGGGCCTCACCGACCCGGTCCTTCGTTGTCACTCTCACCTTCAGAGTGCTAACGCCAATGATTAGCACTCGCCCACCGAGAGTGCAAGGCGCGCTCGCGAAGCGAGTGCTCGTTGAGGGGTGGCGGTCGGGTGACGGGCGGGCGCAGGCGCCTGCCGGGCATCGGCCGCCGGAGTCAGGCCTCCCGGGCGTGCGCCAGGCATGCGCCGGCCATGCGCCGGGCATGCCGAAGGGCCCGCGCCCCGGGAGGCACGAGCCCTTCGAAGAAGTACAGAAGAACGACGCTGTCAGTCGGCGCGTGCTTCAGCCGGTCGCCAGCCGGACCATGTCCGCCTGCGGCCCCTTCTGGCCCTGCGAGATCTCGAAATCGACCCGCTGACCCTCTTCCAGGGTGCGGTAGCCGTCCATCTGAATCGCGCTGTAGTGGACGAAAACATCCGCACCACCGTCGACCGCGATGAAGCCGTACCCCTTCTCCGCGTTGAACCACTTGACGGTGCCCTGAGCCATGCCTAACTCCCCTATTACTGGCCCTTGCACAGATCCACACTTCGCGGATCCGGGTCAGACCTCACCCCCCATTGGTTGGGGGCGTGCGCCGGAACGCGTCGACCGCGGCTGAATGTATCTGTCCAACTGCCGTCTGCAACAGGTCAATCGGACGAGAATTCTGGACGGAAGGGGTCCGGAATGTAGCAAGAATTCGGCCGAATTCAGGGCAAGTCGGGCCCCGCAAAGGCCACAAAAGCCGCATACAACCCGCACACTTTGGCTACTTCTTGCCGGGCTCGCGGTATCGAATACGGGGCTCCCGACCTGGAGATCGGGGCCGTGTTCCCCAACTCTACCGCGCTCAACCACACAGAATTGCCCCCTCCGCTTCTCTCACGGAGGGGGCAATCAGATGAACAGTCGGTGATCGGCGTTACCGAAGGTAATGTTCGGTCATTCGATCAGCCTGTCAAGCAGGTCGGCAGGTCAGCCGCCCGCGACGGCCGGGATGATGGAGACGCCGGCGCCGTCCGGGGTGGCGGTCTCCAGGCCCTGCTCGAACCGCACGTCGTCGTCGTTGACGTACACGTTGACGAACCGGCGCAGCTTGCCCTGGTCGTCGAGGACGCGCGCGGAGATCCCGGTGTGGTTCTTCTCCAGGTCGGAGATGACTTCGCCGAGGGTGGCTCCTTCGGCGGCGACTTCGGCCTGACCGCCGGTGTAGGTGCGCAGGATGGTGGGGATGCGAACGGTGACGCTCACGTTTTTACCTCCGGTCTGGGCAACGCCCTAATTCTCGGGGACTCAGGCGAGCCCGGCCTCGCGGAAAGACTCCAGATTCGGGCGAATGGTGGCGGTGAGCCCGGTCCCGGCAACCGCGTCCAGCGTCTTCAGGCCATCACCGGTGTTGAGTACAACGACCGACTTCGCCGGATCAATCAACCCATTCTCAATGAGCTTTTTGGTGACTCCAACCGTCACCCCGCCGGCGGTTTCCGCGAAGATTCCCTCGGTCCGCGCGAGCAGTTTGATGGCGTCGACGACTTGCTCGTCGGTGACGTCCTCCACCGCGCCGCCGGTGCGCCGCGCGACGTCGAGGACGTACGGCCCGTCGGCCGGGTTGCCGATGGCCAGCGACTTGGCGATGGTGTTCGGCTTCTGCGGGCGGACCACGTCGTGGCCCTCCTTGTAGGCCACCGACACCGGCGAGCACCCCTCGGCCTGGGCACCGAAGATCTTGTACGGCTTGTCCTCGACGAGACCGAGCTTGATCAGCTCCTGCAGACCCTTGTCGATCTTCGTGAGCTGCGAGCCCGAGGCGATCGGGATGACCAGCTGGTCCGGGATCTCCCAGCCGAGCTGCTCGCAGATCTCGTACGCCAGGGTCTTGGAGCCCTCCGCGTAGTACGGCCGCAGGTTGACGTTGACGAAGCCCCAGCCCTCGCCGGCCGAGTCGCCGATCAACTCGGAGCAGAAACGGTTCACGTCGTCGTAGTTGCCCTCGATGCCGACGAGTTCGCCGCCGTAGATCGCGGCCATGACGACCTTGCCCTGCTCCAGGTCGTGCGGGATGAACACGCAGGAACGGAAGCCGGCCCGGGCGGCGGCGGCGCCGACCGCGCCGGCCAGGTTGCCCGTGGAGGAGCAGGAGAGGGTGGTGTAGCCGAAGGCGCGGGCGGCCTCGACGGCCTGGGCGACGACGCGGTCCTTGAAGGAGTGCGTCGGGTTGCCGGAGTCGTCCTTCACGTACAGCCCGCCGGTCACCCCGAGCTCGCGGGCCAGGTTGTCGGCCTTGACGAGCTTGGTCCAGCCGGGGTTGATGTTCGGCTTGGTGGCCACGTCCGCGGGGACGGGCAGCAGCGGCGCGTAGCGCCAGATGTTCGCGGGACCCGCTTCGATCCGCTTGCGGAGCTCCTCGGTGTCGTAGGCCGAGAAGTCGTACGCGATCTCCAGCGGGCCGAAACACTCCTCGCAGGCGAACACCGGGCCGAGCGGCACGCGGTGACCGCACTCGCGGCAGCTGAGGGCAGCGGCGGGACCGAGGTCGACGGTGGAATCCGTGGTGCTTGCAACAGTCTGCACAGCCATGTGAGGCGAGGCCCTTTCTCCTCATCTTCCTCACGACGCATCTCGCCGTGAGACGGATTTGGCACCTTCCCTAGCCGGGAGCCTCGCGGACGATCGACACTGATCGGCGATCTACGAGAACCGACTGGAGGGTTGCCGGGGCTTCATCGGGCCGTTTCCCTCTGCCCCTCTGGATGAGCTGTATGCGGTTGTCAACGGCCGGTGACCCCAGGACATGCGATGGTCATCGGCGCTGTTCAAGACTGTAACCGAAGGCCAGGACAGTTGAGAGAGTCGTCCGAACCGCGAGATGGATCACACCTCGTCGTGTGACCGTGACAGTGAGGAGCCGCTGACCGTGCTGGAAGAAGTCGAGCGCTGGCTGGCCACCCGCTCCTGGTCCGTATCCGATCGTCCCCTGCACCGGGTCATGGCCGCCAAACGGTCCTCCGGGCAGACGGTCAGCGTCGTGCTGCCCGCGCTCAACGAGGAGGAGACCGTCGGCGACATCGTCGCGATCATCCGCCACGACCTCATGCAGCAGGTGCCGCTCGTCGACGAGATCGTGGTCGTCGACTCCGGCTCCACCGACCGCACGGCCGCCGTCGCCGCGGCGGCCGGCGCCCGCGTCGTGCACCGCGACGCGATCCTGCCCCGCATCCCCGCCGTGCCCGGCAAGGGCGAGGTCCTCTGGCGCTCCCTCCTGGTCACCACCGGGGACATCGTCTGCTTCGTCGACGCCGACCTGCGCGAGTTCTCCTCCGACTTCGTCACCGGCATCGTCGGCCCGCTCCTCACCGACCCGGACGTGGACCTGGTCAAGGCGATGTACGACCGCCCGCTCGGCGGCGCCGCCGGACAGGGCGGCCGGGTCACCGAGCTGATGGCCCGTCCGCTGCTGAACATGCACTGGCCCCAGCTGGCCGGCTTCGTCCAGCCGCTCGGCGGCGAGTACGCGGCCCGCCGCTCGCTGCTGGAACAGCTCCCCTTCCCGGTCGGCTACGGCGTGGAGCTGGGCATGCTGGTCGACGCCCTGCACCTGGTCGGCCTCGACGCCCTCGCCCAGGTGGACGTCGGCGTCCGCAAGCACCGCCACCAGGACGGCCAGGCCCTCGGCCGGATGTCCGCCGCGATCTACCGCACGGCGCAGCTCCGGCTGGCCCGCGGCCATCTGATCCGCCCCTCCCTCACCCAGTTCGAACGGGGCGAGGACGGCTTCGAACCGCGCACGTACTCCGTGGACACGGAGGAACGGCCCCCGATGGTGGAGATCGCGGAGTACGCCGAACGCAAGGTGGCGTGACTTCGCCGTACGGCCGTATACGGCGGCGCGTCGGGCGCGGCCGTACGTTTGAGCGTTTACGAGCCGGGCTAGGTTGTGGCGTATGGCTTTCCCCATGGCTTCCACCGGCGGTGCCGAGGTGCTGGTCGCCTCGAACCGCGGCCCGGTCTCCTACCAGCTGCGCGAAGACGGTTCGCTGCACGCCAGACGGGGCGGCGGCGGACTGGTATCAGGGCTGTCGGCCATCGGGCCGGACGCGAACGCGGTCTGGGTCTGCGCGGCCCTGGGCGACGGTGACCGGGAGGCGGTACGGCGGGCCGAGGGCGGCAGGCTGCCGGCCGGGGAGACCGGCGGGCAGCAGGTCCGGATGCTCGACATCGACGCGGACGTGTTCGCCGACGCCTACAACGGCATCGCGAACTCGGTCCTCTGGTTCGTCCACCACATGCTCTACCAGACCCCGCTGGAGCCGGTCTTCGACGCGGAGTTCCGGCGGCAGTGGGCTTCGTACCAGGCCTACAACCGCGCCTTCGCGGAAGCGCTGGCGCAGGAGGCCGGGCAGGGGGCGGTGGTGGTCATCCAGGACTACCACCTGGCACTGGCCCCGCGGATGCTCCGCCGGCTCCGCCCCGACCTGCGCATCGGCCACTTCTCCCACACCCCCTGGGCACCGCCGGACTACTTCCGGCTCCTGCCCGACGACATCGCGGCGGAGCTGCTGAGCGGGATCCTGGGCGCCGATCACGCGGCGTTCCTGACGCGACGGTGGGCGGACGCGTTCGTCGACTGCTGTCACGCGGTGCTCGGCCCGGGGATCCCGGCCGCCGATCCGTCGTCCGGCGGCACCCGGATCGGGGTGCACGGGCTGGGGGCCGACGCGGACTTCCTGCGGAAGCGCTCGCACGAACCGGACGTCGGCGAGCGGATGGCCGCTCTTCGGGAGGAGATCGGGGAAGGTCGGAAGACGATCGTCCGGGTCGACCGGACGGAGCTGTCGAAGAACATCGTGCGGGGCCTGCTGGCGTACCGGCAGCTGCTCGACGACCACCCCGAGTGGCGGGAGCGGGTGGTGCATGTCGCGTTCGCGTATCCGTCGCGGCAGGACCTCGCCGTCTACCGGGACTACACCGCGGAAGTGCAGCGGGTGGCCGACGAGATCAACGCCGCCTACGGGACGCCCGGTTGGACGCCGGTGGTCCTGCACGTCAAGGACGACTTCGCACGCTCGCTCGCGGCGTACCGGCTGGCCGACGTGGCGCTCGTGAACCCGATCCGGGACGGCATGAACCTGGTCGCCAAGGAGATTCCCGTGGTGTCGGACGAGGGGTGTGTGCTCGTGCTGTCGCGGGAGGCCGGGGCGTACGAGGAGCTGGGCGAGGACGCGCTGGTCGTGAACCCGTACGACATCGGGGGGACGGCCGAAGCGCTGGCGCTGGCGCTGGCCATGCCGGTGGACGAGCGGGCGGAGCGGTGCAAGAGGCTCGCCGAGGCGGCTACGGCGTTGCCGCCGGCGGCCTGGTTTCTTGAGCAGTTGGGGGCGTTGGGCGGGTAGCCCCGGTAGAGATTCGGCTGCGGGGCGGTGGGGGCTGGTCGCGCAGTTCCTCCCCCAGCCTTCGGCCGGGGTACCCCCAGCGCCCCTACGGGGCGCTCAGAGCTGCCAGGCTTCTCAGCAGGCGTACTACCCCTTCCGGGCCTTCCACCACCAGGTCGGAGCGGTCCGCCAACTCCGTGACCTCCTCGCTGCCGCTGCATACCAGCAGGCCCGGGATGCCCTCCTCGCGAAGTTTCTCCACGGCGGCGAAGGCGGGGATGTCGCCCAGGTCGTCGCCGACGTAGAGGATCGCGCCGGCGTTGATGTGCCGTGCGTACTCGCGCAGGGCCACGCCCTTGTCCATGCCCGGGGGGCGGAGTTCCAGGACGAGGCGGCCCGGTTCGACGATCAGGGCGTGCTGGGTGGCCAGGTCGGTGAGGGGGGCGCGGAGGGTTTCGAAGGTGGCTTGGGGGTCGGGGGCGCGGCGGGTGTGGACCGCGATCGCCCGGCCCTTCTCCTCGATCCAGGTGCCCTGGGAGGCACCGGCCCGGTCGAGGAGGGCGGGGAGTCCGGCGCGGACGGCGGCGATGCCGGGGTGCGGGGGCGGTGCGGTGAGCTCGCCGGTCGCCGCGTCCCAGCGTTCGGCGCCGTAGTGCCCGAGGACGACGAGGTGTTCCAGACCGGGCACGCCCGCGAAGCCGCCGTAGCGGACGGCCACCTCGGCCGGGCGGCCGGTGACGACGGCGACGGCGGCCACCTTCGGCGCGAGCGCGGCCAGCACCGGTACGGCGTCCGGGTGGGCCCGCGCCTGCTCGGGGTCGGCGACGATCGGCGCGAGCGTCCCGTCGAAGTCGAGACCGACCAGGGCGGAGCCGGGCCGCGAGACAAGCGCAGCAAGGCCGTCACGCCCGGCCGGGGTCCGCGGCGTCGGGAGGGGTTCCGTGATGTGGGTTCCCATGAGCCGACACTATCCGAGCAACGCCCCGTGAAGCGCCCCGCAAGGGGCGCGGGGAACTGCGCGAGACCCCCCCACCGGCGTACAGATCCAAACGCGCCCTTCAGGGGCGCGGGGAACTGCGCGAGAAGCCCCCACCGGCGTGCAGATCCAGACCGCCGATGGGGGTCGAAGGGGGCGCAGCCCCCTGGAGGATGGGACGGGTAAGGGCGGCGGGGGCGCAGATCCCCCGGCTCAGCGTTCCGAGCGGCGCGCCTCCCGCACGCGCCGCAGCCGGTTCACCGTCACCGGATCATGGGCCAGAGCCCGCTCGTCGTCCAGCAGCGCGTTCAGCAGCTGGTAATAGCGCACCGGCGCCAGGCCCAGTTCCTCGCGTATCGCGCGTTCCTTCGCGCCGGGGCTGGGAAAGCCCCGGCGTTCGAGGGCGAGGACGGCCTGCTCGCGCTCGCCCAGTTCTTGCCGGTCCATGCCGAGAACGGTAACGCTCAGCCGGTCCCGCTCGTACGGCTGTCGGCCGTCGCCGCCTCGGCCTGGATCCGGGTGAGGACGCCGGTCGGATCACCGGTCGGGCTCACCGCCGTACCGATCTGCTTCTTGATGTCGGCGCTGATCGCGGCCCAGGAGGTCTTGCCCGCGGGGTAGAGCTCCGAGGTGGGCAGCTGCTCCAGGAAGGGCCGCAGCTGCCTGTCCTCGGTCCGCGTGGAGTCGGTCATCGTCTGGGAGGCGGAGGTGGTGACGGGCAGCAGGCCGTACTCACGGGAGAAGGCGAGGACGTTCTTCTCGCTGTAGACGTAGTTCAGGAAGTCGCCGACCTGCTTGGCGTGGCCGTTCTGCCGGAACGCCGCCATCCAGTCGGTGACGCCCATGGACGCCGTGCGGGTGCTCTGGCCGGCGCGGGCCGGCATCGGGACCGCGCCGAACTTCACGCCCTTCTTCTCGGCCTGCTTGATCAGCGTGGGGTGGCCGTTGAGCATGCCGACCTGGCCGTCGGCGAAGGCGGCGAACGCGGCCGCGCGGTTCAGCTTGCCCGGGGCCACCGGGCCGGTCAGGCCCTTGCCGACCAGGTCGTCCTTGAGCCAGGTGAGGGTGTCGATGTTCTGCGAGGAGTCGATCGTGTACGTGCCGGTGTCGTCGGTGTAGCCGCTGCCGCCGCTGAGCAGCCACTGCATGGTCTCGGCCTGTGCCTCCTCGGGGCCGAGCGGCAGCGCGTACGGGTACTTCACGCCGGCCGCCTTGAGCGCCTTCGCGTCGGCTTCGAGCTCGTCCCAGGTGGTGGGCGGGGTGGTGATGCCGGCCTGGGAGAAGAGGGTCTTGTTGTAGAAGAGGACGCGCGTGGAGGCGGCGAAGGGTATGCCGTACTGCGCGTGGTTCCACTGGCCCGCCTCGGCGAGCTGGGAGGGGAAGTCGGCCTGGACCGGGATGGAGAGCAGGTCACCGGCCTCGTACAGCTTGCCGGCGGCCGCGTAGTCGGCGTACGCGCCGATCTGGGCCAGGTCGGGGGCCTTGCCGGCGGCGACCATGTCCTTGACCTTGCGGTCGACGTCGTTCCACGAGTAGACGGTGACGTCGACCTTCACGTCGGAGTGCTGCGCCTCGTACGCCGCGGCCAGCTTGTCCCAGTACTTCTGGGAGCTGTTGGCGGCGGAGTCCCCGTAGTCGGCGGCGACGAGTCTGAGGGTGACGTCCGAGGATCCCGTCGTCCCACACCCACCGAGAACCGCCGTCATGCCCGTTGCGGACACCACCGCGATCATTCCTGCCCTACGCCGCCGCACGTCTACTGCCCCTGTCTAACTGTCTCGCCGTTCAATATGTGGACCCATAAGGTCTACACCACGCAAGTGGACTAGACCTCTTGCGGGTAGACGGGCCACACTGTTCCCGTGAGACATGTCATCGCCCTGGACGTGGGCGGCACCGGAATGAAGGCCGCGCTGGTCGGCCCGGACGGCGAGCTGCTCCACCGGGACCGCCGGGCGACCGGCCGGGACCGCGGCCCCGACGCCGTCGTCACCGCCATCCTCGACTTCGCCGCCGAGCTGCGCGCGTACGGCGAGCAACACCTCGGCGAGCCGGCGTCCGCGGCCGGCCTCGCGGTCCCCGGAATCGTGGACGAGCAGGCCGGCGTCGCGGTCTACGCGGCCAACCTCGGCTGGCGCGACGTCCCGCTGCGCGCCCTCCTCGCCGACCGCCTCGGCATCCCGGTCGCCCTCGGCCACGACGTCCGCACCGGCGCCCTGGCCGAGGGCAGGCTCGGCGCGGGCCGGGGCGCGGACCGCTTCTTCTTCGTGGCCCTCGGCACCGGGATCGCCGGCGGCTTCGGCCTGGACGGCCGGGTGGAGCCGGGCGCGCACGGCTTCGCGGGCGAGATCGGCCATGTCGTCGTACGGCCGCAGGGCGCCCCCTGTCCGTGCGGGCAGCGCGGCTGTCTGGAGCGGTACGCGTCGGCGGCCGCGGTGAGCGAGGCGTGGGCGAAGGCGGCCGGCGACCCGGACGCGGACGCGGCGGACTGCGCGAAGGTCGTCACGTCCGGCGACCCGAACGCCGTCCGGGTCTGGGGCGAGGCGGTGGCCGCCCTGGCCGACGGCCTGGTCACGGCCCTCACCCTGCTGGACCCACGTGTCCTCATCATCGGCGGCGGCCTGGCGGAGGCGGGGGACGTGCTGTTCGAGCCCCTGCGGGAGGCGGTGGAGCGCCGGGTGACCTTCCAGAAGCTCCCTGCGATCGTCCCGGCCGAACTGGGAGACACGGCCGGGTGTCTGGGCGCGGGCCTGCTCGCCCAGGACTTGTTGAAGACGACGACTACTGCGGAGGTAACCCCTTGATGGCTGCGAAAGAGCCGCACAACAGCGCCCCTTCAGGGGCGCGGGGAACTGCGCGACCAGCCACACCGCTCCCGCAGCCGGGGTCTGACGGACTGGTCCTCTCCGGTGCCCGAACAGTCCTCCCCACCGGAGTCGTGGAAGATGCCCGACTCTCGGTCGAGGGCACCCGGATCACCGCCAGCCCCTCCGAGAACGCCCCCCTCATCGACCTCACCGGCCACTGGCTCCTCCCCGGCTTCGTCGACATCCACAACCACGGCGGCGGCGGAGCCTCCTTCAGCTCCGGCACCGCGGAGCAGATCCTCACCGGCGTCCACACACACCGCCTGCACGGCACCACCACCCTCGTCGCCTCCACCGTCACCGACGACATGGACGTCCTCGCCCGCCAGGCCGGTCTCCTCTCCGAGCTCGCCGAGCAGGGCGACGTCGCCGGCATCCACTTCGAAGGCCCCTTCATCTCCCCGTGCCGCAAGGGCGCCCACTCCGAGGCGCTGCTGCGGGACCCGGACCCGGCGGAGGTCCGCAAGCTGCTCGACGCGGCGCGCGGGCACGCGAAGATGGTCACGCTCGCCACCGAACTCCCCGGCGGCATCGAGTCGGTACGGCTGCTCGCGGAGCACGGCGTGATCGCCGCCGTCGGCCACACGGACGCGACGTACGAGCAGACGGTGGAGGCGATCGACGCGGGCGCCACGGTCGCCACCCACCTGTACAACGCGATGCCGCAGATCGGCCACCGCGCGCCCGGCCCGATCGCCGCGCTCCTCGAGGACGGGCGGGTGACGGTCGAGCTGATCAACGACGGCACGCACCTGCACCCCGCCGCCCTGCAGCTCGCCTTCCACCACGCGGGTCCGGACCGGGTCGCGTTCATCACGGACGCGATGGACGCGGCCGGCGGCGGTGACGGCCGCTTCCTCCTCGGCCCCCTGGAGGTCGAGGTCACCGACGGGGTGGCCCGGCTCGTGGACGGCGGTGCCATCGCCGGTTCCACGCTGACGCTGGACCGCGCGCTGCGGCGGGCGGTCACCGTCGACAGGCTCCCCGTCGAGCACGCCGTCGCCGCCCTGTCCGCCAACCCGGCGCGGCTGCTGGGCCTCTACGACCGCGTCGGCTCCCTGGAGCCCGGCAAGGACGCCGACCTGCTCGTCCTGGACGCGGACTTCACGCTGAAGGGCGTGATGCGCAAGGGCGAGTGGGTGGTGGCACCCGAACTGCCGTGACCACGACCATCTCTTGGGAGACGGCGACCTAGGCCGGTCGCCGTCTCTTTGACATGATCGTGCCCCCAAACCGACGGCACGGGCATGTGCGAGGGAGGTCGCCCGGTGATCCTCACTGTCACGCTGAACACCGCTCTGGACATCACCTATCGGGTCGGCACCCTGCGCCCGCACGCCTCGCACCGCGTCTCCGCCGTGACCGAACGGCCGGGCGGCAAGGGGGTGAACGTGGCCCGGGTGCTCGCCGCGCTCGGTCACGAGACGACGGTGACCGGCTTCGCGGGCGGGGCCACGGGCCGGGCGGTACGGGAACGGCTCGCGGACACCCCGGGCGTGCGGGACGCACTGCTCCCGGTCACCGGCCCGACCCGCCGCACCATCGCCGTCGTGGACGAAGTGACGGGCGACACGACCCAGTTGAACGAACCCGGCCCGCAGATAGCGCCCGCCGAGTGGGGCGCCTTCCTCGACCACTACGAGGAACTGCTCACCGGTGCCTCGGCGGTGGCGCTGTGCGGCAGCCTCCCGCCTGGTGTCCCGGTGGGGGCGTACGCGGGGCTGATAAAGACCGCGCGGGCAGCCTCCGTCCCCGTTCTCCTCGACACCAGCGGGGAGCCGCTGCGACGCGGGGTCGCCGCCCGCCCCGACCTGGTCAAGCCGAACGCCGACGAACTGGCCGAGCTCACCGGCTCCCACGACCCGGCCCGCGCCACCCAGGACGCCCGCCGGCGCGGCGCCCGCGCGGTGGTCGCCTCCCTGGGCGCCCAGGGCCTGCTGGCCCTCACTCCGGAGGGCCGCTGGCGCGCCACCCCACCCACCCGCGAACACGGCAACCCGACCGGCGCCGGTGACTCAGCGGTTGCCGGCCTGCTGTCGGGCCTCATCGAACAACTCCCCTGGCCCGACCGCCTGACCCGCGCGGTGGCCCTGTCGGCGGCGACGGTACGGGCCCCGGCGGCGGGCGAGTTCGACCGCGCGGCCTACGAGAAGCTGCTGGGGCAGGTCACGGTGACCGGTGGGGCGACGGCTGCTTAGCCCTTGTTCGTGTGCTTGCCCTGCTGCACCCACAGCTGGTCCAGCAGGATGTCGCACTTGTCCCCACTCTGGCAGGACAGGGAGATCGTGTTGGTGCCCTTGGTGAGGGTGGGGTACGTGTAGCTGGTCGTCCAGGCGTTGGCCGGGTCGCTCTGGCCCGTGTAGTTGTTCAGCGGGAACTTGCTACCGAACGCCTTGCCGTTGATCGTGAGCGTCATGGCCTCGTCCTGTACCGCGCTGTAGTGCGCGAAGACGGTGTACAGGCCGTCCGCCGGAATGCCGTTGACCGTCCAGGTGACGCCGGCGCCGGTCTGGTTGAGGTTCGTTACATAGATGCCGCCCTCGGCCTTCGCACCCTTCACGTCCGAGGCCAGGGTCGCGCCACCGTCCAGGCGGAGGGCCTTCGCGTCGATCGGCGTGATGTCGCCCGTGGAATCAGCGGAGCTCGTGCTCGACGGCGACGGCGACGCGCTCGCCGACTGGGCCGGGGTGGTGGAGGCTCCGCCGCTCGCCTTGTTGTCGTCGCCGTTGCCGTTCATCATCGCGATGCTGATGCCGATGACGACGGCGGCGACGACCGCGACGGCGCCGATGAGGAGGCCCTTGGTGTTGGGGCCGCGGCCGCGGCCCGCGGGCGGCACCGGTGTGCGGGTGGTCGGGGCGCCGCCGGGGAAGGTCTCCGGGGCCTGGTACGCCGCGTTCGGCTGCTGGCCGTAGCCGCCCGGCTGCTGCGGGATGGTCTGACCGCCGTACTGCGGCTGCGGCGCCTGCTGCTGGCCGCCGTACGTACGCTCGCCCACCGAGCGCACTCTGCTGACCTGATGCGGGTAGCCGTAGCCACCGGAGCCGGACGGCGGCTGGGCCCCTCTGGCCTGACCATCGGCATAGAGGTAGCCGAACGGGTCGTCGTCCTCGGGCGTGCTCGCGCCGTTGTCGCCGGGCGTCATCCCTTGGTACTCCTCAACAGGTGCGGGCGGATGCGGTACAGGTATTGAGAGTCGAGCGTACCCGGTCCGGCTGAGCCAAACGGGTGACTCGGATCGCATCAGCACGATGACCTGCGGATCAACCGGCGCGGCGATGTGCTTTGGGACGAGATCGTTTCTCTACGTACATCCGCTCGTCCGCCGATTTCAGGACTTCGTCCGCCGTCATGCCGCAGTGCGCCCACCCGATGCCGAAGCTGGCGCCCACCCGCACGGCCCGGCCCTCGGCGCGGATCGGCTGGATGATCTCGTTGCGCAGGCGTACGGCCAGGTCCTGGGCGTCGGCGTTGCCGAGGCCGTCGGCGAGGATCACGAACTCGTCGCCGCCGAGCCGGGCCACGGTATCCCCGTCCCGGACGCCCCGGGTGAGCCTGCGGGCCACCTCGATGAGGACGGCGTCGCCCGCGTTGTGACCGAACCGGTCGTTGATCGACTTGAAGCCGTCGAGGTCGCAGAAGAGCACCGCGAGCCCCTTGGCACCGTCGTCGCGGCCCCCCTCGGGGGCGACGGTGTGCACGTGGTGGTCGTAGCCGCCGTCGTACGACGGTGATCCGCCCGCCGTGCCGGCGAAGTCGAAGCCGTGCCCGTTGACGTCGTAGGCGGGGTGGCCGTAGGCCGCGTCCAGCGACTCCAGCTCCCCGGCGTGGCCGGCGCGCCGGCAGAGCCGGGAGGAGAGGCGGGAGCGCAGCTCCGCCGAGTTCGGGAGGCCGGTGAGCGAGTCGTGGGAGGCGCGGTGGGCGAGCTGGAGCTCGCGGCGCTTGCGTTCCTCTATGTCCTCGACGTGGGTGAGGAGGAAGCGGGGACCGTCGGCGGCGTCGGCGACGACGGAGTTCCGGAGCGAGACCCAGACGTAGGTGCCGTCACGGCGGCCGAGGCGGAGTTCGGCGCGGCCGCCCTCCGCGGAGGTGCGGAGCAGGGTGCCGATGTCCTCGGGGTGGACCAGGTCGGAGAAGGAGTAGCGGCGCATCGCGGAGGCGGGGCGTCCCAGGAGGCGGCACAGGGCGTCGTTGGAGCGCAGTATTCGGCCGTGCTGGTCGCCGCCCATCTCGGCTATCGCCATGCCGGAGGGGGCGTACTCGAAGGCCTGCCGGAAGCTCTCCTCGCTGGCCCGCAGCGCCTGCTGCTCGCGCTCCAGGCGGACCAGGGCGCGCTGCATGTTGGCGCGCAGCCGGGCGTTGCTGATCGCGATCGCGGCCTGGAAGGCGTACATCTGGAGGGCCTCACGGCCCCAGGCGCCCGGGTGCCGGCCGTTGCGCGGGCGGTCGACGGAGATCACGCCGAGTAGTTCGCCGCAGGAGCTGCCCGATATGCCGGGCGTGTACATCGGGGCGAAGAGCCGGTCGGAGGGGTGCCACTCGTCCTCGAAGCGCGGCGCGGGACCGTCGGTGTACCACTGCGGGACGTCGTCGTCGTCGAGGACCCAGCCCTCGGTGTGCGGTATGAAGACGAGGTCGCCCCAGTTCTCGCCCATGTTCAGCCGCCGCTCCCAGGACTCGCGGGAGCCGACGCGGCCGGTGATGTCGGCGACGGTCTGCAGTGTGTCCGCCAGGCTGCGGGCCGTGTTCATGTCGGCCATGACCTGGTGCAGCTGTCGCAGGGACGCAAGACGGACGTAGGGTTCCGACTCGGTCTCCATGCTCGCCCTCCCCCCGAGACCTCGCAGCGAATCAAGGGTCTGCTTCGGAGCTACTTTTCCCAGCCACTGAATCACAGCGCGCTGCCCACTCGGTACACAGGGTCAACAATTAAGGCCCCTTGTGACTCAAGTCACAGGAGAACGTGAACAATTGCGTGGAGTTTCTGCGTTTTCCCTGTGTGTTTACTGAACGCAGCCTTTGTGGCGGTGCGCACATGACGCACGTTACGGCCTTTAATCCCGCCACACCCCGCCCTTGGTCCTAGGACCCGGCTCGGGCCGATGGCCGATGCGGCCGCGCCGGGTCCGACACTAGCGTTTCCGGCGTGCTGAAGACTCCCTCCCCCGCCGCCGCAGAAGCCACCGGGCATGCTGTGGGGGTGAGCAACGAAGCGTTCAAGGCCGCCCTGTCCCGGCTGGCCGCCGGCGTGGTCCTGGTGACCGCGCAGGAGCCGTCACTCGACCCGGACGACCCGCTGGCGCCCGTCGGCGAGGACGTCGGCATGACCGCCACCGCGTTCCTGTCGGTGTCCCTGGACCCGCCATTGGTGCTGGTCAGCCTGCGTGAGGGCTCCCGGATGGACGACCTCCTCGACGAACAGCCGCGGTGGGCGGTCTCCGTGCTCACCGAGAGCCAGCGGCACATCGCCGGCCGGTTCGCGATGAAGGGCCGCATCAGCGACCGCCTGCTCTTCGAGGACATCCCGTACGTCCGCGGCCGGGCCAGCGGCGCCCCGCTGGTCGGCGGCGCCCTCGCCACGCTGGAGTGCCGCACCGAACAGCGCGTCGCGGCCGGCGACCACACCCTCGTCATCGGCCGCGTCCTCACCGCCGAACTGCCGAGCGCGGAAGGCGGACCGCTGATGTATTTCCGGGGCCGCTACCGCCAGCTGGGATGAAACCGCGCGGTCCGTTTCCGTGAATTGCGTGGGCAGTTGCCGAACGGCTCTTCTAGAGTGCGCGGATGTCTTCTCCGCTCCGCCTCGAAGAAGTGACCACCGCGAATTTGGCGGCGGCACTCCGCATTCGCGTCCGGCCCGACCAGGAACACAACGTCGAGCCGGTCGCCGCGTCCCTCGCCGAGGCGTACGTCCATCCGGCGGGGGTCGCCTGGCCGCGCCTGATCGTCGACGGAGACCGCACGGTCGGCTTCCTGATGGCCTTCCTCGACATCGACTGGCGCGCCGACGGCACCCTCTTCCGCTCCGGCCTGTGGCGCCTCAACATCGACGCGGCGGAGCAGGGCAGGGGCTACGGCCGGTTCGCGGTGGAGTCGGTGGCCGCGGAGATCCGCCGCCGGGGCGTCAAGGAGATGTACGTCACCTGGCATCCGGGCCCCGGCGGCCCTGAGGCGTTCTACCTGCGGCTGGGTTTCCGTAAGACCGACGAGGTCAGCGGCGACCAGCCGGTGGGGGTGCTGCCCCTCTAGCCCGCGCCGCTAGGACCAGTCGCGGCCGGTCCGCCCCCGCTTGGTGTCCGAGCGCTGCTTCTTCTCCCGCAGCCGGCGCTCGTTGATCCCGCGCGGGATGCGGGTCGGCCTGCGCGGCTTGGGCGGCGGCGCGGTGGCCTCCGCGAGGAGCGCGGCGAGGCGGACGGCTGCGGTCTCGCGGTTGCGCCACTGCGAGCGGTGCTCGGAGGCGCGTACGACGATCGCCCCGTCGACGAGCCGCCCCGCCAGCCGCTCCAGCGCCCGTTCCTTCCACACCGGCGGCAGCGCCTCGGTGTTGGCGAGGTCGAAGCGCAGCTCCACCTGCGAGTCACTGGTGTTGACGTGCTGGCCGCCCGGCCCGGACGAGCGCGAGAACCGCCAGTTGAGCTCGGCCTCGGGGAGTGAGACGGAGCCGCGGATGACGTAAGGACCGGACATGTCCCCATGGTCGCGCCTCTGACCGGCACACGTCACGCGAATATCGTTCATCACCCGTTCGGTAAAGAAAGTAAAGGGAGCTGGAACCTTCGGTACCCCTCGTGGCGTTCATACCGGTAGCTGTAGCTTCAAGCCCGTACGCCGCACGGCCGTACGCAAACGAGGGAAAGGACCCCCGACCATGGCTGTAAGCCTCTCCAAGGGTGGCAACGTCTCGCTCACCAAGGAGGCTCCGGGCCTGACGGCCGTCACCGTGGGTCTCGGCTGGGACGTCCGCACCACCACCGGCACCGACTTCGACCTGGACGCCTCGGCCATCGCGGTCAACGGGCAGGGCAAGGTCTACTCCGACGCCCACTTCGTCTTCTTCAACAACAAGCAGACCCCGGACAACACGATCGTCCACACCGGCGACAACCGCACGGGCGAAGGCGCCGGCGACGACGAGGCGATCAACGTCAACCTCGCCGCCCTGCCCGCCGACATCGACAAGATCGTCTTCCCGGTCTCGATCTACGACGCGGAGACCCGCTCGCAGAACTTCGGCCAGGTCCGCAACGCCTACATCCGCATCGTCAACCAGGCCGGCGGCGCCGAGATCGCCCGCTACGACCTCTCCGAGGACGCCGCGACGGAGACGGCGATGGTCTTCGGCGAGCTGTACCGCAACGGCGCCGAGTGGAAGTTCCGCGCGGTCGGCCAGGGTTACGCCTCAGGCCTGGTCGGCATCGCCCAGGACTTCGGCGTCAACGTCTGACAGACGCCGAACGCTGCGCTGTGCGGGAGCCCCTGGCCGTGGGTTGCGGCCGGGGGCTCCGGCGCGCCTGCTCAGCGCCCGGACGCGTACGGCACGAAGGCCGCCCAGGCGGAGGGGGCGAGGGCGAGCTGGGGGCCGGGTGCGGTTCCGGCCAGGGCGACTTCTACGCAGCTGTAGCTGCTCTTGATCGTGGCCGAGCCGACGGCGAACGCGGCGACGCACGGGCGGGTGTCGGGACGCGACTTCGAGCTCCTGTTGCACGTCGTCGGGGGCACCCGGGCCTGGTCCTGGTGGAGGCGCTCGCCGGCAAGTGGGGGTGGCACCGGGGCCCTCGCCGCGCAAGACGGTGTGGGCCGAGATGCGGGTGTCGCCGTGGCCCGGGAACGCGGGCTACGGCCCCGAGGGACATCACCCCTGAAGAACGAATCGGGGAGAAAGAACCCGACCAATCCCCACCCCCTCCCGCCCATCGCGCAGAGTCACTCCCGCGAGTGAATATGCCCAACTCGGCTGGCTTTGGGGCGGGTTGCGTGCCCTACGCTCAGCGCACCAACCGCAGAAAAACTTCGGCCCTCGCCGGGACGGCAATCCCAGTGCGAGGGCCTGACCACCTAGGAAGCCAGAGCCTTCCCGATGGATACGGAAAACCCTAGCGCGCCCTCGTGCGCCGAGTCCCGCGTTGCCGCCAGGAAGCACCCGAACCGGGGGTCCGGCGGGCTGATGCACGACAACGCCCGCCACACGTCCCACTTCGTGGTGATCGGCAACCACCTCGCCCAGCACCCCAGCCTCTCGGCGCTCGCGATCGGGCTCGGAGTGCACATCCAGTCGCTCCCCAAGGGGGCCCGGGTCGACATCAAGAGCCTGGCGGCCCGCTTCCCGGAGGGCAGGGACCGTATCGGCGCGGCCCTGCGGGAACTGGAGGCCGAGGGCTATCTGCGGCGTGAGCGGGAGCGGATCCCCGACGGGCGAATCATCACCCGCACGGTCTCCTGCAACAAACCGGGGCACCGGAGCGCCGGGACCGAGCCCCCCGACAGGCCGGCCCGGCGTACCGCGACCACCACGGACAAGCCACCTCCCCGCAAGCGCCTTCCCGCCGTACCGCGGCCCTCGAACACCTCCCCCGCGCTCCTCGGCACAGCCCTCGACCTCCTCGCCGGCCTCCGCCGCCGCGACCCACGCCTCCTCCTCTCCGCCACCGACGCCGAACACCTCGTCCCGGGCGTCGCCGCCTGGCTGGAGCGTGACATCACCCCCACAGCCGTACGCCACGCCCTGACCGAGAACCTGCCCGACGAGCCCCTGATCCGTCCGGCCGCCTTCCTGGCCCACCGCCTGGCGGCGCAGCTTCCGCCGCCACCCCCGTTCCGGCCCCCTGCCGGACCGGCCCCGGAGCCGAGACACCCGTTCCAGACCTGCGACGGCTGCGACCGCCCCTTCCGCGCCCCCGCGCCCGGACTCTGCCGCGACTGCCGAACCGATCTCCCGGAGGAGACCTAGCATGAAAGCGACGATCCTTGCCCCTGGGCACAGACGAGGAGCGAGCGCCATGACCATCGCACCGGACAACGCGCGGCATGGCGCCTCCCACCTTTACCGGACCATGCGGGATTTCGTGCACTCCACGGACGACACCCTTCCCGGCAAGTTCGAGATCACCAAGGAAGGGATCGTCCTCGACATGATGTCGCCCTCCAAGCCGCACGAGCTCACCGTGCTGCGTGTCCGGCAGCGGCTGGAGAAGGTGATGCCCGAGGCCCTCGTGGCTCACACAGGCGAGCCCGACGTAGAGGACGAACCCGAAGGGGTCATGCGCCGCCCCGATGTCATGGTGATCAGCGAGGCGGAGATGGAGGGAGACGGCTCTTTCGATCCCCGCTCGCTCGTCGCCGCCGTGGAAATCGTCTCGCGCTCCAACCCGGACAACGACTGGGTCTCCAAGATGCGCGACTACCCCTTGATCGGCATCCCCGTCTACGCGGTCTTCGACCCCCGCACCGGCACCGGTGCCGTCCTCACCGACATCCACCCCACCCCCGACGGCCCGCGCTACGCGACCCGCAAGGACTTCGTCTACGGCGAGGACGTGACGATCGCCGACTGGACCATCGCGACGGACGGCCTGCCCCGCTACCCGCCTCCGGGCCAGTAGGGCCGGACAGGTTGCCCGCATGATCCTCGCCCCCGTCCCCCTCACCCCCGACCACGACATCCCAGCGCCGGTCCTCACCGAGCTCACCGCCCTGTACGACGCCAACCGGGAGTTCCACGCCCTCAGCGGTGACTTCCCGGACCCGGAGGACATCCGGCCGGAGCAGGTGGCCGCCGAGCTGGCCGGCGAGCTGGCGAACCCGGACGTGGAGGTGCTGGTCGCGCGGGCCGAGGGACGGCTGGTCGGGGTGGTCGTCACGCTGTCCCGGCACCCCGACCCGGCCGACCCGGATCCGTGGATCGGGCTGCTGATGGTGGACGCGCAGGCGCAGGGGGCGGGGTACGGACGGCGGATCACGGAGGACGTCGAACAGCGGTTCCGGGCGGCCGGACGGGACGCCGTGCGCCTCGCCGTACCGGAGAACAACCCGAAGGGCCTCGCCTTCTGGACCGCCCTCGGGTACGAGGTGACCGGCCGCCGTCCGGACCGCCGGCACGGCCGCCCCTGTGCCGTGCTGCGCAAGGAGCTGGGCACGGGCGCCTAGGGCGGATTGCGCCCTAGGGGCGGGACGGCTTCCCCTCGCCGTACAGCCAGTCCTTCCAGATCTCGGTGAAGTCCTTCCCGGGCGCCGTCTTCTCCACATACGCCGTGAACTGCGCCGTGTCCGCGTTGCCGTGCCGGTGGGCGGCCGCCCAGCCCTGGACGATGTCGTAGAAGGTGTCGTCGCCGACCTTCTGGCGGATCTTCTGGAGGACCATCGCGCCGCGGTCGTAGACCGGCCGGCCGGAGATGTGCGCGGCGCCCGACGGCTCGGCGGGCGGGAACGCCCACAGGTCGCTGTCGGCGGAGCCCGCGTAGAGCCTGTCGAAGGTCTGCTGGGCGGTATACGGCCGCCGTGGTCCTCGGCCCACAGCCACTCGGCGTAGGTCGCGAAGCCCTCGTTGAGCCACATGTCCCGCCACGTCCGCGGGGTGACGGAGTCGCCGTACCACTGGTGGGCGAGTTCGTGGACGAGGGTGGCGGTGTCGGGGGCGCCGGGGAAGACGGGGCGGTTCTGGGTCTCCAGGGCGTAGCCGGCGTCGTCCGGTCGGTCGACGACGGCTCCGGTGGAGGAGAAGGGGTACGGGCCGAAGTTGTACGCCTCCCACTCGACGATCTCGGGCAGCTCCGCCAGGACCGGGCGGCTCGCCTTCGCCTGGGTGGGGTCGACGGCCGTGTACACCGGCAGGCCGTCGGGGAGGGTGGTGCGGGTGATCGTGTAGTGGCCCACGGCGACCGTGGCGAGGTAGCCGGCCATCGGCTCGGCGGTGTGCCAGGCGAAGGTCGTACGGCCGTTCTTCGTCGTCTCGCTCTTCAGCTCCCCGTTGGAGACGGCCTGGAGGCCCTCGGGGACGGTGATCGTGATGTCGTACGAGGCCTTGTCGGAGGGGTGGTCGTCGCCGGGGAACCAGGCCATCGAGCCGACGGGCTCGCCGAGGGCCAGCGCGCCGTCGGCGGTGGGCAGCCAGCCCTCCTCGGAGCCGTCGGGGTCGGTGAGCGTCTCCGGGCGGCCCGAGTAGCGCACGGTGGCGGTGAAGGTCTCGCCCTCGGCCAGGTCGTCGTGCGGGCGCACGGTCAGCTCCTGGCCGGCCCGGTTCCAGCGGGCCCGCCTGCCCTCGACGGTGACGTCGTCGACGTCCAGGCCCTTCAGGTCGAGGTCGAAGGCGGTCAGGTCCTGGGTGGCGCGGGCGGTGATGACGGCCGTACCGGTGAGCCGGCGGGTGCCGGGGTCGTAGGCGAGGGTCAGGCCGTAGTGGCCGACGTCGTAGCCGCCGTTGCCCGCCCTCGGGAAGTACGGGTCGCGGACGCCCGCGCCGCCCGGGGTGCCGTGGACGCCGCCGTCGCACGCGGCCAATGCGAGGCAGAGCAGGGCTGACGGGAGGACCAGCCGGTACGGGGGAACACTCATGGCCGATCGGGGAACGCTCGCGGTCGATCGGGGCACGCTCGTGATCGTAGGACGCCGTGACACCATCGGCACGTGCTCGACATCGGATATGCCCTCTCCAACCGCTTCCCGGACCCGCCCCAGACGGACTACCGGCGGGTGGACGTCCACGCGCTGCGCCACGACCTGTTCTGCGGGGACGTGTACCTCGCGGACACCAAGGCGGACCGGGAACTGTCCACAGCCTGGGGATGGGTGCCGGTGCTGGACTTCGCCTGGGCGCTGTGCGACATCGTGGAACTGCTGGACCGGGACCCGGCGGGCTCCCGGGCCGCGCGGCCCCAGCACGCGGAACTGGACTTCACCGAGTCCACCGACCGCATGCTCTTCGAGCGCCGCTTCGGCTGGGTGGACATCGAGGCGGACTGGATGCCGGCCGAGGAGCCGCCCCTCACCTTCTCCCACACCGAACTGCGCCGGGAGGCGCGGGACTTCCTCCACGACCTGCTCGCCGACCTCACCGACATGCACGAGGACCTGGCGGACAATCCGGCGATCTGGACGCTCCAGGCCCGCTTCCCGAGGGTGTCGTAGCTTCCCGGCCCGCACCGGCGGTTGAACGACCGTCGGATGTATGGAAGTTGACCACCTGTCGTGCCGGAAGTGACAAGTGGGGCGGGAGTCCGCGGAAGACGTTCCGGCCGTCCCGGCCGCGCCTACGTTGACTCCGTGCGGACGCAGCAACAGGCAGGCGACAGCGGAAAAGACGCTCCCCGGGCCTCGCGGGCACCCGGCACCGCGGGCCCGGCCGGCTCCACCGTGCCCGTCGGGCCCAGGGAACACGCGATGCTCGCCCTCCAGGGACAGGCGGGGAACGCGGCCGCCACACTGGCGCTGCAGGACGCGAAGGGCAAGGGCCCCGCGCGGCCCCGGCCGGTACGCAGCAGGCCGGTGGCGCCCGTGGCCACCGTCGAGGAGGAACGCACCGAACCCGGCCTCGTGCTGCCCCCGTACCTGATGGACTTCCAGGCCGCCGGGCTGTCCACGGCGTACGGCCTGACCGGGCACGAGTTCGTGCGGAACGCGGTGGCCGCCGTCGTCGGCCACGGCGACGGCACCGTCGCCGAGATCGGCGCCGAGCTCGCCGGACGCCCCGAGTCGTTCTACGGGCAGGGCCGCGCCTTCGCCGTCAAGGGCAGGACCGGCAAGGAGTGGTACGACGTCACGGTCACCGTCTCGCGCGCCCCCGACGACCGGCCGCCCGTCTTCCACCCCGGGGACCTGCTCGCGAACACCGTGCCCGACCCGGACGGGGCAGCGCTCGCCGCGGTGGACGACATCGAGGGCAAGGACACCAAGGTCGACGTCCAGCACAACACCGCCACCACCGTCGCGACCACCGCGAGCGGCAGCTCCGGCAAGGGCGCCGGCGGCATGGCCTTCGGGCTCGCGCCCGTCGTACCGGGGCTCTGGCTGGGCGGCGCCGGCCTGGTGAACGCGCAGCCCTGGCAGTCCTCCCGGGAGTCCCGCAGCCAGCGCAACCTGGCCGAACCCCGGGTGCTGCGCAGCGAGAAGGGCTCGGTCGAGGCACCCCGCAAGGTGCGGTACGGCGTACGGATCAGGAAGCAGGGCACCGAGCACGCGCAGACCTTCCACGGCTCGGGCGCCCTCACCCAGCGCGTGCCCACCGAACACCTGGTCCCGGCCGGCACCCAGACCCCCACCGCCCCGCAGGCCGTCGACGCGGACACCGCCCGGCGCGTCTCGCTCGCCGACTCCATGGCCCCGGTCGCCGTCACCGACACCGCCGCCCCGCACCAGGGCGGCGGCGGGCTCTTCGACACGGTCGCCTCCGTCCTGCACCCCTCGCTCACCGCCCCCGGCGCCCCCGGCCGCTCCCGCCTCTACGAGGCCACCTCCACCGCAACCGTCCTGGAGGACATGCCCCGGCTGCTGCGCGACGGCGTCACCGGCGAGGACCTCGCCTCCAAGGACGGCAGCAGCACCGGCAGCTACCGCCTGCACGCCGAGATCACCGGCATGTCCCCCGCCTGGGGCACCGGCGGGACCCAGCTGCGCACCCACCAGCAGACCCAGCACACGGTCACCGAGAGCGCGGGCAAGGGACGCGCCCTCACCGGCGGCCTGGGCCCGGCCGTCGGCGTCGGAGCGGTCGGCAACGCCGCCGTCCTGCGGGGCACGGCCATGCCGGTCGCGGGAGCCCGCAAGGCGCGGTTCACCGTGGCCGAGCAGACCGTCTCCAGCCGCCAGGGCGCGGAGGTGCGCGGCGACAAGGTGCTCTACCTCGCGACCGTCCGGTTCACCGCGGAGGGCACGGGGCCGCGCTCGGCCGAGATGATCCTGCGCCCCGGGACCCGGGTCGCCCGGCACTCGATGCGGGTGTGGATGAGCCTGCGGGCCGACGAGGCACAGTCGCTCGGGCTGCCGCTGCCGCCCGGCACCGAGGCCGGGGAGTTCGTCAAGAAACCGAAGCGGACCGACGAGAACGGCGACGAGGCCGACGCCGAACGGCACCTGCCCTTCGGCGCCATGGGCTCCGGCGTGACCCTCAGCCAACTCGACACCGGGCCCATGGTGCGGGCCGTGCGGGAGCTGTTCGCGACCGATCCCCGGCTGGCCGGATACCTGCCCCCCTTCGGCACCGACGCGGTGACCTCGACGCCGAGCAAGGAGGAGGCCGCGCTCCAGCGGCGCAACCACCGCGAGCTCATGGCCGCCCTGTCCGAGACCAACCTGCGGGTCAACAAGGACCAGCTGACCTCCACCGGCATCCGGGTGCGGCTGCGCCGCAAGACCACCCTGCACTCCCACGACGTCCAGATCCGCGTCCGCGGACGGCTCCGCGAGACCGGCTACCTCGGCGACACCGACAACTGGCTGGTCCGCAGCCACTCCGGCGTCACCGCCAACACCCAGAGCGGACGCAGCAGTTCACGCTCGATCGGCGGTCTGGTGCTCGGGCAGGCCAGGCTCGTCCCCGGCGTCCTGACCGGCTCGGCCCGCTACGAGAAACACAGCACCGGCACCCGCCGCAACCAGGCCGGCCCCACCACCCGCACGGACGTCCTCACCAACGGCTCCGACAAGGCCAGCACCTTCGGGGCGGCCCTGCGCCTGGACGTCGACGTCACCATGACCTCCCGGCAGCGCAAGCTGGGCCGCGCCCTCACCCCCGGCGCCCCGGGCCAGGACGCGCCCGAGGCCAGGCCGATGGCGGGCCTGCACCTGGACGAGCAGGACGTACGGCTGGTCACGCCGACCGAGTTCACCCTCGACGAGGAGGGCAAGCGACGGCAGGACGCGGTGGGCGACCGGCGCCGGGCCCAGGCACCGCGCCCCGAGCACGCCGTGGCCGCCGAGGGCATCGGCGACCTGGCCGGCCTCGTGCCCCGGCCGTCGGTCGGGCAGCCGCTGCGGGACTGGCAGCTGGTCGAGACGGTCGGCGACGGCCAGGCCGTGCGGGACCTCGCCTTCCAGCTGCTGTCCAGGGCCGCCGCCCGCAACAAGGGCGTCCGCGAGGATCCCGCGCTGCAGACCGAGGGGCTCGCACCGCGGCTGGCCATCGAGGAGCGGTTCGGGCCGCAGGCCATCACGGCGTCGCTGCGGCAGGCCGCGTCCTCCGGATGGGTGGTGAAGAACCTGCGCTATCCGCGCCGGCTCGCCGCGCTGAACGGGGCCGTCGGCACCCGGCTCACGCTGACCAACCCGAAGTTCCTGCACCGGGGCGCGGGCCCCGGCACGGAGACCTTCGTGCTCGGCGGCCACCAGGCGGCCGGCCAGGAGGGGCAGGGCACCACCAGCACGTGGCAGTTCGGTGCCACCGGCTCGGAGAACGACGCCGAGTGGCGCCTGGGCCAGGGCCTGTCCGGGAACCGCACCACGAGCCGGGGCGACGCCCGGGCCGCGGCGCTGTCCGGCACCGTCGAGCGCAACGCCCACACCCCGAAGAAGGCGCCGCTCTACCTGGTCCAGTGCGACCTCCTCGTCACCATGGTCGCCGAGGTCAAGGTCACCGGCGGCGGCCCCTACGTGGCGACGGGCGCCCGCACCCTGCCGGCCGAGGCGGCGGTGTGGCTGACGGAGGCGCAGCTGCCGGCAGCGATCCGCCGGCAGCTGAGGCTCGACCCCGAGCCGGCGCCGATGACGCCGTCGTCCCGGCAGCCGGGGCAGCGGCCGGCGGAGAGCTCCCGGGCGGGTGCCGAACGCGAGGGCCGGGAGCAGGCGCGTGCCGCCGACACCGCCGGGTCCTCGACGGCCGCGCCGCAGCGCACCACCGGTCCGTCCTTCGCCCGCGCGCTCCCCCTCGGCTTCGGCATGGTCGAGAACCTGCCGAACTTCGTGCCGCTGCTGGCCCGGCTGCGCACCCGGCTCGCGGAGAGCGGGCAGCAGAGCCTCGCCGACGACCTGCTGCCCCGGCAGCAGCTGGCCGACCGCAACGACAACGTGCAACGCCTGCTGCGTGTCCTCGACCGCGACGGCAGCGCCGGGCTGCTGTCCGGCGCGATGGACGGCGGGGTGACCGTCGAGCTGTTCGACGGCCGCAAGACCCCGTACTGGGCCGTGTTCAAGGTCAACCGGCTCGCCGACGGCTCCTACGACGGTGCGGCGGACGACGGCCGGGACATGGAGTACATCACCGCGGCCGTCGCCCAGCAGGCCGCCACCCATGACGAGGGCGTGTCGACCGGCCTGGAGGGGATCTTCGCGGGCTCCGGCAAACCGGACGGCGGGGCCGGGCAGCTGAAGAGCACGGGCGGTGCGGCGGGGCTGGGCGCCGGCTCGGGCGGCTCGCGGCGCTCCGGCACGGCGAGCCGCGGCCAGCTCGGCATGAAGACGGTCGCCGAGGCGAAGACCGCGAAGTCGTCGAAGGTACGGGTGCCGATCGAGGCGACCCTCGAACTGCACCGCGGCGACCGCCGGCTGGCGCTGGTCTCGCTGGGCCGCCAGGCGGTGACCCACCGCGTCCTTGACCAGGACCTCGCCGCCCTCGGCCGGCTGACCGCGCCCCGCCACCGGCCGGCGGCCCCGGCACCCGGCCCCGGGGACGGCCGGCCGGCCGCGCTCGGCACCTGGCGCTCCGGCGGTGTGCGGCTGCCGATGGAGGCGCAGGTGAACGGCTTCCAGGGGGCACCGCAGGTACGGGAGCTGGTCAGCTCCGCGGTCCGGGAGGCGGGCGGCGGCGACCGCTTCCGCTCCAAGGGCCAGGCCGCCGCGTACACCCTGCAGGAGGCCGTCTCCACCGAGTGGCTGATCGCGGCGCTGCCGCCGCTGACCTCGGCCGGGGCGGAGCTGCCGCCGGTGCACGCCACCGGGGTGGAGGGGCAGGACCTGCGGGCGTCCCTGCACGCGCGGCTGCGGGACGGCCGGGTCCTGGGCGTCGGCGACAAGATGACCTTCGAGACGGTGGGGCAGAGCCACCTGGACGCGCCCCGGCCCACCCAGACGGACGGCCTGAGCTCCACCGACCACGGCCGGTCGGCACGCGGCCTCGCGGGCGCGGGACTGCTGAACGCCGACGAGTTCCGCCTCAACCAGTTGATGGGCAACGCCGGTGGCGCGGGCGGCGCGGCCGACACGGCGGTGAACGCGGCCGGCTCGATGCCGCTGCACAAGCCCAAGGCCGCCTCGGTCCTGGTGCAGTTCACGCTGGACGTACGGGTGGTGGCTCGGGTGGCCAACCGCGTCCGCTCCGGCCGTACCGGCACCGCCGTACGCGAGCTGACCCTGCCCCGGCCGGTGGTGATCCGCATGCCGGAACCGGCGGTCCGCCGCGCGCTTGCTGCGCAGCCGGACCGGCTCCAGGACCCGGACGACCATCTGGGGCTGCGGAAGAAGGCCGCGCCCGTGCCTCCGGCGAGCTGAACGCTTCGGCCGGTGCTCGGCTGACGGCCGGTGGGGGCTGGTCGCGCAGTTCCTCCCCCGGCCTTCGGCTGGGGGTACCCCCAGCGCCCCTATGGGGCGCGCTGTCCTTGGGGTTGGTCAGTCCTCCACCCGGATCCCCAGCTGTGCCGCCAGCACCGGGGCCAGGTCCAGCAGTTGGGACATGCTGATCACGGCCCCGGACAGGCGCTCCACGCCGCTCGCGATGCCGAGTTCCACGGCGCCCCGCAGATCGACGTCCTTCATCGTCACCCCCCTGAAGTCGGCCGCCTTCACCGTGCAGCCGATGAACTCCACCCGCTCCAGCACCGCGTTGCCGAAGTCCGGTTCCACCAGGACGCAGCCCTCGAAGACCACGTCTCTGAGCTTCGCGGTGCGCAGGTTGAGGTAGTCGATCTTGCCGCCGCGGATCACCACGCGCTCCAGGACGGAACCGTGCAACTGGGTGCCGCCCAGCCGGGCGTCGACCAGCTCGACATCGCGCAGGGTCGCCTCGGCCAGATCGGTGCCGACGCCTCTTGTCCCCGTGAGGACCGTGTCCAGCACGCGCGCGTGCCGCAGCCCCGTCTCGTCGAAGGCGCAGTCCGTCAGCGCACAGTCCATGAAGCGGGCGCCCGCCCCGTCCTGCCCCGCGAAGTCCACCTCCCGGAACGCCTGCCCGTCGTAGTCCCCGTCCGGCTCCAGCTCACCCCCGCCCCAGACCTCCAACTCGGGCAGCCGCACCTCCGGCCGCCGCGCACCCTTCACCCTGCCTCCACCGGCCACACCGGCCCCTGTCCTCGCCATGCCCCCATAGTGCAGGCCCCCACTGACAATCACCGCGGCCTGCGCACGCGCAAGCGGGCCCGCCCTTGACCTCAAGCGAACTTGAGGCCGAAGAGTCGAACGCGTCGAAGAGCCGGACCTCCGGATCGGCCATCACCTGGGGGAGTCCCTGTGCACGCCCTCGTTCTGCAGGCCTTCGGCCCTGCCGAGAACCTCGTCCACGAGAAGGTGACGGACCCGGTGCCGGGCCCGGGCCAGGTGCGGATCTCGGTCGCCGCGGCCGGTGTCCATCTGCTCGACACGGCGCTGCGGCAGGGACACCAGGGCCCGGCGCCCCTGCCGACCGTGCGGCGGTCTCGGTGCGGGGGGCGTGGCCGGCCTTCGGGGCGAGCCTGGTCATGGCGATGGCGGTGACCGGCATGAACAGCCACAAAGGTGCCGCAACCGCCGGACGGTGCCGCCTGCGAGAACTCCCGCGTGGCGCCGGCCGTCGGTCAGCCGAGCAGCCGGCGGGCGATCTCCAGCTGCTCCGCGCCGGGCCGCCCGCCGCTCTCGATCGTCCAGACCGCGTTCTGCAGGACCCGGGCCAGCGTCCAGGCGCGCGCCCGGGACCGGTCGAGGCCGAGGACGTCCGTCATGGCGTCGAAGCGCCACCGCACCTCCCCGGCGTCGAAGCGGTTCCACAGCGCCGGGAAGAGGTCGAAGCCGGGGTCGCCGGCGAGTGGTTTGGGGTCGATGGCGAGCCACGGTGCGCGGTCCGCGGCCAGCACGTTCTCGAAATGCAGGTCCCAGTGGAGCAGCCGGTCCCCGGGTTCGCCCACCACCTCTCGCAGCGCGGCCGCGCAGTCCGCGAGCAGGCGCCGTTCGGCCGGATCGGGGTGACAGGGCAGCACCGCGACGGCCCGCTCCCCCAGCCGCTCCGCGACGGAGCCGAGGCGGCGCAGTCCGGCCGGGGCCTCGGCGGCCGTCAGCCTGGCCAGCAGGCGGGCGGCGACCAGGGTCGCCTCGCGGGAGTCCGGCAGGTCGGCGAGCCGCCGTCCCGCGTCGAGGCGTTCGAGCAGCAGGGTGCCGGTCTCGTCGTCGGCAGAGAGGAGCCGTACCGCTCCCGCCCCGTCCCAGGCCCGCAGAGCGACCGGCTCCCCGGCGGTCTCGTCGTCGACGTCCTGGAGCTTCAGTACGGCCCGGACCCCGTCGGCGACCCGCACCACGGGCACGACCAGCGCGCAGCGGCCGTACATCGACGGGCCGTCCGGCCGCAGCCCCCACCGCTCCAGGAACCGCTCCGCCCGGCCGGGCAGCGCGGCGACGAAGGCGTGACCCGCCGGGCCGCCCTGTCGCTCGTGCCAGGTGATCAGCTCATCCGGAATGTCAATCACACACCCGACGTTACGGTCGTGCATGAATCGCCTCATGGGATTTTTCCGGGGACCTGGCGGCAAGGTGTGGGCGTACGTCCGCAGCGCCCCCGGTACGTACATCTGGCTGGCGATTCTCTTCGTGACGGCCGTCGCGCTGCACCACATGTCGCCGCAGTTCGAGCAGCAGTTCCTGCGGCAGCGGTCCACCAACATCCGGGAGCTGTCGGACAACCCGGTGCGGGTGCTGGTCGCCAGCGCGATGTGGATCGAGGGCGGGCACTGGGTGCCGTACGCGTTCCTCTACACCGTCTTCCACGCATCGGCGGAACGCTGGCTGGGCACGGTGCGCTGGCTGGTGGTCTGCGTGACCGCGCACGTCCTCGCCACCCTGATCAGCGAGGGCGCGCTGCTGAAGGGGATCCACGACGGCCTCGCCCCGCACTCTGCGGTCAACACCCTCGACATCGGGGTGAGTTACGCGCTGGCCGGGGTGATCGCGGTGCTCGCGTACCGGATCGCGACGCCGTGGCGGTATCCGTACATCGTGGCCGTGCTGCTGGTCTACGGGCTGCCGCTGACCGAGTCGCCCACCTTCACCGACCTGGGACACTTCGTCGCCGCGCTGATCGGTCTCGGCTGCCGGCCGCTGACCAGAGGGCGCGGAAAAGCATGGAATCCGAAGGAGACACTGGCCGCCCTCAAGGGTTAGCGTCCAGGTCATGAGCACATCGGCACGCGGGGTCGTCAACGGCGGCATCTCCTTCTGGTACGCGGACGACGGCCTCCCGGCGGTACGGGAGCCGCTCGCCGGTGACGCCTCGGCGGACGTGGTGATCGTGGGCGGCGGCTACACCGGCCTGTGGACCGCCTACTACCTGAAGAAGGCCGCCCCCTTCCTGCGGGTCACCCTGCTGGAGCAGAAGTTCTGCGGCTACGGCGCCTCCGGCCGCAACGGCGGCTGGCTCTACAACGGCGTCGCCGGCCGCGACCGGTACGCCGCGCTGCACGGCCACGAGGCCGCCGTACGCCTGCAGAAGGCCATGAACGAGACCGTCGACGACGTCGTGGCGGTCACCGCGGCCGAGGGGATCGACGCCGACCTGCACCAGGGCGGGGTGCTGGAGGTCGCCACCACCCCGGCCCAGCTGGCCCGCCTGAAGGCCTTCCACGAGCACGAGCTGTCGTACGGCGAGAAGGACCGCGAGCTGTACGGCGCCGGGGAGACCCGCAAGCGGATCCGCGTCGCCGACGCGGTGGGCGGCACCTGGACCCCGCACGGCGCCCGGCTGCACCCGGTGAAGCTGGTGAAGGGCCTGGTGGCGGCCGTGGAAGCACTCGGCGTCGTCATCCACGAGTCCACGCCGGTGACCGAGATCCGCCCCAAGCACGCCGTCACCCCCTACGGCACCGTCCGCGCCCCCTACATCCTGCGCTGCACCGAGGGCTTCACCGCGAACCTCAGGGGCCAGAAGCGCACCTGGCTGCCGATGAACTCCTCGATGATCGCCACCGAGCCGCTGACCGCGGAGCAGTGGGCGTCGGTGGGCTGGGAGGGCCGGGAGACCCTCGGGGACATGGCGCACGCGTACATGTACGCGCAGCGCACCGCCGACGGGCGGATCGCCCTCGGCGGGCGCGGGGTCCCGTACCGCTTCGGGTCGCGGACGGACAACGACGGCCGCACGCAGGACGCGACCGTCGAGGCGCTGCGCGAGATCCTCGTACGGTTCTTCCCGTCGCTGGCCGGTGTCGCGGTCGAGCACGCCTGGTCCGGGGTGCTCGGGGTGCCGCGGGACTGGTGCGCGACCGTCACCCTGGACCGCTCCACCGGGCTCGGCTGGGCGGGCGGCTACGTCGGCTCCGGCGTCGCCACCACCAACCTGGCCGCCCGCACCCTCCGCGACCTCGTCCAGCTCGACTCCGGCCAGGCCGGCCGCACCGATCTGACCGAGCTGCCGTGGGTGAACCACAAGGTCCGCAAATGGGAGCCGGAGCCCTTCCGGTGGCTCGGCGTCCAGGGCATGTACGCCACCTACCGCGCCGCCGACCAACGCGAACGACTCCACCCGAGCACCGACTCCTCCCGGCTGGCCCGGGTGGCGGACCGGGTGGCGGGGCGGCACTGAGGTCACACCCCGCGCCGGCGCCCCTGGAAACCCGTTGAGGCTGTGTCATACCTGTGTGCGACCATCGACCCAACGTTCATATTCCAGGGGGGAACTGATGGCGCTTCGCGTGCCCGGCACCGGTTCCGGTACGACCGCGGGACCCGGGCGGCTCACCGCCGTGACGGTCCTGGTCGTATCGCTGCTCACCGCACTGCTCAGCCTCACCGGCGCCGGGTCCGCCCGCGCCGACGACCCGGTGTGTGCGCCGCTCGCCCTCGCGTCCTTCGGCGACCCCGGGGATGCGGAGGCCAAGGTGTCGGTGCCGGCGGACGGCAGTACCTGCTTCACCCTCACTGCCGAGGCGCCCGGCCTGCACCTGGTCTCCCTCGGCGCCGGCAGCAGTGACCTGTACCCACAGCTGTACACCGCCGACGGCACCCAACTCGACTGCTACGACAACGAGTACAGCGTCAAGGGCTGGTGCGACCTGCCCGCGGCCGGCGCCTACACGCTCAAGGTCGTCAACACCGGCTGGGACCCCGCCGCCTCGACGCTCACCGTCGTCCCGCTCGGCTCGGCCACCCCGGGCTGTTTCGATCCGGCCGGCACCGGCTGGGACCAGCCGCCCGCCACCCGCACCACCGTGAGCCCGGCCGAGGTCGACTGCCAGCCCTTCACCGGGCAGGCCGGCGAGCGCATCCGCCTCACCGCCGCCACCTCGGTCTACGGCAGCATCACCGCATGGCTCACCGACGCGACCGGAGCCCGCATCTGCCCGCACTTCCCCGAGGACGGCGAGGACAGCTGCGTCCTGACCGGCAGTGGCCCCTACCGGGTGATCTCCCAGGTCACCTACGCGGAGAACGGCTTCCCGGCCGGGTACACGGTCGCCGCCCGCCGCCTGAACGACCCGCAGGGCTGCGCCACCGCCCCGGTCCGCCCGTACGGCGTCCTGGACCCGCAGGACCTCACGGTCGGCGGCTGCTCCACCTTCACCACCGGCAAGGCCGGCCTCTACACCGTCCACTACGTCAACGAGGACCGCGGCACCGGCCCGGTCCAGGTCTTCGGCGCGGACGGCAGGACCGTGTGCCGCTCCGGCACCGACCCGTGCCGGGTGCCCGCGGCCGGCACCTACACCGCGATCCCCGAGGGCACCGCCCGCCAGGGCGTGATCGTCCTCGACCGCGCCTCCGACGCCGGATGCGAGACCACCGGGTACGGCCTGCACCGGGGCGAGCTGAGCACGCCCGGCCAGTACGACTGCCTGACCCTGCCCGCCCCGCAGAACGCCCGGATCGCCGCCCTCACCCCGCTCGTCTCCGCCGGTGTCGACGCCGACGTGGAGGTCGTCGACGCCGACGGCACCGCCCAGTGCGACGCGCAGGCCCTCGGGGACGGCGACTGCGCGCTCACCGGCACCGCGCCCTACCGCGTGCTGCTGCACAGCGAGTACCAGGCCGAGGGCGCGACCGGCTCCTACAGCATCGCCCTGCACCGCACCGACGCCCCCGAGGGCTGCCCCGTGCTGCCCGCGGGCAGCTTCGCGGCCGACGGCGCGAAGGCCACGTTCACCACCGGCGGCGGTGTCTTCTCGCAGTGCCTGAGCATCCCGGCGGACGCCCACACCGGCGCTGAACTGCTCCAGCTGACCGCCACGTCCGGGGACGTACCCGCGAAGTTCTCGGTGCTGGACTCCACCGGCAAGAAGGTCTGTGAGCGCTACGCCACCACCAACGGCTGGACCGTCTGCCCGCTCACCCCGGGCAAGGCCCACACCGTGCTGGTCACCGGCCAGGACAAGGCGGCCGGGTACACGCTGACCCGCCGGGACGTCACCGCCTCGGCGACCTCGGTGGGCTGCGCGAGGACCTCGGCGGCCAAGGTCGGCGGCCCCTCGGTGAAGCGCGGTTACGGCGCCGCCGGCACCGTCGACTGCGTCCAGGTCACCACCCCCGCCGCCACCGACGTCCTGCACGTCAACGTGCGGGACGCGCTGGGCAAGGCCAACCTCATGGTGCTCGGCGGCGACGGCACGTCCGAGTGCTCCTACCGCAACAGCGCCTGTGCGGTCACCGGCTCCACCACCCACCAGGTCCTCGTCCAGACCCCGGCCGGCCAGCAGGCCTCCCCCGTGTACCACCTGGACGCCCTGCGCATCGCGACCGCCGACGGCCCGGCACCCGAGTGCACCAGGGTCCCGTCGGTGTCGTACGGGTACGGCCCGGTCACCGGCACGCTCGACGAGACGCACAGCGCCGTCTGCGCGGTCCTGCCGACTTCCGGTCTCGACCACTTCTCGGCCGACATCAAGGACACCGCCGGCGCGACCGCCACGGCCGTACCGGCGCTGTACAACCCGACGTCCTGGCGCAACGGCTGCGTCCACTACCTCGGCACGGACGGCGACGGCTACGACTGCGCCACGCTCGGCTCGTCCACGGCGGCCACCCCGACCGTGTTCCTGCTCGGCCTGCCCGAGACCGCGTCCAGCACCGCCTACAGCGCCCGGCTGGCCTGCTCCTCCCCCCTCTGCGGCACCGACAGGGTGAGTGTCACGGGGATCAGCCCGGCCACCGGGGTGCGCGACACGAAGGTGAAAGTGACGGTCACCGGCACCGCGCTCGGCCCGGACACGGTGGTACGGCTGAGCCTGTCCGGCCGGACGATCTCCGCGAAGGCCGACTCGGTCGCCGCGGACAACCGCTCGGTGACGGCCACCCTGGACCTGACCGGCGCCGCCGTCGGCGACTGGACCGTCAGCGTGTTGTCGTTCTGCTGCGAGTACCAGAGCGGCGGCTTCACGGTGACCCAGCCCCGGCTCACCGGCACGACCGCTCCGAAGATCACCGGCACCGCCAGGGTCGGCGCCAAGGTCACGGCCACGACCGGGAGTTGGTCGGCGGCCCCGACCTCCTACACGTACCAGTGGAAGGCCGACGGCAAGGCGGTCTCCGGCGCCACCGCCGCCTCGTACACCGTCCCGGCGTCCCTGCTCGGCAAGAAGCTCACGGTGACCGTGACGGCCGTGCGGAGCGGCTGGGCCAGCGGGTCGGCGACCTCGGCCGCAGTGACGGTCGCGAAGGGGGAGGCGCCGAAGGCCACCAAGGCGCCGACCGTCGGCGGCACGGCGAAGGTCGGGAAGAAGCTGACGGCGGCGCCCGGCACCTGGAGCCCGGCGGCGACCTCGTACGCGTACCAGTGGTACGCGAACGGCAAGGCGATCGGCGGGGCCACCAAGTCCACGCTGACCCTGAAGTCGGCCCAGAAGGGCAAGAAGATCACCGTGAAGGTCACGGCCCACCGCACCGGCCACAAGGACGGCACCGCGACCAGCAAACCGACGAAGCCGGTCACCGGCTGAGGGGACGAACAGAGCCCCCTGTCGGATTCGAACCGACGACCTTCGCTTTACAAGTTCACCCCAGCGACACACCAGCCATGGACCTGACTTGCCCGCCTGCTCGGCATGGTCCATGGCTGGTTCCGCCAGTACGGCATCGTGCGCCGGTGTTGCCGTCAAGAAGTGCCGTCAGACGACGAGGCCTCGGAGCCAATGATCAACAAACTCCCCGACGCCTCCCTGCCCGTCCCACAGCCCGCCGGGCCGCAGGTGGTACATATCCACCAGGCGCCGCCGGACCGCACGGTGCAGCGCATTGCGCTCGGCTCCGGTGTCGGCGCCTGGACGGTCGCGGCCGGCGTCTACTTCGGCCCGCTGCTCGTCGGTGTCCTCACCGCCATCGCCGCGAACCTCGCGATCCTCGCCCTGCTCGCCGCCGTCATGGCGTGGGGCGTGGGGCGTGGTCACCGTCGTCCGCTCGATAGGCGGCAGCGACGGCGAGGCCGCCGCCAAGCGCCTGCGCCGCGGGCGTTGACAGACCGCGGGCTCAGTGTCGCCGCTTCCGCTCCTCGATCCACAGCGCGACAGAACTCGGCAGCAGGAACAACACCGCCACGAGCGCCAACCAGGGCGACCGACCAGTGAAGTCGCCCACGAGGAGAACAACCCACCCCACCAGAAACGCGATGGGCACCCACCAACCCGACACGCCCACACGTCGCTGAGCCATGCACCCCCCTGCGAATCGAACCCGCTGCCCCGCAGCCAGCACAGGATCGCCGTCCCCAACACCCCGGTCAAGCCTTGCTCACAGCGCCGGTCAGCACGCCGACCACCCCAGCCCACCCCAGCCCACTCCCGCCTACAGCCCGGAAGCGCCCCGGAAACGGGTGGATGCCGTAGGCGGCCCGTAGAGCGCGCGAACCCCCCTGCGCGTGGGGGCGAAGACCCCCGGGGTCGTGAACGGCCGTCCATGGCCGCACGGAGACGCTGCGTGAGCGTGTTTTCCGCCTCCCTTCGCGCGCGTGCGCGTAGGGCCCCCTCCCTCGGAACGGCGCAACTCTGCAACACCGCAGGTCAGACGCGGTTGCGGGAGGTCAATCGGCGTTGCCGACGCAACCGGCAACGCCAACCACCGCAAATCGGGCGAGCCGGTGACGCCACGCAACGGCGCACCGGCCCTCATCCACGGTCTCGGAGGACCCTTTCGTGGACTGGAAGCAAGCATGGTCGACCACCACCACAACCAACGGCGCACTGGATGCACTCGCGCCGGTGTGCGCGCCGTTCGCGGCCCGCTGGGACCGTGAAGCGGAGCGCCGCACGCAGCTGCCGGACCCCGGAGAACCTCAAAGCGCTCATGGTCGCGCAGCGCGAACACAACTCCGCCCGCTCCACCGCCGTCATGGCGCGCAATCAGCGCGGTGCGGCCCGCCCCAAGCGGCGCCGTTAACCGGGACTGCCGTCGAGTAGTGCCGTCAGCGCTCCCACGGTCGGAAGGTCGTGGGGGCGTTGTCCCTGCTAGCTCAGAGAGCCCCCTGTCGGATTCGAACCGACGACCTTCGCTTTACAAGAGCGGCGCTCTGACCAGCTGAGCTAAGGAGGCGTACGCGCACCAGGGGGTGCGTGCCAGTGCAGTGTACCCAGGTCCCGGGTGGGGCCCGTCGAAAATTTCCGCGAAGTTCACAGGCCTCCAGGTACTGACATACAGGGTGAACGCCAGGTACCGTCCAGATCCGGTTCACTCGCGTGGGCTACCCGAGTGGGCTACACCAACCACCTTCCTACAACGGATCGTCCGGCACGTTCCTGCCGGTAGAAGGGGGCCTCTGAGCCATGGCCACTGTCACGTTCGACAAGGCGACCCGGATCTACCCGGGCTCCACCAAGCCCGCCGTCGACGGCCTCGACATCGCGATCGAGGACGGCGAGTTCCTCGTCCTGGTCGGCCCGTCGGGTTGCGGCAAGTCCACCTCGCTGCGGATGCTCGCGGGCCTGGAGGACGTCAACGCCGGCGCCATCCGCATCGGTGACCGCGACGTCACGCACCTGCCGCCCAAGGACCGGGACATCGCCATGGTGTTCCAGAACTACGCCCTCTACCCGCACATGAGCGTCGCCGACAACATGGGCTTCGCGCTCAAGATCGCCGGCGTCAACAAGGCGGAGATCCGGCAGAAGGTCGAGGAGGCCGCGAAGATCCTCGACCTCACCGAGTACCTGGACCGCAAGCCGAAGGCGCTCTCCGGTGGTCAGCGTCAGCGTGTCGCGATGGGCCGTGCCATCGTGCGTGAGCCGCAGGTCTTCCTCATGGACGAGCCGCTGTCCAACCTGGACGCCAAGCTCCGTGTCTCGACCCGTACGCAGATCGCGTCGCTGCAGCGCCGCCTCGGCATCACCACCGTCTACGTCACCCACGACCAGGTCGAGGCCATGACGATGGGCGACCGCGTGGCGGTGCTCAAGGACGGTCTGCTCCAGCAGGTCGACTCGCCGCGCAACATGTACGACCGCCCGGCCAACCTCTTCGTCGCCGGCTTCATCGGCTCCCCCGCCATGAACCTGGTCGAGGTCCCGATCACCGACGGCGGCGTGAAGTTCGGCAACAGCGTGGTGCCGGTCAACCGTGAGGCCCTCAAGGCCGCCGCCGACAAGGGCGACCGCACGGTCACCGTCGGCGTCCGCCCGGAGCACTTCGACGTCGTCGAGCACAACGGCGAGGTCGCCTCCGCGCTCTCCAAGGACACCGAGGACGCCCCGGCCGGTCTCGCGGTCTCCGTGAACGTCGTCGAGGAGCTCGGCGCCGACGGCTACGTCTACGGCAGCGCCAAGGTCGGCGACGACCTCAAGGACCTCGTCGTCCGCGTCAGCGGCCGCGCGGTCCCGGAGAAGGGCGCCACGCTGCACGTCGTGCCGCGGCCGGGCGAGACCCACGTGTTCTCGACGTCCACGGGTGAGCGACTCTCCGACTGAGCGATCCGACCGGTCGATCAAGCAGAGAAACCTCTGACCTGGGTGAATTCACCCAGGTTGACGGTAAGGGCCCCGCGACCTGCTGCGGGGCCCTTTCCGTTGCCCCGACCTACCCCGGCAAGCGGGTGGTTTTCGAGCAGTGTGCGTCAACCCCGTACCCGAAACTTGGCACTTCTCCATCCCCCGAACCGGTGACTAAATGTCGCCAAATCATTACCGCACGCTACCCTCACACGCGTGAAGCACTCCACCACCCCACAGACACGACGCGGCCACCGGGGCGGCCCTGCCCGCCGGATCGGCCGCACTCTCGCCCTTGTCCTGCCCGTCGTCCTGGTGCTCTCCGGGACCCTCGCGGTCACCCGCGTCAACTGGACCGGGTCCCCGCGGAGCTCGGTGCTCACCGCGACCGACGTGACCGACGCGCACGTCTCCTCCAAGGCCGTCTCCCAGGCCCCGCAGGACGCGCTGCGCGAGCAGCTGATGACCGAGCTCCAGGACAAGAACCCGGGCCAGGTCCTCACCCACCTCCAGCAGGCGGTCAACGGCCACCCGGCGCTGGCGAAGCACTGCACCTCCATCGCCCGTGCGCTGGGCCGGGCCGCGGTGCGGATGTACGGCGCCTCACGCGCCCAGTCGTACGCCCGCCCGGTCTGCGACACGTCCTTCGCGTCGGGCGTGCTGGCCGCGCACAGCTGAACGCAGGTGAACGCAGGTCGGTAAACAGGTAACGGGTCCTTAAGGGACCCCCTGCGGCAGGAAGCCGCTCCCGGGGCGCGTCGTACAGTGCGGGCATGACCCATCCGAACGCCGCGTTGCGCCCCACTCAAGCCGTGGTCCTGGCCGGTGGCCAGGGCTCACGGCTTCGTCCGTACACCGACGACCGGCCCAAGCCCATGGTCGAGATCCCGGGTACGGGTACGCCGATCATCGGCCACCAGCTGGCCTGGCTCGCCGAGGAGGGCGTCACCGACGTGGTGGTCTCCTGCGGCCATCTCGCCGAGGTACTGCAGAAGTGGCTGGCGACGGCCGACCTGCCGCTCTCCGTCACCACGGTGGTGGAGACCGAGCCGCTGGGCCGCGGCGGCGGCCTCAAGTACGCCGCCGCGCACCTTCCCCACCCGGACCGGCCCTGGTACGCCACGAACGGCGACATCTGGACGCGGTTCTCGCTGCGCGACATGGCCGACTTCCACACGGAGCGGGACGCGGTGGCGACGCTGGCGCTGGCGCGGCCGCGGATCCCCTGGGGCGCCGTGCAGACCGACGGCTTCGGTCACATCACGGACTTCATCGAGGCGCCGCCGTCGACGTTCGAGATCAACGCGGGGGTGTACGTCTTCTCTTCCGGGTTCGCGGCGATGCTGCCGGAGCGGGGGGACCACGAACGCACCACGTTTCCGCACCTGGCGCGGAGCCGGCAGCTGGCCGGCTTCCCGATTCCGCAAGGGGCGTACTGGCGGGCGATCGACACGGCGAAGGACCTGACGGAGGCGGCGAAGGAGCTGGCTGCGCTGGGGCGGTAGGCCGAGGGGGGTGCCCGCGGCCGGTTCGCCGACCGCGGGCGAGTGCGGGCTGGTCGCGCAGTTCCCCGCGCCCCTTCGGGGGCAAAGCACCGCCGTCCACTACCGGTCCGTCGCAGCTGAGCACGCAGCTCCCCGCGCCCCTTCGGGGGCACAAAGCACCGCCGTCCACTGCCGGTCCGTCGCGGCTGAGCACGCAGTTCCCCGCGCCCCTTCGGGGGTCTCTTGGCTGGGCGCGGAGGTTGCCGCGCTTCTGTGGGGGCGGTTCTGGAGCGGCCCGTCAGGGGCGCGGGGAACTGCGCGACCAGCCACGACGGTGCCGCGGGCGGCAGATCTCGTCGCTTCGGTACGTCGCAGCCCCGCGCCTGTGAAGCGCGGGGCTGCGGCGGGGTGGAGCGGCTGTCAGCCGAGGAGGCCGCCCACCAGGCCGGGCTGGCCCGAGGAGGAGGCGCCGCCGCCGGTGCTGCCGGTGCCGGTGCCCGTGCCGCCCGTCGAGGAGGACGTGCCGCCGGTCGCGGTGCCGCCGGACGTCGGGCCCGCCGTGGTCGGCGCCGGGACGGTGTGCCGGGGTGGGGCCTGGCCCGTGGTGCCCTGGGTCTCGCTGGGGGTCGTGGTGGTGGCGCCGCTCGTGGTGCGGTCGGCGCCCGGGGTGGTCGCCGCCTGCGAAGGGCTCGCGGTGGCACCCCCGGAGGGAGCCGTGGAGGCCGACGGAGTCCCCTCCCGGGACGTGGCCGACTCGCCGGGCAGCGGAGAGCCGGGGAGGTTGTTGCGGGGCGCCTCGCCTGGGCCGGGGACGACCACCCGGCTGGAGTCGCGGACCGCGCCGCCCAGGAGCGAGCCGACGAGGAGGGTGAGGCCGACGGTGATGCCCGTGATCAGGGCGCCGCGGCGCAGTACGTAGGCGCGCAGCTCCCAGATGTCGGAGCGGGGGCCGAGCCGTCGCCAGGCGCTGCCCGCGAGGCGCCCGTCCACGGAGTAGACGGGGGCGCCCGCGATGATCAGCGGGGACCAGGCGGCGAGGTAGATGATGTCGGGGGCGTCGTACGCGGGGACGGTCTTCCAGCTGACGGTGACGATGAGCGCGGCGGAGAGCAGCGCGCCGACCACCGCGGCGACCCGCTGCCAGCAGCCGAGGACGGTCAGGACGCCGACGATCACCTGGAAGAAGGCGATGACGAGGCCGGAGCCGACCGGGTGCTGGAGGGCGAACTGGCGCAGCGGCTCGGCGACCTCCCAGGGGTGCAGCGTGTTGAGCCAGGTGACCATGGAACCGCGCTTGCCGCCGTCGAAGTAGACGGGGTCGCAGAGCTTGCCCATGCCGGCGTAGATGGAGATGAAGCCGAGGAAGATGCGGAGCGGGAGGAGGACCACGCCCAGGTTCATCCGGCGGCCGGGGTAGTAGGCGTGCCGGGCCGGGTCGCCGTCTCCGGACCGCCGGGCCGACCGCCGTTCCCCGAAGTCCTCGAACTCGTCGTCGTAGGCCGGTTCGCCGTAGGACGCGTCGTCGTAGGCCGGGTCCTCGTAGGCGCTGCCCACCGCAGGCATGTTCGGGAGCAGCCGGTTCTCGCCGGAAACCGGGGAGCGCGGGTGACCGACCAGCGGCGTCTCGGCGGTCTGTTCGAGAGCGTCGTAGCGGTCGTCGACGCGCGGGATGACCCGGGTCGCGCCTGCCGGTTCGGCGGGCTCCTCGACGTGCCGGACGCTGCCGCCCCGGACGGCCTGGAGCAGCCGGTGGGCGCCGGTGTCGTCGGGCGCCGACCTGCCGCTCCAGACGACCGGGCGGCGCCGGCCCGGTGCCGCCCCCGCTCTGCCCGCCGTGCCGACGACCGGGATGCGCGCGGTGTCCTCGGTGGCGCTCAGGTGCCGTGCGACCCGGGGGGATTGGGTACGCCGTGTCGATACGCCCAGCTGCACGCGGAAACTCGCGTGGTTGACGATGACCTGCGCCGGATCGCTCGGCACCTTCACCATGCTCAGCGCGGGAGCGTCGTCGAGCCCGGAATCGAATCCGGAGCGGAATCCCGACGAGCGGTCCCCCGTGGGAGTGCGGGGTGTTCTGGTGTCCACACTCATCTAACCGAGTGACGTGGAGTTAGGACACTGCTTTGACCCGCCAGATGTGTCCGGACCCCGTCAAGGATGTCCCCGACGCCGGAATTACCCCGCCCAGGTGAGGTTGCGGACGTCTGTTCACCCGCGTCGGCGCGCCGCCTCGTACAGCACGATCCCCGCCGCCACACCCGCGTTGAGCGACTCGGCACCGCCCGGCATCGGGATCCGGACCCGGAAGTCGCAGGTTTCGCCGACCAGTCGGGACAGGCCCTTGCCCTCGCTGCCGACGACGATGACGACGGGTCCGCCGAGGGCCTCCAGGTCGCCGATCTCGTGCTCGCCGTCCGCGGCGAGGCCGACGACGACGATGCCGGCCTTCTTGTACGCCTCCAGCGCCCGGGTCAGGTTCGTGGCGCGGGCGACGGGCGTACGGGCGGCCGTACCGGCCGACGTCTTCCAGGCACCGGCGGTCATGCCGGCCGCGCGGCGCTCGGGCACGACCACCCCGTGGCCGCCGAAGGCGGACGCCGAACGGACGACGGCGCCCAGGTTGCGCGGGTCGGTGACCCCGTCCAGGGCGACGATCAGCGGGTCCTCGCCCTCGTCGTACGCCGCCTCGGCCAGGTCCTCGGGGTGCGCGTACTCGTACGGCGGGACCTGGAGGACCAGGCCCTGGTGGTTGAGGCCGTTGGTCATGCGGTCCAGCTCGGGGCGCGGGGCCTCCATGAGGTTGATGCCGCCGCGCTCGGCCACGAGCTGGAGGGCCTCGCGGACCCGCTCGTCGTTGTCGATGAACTGCTGGACGTAGAGGGTGGAGGCCGGAACCCCCTCGCGCAGCGCCTCGACGACCGGGTTGCGGCCGACGACCATCTCGGACGTGCCCTTGCCGCCCCGGCCGCGCGGCACCGGGCGGCGCTGGGCCTGCTTGGCCTTGGCCGTGGCGATGCGGTTCTTCTTGTGTCCCTTGCGCATCTCGGCGGGCGGGGTCGGCCCCTTGCCCTCCAGGCCCCGGCGCCGCTGGCCGCCACTGCCGATCTGCGCGCCCTTCTTGCCGGACATGCGGCGGTTGTTGGCTGCCATGAGTTACCCGTCTCCGTGAGCGTCGTTTCGTACGTGCGTCTTATGCAGTGTGCCGCCCGGGGGGCCGGGCGGCACAGTTGATCTTCAGACCGGGGCGGCTAGGACTTGAGTGTCCAGCGCGGGCCCGAGGGGCTGTCCTCGATCGCGAGTGGCGAGGCGGGCGACGGCCGCCTCCTTGTCGTCGGCGGCGAGGGCGGAGTTGCCCTGCCGTACCGTCGTGTGCACGACCGCGAGGGCCTGCGGGACGCCCAGGTCGTCGTCCATGGCCTCGGCGAACGCCGGCGGGACCTCGGCCGAGGGCTCGACGGCTCCCCCGGCGAGCTCCACCACGCGCTGCACGAAGCCCTCGATCCGCGCGAACGCCGACTCGGCCTCGCGCAGCGACTCCTCGCTGTACTCGATCATCGAGCGGTAGTGCGGGGTGCCGAGGTAGTAGCGCAGCACGATCGGGCGCCAGTGCTTGACCATCTCCGAGACGAGCACCGAGTTCCCGAGGGACTTCGACATCTTCTCGCCGCTCATGGTGACCCAGGCGTTGTGCACCCAGTACTGGGCGAAGTCGTCGCCGAACGCCTTGGCCTGGGCGATCTCGTTCTCGTGGTGCGGGAAGATCAGGTCGAGGCCGCCGCCGTGGATGTCGAAGGCCGCGCCGAGGTACTTGTGGGCCATCGCCGAGCACTCCAGGTGCCAGCCGGGCCGGCCGCGCCCCCACGGCGTCTCCCAGCTGGGCTCACCCGGTTTCACGGCCTTCCACAGCGCGAAGTCCCGCTGGTCCCGCTTGCCGGTCTCCCCCTCGCCCTCGGGCTGACGGAGGTTGTCCAGCTCCTGGTTGGAGAGCTGGAGGTAGTCCGGGAAGGAGCGCACGTCGAAGTAGACGTTGCCGTCGGCCTCGTACGCGTGCCCGCGCTCGATCAGCCCGCGCATCATCTCGATCATCTCCGGTACGTGCCCGGTCGCGCGGGGCTCGTACGTCGGCGGGAGGCAACCGAGCGCGGTGTAGCCGTCGTTGAACGCGCGCTCGTTCTCGTAGCCGATCGCCCACCAGGGGCGGCCCTGGTCGGCGGACTTGGCGATGATCTTGTCGTCGATGTCCGTGACGTTGCGGACGAACGTCACGTCGTAGCCGCGGTATTCGAACCAGCGGCGCATGATGTCGAAGTTCAGGCCGGAGCGGATGTGCCCGATGTGGGGCGCCGCCTGCACGGTGGCACCACAGAGGTAGATCGAGACACAGCCCGCGGTGAGCGGGGTGAAGTCACGGATCTGCCGGGCGTTGGTGTCGTACAGGCGAATAGTCACGGGACCAGGGTAGTGGGCGGAGGGTAGTGCGTGGCACCGGTGTGTGAAGCGCCGTGGTCGGGTGCGGGTGCGCTGTGGCTTGTCGCGCAGTTCCCCGCGCCCCTTAAAAGAATCCGGTCACGCCGTTTTCACGACCAACGCCGTTGCCACCGCCATAAGGCCTTCGCCCCTGCCCGGGAAACCCAGGCCGTCCGTCGTGGCCCCCGAAACCGAGACCGGAGCGCCCGCCGCGTCCGAAAGGATCTTCTCGGCCTCGTCCCGGCGCTTTCCGATCTTCGGGCGCGGGCCCACGACCTGTACGGCGATGTTCCCGATCACGAATCCCGCGGCGCGGACGATCCGGGCCGCCTCCGTCAGCAGGGTCACCCCGGACGCGCCCGACCACTCGGGGCGGCCGGTGCCGAAGTGCTGCCCCAGGTCGCCCAGCCCCGCCGCGGAGAACAACGCGTTGCACGCCGCGTGCGCGACCACGTCCGCATCCGAGTGGCCGGCCAGGCCCGGGCCCTCGCCCTCCCACTTCAGGCCCGCGCACCACAGGTCGCGGCCCTCCTCGAAGGCGTGGATGTCGGTGCCGATGCCCACCCGGGGGAGGATCACCTCAGAAGCCATCGTTCAGCCTCCTGCGGGCCAGGACCGCCTCCGCGAGGACGAGGTCGAGGGGGCGGGTGACCTTGAAGGCCTCCTCGTGGCCGGGGACGACCACGACCCGTTCGCCGAGCTGCTCGACCATGCTCGCGTCGTCGGTGACGTTGTCGGTGACCGACTCGTGGGCGCGGACCAGGGTCGTGCGGTCGAAGCCCTGGGGAGTCTGGACGGCGCGCAGGCGGGCCCGCTCGGGCGTGGCGAGCACCGGCTCGGGGTCGCCCGGGACGGCGGCCGGCTCGACCTCCTTGACCGTGTCGGCGAGCGGGAGGGCGGGGACGACCGCGGAGGCGCCGTCGCGGACCGCCTGGATCACGGCGTCCACGGTGTCGACGGGGACGAGCGGCCGGGCCGCGTCGTGGACGAGGACGATGTCGTAGTCGGGGGGCAGCGCGTCGAGGCCGAGCCTGACCGACTCCTGGCGGGACTCGCCGCCGGGGACGACCAGGAAGTCGGTGCGGTCGGGAAGCGCGTGGGCGTCGAGGAGGGACTTGACCTCGGGCGCGCCGTCGGGCGGGGCCACGACGACGACCAGGGAGACGGCGCGGGAGGCGGCGAGGGCGCGTACGGCGTGGATGAGCATGGGCGTGCCGTTCAGCGCGCGTAGCGCCTTGGGGGCGCCCGGACCGAGCCGTACGCCTCGGCCGGCGGCGGGAATCACGGCTGCCGTGCGCAGTGCGGTACGCGGTTCCGTAGGCGGTTCCGTACGCGAAGGACGCGAATCGTCAGACATCGGTTCCTGTCAGGTTTGTGTGCGGGCCTGGCGTGGGTATGGCCTGGGAAGTGCCGGGCGCGACGCCTTGACCGGACCCTTCCGTGACACTGGTCGAGCCAGCAGCCCGGGCCCGGCACGCCTAGTATCGGGGGTTCCCCGAGGGCGTACGCAAACATGCCGCAGCGCCCGGCGACAGGAAAGTGTCATCGGGCACCGCGGCATTTCGGGTGTGCGGAGTTTCAGCGTGCCGAGCCGGACAGCGTCTGCGTCAGGACGCGAGGACCTCGTCGAGCAGGGCCTCGGCCTTGTCCTCGTTCGTGTTCTCCGCGAGGGCGAGCTCGCTCACCAGGATCTGGCGGGCCTTGGCGAGCATGCGCTTCTCACCGGCGGAGAGTCCGCGCTCGCGCTCACGACGCCACAGGTCACGCACGACTTCCGCGACCTTGATGACATCGCCGGAGGCGAGCTTCTCCAGGTTTGCCTTGTAACGACGGGACCAGTTCGTGGGCTCCTCGGCGTACGGCGCGCGCAGCACCTCGAAGACCCGGTCCAGCCCGTCCTGACCGACCACATCACGCACGCCGACGAACTCCGCATTGTCCGCTGGCACACGTACCGTCAGGTCACCCTGGGCGACCTTCAGCACCAAGTAGGTCTTGTCCACGCCTTTGATCTGGCGAGTTTCGATGGCCTCGATCAGCGCGGCCCCGTGATGGGGATAGACCACGGTGTCGCCAACCTTGAACGTCATGTGACAGGTACCCCTTCCGTGGCTATCCAGGGTAACACGGAAACCGGCGGTTCTGAATGGCGTTTTCGCAGGTCAGGGCATATCTCGGGGCTTGACAACAGCAACAGGAACGTGCTTCGCGGGCCGTCCGGAAGCAGGTATTCGCAGGTGGGAGCGGCTCTCCGGGCGGAGGGAAACGCCCACGTTACACACCTGCGGACACCCGCCCGAGTGACCTAACATCCCGATATGTCCGGTTCCAAGCGTACGACTTCCGCTACTCCGTTCAGTTGCCGGGGCCGGATCCCGGACGTTTCCGGAATTGATCACGGGTCCGGCCGAACGCCCGGCTGAACACCCGACTGAACGGTACGTGAAGCCGCACCTGAAGCAGTGCGTGATCAATTTTCCCGGCGGTCGCGCATTCCTTCACGGAAATTTTGCGCGTGGTGTTGTGGACGGGTTATGTGAATGCCGGACGAGCGCCGCCCCAAAAGTGACCGAAGGGGCACTTGTGGATGCCCGTGCGCACCCCCCGCGTGAGGCAAGCGAGGGGCTTGGGGAGGGTCGGGTGCGGCCGCGCGGGAACGGCTCGGTAACCTAAGGCCGCTGACAGACACTTAGGGCGGCTTTATAGGGGGCCGCCCGTGCGTTCAAGGAGTTGCCGCCGCCGTGAGCAGCAGCCTTCGACGCGGCGCCCTCGCCGCCTCCGCCATCGCCTTCTCCGTCGCCGGGCTCTCCGCCTGCGGAGCGGGCAACAACTCCCAGACGCTGGAGATCAAGCCGGACAACGCGGCGACGAGTGTCGGCGACATCAAGGTCCAGAACGCGACCGTGATCACCCAGCCCGACCTCACGTCGACCGGCCCGGCGGTGGTCTCCGCGACCATCTTCAACACCGGCACCGAGCCGGAGACGCTGCAGTCGATCACCGTCGCCGGCACCGGCAAGACCGCCGAGCTGCACGCCACCAAGACGCAGCCGCTGACCATCCCCGGCGGTGGCCGGCTGATCCTGGGCGGCAAGGACAACGCCTCCGCGGTGCTGGGCAGCAGCCGCGAGGCGGTCCAGGACGGCAACGCCCAGAAGATCACCTTCACCTTCAGCAAGGCGGGTGACGTGAGCCTGCGCGCCTTCGTCGTGCCGGCCGAGAGCTTCTTCACGGGCTGGGGCCCGAGCGCGGTGCCGTCCGCCTCGGCCACCGCGACCGCCTCGTCGTCGGCCTCCGCCTCCGGCTCGCCGGCCGCGGGCTCGACGGCGAGCGGGAGCGCCAAGGCCGGCAAGAAGAACAAGGAGTCCGCGAGCGCCACCCCGAGCGACTCGGCCTCGGAGTCGACGAACGCGGGCTGAGCGCCCGTACGCGGCAATGCGAGAAGGGCGGTACCCCCGAGGGGGGCCGCCCTTCGTCGTACCGCCACCGCGCGCGTACGGCACGGTCGTGACCGGACGTCAGCCGTACGGTCGAGGCCGAACACCGGCCGTACGGTCGTCGTGATGGCGGGTCAGCGGTTTACGGCTCGAACTTGTAACCGAGACCCCGCACCGTCACCAGGTACCGAGGCGCACCGGGGTCCGGCTCGATCTTGGCGCGCAGGCGCTTGACGTGGACGTCGAGGGTCTTGGTGTCACCGACGTAGTCGGCACCCCAGACGCGGTCGATGAGCTGCATGCGGGTGAGCACGCGGCCGGCGTTGCGCAGGAGCATCTCCAGGAGGTCGAACTCCTTGAGGGGGAGGTCGACCTTGGAGCCGGAGACGGTGACCACGTGGCGGTCCACGTCCATGCGGACCGGGCCGGCCTCCAGCGCGGCCGGGGTGACCTCCTCCGGCTCGCCCCGGCGGCGCAGGACGGCCCGGATACGGGCGACCAGCTCGCGGGAGGAGAAGGGCTTGGTGACGTAGTCGTCGGCGCCTATCTCCAGGCCGACGACCTTGTCGATCTCGCTGTCCTTGGCGGTCACCATGATGACCGGGACATTGGACTTCAGGCGCAGCTGACGGCAGACCTCGGTGCCGGGCAGCCCGGGCAGCATGAGGTCGAGCAGGACCAGGTCGGCGCCGTTGCGTTCGAATTCGTCCAGCGCGTCGGGCCCGGTCGCGGAGATGGCGACCTCGAAGCCCTCCTTGCGGAGCATGTACGACAGCGCGTCGCTGAAGGACTCTTCGTCCTCGACGACGAGTACGCGGGTCACGGAAGGACCTCCGGGGCGGGGATGTGTTCAGGGAGGGTCTGGAACAGCTGGTCGTCCGACGGCTCGTCGGCCGGGTCTGTGTCCGTCTCGGCATCGGGATCGGTGCCGGGCGGAAGCGCGCGGTCGCGGGCGATCCCGGCCTCGGGAAGCCGCAGTGTGAAGGTGGAGCCCTGTCCCTCGACGCTCCACACCGTGACCTCTCCGCCGTGCGAGGCGGCCACGTGCTTGACGATGGACAGGCCGAGCCCGGTGCCACCGGTGGCCCGCGAGCGCGCCGGGTCCACCCGGTAGAA
>NZ_JAEKKT010000270.1 GCF_019510245.1 Streptomyces sp. | reverse complement strand
GCTTCTGGCACTGGGCCGTGGCCGACATCCCGGCCGGCGTCACCGAGCTGCCCGAGGGTGCGGGCGACGACACCGGCTCGGGCCTGCCCGAGGGCGCCTTCCAACTGCCCAACGACGCCCGCGCCGCCCGCTTCATCGGAGCCGCCCCACCCGCCGGACATGGCACGCACCGCTACTTCATCGCGGTCCACGCCCTCGACGTCGAATCCATCGGTGTCCCGGCAGAAGCCACCCCGGCCTACCTCGGCTTCAACATCGCCGGCCACATCCTCGGCCGCGCGGTCCTCACGGTCACCGCTGAGATCCCAGCGGCCTGACGAACGGCAGTGCCGAGCGGTCTCGCCCTCGGCCGTCGCCGAGACCGCTCAGCACACGCATCGGAGTGGGTGCCCACACCGAGGCCTGTCATCGCCATGCTCGGAAGCCCGGCCGACACATCTGGGTGTGCTACGGCCGGCAATAGCAGGCGTAACTGCCCTAATTTGCAAAATTCAACTTCGCCAGCCGAAGGGGAAGGAACCCATCGTGAAGACTCCCGCGCTCTACCTGAGCCACGGCGCTCCGCCGCTCGCCGACGACGCGCTCTGGACCAGCCAGCTCGCGGCCTGGTCGGCGACGCTCGCCAAGCCCGAGGCGATCCTCATGGTCTCCGCGCACTGGGAGGACGCGCCCACCACGCTCGGCGCGACGACCACGGTGCCGCTGACCTACGACTTCGGAGGCTTCCCCGAGCGCTACTACCAGGTCGCCTATCCCGCGCCGGGCGCGCCGGAGCTGGCCGCGAAGGTACGCGGGCTGCTCGGCGGCAAGGTCGCGGACGCGCCGGAGCGAGGCTTGGACCACGGCGCATACGTGCCGCTCAAGGAGATGTTCCCTGAGGCTGACATTCCTGTCCTGCAGATGTCGATGCCGACCCTCGACCCGCACCGCCTGTTCGAGCTCGGCCGCCGACTCGCCCCGCTCCGGGACCAGGGCGTGCTGATCATCGGCAGCGGGTTCTTCACCCACAACCTGCGCGGCATCATGATCGGCGCAGGGGTGAACGAGGCGCCCAACTGGTCCAGGGACTTCGACGCCTGGGGCCGCGAAGCCCTGGACACGGGCGATCTGGACGCGCTGCTGGACTTCCAACACGCTGCCCCCGCCGGCCGTATCGCGCACCCGCACACCGAGCACTTCGCCCCGCTGTTCGTCACCCTAGGGGCCGCAGCCGACGAGCTCGACACCCAGAAGACCGTGATCGACGGCTTCTGGGGCGGCCTCGCCAAGCGCTCCATCCAGTTGGGCTGAATCCCTGCCCCATTATCGGGCGCCGCGGGCAGCGATGGCCCCGCCCCACCGAGGAGCAGTCCTTCGACAGTTGGTCGGTGCGAACCGACGTCACTCCGGCAGGCGGGCTCAAGCCGATCTGGGAACACCCCAACGCCCATCTCGACGGCTTCCCGCGTTTTATGGGGGACCGCGCCGGGGTCGAATGCTGGAAGCAGACCTTCGCCCTCTACTTTTGGTGAGGTGCATGGCGCCCCCACGCCGGGCTCACTCGGGCTGCACCCCGGCGCGTAGCGTGCTATGAAACCTGCGCGGCTATCTCGTCGTAGCGCAATGACTTGCAACGCTCCATCACAGAGCGCAAAGAAACAGGTTCCTGGCCTGTTATGTGCTTCACATGGTGGGACATGACGGCTTGGTAGCCCTCGGCAATCGCGACTTCCGCGGATACCAACTCGTCACTGGCCCACATGTGCCCGTCCGCGCTCGGCGGCATGTCGGGGTCGTAGGTCCGGGGAATCCCCACGGAGTCGTAGAACGCAAGGCGTTCTTCGGCCGAGACCGGCGCGTACTTGACGGGGACGCCGTGGACTTCGGTACCGATCGCCGCGATGTCGTGGAAATTCAGCAACTCGCCGCCGGTGATCTCGTAGACGGCGCCGGGGTGCCGCTCGTTCTGCAGCAGGCACATGGCGGCGCAGTTGGCGACATCGCTCTTCGCGACCGGCGCGAGGAAGCCGTCGCCCGTCGCCTGCCTGAGCAGACCGGTTTCCACCCCGGGCGCCACAAGAACGTTGCTCACGATTTCGGAGTAGAGGGAGTTCCTGAGAATCGTGTACGCCAGACCGGAGGCTCGCAGATCGATCTCGGTCTGACAGTGGTCCTGGGAGGACAGAGCGGGATTGTTCGGCTGCACGCCTCCCACCGAGGTGTACACGATATGGCGGATACCGGCCCGCTGTGCCGCGGAAATCGCGTTCCGGTGCTCAGAAACCCTTCGCCCGAGATTCAGTCCGCTGATCAGGAAGAGAATCTCCCCGCCGCTGTACGCGGCGTCCAGGGAACCGGCGTCCCGGTAGTCGCCCCGGCGGACGCGTAGCCGCTGTGTCTCGCTTCGGCCGAGCCTTTCCGGGGTGCGCGTCACAAGTGTCAGTTCGGCATCCGGATCCGCGGCCAGAAGCAGGTCGGTGACGCGGTGCCCCAAGTCTCCTGAGGCCCCGCTGATGACGATGCGACCCATGGTGTGTCTCCTGTTCGTCTTTTTCGAAACGTCTGCAGCGCGCGTCAGCGTGCGAACAGAGCCGGCCTGTCGGGCACGAGGGCCTTCAGGCTCAAGGGCAGTGGGGCAGAGGGGCAGCGAGGCGCTGAAGCAGTGAAGGCGACGCGGGCCATGGGCTGCCGCGGGTGGTCACCCGGCGGTGGTGACGTCTTCCTGCGCCGCGTAGTGGACGACCCGGGGCCTGGCGACACAGTGCGGTGCGACGGCCTCGGCGAAGGCTTTCGCCTGCGGCGTTCCGGGGAAGACCTCGGTGTGGTCCTCGAGTCGTTCCCACCCGACGCGCAACAGGTAGGTGTCGGGTTGGTCGACGCTGCGCAGCAGTTCGGCGGACCGGCACCCGGAAGTCTCCAGCAGCAGGTGCCGGGCCGCGGCGAAGTCCGCTTCGAGCCGGACGCCTGCCCCGGGGTGGACGAGCAGTTCGGCGTGCTCGTAGATCATCCGTCCCCCTCGTCGCGTCCGGGCGCGGTGCCTGAGGCGCTCAGATCCAGGAAGCCGCCGCGCAGGAAGATCAGCGGGGGATCAGTGGCGCGCAGTTCCAGCGACTCGACGCGGCCGACCACCTGGTAGTGATCGCCGATCAGGTCGACCTTGAACCTCGTGCATTCCATGGTGACGATCGCCTCGTCCAGGAGGGGCAGGCCGCGAGCAGACAGGTGCCAGTCCACGTCGAGGAAGCGGTCCTCGCTGCGCCGGGAGAACGCCTTGCACAGCTCGCCGTGGCCGTGGCCGAGGACGTTGACGCCGAAGTGGCTCGCCTCGTAGAGACGTGGCCAGGTCTTGGAGGACCGGTCGACGAAGAAGGCGATGAGGGGCGGGTCCAGCGACACCGAGGTGAAGGAGCCGACGGTCATCCCGACGGGCCCGGACCTGGCGCTCGCGGTGACCACGGCCACACTGGTCGGGACGTGCCCGAGGGCGCGCCGGTAGTCCACGGGGTCGCCGGTGGCGGCAGGGGTGCCTTGCTGCGCGGTGAGGGCAGGTGTGTTCTCCATGGTCGCTGTCCTCACAGAGCGATCGTCGGTTCTTCGTTGCCCAGCAGCAGTCGGCCGTAGGCCTCCCGGCCGATCTCGGGGGTGACGAGGGCATGTCGGGCGGCGGTCTCGGAGTCCCGCCAGATGCGGTTCAGCACGTTGACCTCGGCGAAGGAACCGGCGCCGTTGGCGGTCAGCAGTGCGCCGATCGCGTCTGTGACCAGTTCGGCCACCACGCCCGTGTCATTGCGGATCCGGGCGCGGGTCTCCAGGTCGGGCAGCCGGCGCTCGTCGGCGGCCCGGTCGAGGTCGAGGCATATGCGGTTCAGCGTCAGCTCGGCCAGGTGCAGCTTGGTGGCCGCGTGGGCGACGCCGATCTGGTGGGTGGGGGAGAGCCTGGCCTCCTGGTAGCTGGTGTAGGCCACCGGCTTGAGGGGGAGCTTGGCCCGGGTGATCTCCAGTGCGTGCCGGCCCAGACCGATCTGCGGTGCGACGAGAATGGCGGCGGCGACCGCGTTGAAGGACATCGACGCCATGCGCTCATCGGTGTGCGGCGTGAGATAGCGTCCCTCGAACATGTCCTTGACCGGCTGAATCCGGTGATCGGGCACGAAGTGGTCTTCGATCACGATGGTGTCGCTGCCTGTGCCCTGCATCCCGGCGACGAACCAGGTCGGTTCGATCGTCCAGGTCTCCGCCGGGATCAGCGCCAGCGCCAGCTCGCCGCCCTCGATGGGTATGCCCAGAGACCCCCAGTCAGCGGTGAAGGAACCCGAGGCGTACGGCCAGCGGCCACTGACCAGGTAGCCGCCGTCGACCCGCTCCGCCTTGCTGCCGGGGGAGAAGACGCCGCACACCTTCGCTTTCGCGTTCGCACCGAAGATGTCCTCCTGGGCCTGGGCGGAGGAAGTCGAGGCGAAGCCCGTGCCGACGGTCATCAGCGCGGCGATCCACCCGGTCGAGCCGTCACCACGGGCCACCTCCGCCACGGCCTCGACGGCGGTGCGCAGCGTCGCCCCCTGGCCGCCGTACCGGTTGGGCACGAGCAGACGGAAGACGTCCGCGTCCTCCAGTGCCTTGATCACCTCGGGGGCCACCCGACGCGCCTCGGAACCTTGTGTGGCGTATTCACGGATCAGCGGGACCAGGCTGGTGGCGCGGCCCACCAGTTCGGCGTCAGGGGTTTCGAGCTGCGGCACTGCGGCGCTGGACGACATTGTCATGGTGCCTCTCCCAGAGAACGACGTGGGCCGATGAAGGTCATGACCGACGTAACGGAGTGATGTCAGCCAGCATGCGTATCCGTTTCGAGGGGCGTAAAG
>NZ_JAEKKT010000541.1 GCF_019510245.1 Streptomyces sp. | reverse complement strand
CCGCCCGGCAGCTCCAGGGCATCGGCGTTCTTGATCACATCCGGCACCGCGGCGGCGGTGAGCTCGTCCAGCGAGCCGTAACCGACCTGCGCGAGCATCTTGGCCCGCGCCTCATGATCAGGGCCGATGTGACGCTGCTCGAAGGGAATTCCCTGTTCGAGCTCGGAAAGCGGAATGCGATGGGCGGTCATTGCGGAGGCCTCCTGGTCTGGCGCGACCTGCGAGGGGTACCCCGGCGCGGGTACCCCGACGGCCTCCCCCTCTGTCATCTCAACCTGAGAGCTTCACCGGGCCGCCCGAGGGCCGCCGGCTTTCACCGTCGGTGAGAGCGGAAGGTGTCGACACCCGCTCTGCTTTCCAGAGTGACCTCGTCCGCGCGGTACGTGAGCCTGAGAGATTCCGGGGAGGATTTGCTCCTTCGGCGCCTCCGATGGTGTCTGGAGGACTCTCCCGCGCGGGGTCAGCAGCCGCTCGCAAGCCTACCAGCGAGGCCACCGCACGAGTCTTCGAGTGGCCGCACACCCCGATGTGCTCTTTCGTAGTGCTTACGACCGCTTCGGATGAGTTGCGACCAAGTGGAGGGCCCGTGCAGACCGACATCGATCCGCGCAACCTGATCGGCCGCAAGGCGTTCGACCGCAACGGCACCAGGATCGGCACCGTCGACGAGGTCTACCTCGACGACGCGACCGGCGTGCCGGAGTGGGCCGCCATACGCACCGGCCTCTTCTCCCGGGACGCCTTCGTCCCCCTGGGGCCGAGCAAGCTGGTCGACGGCACCCTCCGCGTCCCCTTCGACCGCGCCCTCATCAAAGACGCCCCCGACTTCGGGGTGGGCCGCCACCTCTCCCCCGACCAGGAACTCCAGCTCTACCACCACTACGGTCTCGACGTGGCCGCACCGCCTCCGTTCCCGGACCGGGACTTCGGCAAGCTGGCGGGCACGGAGGACGCCGAGGCCTGAGCGCCCGGCACCTCCTCACGCCTGCACCAGGGGCAGCGGCTCAGCGGGCTCCAGCGCGGGATCCTCGACGAGAAACGTCCGCACCCGCCCCGGCTCCGAGTCCGGCGTCTCGAACCGCACGGTCACCCGACCCAGTCCGCTCCCCTGCACCCACCCGTGTCCGTACGCGGCGTGCCGCACATCGTGCCCGGCGACCCACCGCCGCTCGACAGCCGCCTCCCGCTCCTGCACCGGCGCGTCGTCCGCCGGCTCCTCCACGGCGTGATCCACTCCCTCCCCCGCCGCCTGGGCGAACAGATCCTCCTGAGTGAAGTCGGCGAGTCCGCTCACCCCCACCCCCAGCAACCGCACACCCCCCGTGGAGTCCACGCCCTCCAGCAACCGCAGAGCAGCCTCCCGCACGACCGCCGGGTCATCGGTGGGGCCCCGCAAGGTCTCTGACCGCGTCAACGTCGAGAAGTCGTAGCGCCGCACCTTCAGCACGATGGTCCGTCCCGACAGCCCGGCCCCCCGCAGTCTCCGCACACACCGGTCCGCCAGCCGCTGCACCTCCAGACCCACCCGCACCCGGTCATGGATGTCCACGTCGTACGTGTCCTCGACCGACACGGACTTGGTCTCCCGCTCAGCGACCACGGGCCGCTCGTCGTACGCCAGCGCCATCGCGTACAGCCCGTGCCCATGGGCCTCCCCGAGCAGTCGTACGAGCTCGTCCCCGCCCGCCTCCACGATCTCGTCGACCGTATGGATCCCGGCCCGCCGCAGATGATCGCCGGTC
>NZ_JAEKKT010000067.1 GCF_019510245.1 Streptomyces sp. | reverse complement strand
CGCGCGAACTCCGTGATGTCCGGGAGCTTGGCGTCCAGCTGCTCCGGCGGCAGGTGGGTCAGGTCCAGGTAGACGTGGTCGCCGTCGGGGCCGCAGCCGCGGCCCTCGCGGATCTCGGTGTAGATCGCGCGGGAGACCACGTCGCGCGAGGCGAGGTCCTTCATGACCGGCGCGTACTTCTCCATGAAGCGCTCGCCGTCCTTGTTGCGGAGGATGCCGCCCTCACCGCGGGCGCCCTCCGTCAGCAGGATGCCCATCCGCCAGATGCCGGTCGGGTGGAACTGGAAGAACTCCATGTCCTCCAGCGGCAGCCCGCGGCGGTAGACGGCGGCCTGGCCGTCGCCCGTCAGGGTGTGCGCGTTGGACGTCACCTTGAAGAACTTGCCGGTGCCGCCGGAGGCGTAGATGACGGCCTTCGCCTGGAAGACGTGGATCTCGCCGGTGGCCAGCTCGTAGGCGACGACGCCCGCCGACTTCCTGACGCCGTCCTCCTCGGTCATCAGCTGGTCGAGGACGTAGAACTCGTTGAAGAACTCCACGCCCTCCTTGACGCAGTTCTGGTACAGCGTCTGGAGGATCATGTGGCCGGTGCGGTCGGCCGCGTAGCAGGACCGGCGGACCGGCGCCTCGCCGTGGTTGCGGCTGTGACCGCCGAACCGGCGCTGGTCGATGGTGCCGTTCGGCGTCCGGTTGAACGGCAGGCCCATCTTCTCCAGGTCGAGGACGGCGTCGATGGCCTCCTTCGCCAGGATCTCGGCGGCGTCCTGGTCGACCAGGTAGTCACCGCCCTTGACCGTGTCGAAGGTGTGCCACTCCCAGTTGTCCTCCTCCACGTTGGCGAGCGCGGCGGCCATACCGCCCTGCGCGGCGCCCGTGTGGGAGCGGGTGGGGTAGAGCTTGGTCAGGACCGCGGTGCGGCTGCGCTTCGTCGACTCGATGGCCGCACGCATGCCGGCGCCGCCGGCGCCCACGATGACGGTGTCGTACTTGTGGATCTTCATGATTCTCGCAGCCCCGTGCCTAGCGGATGTTCGGGTCGAAGGTGAAGATCACCAGCGAGCCCAGCAGGATGGTGAACACCGTGGCCGTGTAGAGCAGGCCCTTGAGCCACAGCCGGGTGTTCGCGCGCTCCGCGTAGTCGTTGATGATCGTGCGCAGGCCGTTCGCGCCGTGCAGCATCGCGAGCCAGAGCATCAGCAGGTCCCAGACCTGCCAGAAGGGGCTCGCCCAGCGGCCGGCCACGAAGGCGAAGCCGATCTTCGACACGCCGCCGTCGAGCACCAGCTGGATCAGCAGGTGGCCGAGGACCAGCACGACCAGCACGACACCGGACAGGCGCATGAACAGCCAGGCGGCCATCTCGAAGTTGCCGCGGGTGGAGCGCGGGGTCTTCTTGGTGCGCTTGCGCGGGGCCTCGATGAGCGGGGCCGGGTTGTCGACGTTGAAGAGGGGGGCGCCCTCGACGGGGCCGACGCCGGCGGCGGGGGATTCAGTGGTCGACATCTGCGTCAGCTCCCGAACAGGACACGAGCGGCGTGGCCGAGAACGGGGTAAACGGCCCCGGCCATCAGGACGACCCAGACACCGACGACCGTCCAGAGCATCTGCTTCTGGTAGCGCGGGCCCTTCGACCAGAAGTCGACGGCGATGACACGCAGGCCGTTGAGCGCGTGGAAGAGGATGGCGGCCACGAGGCCGTACTCCAGCAGTGCGACGATCGGCGTCTTGTACGTGGCTACGACCTTGTCGTAGTCCTCGGGGGAGACGCGGACGAGAGCGGTGTCCAGCACGTGAACGAACAGGAAGAAGAAAATGAGGACGCCGGTGACTCGGTGAGCCACCCAGGACCACATTCCTTCCCGGCCGCGGTACAGCGTTCCAGCCGGCACGGAAGTCCCTCCGGGAGCGGGGTATCGGGGCCGCGCCGGCTTGTGGGTGTCGGTCGGGCCCGGCCGGGTACGGTCCACCGGCCCTCAGCATCGTAGCGAGGCGCTGCCGCTGGGCTTACGCCGGGCCTACCGGTGTGATCAAAGTGGCACGCGTATGGGTTAGCCGGGCGGCATCTGGGGTGGGGTGTCCTGTTATTTGCCGGGTGCGGGAGCGTTGGGGCTGGTCGCGCAGTTCCCCGCGCCCCTGAGTTTCTCCACCAGACGCCCCTGTGCAAGGCGCCGGAGCTGCTCCACGGACATCACCCGCTCGTCCTCCGGATCGTTCTCCAAACGTGAGTAAATGCCTTCCAGGACGCGGTCCAGGCGCTCCTCGGGCCGGGTGTCGCCCAGGTAGATCACGAACACGTGTCCGAATTTGGCCTCGTAGGCCGCGTGGGCCGCCGTCAGGGCCGTGTGCGCCGCCGAGTAGGTGTCCTCGGGCAGCTCCGGGAGGCACTCGCCCGCCAGGGCCTCCGAGAGGTCCCCGGGGGACAGGTCGTACGCCGCCTCGTCCGCCGCGGCCAGGAGGGACTCCACGTCGGGGTAGGGACGGTGATCGGCGATGCGGCGGGACCAGTGGAGGCTGTGCAGGCAGTGCAGGAGCAGCGCGCCGGCCTCGTCGTCGGGGGCGGCGTTGAAGGCGTCCAGCGGGGTGGGGAGATGGGGCAGGCGGTGGGCGGGCAGCGTGGGTCCTCGCGTCACATGCGGTGTGGCCGGGATGGCAGGGGATGCTGTGAGAGATGTGTCGTCGACGGTATCGAGGACGTTCACACCGTGTCCGTTGGTTGCCTGAATATCACCCGAACGGGAGAGTTTCAGATTGCGTCGATGACGGCTGTGCGGCGGGTGCGTCGTAGGTTGTAGCCGTGAGCGAGCACAGGCGCAGGCCGTCGACACGGCAGTTCGCGCGGAGGCGGGCGGTGGTGGTCGCCGCGGCCTTCGCGGGGACCGTCGCGCTCGGCACGGGTATCGGAGTGTGGGCCTCCTCGGGCGGCGACGGCGGGAGCACCGCCGGAGCGGCCCGGCAGCCCTCCGGGAGCGACCGGGGCGCCTCGTCCGCGGCGCCGACGCCCACTCCCTCGCCCACCCGCAGCTACCCCCTCTCCCAGGCCCCCCGCACCATCCCCGCCGTCCGCTCCCACACCGCCGCCCGCGGCCCCGGCTGGCGCCCGCGGCAGGGCGGCCGGGTCGTGGTGAGCGACGCGGCGCTGGCCGACGAGGGGCGGCTGACCGCGGGCGAGCTGGGGCTGACGTACGCCGGGCAGAAGGGCGCGAACGACGACGTCCGGCCGGGCGACCTGCGGCTCGACCTCGGCGGCAGCGGCGACCCGGAGTCGTACACCATGACCGTGCGCGGCGGGTCGGTCCGGATCAGCGGGCCCGGGGACGCGGGCGTCTTCTACGGCACCAGGACCCTCAAGCAGGAGGTGCACGGCGGCGGTACGGCCCCGGAGGGGGTCGTGAAGGACGCGCCGGCCAAGCCGCAGCGCGGGTTCATGCTGGACATCGCGCGCAAGCCGTTCACCGTGGGGTGGATAGAGGCCCGGATACGAGAACTCGGCGACCTGAAGTTCAACGAGCTCGGGCTGCACTTCTCCGACGACCAGGGCTTCCGGATCGAGTCCGACACCCACCCCGAGATCGTCTCCCGGGACCACCTGACCAAGGCCCAGGTGAAGGAGATCGTCGCGCTCGCCGCCGCCCGGCACATCCAGGTCGTACCGGAGATCGACTCGCCGGGACACCTCGGCGCGGTCCTCGCCGCCCACCCGGAGCTGCAGCTGCGCAACGCGCAGGGCGTCCCCACCAGAGGTGCCGTCGACATCTCCAAGGACGCCTCGGCGAAGCTCGTGGACGACCTGCTCGACGAGTACGCCGGCCTGTTCCCCGGCTCCTACTGGAACCTCGGCGGCGACGAGTACCAGGCCCTGACCGTCGCGAACCCGCAGGCCTCCTACCCGCAGCTCGCGGCCGCCGCGCAGCGGGAGTACGGCTCCGGTGCCACCGTCGCCGACCTCACCACCGGCTGGCTCAACGCCCGCGCCGACACCGTGCGCGCCCACGAACGCACCGTGCGGGCCTGGAACGACGGCTTCCTCCGGGGTACCTCCGTGCAGCCCGCCGACGACCTCCAGGCCGCCTACTGGACCGGCAAGGAGATCGGTGCCCGGCAGCCCGTGGAGTACCTGAGGGCGGGCCGCAAGGTCCTCAACTACAACGACGAGTACCTGTACTACGTCCTCGGCGAGCCCAACACCTTCGTCTACCCGACCGGTCAGCGCATCTACGAGCAGTGGATCCCGCGCATGCTGCGCGGCACCACCGCCGTGGCCGCCCGGTACGAACCCCAGGTCCTCGGCGGCTCCTTCGCCGTCTGGTGCGACCTCGCGAACTCCCAGAACCAGGACCAGGTGGCGGCCGGCATCCGGATGCCGCTGCGGGCCACCATCGAGAAGCTCTGGGACCCGGAGATCACCCCGGCGATGCCCTGGACGGACTTCAAGGCGCTCGCGAACCGCCTGGGCTGACACGGGGACAGCGGTGGACGTGCGGCGGCGACGGGCCGTATGTTCCGCATTCCGCGCGCGGGCCGGGGGAGGGTTCCGTGCACTGCCGTCTCCCGGGGGAACCATCTTGATCTGCGCCCGCTGCCACCACTTCGCCGCCGCGCCCGGCGCCACCCTGTGCCACCGCTGCCTCGGCGACTCGCCCGAGCCGGTCCCGGCCTTCGGCAGCACGCCGGGACTGTGGCTGCGCTCGCCCGTGGGCCTCGGCCGGGCCGCCGCCGTACTGCTCGGAACGGTCGTCGCCGCCGACCTGTTCGCCGTCTGGGCGGACCTCCTGCAGTACGACGCCACGGGCGCCCTGGCCGACGGCGAGACCGGCGCCGCCGCGCTGCGCAGGGCCGACCGCGCCGACGAGCTGCTGGGGATCTCCACCAGCGCCCAGGGGCTCTCGCTGGTCGCCTGCGTGGTCGTGTACCTGTGCTGGTTCCACCGGGTGCGGGCCAACGCCCAGGTCTTCGACCCGCTGGGGCACGCCAAGTCGCCGGGCTGGGCGATCGGCGGCTGGTTCGTCCCGGTCGGGAACCTCTGGATACCGCGCCGGATCACCCTCGACATCTGGGACGCCAGCAGCCCCTGGGGCACGACCCGTTCGCACACGCTGGTCAACTCGTGGTGGGCGCTGTGGCTGGCCTCGCTGTTCGCCGACCGCGTCGCGACGACCGGCTACGGCGACGACGCCGACGGAGCCGCCCAACTCCACGACGGCGCACTGCGGTTGGTCTTCTCGGACGCCCTCGACATCGCCGCCGCCGTCCTCGCGATCCTCCTCGTGCTGCGGCTGACCCGCATGCAGCACGAGAAGGCGATGGCGGGCGCCGCTCCGGCGGGGCTCTGAGCCACGGCCGCACGCCTGCCGTTGGCCGAAAAGCCTTTCTTCGGACTCTTCCGGATCCCGGGTGTCCCGCCGGTGTGACACTGCCGTACCGTCGCACGCAGTTAGGGAAAGTACGAGCTCCGTGCACGTGGGCCTTGGTATGTACCGTTTCTGGGAGGCGTGGGATGAGCCTGGTGGAGCTGATCGCTCAGGCCGATGAACGCGGACTGGCCGCCAGCGGGCTGGCTTGTTTGGATCGGTGCGTGCCGCTGCTGGGCGGGGACGACCTGGTGCTGCGGCCGCTGTGGGCGAGCCTCGCCGACGGCTCCCACTGGAGCGCGGGACTGGAGAAGGCGCGCGGCTCGCTCGGCGCCGGCGAGGCGACCGGCACCGGCGCGGGCGGGCGGGCCGACGAGGCCGAGGCGCTCGCCCGGCGGATGCTCGACGCCGCGCCCGTGTCGCAGGAGGCCGCCGAAGTCCGCCTGTGGGCCGACGCCTGTTCCGTCGCCTCGCTGCAGATCCACCGGCTCCTCGATCCCGCCGCGGACGCGGCACCCTCGGTCGACACCCGCCGGGAGGGCGGCACCGAGGGCATGTCCCCGCTGGTCGCCGCCGAACTGCGCCGCCAGGTCACGGTGCTGGAGCTGCTCGCGGGGCACGGCGCGGCAGGGCTGCGCCGTGCGCTGGACGTCTCCACCGAGGGCCGCCGGGTGCTGCGCGCGGTGGTGTCGCGGCGGGCCCGCGGGCTCGGGTGAACCATTGGTGAGGGCGGTGCGCGGGTCCTGCGCCGGTTGCGAGGACACCCCCGGATCCGGGTGACGAATCCGCCGCCCACCTCGCTCTTCCCTGTGTGACAGCCCACTACGTGACACCCCGCCATGCGACAGCGCAGCAGCAGACCAGGCCGCACGCCGCCGCCAGACCGGCCCGGTGGGCCGCGGACGCGGTCGCCGTGCTGCGCGAGGGCGCCCGCGTCCGGCTCGACTACTCGGCGCAGAGCCTGTGGCGGGTCGACCGGGTGATCGAGGAGATACGCCGGGAGGACGTGCCCTACGACGCGGTGCGGGAGACGCTGCGCGGTCTCGGGGCCTACGCCGGTGAGGTGATCGCCCGTCACACCGGCGCCGAGTGGTGGTCGTCCGGCGGCGACCACTGGATCCGCACCCCCGACGGCCGGCTCTGGGACCCGATCGACGAGGCCCGGCGCTGCTACGGCGGCCACGGCTCGCTGCGGCTGCTGTGCCGGGACGCCCTGGGGTAGCGGGCGGGTCCCGGGCGGCGCGGGGCTCGGCAAAAACCCGGTAATAAGAGACGCGGGCGTTCCCAACTGGGCGGTGGGGGAGCACGATTGGCCCATGGCCGACAACCGACGCTGGTGGGCTCTGGTCGTCATCGCACTGGCCCAGCTGATGGTCGTGCTCGACATGACCATCGTCAACATCGCGCTCCCCTCCGCCCAGGTCGCTCTGCACATGTCGGACGCCAACCGGCAGTGGGTGATCACCGCCTACACCCTCGCCTTCGGCGGACTGCTGCTGCTCGGCGGCCGGATCGCCGACCTGGCCGGACGCCGGGTGGCGTTCATGACCGGCCTGGTCGGCTTCGCGGCCGCCTCCGCGCTCGGCGGGGCCGCGGTCAACCAGGGGATGCTGTTCGGGGCGCGGGCCCTGCAGGGCGTGTTCGCCGCGCTGCTCGCGCCGGCCGCGCTGTCGCTGCTCGCGACGACGTTCACCGACCCGAAGGACCGCGGGAAGGCGTTCGGCATCTTCGGCGCCATCATCGGCGCGGGCGCGGCGGTCGGGCTGCTCGCGGGCGGCTTCCTCACCCAGTACCTGGACTGGCGCTGGTGCCTGTACGTCAACGTGCCGATCGCGCTGGTCGCCTTCGCCGGCGCCTGGGCCCTGCTGCCCGACGGCGGCCGCCACCCCGACGCCCGCCTCGACGTCCCCGGCGCCCTGCTCGGCTCGGCCGGCATGCTCTCCCTGGTCTACGGCTTCTCCGAGGCGGAGTCCCGGGGCTGGACCGACGGCCTGGTCCTCGCGCTCCTGATCGGCGGGGTCGTACTGCTCGGCCTCTTCGGCTACTGGCAGACCCGCGCCCCGGTCCCGCTGCTCCCGATGACCGTCGTACGCGACCGGCAGCGCATCGGCGCGTTCCTCACCGTGCTGCTGGTGACCGTCGGCATGTTCGGCGTCTTCCTCTTCCTGACGTACTACATGCAACGCGTCCTCGGCTACTCGCCCGTGAAGACCGGCGTCGCCTATCTCCCCATCACCGTCGGCATGGTCACCGGCTCCACCCAGGTCGCCGCCCGGCTGCTGCACCGGGTCCCGCCCCGCATGCTGATCGTGCCCGGGCTGCTGCTGGCGGCCGGGGCGCTGGCGCTGATAGCCCAGGTCGGGGTCGAACCGGCGTACGCCTCGCACATCCTGCCCGGCATGCTGATGCTCGGTCTCGGCATGGGCACGGCGATGATGACCTCGGTCTCGCTGGCCACCGGCAACGTCGCCCCGCGCGACTCGGGCGCGGCCTCGGCCACCTTCAACACCGCCCAGCAGGTCGGCGGTTCGATCGGCACCGCACTCCTGAACACCATCGCGGCGAGCGTCACCACCCGGTACGCCACCGCGCACGCCGGGAGCATCCCGGACCGGGCGCTGCTGGCGGCGAAGGCCGCCGTGCACGGCTTCAACGTGGCCACCTGGTGGGCGATGGCCGCGCTGCTGGTGGGTGCGCTGATCGCCGGGGTGGTCGTGAACGCGGACCGGGCCCCCACCCCGCAGACAGCGCCGGAGCGGGAGCCCGAACCGGTGGACTCGGCCACCTGAAGGACTACTTGAGGTACACGAGGCCGTCCGTCGTGACCGTCGGGCGGCCGCTGGTGCCGACGACGACGATCTTCACGGTGTGCTTGGCACTGGACGACCAGGTCTTCGTCCAGATCGCCTGACGGTAGGAGGTCGTCGCCGACTTCAGGTCCACGGTCGCGACCTTGGTGCCGTCGACGTACACGTAGGCCTGACCCGAGGTGGACGCGCGGCTGACCACCCAGGAGGCGGACCGGCCGGTGAAGGTCCAGCTCAGGCTCGCGCCCTTGGAACCGCTGGAGTACGACGTGCCGCCCAGGTAGCTGGTGGACGACCGGGTCGTCCAGGTACCGGACTTGACGGCCGAGGTCTCCTGAAGGATCACCGGGGTGAAGGACGGCGACGAGGTGCGGGTGTTGCCCGCGTAGTCGGACGCCTTCATCGACCAGGTGGACGCGGTGCCGGGCTTGGCCGTGCGGCTGGAGCCGGTGGTGGCCGGGCCGAAGGCGGCCGTCGTCGGGGACAGCAGGCTCACCGACTTCAGGGCGGCGTTGTCGGTGGCCTTCCAGCCGAGGGTGACCGGGACGGCGGTGGTGCTGACGGTGCCGGTGCGCAGGGAGAGCTTCGGCGCCGTGGTGAAGGTGGGTGCGGTGGTGTCGGTGACGACGGTGAGCGCCGCGGTCGTCGTGGTCCTGCCGGACTGGTGCACGGCCCGGACGGCCACGGTGTGGCTGCCCGCGGCGAGCGTGGCGCCCACCGAGTACGCCGATCCGGGCGCGGTGGCGGCGACCTTGCCGTCCACCAGCACCTCGAACTTCGAGATCAGCGAACCGGGCGTGGTCGTGGACCAGTTCGCCGTGATCGCGCCCTTGGTGTAATACGTCGAGCCGGACAGGCCCGTACCCGACAGCGAGGTGAGCTTCAGACCCTGCACCGGGCCGGCCGCCCAGGCGCGGACGGTCGGCAGCTGGGGGTAGAGCGAGTTGCCGGGGCACTGGGTGTTGTAGCCGTCGCGGTGACCGGAGATCCGGTTGAAGGTGTACGCGGTGCCCGAAGTGAAGCTGGTGCCGAAGTAGTTGGTCTGGGTCGCGCCCGCCGTGAGCTTGACGGTACCGGCCGGGTCGGCGCCGTACTGGCCGAGCTTCCAGGCCGCGAGACGGGCGATCGACGCCAGGGCCGCGTCCGTGGCGCCGGCCGAGGTGTAGTCGCCGAGCACGGCGATACCGGCCGACTCCCGGTTCCAGCCGTAGGTGTGCGCGCCGAGCACCGGCAGGTCGACACCGCCCTTGCGGCCCTCGAAGATCGTGCCGCACTTGTCGACCAGGAAGTTGTAGCCGATGTCGTTCCAGCGCTCCGTCTGCGTGTGGTACGCGTAGATGCCCCGGACGATCGCCGGGGACTCCGCGCACGTGTAGTCGTTGGTGCCGTCCGTGTGGTGGACGAAGACGGCCTTCACGTCCGTGTTGTAGTCCGACGGGTCCGGGCTCAGCGACTCGTCGGCGCCCCAGCCGGCCCGCGAGACGATCGGCGGCTCGGGCACCGTGGACGGGGGCGCGGTGGGTGTGGAGGCCGACGGGCTCGCGGAAGCGCTGTCCGTCTCGGTGGCGGAAGCGGAGGCGCTCGGCGGGGCCGAGTCGGTGGCCGGCACGGACTCGGTCGGCGTCACGGACCCGGTGGGCGACGCGGAGTCCGCCGGGGAGGCCGAGTCGGCCGGGGACACGGGGTCACCGGGCGAGGCGGAGTCCGTCGGCGACGCGCTGTCGCCGGGGGTGCCGTCCGCCACGAACGCGGCCGGTTCCGCCTGGGTCTCCGCGGCGGTCGCCACCCCGGGGTCGACCAGGTTGACCTGGAGCCCCTTCGGCAGACCGGCGCCGGCGGAGCCGTCCTGGCGGACGACCTGGACCTGGACGCCGTCGGAGGGCCCCACCCACAGCGGCTCGGACGCGCCGCGCGCGTCGGGGCCGGCCTCCGGGTCCTCCAGCGGGTCGGCCGCCTCCAGATCGTGCCAGGCGGTCCACTCACCGCTCTCGACGCTCCGGGTGCGCACCTGCGCCGTGCCGTGCAGCCGCTTCGCCGCTCCCGTCCAGGAGACGCCGAGCAGCGAGAACTGCCGGGTTCCCGTGCGCGGCAGTTCCCGCGTGCCGGTCGCGGTGCCCTTCAGCGCCAGGTCGTAGACCTTCGCCGGCCGCCTGGCCTGCCCGCCGGTCCCGTGGCCGGAGGACGGGCTGGCGACCGCGTACGTCACCACACCCCCGCCGCCCAGGACCACCGCACCGAGCGTCAGCCACGCCCGTCGCCTCATGCTCAGCGGTCTGTACGCACGCTTTCCGCGTGGACTCACCCGTCCCCACCCCTAGAGAAGAACCATCACTGTCACGCCTGACGCACCTGTCGCACAGGCAACGCTTAGAGACAGCGTCTGGTCCTGACCAAACGTCACTCGCCACCCGACGGCGTCGTCGACGACGCGCGAGAGAAACGGGGGCGGGGGCCCGCGCGTGCACAGCCCGCGGGCGCAGCACCGAAGCAACGGCCGGGGCCGCCACCCCCCACAGGAGAGGCCCCGGCCGTCGCGCGGCACGGACCGCGCGGCGGCCCGTACTCTGTTCAGCGCCATGAGTGCGTTTTCTGTCACACCCGAGGGCGTCACGAGTCAGTTGCACTCTGTACGGACGTGGACGGCGAGCAGTTTCAAGTCGTAACGTGCAGTTCGCGCCGGGCCGCGGAGGACGCATGACCACCGCAACGATCTGCGGTCCCGAACAGCGCGACGATCAGTCGAGGAACCACGACGGCGAGAACCACGACCGCGAGAGCGGCGCCGGTTCAGGCCCAAAGTAGGGAACACACGGGTGCTGGGGGACGACGCGGAGTTGACCGCCGCGGTACGTGCTGCACAGGACGGGGACGAGACCGCGTTCCGCATCGTCTATCGCGCGGTCCAGCCCCGCCTGCTCGGATACGTCCGCACGCTGGTCGGCGATCCGGACGCCGAGGACGTCGCCTCCGAGGCCTGGCTGCAGATCGCCCGCGACCTCGACCGGTTCAGCGGCGACGCGGACCGGTTCCGCGGCTGGGCCGCCCGGATCGCCCGCAACCGAGCCCTCGACCACATACGGATGCGCGGCCGCCGTCCCGCGATCGGCGGCGACGAGACGGAACTGACCGGTTGGGCCGCCGAGTCGGACACCGCCGGCGAGGCCATCGAGGCGCTGACCACCGACTCCACCCTCTCCCTCATCGCCAGGCTGCCGCAGGACCAGGCCGAGGCCGTCGTCCTCAGGGTCGTCATGGGCCTCGACGCCAAGACCGCCGCCGAGACCCTCGGCAAGCGCGCCGGCGCGGTACGGACGGCAGCCCACCGGGGGTTGAAGAAACTCGCGGAGCTGCTCGGAGCCGACCCCGAGACGGCAGGCGTCCTCGAGGCGCTGCCGCCCCAGCGAGAACCGAACGCTCGTGCGGTGACGTCCGCGAGTGTGACGCATACGCGTTCGCGGACGCAGAAGGACATGTGATGGCCGACGAGCAGTACAAGTGGCTGAACCGGGTGACGGCGGAACGTCTGCTGCGCGGTGAGTCGCTCGAAGCTGTCGACGCCTCCGCCCGTGACCAGGCAGAACGCCTCGCCGAGACGCTCGGCGCGCTCTCCGCGCGCGCCACGCCGGCCGCTGCCGAACTCCCCGGCGAGGAAGCCGCGCTGGCTGCCTTCCGCAAAGCGCGCGAATCCGCCGAGGACGCACGGACCGCCGATCAGGCGCGAACCGGCGCGGCCGCATGGCCGGGCACGGACGCGCGGGGCGCCGACGCGGGCCTCTTCCGGATCGGCCGTACCGGCACCGGCTCCCGGCCGGTCCGGGCCCCGGGCTGGGCCCGCCCCGCACGGCTCGGCCTCGCGGCCGCGCTGACCGTCGGCATGCTCGGCGGCGTCGCGGTGGCCGCGGGCACCGGAGTGCTGCCGACGCCGTTCGACGACAACCACCCCGGACCGGCAGCCTCCGTCTCGGCCGCCGGCACCCCCGCACGCCCGCACGGCTCCCAGTCGCCCGAGTCGCTGCTCGGCGGCGAGACCCGGACGCCGTCCTCCGGTGCCGCGTCCGCCGGCTCCGGGCAGCCCTCGCCCGACCCGTCCGGCAGGTCGAAGAGACGGGACACGGGCTCGACCGGCGTCCAGGCCGGCGGGTGGAGCGGTGCGCTGACGTCCTGCCGCGCGATCCGGAACGGCAAGACCCTGGGCGCCGACCGCAGGCGTGCCCTGGAGGGACTGGCGGGCGGCGCCGCCCGGGTGGACACGTTCTGCAAGGCCGTCCTCGGCACCGGGCTGAACGGCAGGGACGGCGTCTCCCGCGACGGCAAGGGCGGCGACAGCGGCCAGAACGACGGCCAGGGCGACCACAACGGCCCGGGCGGCGACGGCGAGGGCTGGCCGGGCAGGGGCAACGGCGGCGGCAAGGGCGACGGGAAGGGCGACGGCAGGGGCGACGGTCACCACCAGGACGGCCTGGCCACACCCGCCCCCACCGCCCTCGCACCCCTGCGGCCCAACCAGCCCGGCGCCTCGCCCAGCCCCACGTACAGCGCACTTTGACCTTTGCGCACCGCTGTGACCTGCAGTTTTGAAAGTCCCTGAACTTTTTTCCCGCGGGGTGTGACGTTTTCGGCGGTGCTGACGCAGTACTGAGTGAGCCGACTGGTCATCGGCCGTCGCACAGAGCCGGGGTTCCCCCCGTACCTGCGGCTCGTGCATCGGCGCGGGCGGGACACGTTCCCCCGGTCCCGCCCGCGCCCCGCACGTCCTCTGCTCACCAGGAGACGACGACCTTGTCGCCGTTGCGCACCTGAGCGAACAGATCCGCGATCGCCGCCTCGTCCCGCACGTTGACGCACCCGTGCGAGCCTCCCGCGTAGCCCCGGGCCGCGAAGTCGTAGGAGTAGTGGACCGCCTGGCCGCCGCTGAAGAACATCGCGTACGGCATCGACGAGTGGTAGAGCGTCGACACGTGGTGGCGGGACTTCCAGTAGACGTGGAACACACCCTCACGGGTCGGGGTGTACTGCGCACCGAACCGCACCGACATCGTCGACACCGTCCGCCCGTCGATCATCCAGCGCAGCGTGCGGCTGGTCTTGCTGATGCACAGCACCCGCCCGGTCAGGCACCGCGGATCGGGCGCGGCGGCCGGCTGACCGCCCATCAGGTACAGCTCCCACTTCCCCGGCCGGTGCGTCATCCGCACCAGCCGCCGCCAGGTTTCGGCGTCGGTCTCGCCCGTCTGCGGCAGCCCGCGCCTGCCCTGGAAGCCCTTGACGGCCTCGGCGGTGAGGTCGTCGTAGGTCCCCGTCGGCCCGTCGAACAGCCAGTCGACCTGGCGCAGCCGGGCCTGGAGCCCGCGGACGCCGGTGCCGGTGTCGCCGCGGGTGAACACGATGTGCGGCGGGACGGTCTCGACGGCGGACGGGGACGGTGAGGCGGCGGGAGCGGTGCCGGCGGGTGCCGGACTGTGCGGGAGGCCGATGTGGACGGGCGAGTGCCCCTTGGCGTCGCCGCCCGGTGGCTGCACCGTGCACCCGCACAGCACGGCCAGTACGGCGGCCAGGATCCCCGAGTACCCCGAGACCTTCATGCCGAGGATGCTTCCCCGCGTGACCGCCGTCGAACAAGAGGGCATCGTAGGAACCAACAGTCATACCGGCATATCGGTGTATCGGCGTACTGCGGAGGTCACCCGTCATGACCCGTGAGTCGGAGTCCGGACTGCCCGTCGAGCCGGTCTACGGCCCGGGAGACCTGGCGGGGTGGGACCCGGCCGCGAAGCTCGGCGACCCGGGGTCGTACCCCTACACCCGGGGCGTCTACCCGACGATGTACACCGGCCGTCCCTGGACCATGCGCCAGTACGCCGGGTTCGGTACGGCCGCGGAGTCCAACGACCGCTACCGGCAGCTCATCGCGCACGGCACCACCGGCCTCTCCGTCGCCTTCGACCTGCCCACCCAGATGGGCCACGACTCGGACGCGCCCCTCGCGCACGGCGAGGTCGGCAAGGTGGGGGTGGCGATCGACTCGGTCGACGACATGCGGGTGCTGTTCGGGGGGATCCCGCTGGACAGGGTCTCGACGTCGATGACGATCAACGCCCCGGCGGCCGTGCTGTTGCTGCTGTACCAGCTGGTGGCGGAGGAACAGGGCGTACCGGCGGCGGCCCTGACCGGCACGATCCAGAACGACGTCCTGAAGGAGTACATCGCGCGGGGTACGTACATCTTCCCGCCCAAGCCGTCCCTGCGGCTGACCGCGGACATCTTCGGGTACTGCCGGACCGAGATCCCGCGCTGGAACACGATCTCGATCTCCGGCTACCACATGGCCGAGGCGGGGGCGTCCCCCGCCCAGGAGATCGCCTTCACCCTGGCCGACGGCATCGAGTACGTGCGCACGGCGGTCGCGGCCGGCATGGACGTCGACGACTTCGCGCCGCGCCTCTCCTTCTTCTTCGTGGCGCGGACGACGTTCCTGGAGGAGGTCGCCAAGTTCCGTGCGGCGCGCCGGATCTGGGCGCGGGTGATGCGGGAGGAGTTCGGCGCCCGGGACCCCAGGTCGCTGATGCTGCGCTTCCACACCCAGACGGCCGGCGTCCAGCTGACGGCCCAGCAGCCGGAGGTGAACCTGGTGCGGGTGGCGGTCCAGGCCCTGGGCGCGGTCCTCGGCGGCACCCAGTCGCTGCACACCAACTCCTTCGACGAGGCGATCGCGCTGCCGACCGACAAGAGCGCGCGCCTGGCCCTGCGCACCCAGCAGGTGCTGGCGTACGAGACCGACGTGACGGCGACGGTCGACCCGTTCGCGGGTTCGTACGCGATGGAGCGGATGACGGACGACGTGGAGGCGGCGGCCCTCGGTCTGATGCGGCGGGTCGAGGACCTCGGCGGCGCGGTGGCGGCGATCGAGCACGGCTTCCAGAAGGGCGAGATCGAGCGGAACGCCTACCGCATCGCGCAGGAGACCGACGCGGGGGAGCGGGTGGTGGTCGGCGTCAACCGCTTCCGGCTGGACGAGGAGGAGCCGTACGAGCCGCTGCGCGTCGACCCGGCCATCGAGGCCCGGCAGGCGGAGCGCCTCGCCCTGCTGCGCGCCGATCGCGACCGGACGGCCGTCGCCGCGGCCCTCACCGCCCTCAAGAAGGCCGCCGAGGGCGACGACAACGTGCTTCCCCCGATGAAGCGGGCGCTGCGGGCGCGGGCCACGGTGGGGGAGGTGTGCGACGCGCTGCGGGAGGTGTGGGGGGTGTACGTCCCGACGGACGCGTTCTGACGGAGGGCACCGGGACGGACGGCATCCGGGGCGAACGGCACCCGCAGCGGACGGCGCCCGGGGCGGACGGTGCCCGGGGCGGACGGCGCCCGGGGCGGACGGTGCCCGGGGCGTTGTCGTACCCGCGTGCGAGACTGCTCCTCATGTTCGGCGTCATCGATCTCCCCACCTACCTGGCAGGACTCGTCCTGATCGTCCTGCTGCCCGGCCCCAACTCCCTCTACGTGCTGTCCGTCGCCGCCCGGCAGGGGATCCGGGCCGGTTACACCGCCGCCGCCGGCGTGTGGTGCGGGGACACCGTGCTGATGACGCTGTCGGCGGCCGGGGTGGCCTCGCTGCTCAAGGCCAACGCCGTGCTGTTCGGGATCGTGAAGTACGCGGGTGCCGGCTATCTCACCTGGCTGGCGATGGGCATGCTGCGGGCGGCCTGGACGATGTGGCGGACCCGGAAGGAACAGCCGGCGGAGCGGACGGCGCCGGTCGCCGCCCCGGCGCAGGAGCGCCCGTACCGCCGCGCCCTGGTGATCAGCCTCTTCAACCCGAAGGCGATCCTGTTCTTCATCGCCTTCTTCGTGCAGTTCGTGTCAGAGTCCAACCCAATCGTGGGGTTCGTAACTCTAGGCGTACTCGCCCAGTTGGCAAGCGTGTTGTACCTGTCTGCGCTCATCTTCGGTGGGTCTCGTCTGGCTGCTGCGTTCCGTCGTCGGAGGAGGCTCAGCGCGGGGGCTACGTCGGCCGCCGGGGTGCTCTTCCTCGGCTTCGCCGTCAAGCTGTCTTTGGCAAGCGTGTAGGGGGCTGACATGTCCCACCTTGACGATGCTGCGGCCCTGTTCGCCCGGATGAGCGTCCAGGAGCAGCAAGAGGCGCTAGGAGCCCTCGGCCTGCCCAAGTGGCTTCCGAAGGAGTCCCAGGAGCCACCCAAGGTCACCCCGTTCTCTGCCCTTACCAGCACGCCCAGCAGGCGGAAGCGGCAGCCTCTCACCGTGAAGGCCGTGAGTAGCCCTGAGGTGTCCTGAGATCCTCAGGGGCTTCGCCAACCCTCTAGGTGTGCTGTCCCGGGACGTTGGTGACACGCGGGCTGGGTGCTTGAACAGGTGAGGGCCCTCTGGGTTCGGTGTGGATTGCGACATCTACGCCCGACCGCAGGAGGCCCTCATGTCCCACCGTAATGCCCCGCTGACGCCGACCGGCAGGCTGCGTCTGGCCCGGTGTGTCGTCGACGACCACTGGCCCCTGCGGCGGG
>NZ_JAEKKT010000149.1 GCF_019510245.1 Streptomyces sp. | reverse complement strand
CCACCACGAGATGACCTTCTCGATGGTGTACGCGTACAGCGAGAACTACGTCCTGCCCATCTCCCACGACGAGGTCGTGCACGGCAAGCGCTCGCTCGTCTCGAAGATGCCCGGCGACTGGTGGCAGCAGCGCGCCAACGACCGCGCCTACCTGGCCTTCATGTGGGCCCACCCGGGCAAGCAGCTCCTCTTCATGGGGCAGGAGTTCGCGCAGGGCTCGGAGTGGTCGGAGGCGCACGGCCCGGACTGGTGGCTGCTCGACCCGGAGTACGGCGCGGCGGCCGACCACCGGGGCGTCCGGGATCTGGTCCGCGACCTCAACTCGGTGTACCGGGCGACCCCGGCCCTGTGGCAGCGGGACACGGCACCCGCCGGTTTCCAGTGGATCGTGGGGGACGCGGCGGAGGACAACATCTTCGCCTTCCTCCGCCTGGACGCCGAGGGCACGCCGCTCCTCGCCGTCTCCAACCTCTCCCCCGTGGTCCGCGACTACCGCCTGGGCGTGCCGGAGGAGGTCCCCGCCTGGCACGAGACCCTCAACACCGACCTGGCCCGCTACGGCGGCAGCGACGTCACCCACCCCGACCCGGTCAAACCGGAGCCGCAGGGCAGCCACGGCCGCCCCGCGAGCATCCGGCTGACCCTGCCGCCGCTGGCTACGGTGTGGCTGCGGCCTGCCTGAGCCCGTCCGGCAGGGAGCCGGTGTGCAGCACGCCCAGCCGCTGGGTGGCCCGGGTCAGTGCCACGTACAGGTCGCTGGTGCCGTAGCGGTCCGGTTCCACCACGAGGACGGAGTCGAATTCGAGCCCCTTGGCCTGGCGCGGGTCGAGCAGGACGACGGTGCGCGTCAGGTCGGGTTCGGTGCCGGCCGTGACGCCGTCCAGGCGGGCGGCGAGGGCGCGGTGCAGGTCGCGGGGGGCGATCACCGCCAGCCGGCCCTCGGTGGGGGTGAGTTCGGCGACCGCCTTCTGGACGGCGCCGGGAAGGTCGTCCGTCGAGCGGACCCACGGCCGTACGCCGGTCGAGCGGACCGAGCTCGGGGGTTCGAAGTCCGGGTGCTCGGCGCGGACCACGGCCGCCGCGAGGTCCATGATCTCGGACGGGGTGCGGTAGTTGACGCCGAGGCGGGTGTGCTCCCAGCGGTCCTCCACGTAGGGCTGGAGGATGTCCGCCCAGGAGCCGACGCCGGCCGCCTCCGCGGTCTGCGCCGGGTCGCCGACCAGGGTCATCGAGCGGGTCGGGCTGCGCCGCATCAGCAGCCGCCAGGCCATCGGCGACAGCTCTTGCGCCTCGTCCACGATGATGTGCCCGAACGCCCAGGTGCGGTCGGCCGCGGCCCGTTCGGCCGCGCTGCGGAAGTCCTCCTCCTCCTGGCGCTCGGCGAACCGCTCGGCGTCGATGATGTCGTGCGCGGACAGCACCTCGGAGGCTTCGGGGTCGCTGTCCTCCTTGTCGTCGAACTCGTAGGTGCGGGAGGCGTAGGAGACGTCGAGGACGCCCTGGGCGTAGGCGATCTGGGTCTCGCGCTCACGCTCGGCGCGGGCCCGCGCGACCCGCTCGTCCACGCCGAGGAGCTCCGCCGCCTCGTCGAGGAGGGGCACGTCCGAGACCGTCCAGGCCCGGGTCACCGGGCGGCGGATCGCGTCCGCGTCCTCGTCGCTCAGGTATCCCTCGGGCCCGGCGAGGAAGTCGGCGACCAGGCGCTGCGGGGTCAGCCGCGGCCACAGCTGGTCGATGGCGGACCAGACCTCGGGGTTCTCGGCGAGTTCGTCGCGGATCTGGGTGATGTCGGAGGGGTCGAGCAGGCTGCTGCCGTCGAAGGGGTCGGTGCCCACGCGTTCGGCGTAGAGGTCGGTGAGGGTGTTGAGGATGTGGCCCTCGAAGTGCTCGCGGGCCACGTTGTGCGGGAGCCGGGCGGCGCGGGTGCGTTCGCGGGCCATGTTCACCAGGCCGTCGTCGAGCATCAGCACCTCGCGGTCGTGCTCGACGGTGAGGACGGGGTCGGGCAGCGCCTGCCGGTCGCGTACGACGGCGGCGAGCACCTCGGCCATGTCCGCGCGGCCCTTCACGGCGGCGGCCCCGGGGGTGTCGGACGCCGTCGCCTTCACGCCGGGGAACAGCTCGCCGACCGTCGCCAGCAGCACCCCCGTCTCGCCCAGCGAGGGCAGCACCTCGCCGATGTAGCCGAGGAAGGCGGGGTTGGGGCCGACGATCAGGACGGCCCGCTTGGCGAGCAGTTCCCGGTACTCGTAGAGGAGGAAGGCGGCGCGGTGCAGCGCGACCGCCGTCTTTCCCGTCCCCGGACCGCCCTCGACCACCAGGACCCCGCGGTACGGCGCCCGGATGATCTCGTCCTGCTCGGCCTGGATGGTCTGCACGATGTCGGTCATCCGCCCGGTACGGGCCGAGTTGAGCGCGGCGAGCAGCACCGCGTCGCCGGACGGGTCCTCGTGGCCGGTGCGCTCCCGGTCGCCGAGGTCGAGGATCTCGTCGTGCAGGGCGGCGACCCGGCGGCCGTCGGTGGCGATGTGCCGGCGGCGGCGCAGGCCCATCGGGGTGTGGCCGGTGGCCAGGTAGAAGGGGCGGGCGACCTCGGCGCGCCAGTCGACGAGGACCGGGGTGCGCTCGGCGTCGTCCAGGCGCAGCCCGATCCGCCCGATGTGGTGCTTCGTACCGGACGTCAGGTCGATGCGGCCGAAGCACAGCGAGCCGTCCACGGCGTTCAGCGCGGCGAGCAGGCCGGAGCGCTCGGCGACCAGGATGTCCCGCTCCAGGCGGGCCTGCATCGGCTTGTCGCCGAGGGCGAGGGCGTCCGCGACCGAGTCCTCGGTGTCGCCGCGCAGGGCGTCCACCCGTGCGTACAGTCCATCGATGAATTCCTGCTCGTGGCGCAATTCATCGTCTGGAAATTCGGTGTTTGACAATTCCGCTCCCGCCCGGATATACTGTGCCCACTGAACTTCTCCGTGACTTCATCGACTTCACCTCGACCTCAGGTCACGAACTCTTCAATATACGCAAAGAAATCCCCCGGACGCAATTGTCCGGGGGATTCTTCGTATTACCGGCAGTTCAGCGCAGTACGTCGGGCAGCGCCTCGGACAACTCCTCCAGCAGCCGCCGCTTGGGCCGGGCGCCCACCATCGACCGCACCGGCTCACCGCCCCGGAACACCATGAACGTCGGCATCGACAGCACCTTGTACGCGTTCGTCGTCTCCGGATTGGTGTCCACGTCCAGCTGCACCACCTTCAGCCGCTCGCCCTCCTCCGCCGCGAGGGCGGTGAGCACCGGGCCCATCTGCCGGCACGGCGGGCACCAGTCGGCGGTGAACTCCACCAGCACCGGCAGCTCCGCCCCGATCACCTCCGCCGCGAAGTCCGCGTCCGTCACCTCGGCCACACCAGCCGCCTTGATCATCGCCCGGTCCCTCCCAGTTCACAGGTCGGCTCCGGACCCCCCGGAACCAGCGCCTCGACGGCCAGCACGTCCCGGGCCTGCTCGGCCCGCTCCAGCTGGGCCCCGACCTTCGCCCGCACGGCCTGCAACTCGCCGATCAGCGAGTCCAGCTCCGCCAGCTTGCGCCGGTAGACCGCGAGCGACGCCGGGCAGGTGTCGCCCTCCGGGTGCCCGGCCCGCAGGCACTCCACGAACGGCCGGGTCTCCTCCAGCTCGAACCCGAAGTCCTGCAGCGTCCGGATCTGCTTGAGCAGCCGCAGATCGCTCTCGTCGTAGGTCCGGTGCCCGTTCCCGGCCCGCCGCGCGGGCAGCAGCCCGCGCGCCTCGTAGTACCGCAGGGCCCGCGTGGTGGTCCCGGCCCGTGCGGCCAGCTCGCCGATTCGCATGCCTACGACCGTAGGACCTGACGCCGACGTCAAGGCAAGCTCGGCTCGACCCCCGCGGACTCCTCGACCTCCAGCAGCGAGGCGCTCCGCCGTTCCTCGTCGAAGGCCCTGCGCCCGCCCCGCAGCCCGAACAGCCGCTTGGCGAGGGCGATGTAGAGCACGGCGAGGATGTTCAGCACCAGGGTCGCGATCTTCAGATAGCTGACCTTCTCGGTGAGTTCCCAGATCTCCAGCGGCAGGAAGGCGGCGGTGGCGACCACCGTCAGGTACTCCGCCCACCGCTTGGCGTACCAGAGCCCGACCGCCTCGACGAGTTCGATCAGCGCGTACGCCAGCAGCAGTCCGGCCACCAGCAGCAGCGTGGAGTGCTTGTAGCCGAAGGCCTTCTGGATGGACCCGACGACCGGCGAATGGTCGAGGTCGTAGTGGAAGTGCCTGAAGACCGGCCGGAAGGTGTCCAGGTACTCGTTGAAGAGCCTGCGCACCGCGTCCTGGCTGTTGCTGAACTTCCACACCGCGACTGCGACCAGCACGATGAACACCCCGCGCACGGCCCGCTCGATGGCCAGGAAGCGCAGGATGAACAGGTCCCGCAGCACCTTCCCGCGCGGCACCAGCGGGGCTTCCGCCGCCGGTCCCGAACCGTGCGGCTCGCCGAGCACGAAGTCGCCGCACCGCAGACACCGCCAGGTGTCCCCGACCGCGGTCTGCGCGTGCAGCCGCACCCGCAGCCGCGGATCGTCCGGGGCATAGGTCACATGCCCCTTGCGTGCGCAGTGCCGACGGTCCCAGTCGATCGCCATCCCCCGTGCCTCCCCATACCGACGTGCCGTTCCCGTTGAACAGGAACGGCACGTTAGTGGATACGGCCGACAGACGGCACCGAGGGGTGGACCGGACGGCCGGCCCGGGTTCAGGCCGAGCCGGACGTCCGGCGGCTTGCGTGGCGCCCCGTAAGGGGCGCTGGGGGTACCCCCGGCCGAAGGCCGGGGGAGGAACTGCGCGACCAGCCCCCACCCACCCGCACCCGACGACGGCGCACTACGCCTTCGCCAGTTCCTCCCGCTGCTCGGGAAGGTCAGGCGCAACCACCGGCTCCCCCTCATCCAGCAGCGTCTTCTCGTCGAACGGCAGCTCACCCGCCAGCACCCGCTGCACCCGCGCCTTGTCGATCTCCTTGGTCCACGTGCCGATCAGCACGGTCGCGACCGCGTTGCCGGCGAAGTTGGTCAGCGCGCGGGCCTCGCTCATGAACCGGTCGATGCCGACGATCAGGCCGACCCCGTCCACCAGCGCGGGCTTGTGCGACTGGAGACCGCCGGCCAGCGTGGCGAGGCCGGCGCCGCTGACGCCCGCCGCGCCCTTGGAGGCCAGCAGCAGGAAGAGCAGCAGCGGGATCTGCTCGCCGACCGACATCGGCGTACCGAGCGCGTCCGCGATGTACAGCGACGCCATGGTCATGTAGATCATGGTGCCGTCGAGGTTGAAGGAGTACCCGGTCGGCACGGTGATGCCGACGACCGGCTTGCTGATGCCGAGGTGCTCCATCTTCGCGATGAGCCGCGGCAGCGCGGACTCGGAGGAGGAGGTGGACAGGATCAGCAGGAACTCGCGGGCGAGGTACTTGAACAGCAGGAAGATGTTGAGCCCGGTGACGACCCGCAGCACCGTGCCCAGCACCACGAAGACGAACAGCACACAGGTGACGTAGAAGCCGAGCATCAGCACGGCGAGGCTCTTGAGCGCGTCGATGCCGGCGGACCCGACGACGGCCGCGATGGCACCGAACGCACCGATCGGCGCGGCCCACATGATCATGCCGAGGATGCGGAAGACGAGCCGCTGGATGTGCTCGACACCGCGCAGCACCGGCTGCCCGGCCGACCCCATGGCCTGCAGCGCGAACCCGGCGAGCAGCGCGATCAGCAGCGTCTGCAGCACCTGGCCCTCGGTGAAGGCGGAGACGAACGTGGTCGGGATGATCGACAGGACGAAGTCGACACCGCCGAGCGCCTCGGAGTCCACCTGGGCGTGCCCGGTGGCCTTGAGGGCGTTGGTGATGTGCAGTCCGTCACCGGGGTGCAGGATGTTGCCGACGACGAGGCCGATGGTGAGCGCGACCAGCGACATCACCAGGAAGTAGCCGAGCGCGATGCCACCGACGGCACCGACCTTGGCGGCCTTCCGTACGGACCCGATCCCGAGCACGATCGTGCAGAAGATGATCGGCGAGATCATCATCTTGATCAGGTTGACGAAGCCGGTCCCGAGCGGCTTCAGCTCGACGCCGGCGTCGGGCCAGACGAGCCCCACGACGATGCCGAGGGCCACCGCTGCGATCACGGCGATGTACAGGTAATGGGTGCGGTCCCGCTTCACAGCGGGTGCGGCAGGTGCCGTATCGGGGGTGCTGGCTGCGGCCACGGCTGCCCTCCTTGACGTCTTCGTCGGTACCACCGGCGTGCGGCTCACGTCCGGGCGATGTGGGGGATGCCGTGACTATCTCCCGGTCTGTGAGGGTGGTCACCCTTCCGTTCATTGAGTTCACGCCCGTGCCGGCAGGCACACTGCTGACATGCGTCTTCCGTCCGCCCCCCGCCCCCGCAGCCTGGCCGGCCAGCTCTTCGCCATGCAGGCCGTGCTGATAGCGGTCGTGGTCGCCGGTTACGCACTGTTCACGTACGTCAGCGACCGCCACCAGGCGGAGGAGGCCGCGACCCGGCAGGCGACGGCGGTGGCCCGGTCGGTCGCCGACGCCCCCTCCGTCCGCGCGGCGATCCACACGGCGGACCCCTCGAAGGAGCTCCAGCCGTACGCCCTCCAGGTGATGGGCCACACCGAGGTCGACTTCATCACGATCATGACCCCGGACGGCATCCGCTGGACCCACCCCGACCGCAACCAGATCGGCAAGCACTATCTCGGCCACATCGAGGCGGCCCGGCGGGGCGACACCTTCAGCGAGACCTACAAAGGCACCCTCGGCTACTCCGTGCGCACGGTGACCCCGGTGAAGGAGAACGGCCGGGTGATCGGCCTGGTGAGCGCCGGCATCAAGGTGGAGGCGATCAGCCAGCGGGTCCAGGAACAGGTGACGGCGCTGCTCGGAGTGGCGGCGAGCGCGCTGCTGCTGGGCGCGCTGGGCACGTACGTCATCAACGCGCGCCTGCGCCGCCACACCCACGGCATGAACGCCGCGGAGCTGAGCCACATGCACGACTACCACCAGGCGGCGCTGCACGCGGTGCGCGAGGGGTTGCTGATGCTGGACGGCCAGTACCGGGTGGCGCTGATCAACGACGGCGGGCGAGAGCTGCTGGGAGTGGGCCCGGAGGGAGAGGTGGTGGGCCGCTCGGTGGCGGAGCTGGGGCTGCCGGCACCGTTGACGGGTGCGCTGCTCGCCTCCGAGCCCCGGGTGGACGAGGTGCACCTGACGGCGGACCGGGTCCTGGTGGTGAACACCTCGCCGGTGTCGGGCGGTGAGCGGCGCGGCACGGTGGTCACCCTCCGGGACGTCACCGAACTCCAGTCCCTGATGGGCGAGTTGGACTCGGAACGCGGCTTCACGCAGGCGCTGCGCTCACAGGCGCACGAGGCTGCGAACCGGCTGCACACGGTGGTCTCGCTCATCGAACTGGGCCGGGCGGAGGAGGCGGTGGACTTCGCGACGGCGGAGCTGGAGCTGGCGCAGGCGCTGACCGACCAGGTGGTGGCCGCGGTCAGCGAGCCGGTCCTCGCCGCCCTGCTGCTGGGCAAGACCGCCCAGGCGAACGAGCGGGGCGTGGAGCTGGTGGTCTCGGACGAGAGCCGGCTGGATGACGGTTTGCTACCGGAGAGCCTGTCGGCGCGCGATCTGGTCACCATCCTCGGCAACCTGATCGACAACGCGGTGGACGCGGCCCAGGGGACGGTACGGGCCCGCGTGACGGTGACCGCGTACGCGGAGAGCGCCGAGTTGGTGATGCGGGTGACGGACACGGGCGCGGGGGTCGACCCCGCCCACGCCGAGCTGGTCTTCCAGCGCGGCTTCTCGACGAAGCCGGCGGGACCGGGCGGGCGGGGCCTCGGGCTGGCCCTCGTCCGCCAGGCGGTCGTACGGCTGGACGGCACCCTGACGGTGACGGAGGCCCCGGAGGGCGGAGCGGTGTTCGAGGTACGGCTGCCGTTGCGGGCGTCGTCGACGGGAGGCGGGGCCGGATGACCGGGGAGCCGATCAGAGTCCTGGTCGTCGAGGACGACCCGGTGGCCGCGGACGCGCATGTCATGTACGTCGGCCGGGTGCCGGGGTTCGTGGCGGTGGGCAAGGCGCACACGGGGGCGGAGGCGCGGCGGATCCTGGACCGTACGCCGGTGGACCTGCTCCTGCTGGACCTGCACCTGCCGGACGTGCACGGCCTGCAGTTCGCGCGCTCGCTGCGGGCGGCGGGGCATCAGGCGGACGTCATAGCGGTGACCTCGGCCCGGGATCTGGCGGTGGTCCGGGAGGGGGTCTCGCTGGGTGTCGTCCAGTACGTCCTGAAGCCGTTCACCTTCGCGACCCTCCGCGACCGGCTGACCCGGTACGCGGAGTTCCGGGCGGCCGTGGGCGAGGCCAGCGGCCAGGACGAGGTGGACCGGGCCCTGGCGGCGCTCCGGGCACCCTCGCCCGCGGCCCTTCCGAAGGGGCTGAGTGCGCCGACGCTGGAGCGGGTGACGGTCGCGCTGCGGGAGTCGGAGGAGGGACTGACCGCGACGGCGCTCGCGGAAAGCGTGGGGATCTCCCGGATCACGGCCCGGCGCTATCTGGAGCACCTGGTGGAGGCGGGACGGGCCGGGCGGAGCCCGTTGTACGGGCAGGTGGGGAGGCCGGAGCTGGTCTATCGGTGGGGGCGGGGGCGGTAGCCCTTCGATCGACTAGGGTTGCGCGATGTTCGTAGGAGACCTGGTGAGACTGCGCGCGCTGCGCTCCGAAGACGCCGAACACCATGTCCGGTGGCGCAACGACCCGGAGGTGGTGCGCTGGGCCGCAGCCGGAGATCCCTTGTTCGGCCCGGTCACGGCCGAAGCGGTCCGGATCGGCTTCGACACCATGCTGCGACTGGTCCCCAGGGAGTCGGCCGTGTTCACGGTCGAGGACCTGGCGGAGGGGACGGTGATAGGCATGGTCGACTACCGCGATCTCGACCCCTACGCCGGAGTGGCCACCCTCGGGGTCACCATCGGCGAGCGGGAGTTCTGGGGTCACGGCTACGGCAGTGACGCCGTGCGGCTGCTCATGGGCCACCTGTTCGGCGCGTTCCGCCTGAACCGGCTGGAGCTGGACACCTGGAGCGGCAACGAGCGCGCCGTGCGCGCCTTCACCAGGCTGGGCTTTCGCGAGGAAGGCCGCCGCCGGTCGGCCGTGCTCGTACAGGGGAAGCGCTACGACCGTGTGCTCTTCGGGATGCTCCGCGAGGAGTGGGAGAACCGCGCGTGACATCATCGGCGCCCTCCCCCGTGGCCCAGCAAACCCCCGCACGCTCATTGACCTGACTAGACCACTCCACTTACCTTCACACGGCAAGAGACGAACCCCCAGGCCACAGTGCAGTGGCCGCCGAGGAGGTCGTGCCCGTGCGCCCCACCGCCGTCAGCATCGTTGCTCTCGCCCTCGTCACCGCCGCCGCCTCGCTCACCGCGTGCAGCGGCGGATCCGGCAGCAGTCCGGACACCGTGAAGGTCTCGTTCAAGCAGTCGATGGACAACTCCGTCAAGGTGACGGACACGTATCTCGCGGACACCAAGAAGCAGTTCGAGAAGGAGTACCCGGGGAAGAAGGTCGAGCTCGTTCCCATCAAGGCCTCGGACGCGGACTACTACACCAAGCTCCAGCAGATGCTGAGGTCCCCACGCACCGCTCCCGACCTCGTCTACGAGGACACCTTCCTCATCAACTCCGACATCACCAGCGGGTACCTGAAGCCCCTCGACTCCTATCTCGCGAAGTGGCCGGACTGGGGGCAGTTCATCGACACCGCGAAGTCGGCGGCGAAAGGGGAGGACGGGAAGACGTACGGCGTGCCGGACGGCACCGACACCCGTGGCCTCTGGTTCGACAAGCGGGTGTTCGAGAAGGCCGGGCTGCCCACCGACTGGCAGCCCAGGAACTGGGACGACGTGCTCGCCGCCGCCCGGACGATAAAGAAGAAGGTCCCCGGCGTCACGCCCCTCAACGTCTACACCGGCAAGGCCGCCGGCGAGACCGCCAGCATGCAGGGCTTCGAGATGCTGCTGTACGGCACCGACGACGGGACCAGTGACCCGCTCTACGACAAGGCGAGCAAGAGGTGGATCGCCGGGAGCCAGGGGTTCAAGGACGCGCTGTCGTTCGTCGAGACCGTGTACAAGGACAAGCTCGGGCCGGACGTCTCCGACGCGCTCGACCCCAACTACCGGAACACCGTCTGGGGTGAGCTCATGCCCCAGGGCAAGCTGGGCATCAACCTCGACGGGTCCTGGCTGCCGCAGAACTGGCTCCAGGGCAGCGGTCACGAGTGGCCCGACTGGTCCAGGCGGCTCGGCCTCGCCTACATGCCGACCCAGCACGGTCAGGCCCCCGGCAAGGTGAGCATGTCCGGCGGCTGGACCTGGGCCGTCCCCGCCAAGGCCGGCAACCCCGACCTCGCCTTCGACTTCATCAAGACCATGCAGACCAAGGCGAACGCCCAGAAGTGGTACATCGCCAACTCGGGGATCGCGGTGCGGAAGGACGTCGCGGGCGACCCCTCGTACGCGTCCGCCCAGCCCGGCATCAAGTTCTTCACCGATCTCGTCGCCAGTACGCACTACCGGCCCGCCTACACGGCCTACCCGAAGGTCTCCACCGCCATCCAGGAGGCCATGGAGAGCGTGACCACCGGTGACGCGTCGGTCGACAAGGCGGCGAGTACCTATGATGCGACACTCAAGGACGTCACCGACGGCCAAGTGGTCACCCGGTGATCACCCGTCGCATCGCGCGCGCCCTCCCGCTCACCCCCGCCCTGGTCCTGATCCTCCTCTTCCTGGGCGGGCCGATCGTCTACTGCGCCTGGATCGCCTTCACCGACCTCCAGCTCACCGGCCAGGCACACTCCTCCTTCGTCGGTTTCGCCAACTTCCGCAGGGCGTCCCGCGACGACGCCTTCCTGAACGCCGTCTGGCTGACCCTCGTCTTCACCGTGCTGTCCTCGCTCGTCGGGCAGAACACACTGGGCCTCGCGCTCGCCGCGCTGATGCGGCGGGCGTCGAAGCCGGTGCGGACGATCACCGGGGGGATCGTGGTCACGGCGTGGGTGCTGCCGGAGGTCGTCGCCGGGTTCCTTCTCTACGCCTTCTTCCGCAGGGAAGGCACGCTCGACGCCATCCTCGACGTCCTCCATCTGCCCTCGCAGAACTGGCTGTTCACGCTGCCGATCCTCGCGGTGTCGTTCGCCAACGTGTGGCGGGGCACGGCCTTCTCGATGCTGGTCTACTCCGCCGCGCTCGACGAGATACCCAGCGAGATCGAGGAGTCGGCGGAGGTGGACGGCGCCGGCGGCTGGCGGCGGATGTGGCACATCACGCTGCCCATGATCCGGCGGTCCATCGGGACGAACCTGATGCTCAACACCCTCCAGACGCTCTCCGTCTTCGGGCTGATCTGGGTGATGACCCGGGGCGGCCCCGGCGACCGGAGCCAGACACTGCCCCTGTTCATGTACGAACAGGCCTTCCAGAACAGCATGATCGGGTACGGGACCGCGGTCGCCCTGCTCCTTCTCCTGGTCGGTTCGCTCTTCTCCGTCGTCTACATGCGGCTGCTGCGCACGGAGGTGTGAACGGACCATGCCCCGCCGTCAACGCCGTTCGCACCGGCTCGCCGCCGACCTCGGGCTGCTGATCGTGGCCGCCGCCTTCGTGCTGCCGCTCGCCTGGGTGGCCCTCTCCGCCGTCGATCCGCACGCCGGCCTGCGAGTCAGGATCCCGGACGGGTTCACCTTCGGGAACTTCGACGCCGTCCTCACCCCGGACATCACCTACACGCCGCTGCTCAACAGCCTGATCCTGTGCGGCGGCGCCACCGCGCTCACCGTCGTCTGCGCCGCCCTCGCCGCCTACCCGCTGTCCCGCTACCGCTCCCGGTTCAACCGGCCGTTCCTGCTGTCCGTCCTGTTCGCGACGAGCCTGCCGATCACCGCGATCATGGTGCCGGTGTACGCGCTGTTCGTACGGATCAACCTCATCGACACCATGCAGGGCACGATCCTGTTCTTCGCCGCCTCCCAGCTCCCTTTCGCCATCTGGCTCATGAAGAACTTCATGGACGGCGTCCCGAAGGAACTGGAGGAGGCCGCCTGGACGGACGGGGCCAACTCCGCCCAGTCGCTGGTGCGGATCGTGCTACCGCTGATGGGACCCGGTCTCGCCGTCGTCACCGTCTTCGCCTTCGTGATGATGTGGGGCAACTTCTTCGTCCCCTTCATGCTGCTGCTCTCGCCGGACCAGATGCCCGCCTCGGTCAGCATCAACGACTTCTTCGGCAACCGCGGCATGGTGGCCTACGGCCAGCTCGCCGCCTTCTCCGTCATCTACTCGACGCCGGTGATCCTGCTGTACGTGCTGGTCGCGCGCCGGCTGGGAGGCGGGTTCGCACTGGGCGGGGCCGTCAAGGGATGAACAGGTGAGCACCGCCCGTGAATCCGTACGTTCCCACAATCCGTGTTCCTGGCCGAACGGACCGTAGTCAGTGCCCCCGTGCACCCCTACCTTGTCGGCTGTGCGCCGACCCCCAGCTCTGCCGAACCAGCCAGGCCCTCCCTTCAACGCCCCCGCCGCCCGCAGACTCCGTGCCGCTCTCGGCATGGGGCCCGAACACGTGGCCCACGATCTGCGGGCCTCGTACGGACTGCCGTACGCCACGCCCGATCTCGTCCGCGCCTGGGAGCGCGGGGCGGTGATCCCCAGCAGTCCGGAACTCACCGCGCTGGCGGGCGTGTTGTGGTGCACGCCGGGCGAACTGATCGGCCGTCCGCGCACCCTGCGCGAACACCGGATCGCCCGCGGGCTGGCCCCTGAGGACGTGGCGCTGGCCGTCGGCGTCGACCTCCTCGGCTACCTCGCGATGGAGGAGGACGAGGACTGGCAGGGCACGGAACGGCAGTCCGCCGTCCTGGCCGACACGCTCCGCCTGTCCCTGCCGGACTTCGTCACCGTCACCGGCAAGGAGGAGAGACTGGCGGAGCTGCTGCGCAACGCGGTCACCACGCGCTGGCAGGCCTACGTCCGCCAGGTGAGCAAGCTGCTCCCCCTCGAGAAACGCCTGATCGAGGACACCCTGCGCGAACTGCACGAGGACTACCAGGGCCGCATGACGGCAACCCTGGCCTGGGGCAACATCCCGACAACCGATGCAGCCGAGGACAAGGGCAGGGACTTCCTGGCGGGGATCGTCACTCATTTCTGGGAGCGGATGGAAAGTGCTCCGTAAGGGGCGCTGGGGGACCCCCGGCCGAAGGCCGGGGGAGGAACTGCGCGAGCAACCCCCACACACCCGCAGCCCGAAACGAAACCCCAGCCCTAGAAAACGGACTCGGCCTCGTCCATCCGATCCTTCGGCACCGTCTTCAACTCGGTCACCGCCTCCGCCAGCGGCACCATCTCGATGTCCGTCCCCCGCAGCGCCGTCATCTTCCCGAAGTCACCCCGGTGCGCCGCCTCCACCGCATGCCACCCGAACCGCGTCGCGAGGACGCGGTCGTAGGCCGTCGGCGTGCCGCCCCGCTGGACGTGGCCGAGGATGACCGGCTTGGCCTCCTTGCCGAGCCGCCGCTCCAGCTCGTACGCCAGGGCCGTGCCGATGCCCTGGAAGCGCTCGTGGCCGTACTGGTCGATCTCGCCCTTGCCGTAGTCCATCGTGCCGTCGGCGGGATGGGCGCCCTCCGCCACGCACACCACGGCGAACTTCTTGCCGCGGGCGAAGCGCTCCTCGACCATCTTGACCAGGTCGGCGGGGTCGAAGGGCCGCTCCGGGAGGCAGATGCCGTGGGCGCCGGCCGCCATCCCGGACTCCAGGGCGATCCAGCCGGCGTGCCGGCCCATCACCTCGACCACCATCACCCGCTGGTGGGACTCGGCGGTGGTCTTCAGCCGGTCCATCGCCTCCGTGGCGACGCCCACCGCCGTGTCGAAGCCGAAGGTGCGGTCGGTAGAGGAGATGTCGTTGTCGATGGTCTTCGGGACGCCGACGACCGGCAGGCCCGCGTCGGACAGCATGCGCGCCGCGGTCAGCGTGCCCTCGCCGCCGATCGGGATCAGCGCGTCGATGCCGAACTCCTCGACCATGTCGGTGGCCCGGTCGCACGCCTCGCGCAGCCGGTCCCGCTGCAGCCGCGAGGAACCGAGGATGGTGCCGCCGAGGGCCAGGATGCCGCCGACCGCGTCCAGGTCGAGGGTGCGGTAGTGGCCGTCGAGCAGACCCCGGAAGCCGTCCTCGAAACCGATGACCTCGTCGTCGTACTGGGTGACAGCCCGGTGCACCACCGATCGGATGACGGCGTTCAGGCCGGGGCAGTCGCCGCCTGCGGTGAGAACTCCGATGCGCATGGTGGTGTGTCTCCTGCTCGCTGTCGTTACCGGTGAGCCGATCCGATTGTTTCATGCCGCGCGGGGCGGTGAGATCCTGACGGGCGCCTTATCCGGCGCCGGGGGTACTGTCAAGAGGGTTCCGCTCACCCCGGTGGGCGATTTTCGTGCGGCCACAAAGACGGTTGCCGCAGAGACGGCCAGAGGGATGGAGTGCACACGTGACGCGCAGCGTGTACGTGACCGGGATCGACCGCGGCGACGGCCGCCAGGTCGTCGAGCTGGGCATGATGGAGCTGCTGACCCGGCAGGTCGACCGGGTCGGTGTCTTCCGCCCCCTCGTCCACGACGGTCCCGACCGCCTGTTCGAGCTGCTGCGTGCGCGGTACCGCCTCTCCCAGGACCCGGCGACCGTCTACGGCATGGACTACCACGAGGCCTCCGCCCTCCAGGCCGAGCGGGGCGCCGACGAACTGGTCTCCACCCTCGTCGACCGCTTCCACCTGGCCGCCCGTGACTACGACGTCGTCCTCGTCCTCGGCACCGACTACGCCGACACCCAGTTCCCGGACGAGCTGTCCCTCAACGCCCGGCTCGCCAACGAGTTCGGCGCCTCGGTGATCCCGGTGGTCGGCGGGCGTGACCAGAACGCGGAGTCGGTGCTGGCGGAGACCCGCAACGCGTTCCGGGCGTACGACGGTCTCGGCTGCGACGTGCTGGCGATGATCGCCAACCGGGTCGTCCGCGAGGAGCGGGACGAGATAGCCCGGCGGATCGACGGGCGGCTGCCGGTGCCGGTGTACGTGCTGCCGGACGAGCCCGCGCTGTCCGCGCCGACGGTCGCCCAGATCGCCCACGCGCTCGACGCGAAGGTGCTGCTCGGTGACGACTCGGGGCTGGCCCGGGACGCGCTGGACTTCGTCTTCGGCGGTGCGATGCTGCCGAGCTTCCTGCCCGCCCTGACCCCGGGCTGCCTGGTGGTGACCCCGGGTGACCGCGCGGACCTGGTCGTCGGCTCGCTGGCCGCGCACAGCGCCGGCACCCCGCCGATAGCCGGCGTGCTGCTCACCCTCGGCGAGCGGCCCGCCGACGAGATCCTCACCCTCGCCGCCCGGCTGGCCCCCGGCACCCCCGTGATGTCGGTGCCCGGCAACAGCTTCCCGACCGCCGCCCAGCTGTTCTCCCTGGAGGGCAAGCTGAACGCGGCCACCCCGCGCAAGGCGGAGACCGCGCTCGGCCTGTTCGAGCGGTACGTCGACACCGCCGGCCTCAACAAGCGGGTCTCGGCGCCGAGCACCGGCCGCCTCACCCCGATGATGTTCGAGCACAAGCTCCTGGAGCAGGCGCGTTCCGACAAGCGGCGGGTGGTGCTGCCGGAGGGGACCGAGACGCGGGTGCTGCACGCGGCGGAGGTGCTGCTGCGCCGGGGGGTGTGTGACATCACGCTGCTCGGCCCCGTCGACCAGATCCGCAAGAAGGCCGCCGACCTCGGCATCGACCTCGGCGGCGCCCAGCTGATCGACCCGGCCACCTCCGAGCTGCGCGACGCCTTCGCGGAGCAGTACGCGCTGCTGCGCGCCCACAAGGGCGTGACGGTGGAGCTGGCGTACGACGTGGTCTCCGACGTCAACTACTTCGGCACCCTGATGGTGCAGCAGGGCCTCGCGGACGGCATGGTCTCCGGGTCCGTGCACTCCACGGCGGCGACCATCCGCCCGGCGTTCGAGATCATCAAGACCAAGCCGGGGTCGTCGATCGTCTCGTCCGTCTTCTTCATGTGCCTCGCCGACAAGGTGCTGGTCTACGGCGACTGCGCGGTGAACCCGGACCCGGACGCCGAGCAGCTCGCCGACATCGCCGTCCAGTCGGCGGGTACGGCCGCCCAGTTCGGTGTGGAGCCGCGGATCGCCATGCTGTCGTACTCGACGGGCACGTCGGGTTCGGGGGCGGACGTGGACAAGGTACGGGAGGCGACCGGGCTGGCCCGCTCGCGCAGGCCCGACCTGCTGATCGAGGGGCCGATCCAGTACGACGCGGCCGTGGAGCCGTCGGTGGCCGCGACCAAGCTGCCGGGCTCCGAGGTCGCCGGGCAGGCCAGCGTGCTGATCTTCCCGGACCTCAACACCGGCAACAACACCTACAAGGCCGTGCAGCGGTCGGCCGGCGCGATCGCGGTCGGGCCGGTGCTGCAGGGGCTGCGCAAGCCCGTCAACGACCTGTCCCGGGGCGCCCTCGTCCAGGACATCGTCAACACCGTGGCCATCACGGCGATCCAGGCCCAGAATCCGGCCCAGCAGGCGGCCGAGTCCCCGGCCGGGTCCGCGGCCGCGTCCCCGAGCGAGAAGGCAACCGCCCAGTGAGCCACAGTCCGACCCGTGTCCTCGTCCTCAACTCCGGCTCCTCGTCGGTGAAGTACCAGCTGCTGGACATGCGGGACAGCAGCAGGCTGGCGGTCGGTCTCGTCGAGCGGATCGGCGAGCAGACCTCGCGGCTGAAGCACACCTGTCTCGGCAGCGGTGACACCCGTGAGCAGAACGGGCCGATCGCCGACCACGAGGCCGCCCTGAAGGCCGTGGCGGAGGAGCTGACGAGGGACGGGCTCGGGCTCGACTCGCCGGAACTGGCCGCGATCGGGCACCGGGTGGTGCACGGCGGGATGTTCTTCACCGAGCCGACGGTGATCGACGACGCGGTGCTGGCCGAGATCGAGCGGCTGATCCCGGTCGCCCCGCTGCACAACCCGGCCAACCTGACCGGCATCCGCACCGCGCGGGCGCTGCGCCCGGACCTGCCGCAGGTCGCCGTCTTCGACACGGCGTTCCACACGACGATGCCGGAGTACGCGGCGCGGTACGCGATCGACCCGAAGCTCGCCGACCGGTACCGGATCCGCCGGTACGGCTTCCACGGCACCTCGCACGCGTACGTGTCGCGGGCCACCGCGCGGCTGCTGGGCAAGACACCGGAAGACGTGAACGTCATCGTGCTGCACCTCGGCAACGGGGCGTCCGCGTCGGCCGTCCGGGGCGGCCGGTGCGTGGACACCTCGATGGGCCTGACGCCTTTGGAGGGGCTGGTGATGGGAACCCGTTCCGGCGACCTGGACCCGGCCGTCATTTTCCATTTGGCGCGAGTTGGCGGAATGTCCATGGACGAGATCGACACTCTTCTCAACAAGAGGAGTGGTTTGTTCGGTCTGTGCGGTGACAACGACATGCGAGAGATCCGGCGCCGGATCGACGAGGGCGAGGAAGAGGCACACCTCGCCTTCGACATCTACATTCACCGCCTGAAGAAGTACATCGGCGCGTACTGCGCCGTGCTCGGCCGGGTCGACGCGGTGGCCTTCACCGCGGGCGTCGGCGAGAACGCGGCCCCGGTGCGGGAGGCGGCCATGGCGGGCCTGGAGGGGCTGGGGCTCGCGGTCGACCCGGAGCTGAACGCCGTACGGGCGGACGAGCCCCGGCTGATATCGCCGGCGGCCGCGCGGGTCGCGGTCGCCGTGGTGCCGACCGACGAGGAGCTGGAGATCGCCACCCAGGCGTACGCGCTGGTGGGCGCCGGATCGACGCCGGCCGGAAATAACAGCTGAGCACATTAGCGCCCATTTGTATCTTCCACCAGACGGAATATTCCGTAGCGAAACAAACCGATAGGATCGCCCCCATGCGCCGTTCGAAAATCGTCTGTACTCTCGGCCCCGCGGTCGACACCCACGAGAAGCTCGTCGCCATGATCGAGGCGGGCATGAACGTGGCCCGGTTCAATTTCAGCCACGGCTCCCACGCCGAGCACCAGGGGCGGTACGACCGCGTCCGGGCCGCCGCCAAGGAGACCGGCCGTGCCATCGGCGTCCTCGCCGACCTGCAGGGCCCGAAGATCCGTCTGGAGACCTTCGCCGAGGGACCGGTGGAGCTGGAGCGCGGTGACGAGTTCGTCATCACGACCGAGGACGTCCCGGGCGACAAGACCATCTGCGGTACGACCTACAAGGGCCTGCCGGGCGACGTCTCGCGCGGCGACCAGATCCTCATCAACGACGGCAACGTCGAGCTGAAGGTCACGGACGTCGAGGGCCCGCGGGTGACGACGATCGTCATCGAGGGCGGTGTCGTCTCCGACCACAAGGGCATCAACCTGCCCGGCGCGGCCGTCAACGTCCCCGCGCTCTCCGAGAAGGACGTCGATGACCTCCGGTTCGCGCTGCGCATGGGCTGCGACATGGTCGCGCTGTCCTTCGTGCGGGACGCCAAGGACGTCGACGACGTCCACCGGGTGATGGACGAGGAGGGCCGCCGGGTCCCCGTCATCGCCAAGGTGGAGAAGCCGCAGGCGGTGGAGAACATGGAGGGCGTCGTGATGGCGTTCGACGCCGTCATGGTGGCCCGTGGCGACCTGGCCGTCGAGTACCCGCTCGAGAAGGTCCCCATGGTGCAGAAGCGCCTGATCGAGCTGTGCCGGCGCAACGCCAAGCCGGTGATCGTGGCGACCCAGATGATGGAGTCGATGATCACCAACTCCCGCCCGACCCGCGCCGAGGCCTCCGACGTGGCCAACGCGATCCTGGACGGTGCGGACGCGGTGATGCTCTCCGCGGAGTCCTCCGTCGGCGCGTACCCGGTCGAGACCGTCAAGACGATGTCGAAGATCGTCGTCGCGGCCGAGCAGGAACTGCTGAGCAAGGGCCTGCAGCCCCTCGTGCCCGGCAAGAAGCCGCGCACGCAGGGTGGTTCGGTGGCCCGTGCGGCGTGCGAGATCGCCGACTTCCTCGGCGGCCGCGGCCTGGTCGCCTTCACCCAGTCCGGCGACACCGCCCGCCGCCTGTCGCGCTACCGCGCCCAGCAGCCGATCATCGCCTTCACCACCGACGAGAACACCCGCAACCAGCTCACCCTCAGCTGGGGCGTGGAGTCGCACGTGGTGCCGTTCGTGAACAGCACGGACGAAATGGTCGACATGGTCGACCAGGAGCTCGCCAAGATCAAGCGCTTCCACCCGGGCGACACGGTCATCATCACGGCCGGCTCACCCCCCGGCGTCCCGGGCACCACCAACATGCTCCGCGTCCACCACATCGGCGGCATCAACAAGTGACGGCCCTCTGAAGGGCCTTGTACGACGCTGAGGGCGCCTCCCGCTGTGCAGGGGGCGCCCTCGCCGTGCCGGCGGACTACGGCAGGTCCTGGGCCACCCGCTCCCAGGACCGGAACTCCTGCCACCGTGGGTGAGCGGTGAGAAGCGGGGCCAACGGGCGCACGGGGTTGAGCAGCCGACGGATCTTCCGGAGTTCGCGGACCTGTGGCAGGAACCCCAGTTTCTGCGCATGGTCCATCTCGGACCAGCACGCGGCCGGCCCTGCAGCCTCCCCGGGATCCATCGGCATGGCGTCCAGAGCCCGCACCGCTGCCCGCGCTGTTACGGGTGACGAGGTCGGCGATGCCGTCACCGGTGTAGTCGCCCCGTCCGGCGATGACGCTCATGCCGTTCCAGCCGGTGGAGTTCTTCATCCGGACCCGGGTCCGGAGCGTGCCGTCGGCCTTGCCCTGGTAGCGCCAGAGCTGCCCCGAGGCGTCACGGGCGACCAGGTCGGGCTGGGCGGAACCGGCCATGTTGCCCACGGAGACGATGAGGTTGCAGGCGGCCCAGCCGGTGCCCAGCACCTTGGTGTCGGTGCCACGCTCGGCGGTGTAGTAGAGGGTGTCGTCGATCCGGTACTAGAGGTCGTTGCCCCGGCCGTTGTCGGAGACGTTGGCCTGGATCATCGCGGAGGCGACCGAATAGCCACCGCCCAGATCCGTCCGGGGCTTCCAGCCACCGGTGCCCTTGGGTTCGCAGTCGAAGAGCCGGCCGTCCTTCTCCCGGGCCAGGAGCGGAAAGAGGCCGGTGCCGTCGGCGGCCGCCTGCTGGAGCAGCGGTGCCTGGTCGGTACGGGCCGCCTGGACGGAGTCCGGTTCGCCGGACGACGTCGGTGGCGTGATCTGCCCGGTGGCCACGGCGAGTACTGCGGTCACGGCCAGCGCGCCGATGACCGCCGCCGCCCGGCGGAGCGGGCGGCGAAGGAATGTCACCATGCGTGTGAGGTCCCCCTCGTCGGCGTCGACGGGGGAAGTCGCGGACACATACGCCGAAGGCGCCGCGAACCGGTCGCGGCCGCCTGGCACCTCCCCCGCGCCGCGTGCTTGGTCATGCACGCGGCAAGCGCACCCTTACGAGGACGGTGTGAAAGCTGTAAATGACTTATCAAGGCCGAGGCAAGCCACCGGAAGCCCGGACAGCACTGTGGCCCGGTCGCCGCACTGGGCGGACGACCGGGCCACAGCTCTCTGCGCGGCTCCCGGACGGGTCTGTGGGTGCGCTCAGCTGGTGCCGTCAGTTGTGTAGACGTGCATCCCGGGCACGTGCAGGGTCCCGCCGAACTGGGCCGCCTGGACGACCTTCACGTTGGTGAAGTAGATCAGCGGGATGTTCAGCGGCGGCGGGTTGTCCGGGTCGAACGTGATCGGGATCAGACCGAACAGGTTGCCCGAGATCGACTCCGTGTACATCGTCGTGGCGCCGTTGCGGATCGTGGATGTCGAACCCGACGCGGCCTGCACGTGGTACGTCTTGTTGATCTTGGTGTCCTTCACCGTCTGGTGCAGGTCACCGATGTCGGTGCCACCCGAGATGACATACTTCAGCACCTTCTTCGTCTTGCCGCTGGCCGTCTTCACCTCGACGATGCCCTGGTAGTCGGCGCTCTTCAGCGTCAGCGAGCTGGCGTTCAGGTACCAGGGGTCGTCCGCGACCGCGACCTTGTTGTCGACACCGCTCACGTCGTCGGTGGCGGCATCGCAGTTGGCAGCCGACGTGCTGGAACTCGCGGACGGGCTCGGCGAGGCGCTGGAGGCGGCGGTGGAGGCGGCGCCCTCGGCCGTCTTGGTGACGTCACCGGCCGCCTTGGTCGCCGTGTCGGTGGTGTCCTTCACGGTGTCCGTGACCTTCTTGACGGTCTTGGACACGGTGTCGGAGCCGCTGTCCTTGCTCGACGATGACGACGAGCCGGAGGACGCGGATGCCGACGGCGACGGGGTCGCGCTCGCGGTGGAGTCCGACGAGGACGAGCTCGTCGTGCTGCCGCCGCTCAGGATGCTGCCGATCGCGTTCCCGAGCGAGTCCAGCAGACCGCCACCGCTGCTGCTGGTGCTGCTCGCGGAGGCGGACGGGGTCGCCGTGCTCCCGGAGCCCGACGAACCGGACCCCGACGAGTCCGAGGAACCCGAATCGCCCGAGGACGAGGACGACTTGGAGGCGGACGGCGTCGGCGCGGCCGTGTCGTCGGAACCTGAATCCGACGAGGACGACTTGCCCGACGACGTCGAGTCCTTGGCGCCGTCCGACGCAGTCGCCGACGGCGTGGCCGAGTCCGTGGCCTTGTCGCTCGCGCTCGCCGAGGCGGAGGGCGAGGCGGAGTCCAGGGCGGAGACGCAGTCCTTGTAGTCCTCGGCAAGGCTCTTCGACGACGCCGACGACGTGCTGTTGGTGTCGGCGATCGCGAGCGAGGACGTGAACCCGAAGCCCATGAGCACGGCCGTCGGCATCGCCACGGAGGCTATCGCCTTGCCCGCCGGCATGTGGAACCTGGTGAACAGCGGCTTCTTGGGCGCCGCATGCCGCGGCCCGGTTCTCACACGGGACTCGTCCACATCAGTCCCGTGGGTCACCTCGTCAGCCGGCACTGTGCCTCCCGTTCGCCCCGTTCAGCGGGCTCGTTCCTGACAGGTCGTTCTCCCCCAGCGCCTGAGGGGCCTGGGAGGTGCCCCCGTCGCCCACGCCGTCGGCACCCGGGTAGTAGGCGGCCTTCTCCGGGGCGTCGTCCCCGGCCGGCGGCACGTCACCTTCCGGCTGCGGCTGCTTGGGCGTACCCGGCCCCCAGGCCACGGCCATCGCTCCGCCGATCAGGGCGAACAGGAAGCCCAGGACGAAGCCGCCGAAGTTGGACACGGGGAGGGACACCAGCGCCAGCAGGATCGCGGCGACTCCCGCGAACGTGCGGATGTGCTTCTGGAACCAGAGGCTGACGCCCAGGACGACGAGCAGCACGCCGATGATCAGGGATCCGGCGCCCGCGGTGGTCGACATCGCGACCGTCAGGCTGCCGAGCTGGAGATGCGCGTACGGGAAGTACATGATCGGAAAGCCGGCGAGCAGGATGTACAGACCGGCCCAGAACGGCCGCGTGCCCCGCCAGGCGCGGAACTGCAGCCTCCGGCGGGTGAACTGGCCGGGTGCGGCGGCAGGGGTCTCGGCGCTCATGGAAAACAGCTCCCTGGTGCGGCGTTGCTGTGGTGGTGTTGCTGTGGTGGTGCGGGGGTGATGCGGTGCACCACGTGTGAAGACCGTGGGCGGAAGGTCGACGGGCGGGGGTGCCATCGGCTCCCCCGCCCGTCACGGAGTGCTCAGTAGCACTCCGCGCCCGAAGTCGAGACCGACATGTGCAGACCGCTCAGCTTGAAGGTTCCGGCAGTGGTGGCCCACGCCGTCTGCTTCACGCCGGTCAGCGAGGCGTGGTCCGCCTCCTGTCCGAACCCGTTCGGGTTGGTCAGCCCCTTGCTGACCTCGTCCTGCTTGATGCCAGGACCCTTACTCATGCTTCCGGCGGCGACACCGATGTTGATGTTGGTGAACGTCGCGTCAGCGGTGAGGTCGTCGAGGTCGATGTACAGCTTGGTGGCCTCGACCGGCTTCTTCGCGTCGGCGCCCGCGTGCAGGATCAGGCTGACGTTCCCGAAGAACGGCACGTTCGGCGTGACCACGGACTGGCACAGGTTGGTGATGGTCGCGCTGTTGAACGCCGACACCGCCACCGGGTGGGTGTTCGCCTTGGTGGCGCTGCTGCCCATGTCGACAGCACCGTACTGCTCGAAGCCATCACCCTCGAGCGAGTCGGCCGAGACCTTGAACTGCTGGCCCGACACGCTGAACGACGCGGCGAGAGCGCCCTGCGCGAGGGCGACACCTATACACGCCGTGGCGGCGACGCTGGGCACCATGACCACAGCGAACCGCTTCCATCTGGTCCCGCCACGCACCTGGGACTCCATATTTCCTCCTTCTCGGACGTACATCTCCTGGCCCGGAATCGCCCCCAACGGCGGCTCGGCCGGGCAGGGATGGGAGAAGTGCTACGTCCTCGGAAGGGGAGCGCCCGTACTCGGAGGCACGAACGCACCTCGATCACCGGCGATCACCCCCGAGCGACAACCACTGGTCGCGCCTGACACGCATCACGCACAACCTTGCTGGACAGGCTTCGCGGTGAGGCGAAGACCCCCCTGCCCAAGAGCCGGCGTCACTGCCGCCGACTCTGCTCGGTGGGGACCCAGATGAACCCGCGGCCCGACCGGCTGTCGGGGTACGGGAATGGACCGAGCGTCGCCGATCGTGGTGCATTCTCGCCGCCCGCACAAGGGGCTTCGTTACTCGGTAGTAACGGCCGGATAACCGAAGGACGACCCACCGGTCTCGGAAAGCGACTCTCGGTGGCGTCCAGGGGAGGATCAAAACAGTTGATCAGTGGACGAAATCAGACAGACCAACAGCCCTGTTTTACTCCGAGTAACAGCGGCCGCGATTACCAAGATTTGGTAAAGAGCGGCCGCCGTGACCCCGTCCGGGCAAATCTTTCACTCGGGCATCACAGGACGTGACGTTTAGCGACTGGTCAGAACCGTGTTCAGACCGTTGCCTAGAACAGCGCGCGCGCCAGCGCCCTGCGCGCTCCCACGACCCGCGGGTCGTCGGTGCCCACGACCTCGAAGAGCTCAAGAAGCCGCCGGCGTACGGCATCCCGGTCGTCCCCGGCCGTCCGCTGCACGGTCTCGATCAGCCGTCCGAAGGCGTCCTCGACATGCCCGCCCACCAGGTCCAGGTCGGCGGCCGCGATCTGCGCCCCGGCGTCAGCCGGCTTCTCGGCCGCGTCCCTGCGCACCTGCTGGGGGTCCATCCCCTGCACTCGCTGGAGCAACTCGGCCTGTGCGAGCCCCAGCTTGGCCTCGCTGTTGCCCGGGTCGTCGCTCAGCACGTTCTTGTACGCCTGGACCGCACCGCCGAAGTCACCTGCGTCCAGCGCCTGGACGGCGGCCTCCAGGAGCGCGTCGTACGGTCCCGCGGGCATCGCCGCGGGCCCGGCCTGGGCACCCGGCTCCGCGTCGGGGTCGACGACGAGGCCGGTCAGGCCGAAGCGCTGCTCGGCGACCTGCACCAGCTGATCCAGCGTCCCGCGGATCTGGTCCTCGCCGGCCGCGCCCTGGAAGAGCGGCAGCGCCTGCCCGGCGACGACGGCGAACACCGCCGGGATCCCCTGGACCCCGAACTGCTGCATCAGCATCTGGTTGGCGTCGACGTCGATCTTCGCCAGCAGGAAGCGGCCGTTGTACTCGACGGCGAGGCGCTCAAGGACCGGGCTCAGCTGCTTGCAGGGCTGACACCACTCGGCCCAGAAGTCGATGACGACGGGGACTTCGGCGGACCGCTGGAGGACATCGCGCTCGAAGCCGGCTTCGTCGACGTCGATGACCAGATCGGCCGGGGACACGGCACCGGCACCACCCTGCCGGGCCGCTTCGGCGCGCGCCTGCTCGGCCTTGGTCTTGGCCTCCTGGGCCGCCTTGACCGCGGCGAGGTCGACGACGCCGCTCATGGACATGTTCCGTGGCTGCATGCGTCTATCCTCCCCCGTTCCCGCGCGTGTGTGAAAAGCGTTGTGAAAGCCGGGCCGAACGTATGTTTCTCAGGCGGCGCCGGGTCCCCACCCCACGCCGTGGTCGTCGCCCGTACCGTCACCCACGAGCTTTCGCTACGACCCGTAGCGTAATGCCATCGGGGACCCGTGCGACACCACGTTCCGGTGATCTCCCTCACGGCATCACATGAATGGCCGGTTATGGTCGTGGAATGCAGAGCCGCACCCCCGCCGGACGTACCGGCCGCCCGCGCAGCGCCGCCGCGGACGCGGCGATCCTGGCGGCGACGCGGCAGGCGCTGGTCGAACTGGGCTGGTCGAAGCTGACCCTCGGAGACGTGGCCACGCGGGCCGGGGTCGCGAAGACGACCCTCTATCGCCGCTGGGCGGGCAAGAACGAACTCGTCGTCGACGCGGTCGCGGAGCTGTTCGACGAACTCGAACTCCCCGACCGCGGCAGCCTGGCGAACGACATCGAGGGCGTCGTGCTCCAGTTCGCGGCGATCCTGGACCGCCCGGAGGCCCGCAGCGGCCTGATGGCGGCGGTCGCCGAGTCGACCCGCGACGACGCGCTGCGGGAACGCATCCGCGCGTCCATCGTGGACCGCCAGAAGCGGCTGGTCCTGGAGGGCCGGGCGCGGGCGCAGTGCCGGGGCGAACTCCCCTCCGAGCCGGACCCGGAGGAGGCCGCCCGCACGGTGGACCTGATCTTCGACATGGTGGCGGGTGCGGTGGTCCACCGCACCCTGATGAGCGGCAAGCCGGCGGACGAGGAGTGGGTCCGCGACTTCACCCGCGTCCTCCTCCTGGGCCTCACCGCCCAACCGCCGACCTGACCCACTCACAGCAGCCGCCCCTGAGCCCACCGAGCCGCCCCGGACAGCAACTCCTCGACCGGCCGAGTCGGCCGGGGCGGCGGCCACTTCTCGACCCACCGAGTCGGATGGGGCGCATGGGCTTCGGGGGCCCAGGGGGCGGAGCCCCCTGGTGCGCGACTAGAACCCCGCCGGCTCCGTGTACACCCCCCACTCGTCGCGCAGCACCCCGCAGATCTCGCCCAGGGTCGCCTCGGCCCGCACCGCGTCCAGCATCGGCTCGATCATGTTGGCCCCGGACCGCGCAGCGCCCAGCATCGCGTCCAGGGCGGCGCGCACCGCGCCCTCGTCCCGCGCGGCCCGCCGCTCGCCCAGCACGCGCACCTGCTCCCGCTCGACCTCGTGCGAGACCCGCAGGATCTCCAGGTCCCCGGTGACGGACCCGGTGTGGACGTTGACGCCCACGACCCGCTTGTCGCCCTTCTCCAGCGCCTGCTGGTACTGGAAGGCGGACTCGGCGATCTCGCCGGTGAACCAGCCGTCCTCGATCCCGCGCAGGATGCCCGAGGTGACAGGCCCGATCGGGTGCCGCCCGTCCGGGTGGGCGCGCAGCCCCCGCTCCTTGATCTGGTCGAAGATCTTCTCGGCGTCGGCCTCGATCCGGTCGGTGAGCTGCTCCACGTACCAGGAACCGCCCAGCGGGTCCGCCACGTTGGCGACGCCGGTCTCCTCCATGAGCACCTGCTGCGTGCGCAGCGCGATCTCGGCGGCCTGCTCGCTCGGCAGGGCGAGGGTTTCGTCGAGGGCGTTGGTGTGCAGCGAGTTGGTCCCGCCGAGCACGGCCGCCAGCGCCTCCACCGCCGTCCGCACGACGTTGTTGTACGGCTGCTGGGCGGTCAGCGAGACTCCGGCGGTCTGGGTGTGGAAGCGCAGCCACTGCGCCTTGTCCGACCGGGAGCCGTAGACGTCCCGCATCCACCGGGCCCAGATCCGGCGCGCGGCACGGAACTTGGCGATCTCCTCGAAGAAGTCGACGTGCGCGTCGAAGAAGAAGGAGAGGCCGGGCGCGAAGACGTCCACGTCGAGGCCGCGGGAGAGCCCGAGTTCGACGTAGCCGAAGCCGTCGGCGAGCGTGTAGGCGAGCTCCTGCGCGGCCGTCGCACCCGCCTCACGGATGTGGTAGCCGGAGACGGAGAGCGGCTTGTACGCGGGGATGCCGGCGGCGCAGTACTCCATCAGGTCGCCTATCAGCCGCAGATGGGGTTCGGGCTGGAACAGCCACTCCTTCTGGGCGATGTACTCCTTGAAGATGTCGGTCTGGAGCGTGCCGTTGAGGACCGACGGGTCGACGCCCTGGCGTTCGGCCGCGACGAGGTACATGCAGAAGACGGGCACGGCGGGCCCGCTGATGGTCATGGACGTCGTGACGTCGCCCAGCGGGATGTCCTTGAACAGGACCTCCATGTCGGCCGCGGAGTCGATGGCGACCCCGCAGTGCCCGACCTCGCCGAGCGAGCGGCCGTCGTCCGAGTCCCGCCCCATGAGGGTCGGCATGTCGAAGGCCACGGAGAGGCCGCCGCCGCCGTTGGCGAGGATCATCTTGTAGCGCTCGTTGGTCTGCTCGGCGTTGCCGAACCCGGCGAACTGGCGGATGGTCCAGGTCCGCCCCCGGTAGCCGGTCGGATACAGGCCGCGCGTGAAGGGGTACTCCCCCGGCCAGCCGATCCGCTCGAATCCCTCGTAGGTGTCCCCCGGTCGGGGCCCGTACACCGGCTCCACGGGATCCCCGGAGAGCGTGGTGAAATCGGCGTCCCGCTTGCGGGCCGCGTCGTAACGGGCCTGCCAGCGTCGGCGGCCCTCCTCGATGGCGTCAGCGTCCATGCCTTCGAAGTTACTAGGACGTCCTAGTAAATGTCGATGGGGAACCGCCGTACGGGTGTCCGTACGGCGGTACGTCCGGGGGCTACGGCCTAGGCCCGGACCTTCGCGGCCACCGGAGAACCCTCGGTGACCTTGGCGTCCAGCTCGCGGGTGACCTTGCGCTCCACGAAGAAGGCGGCGGTCGGGACGGTGCCCGCCAGCAGCACCCACAGCTGCTTGCCGACCGGCCACTTCGCCTTGGAGCCCAGGTCGAAGGCGAAGACCAGGTAGACGACGTAGAGCCAGCCGTGCGCGATGGCGACGACGCGCGTGACGTCGGCCGCACCGTCGATGTCCAGCCCGTACTTGGCGATCATGCTCAGGCACAGCAGCACCAGCAGCACACCGGTGACGTAGGCCAGGACGCGGTAGCGGGTCAGCACGCTCTTTTTCATGGGGACGAGCGTAACCACCCGTTCCGGGAGATCTTGCCCCGGGTCACCGCTCGGCGGACGGCGGGTTCAATCCTCGTCGAAGTCGTTCGCGTGGACCCGCAGCGGCCGCAGCATCGCGAAGATCTCCCCGCACTCCTCGGCGTCGTACACCCCGAGCCCGAAGTCCATCGCCATCAGGTCACGGGTGGCCGCCTCGACGACCTCACGGCCCTTCTTGGTGATGGTGGCGAGCGTGCCGCGCCCGTCGTTGGGGTTGGGACGCTTGTCGACCAGGCCGGACTTCACCAGCCGGTCGACGGTGTTCGTCACCGAGGTCGGGTGGACCATCAGCCGCTCACCGATCTTGGACATCGGCAGCTCGCCGGCCTTGGAGAAGGTGAGCAGCACCAGCGCCTCGTAGCGCGCGAACGTCAGCCCGTACGGCTTGACCACCGCGTCGACCTCGGCCAGCAGGATCTGCTGGGCCCGCATGATCGACGTGATCGCGGCCATCGACGGGACGTTCCCCCAGCGCTGCTTCCAGAGGTCGTCGGCACGGGCGATGGGGTCGAAGGGGAGACTGAGTGGCTTGGGCACGTCACCGACCCTACCGGCCGGTCATATAGCGGTCAGCCCTGTCTCGGCTTTCGGTCACCTCTGCCCAGGGCGGGCCCCCGCGGCACCGGCCCCGCACCCTCCCGGACAACCGCCACGGCACCCGCACCGCACCCTCCCGGACCACCGCTACGGCACCGGCCGCGGCAGCCGCCGGGCGGCCGCCGCCAGGCCGCAGCAGCACACCGCCCCCATCACCCCGGCGCCCGTCACGGCCGCCCGCACGCCCACGGCCTCCGCCGCCAGCCCCGCCAGCGTCATGCCGACGCCCTGCACGGTCATCAGCCCGGCGCTGAGCACGGTCATGGCCCGGCCGCGCAACTCCTCGGGCACGGCCCGCACGAACCACTGGTCCAGGCCCAGCGTGTACGCCGACCCGGCCCCCGCCGCCAGCAGGAGCAGCAGCGAGAGCGGGAGCGACGGGTGCAGGGCGTACCCCAGGTACGGCAGCAGGGCGAGGCAGACCAGCGGGAGGGCGATCCGCTCCCGGGCGGCCGGGCCGAGCCGGGCGCCCGCGTACAGCTCCCCGGCGACCGTGCCGACCGGCAGCGCGCACATCAGCAGGCCGAGCCCCGGCGATCCGGTGCCGAGCACGTCGGCGTAGGGGGCGGCGAGCGCCTCGGGGACGACGGCGAACATCGCCGGGACCCAGAAGAGGAGGAGCAGCAGGCGGATGCGGCGGTCGGCGAGCAGCTGCCGGGTGCCGCCGCGCTCCCGGGCCTGCGCGCGGGCGGGGCGGCGCCGGGTGCCGAGGCGCAGCAGCGCGGCCGAGGCGAGGAAGGTGCCGACGGTGATCAGCAGCGCGTGCCGCGGGGCGAGGACGGCGAGGAGCAGTCCGCCGAGGCCGTAGCCGGCCAGCAGGGCGCTCTGCGCGACGATCCGCAGCAGGGAGCGGCCGAGCACGAACAGGTCGCCGCCGCCGAGGACCTCGGAGAGGGTCGCCATGCGAGTGCCGGCGAAGACGGGTGAGACGACGGCGAGCGCGCAGCGCAGTCCGAGCAGCACGCCGATCCCGGTCCCCGGGACCGTCATCACGGCCACGCAGCCCGCGCACACCAGGTCGCACACCACCAGCACCCGGCGCGCCGGGAACCGGTCGGCGACCGGGGCCAGGAGGGTGCCGCCGACCAGGTAGGGCAGGAAGCCCAGCGCGAAGGTCAGGGCGCTGAGCAGGGGTGATCCCGTGAGGTCGTACACCAGCACGGAGAGCGCGATCTCGCTGACGATCACGCCGAGCATGGACAGGACGTGGGCGGCGAAGACGGCACGGAACTCGGGCACGGCGAGGACCCGGCCGTAGCCGGCGGGTCGCTGGAGGGCAGGCACGGACATGGACGGCAGCCTGACCGCGCTCCGGCCCACCGCTTAGAGTTTCGGCACCAGCCGAATCTTCGCCTCATCGCCCCGGACCGGTCCCGCCATGCCCTCCCACCTCCACTTCGACGAGGACGACTTCCTCCGGTGCCGGTTCGCCGTGTCGCCGCTGTGGGAGACGCAGGAGGCGGTGCGCACGCTGCGGCGGCCGGACCGGCACGGCTATCACGCGCCCTGGCTGCGGCGGATCAGGGCGGTGGCGGCCGGTCTCGACCTGAGGCCGCTGTGGCTGCTGATGCCCCGGCGCGGCCACTCGCCGGACTGGCTGGTGGCGCCGCCGACGGGTCCGGCCGCCTCCGTCGAGGAGGAGCTGGCGGCCCTGCGGGCGGTGGACCCGGAGACGGCCCGGGCGGACACCGCGCGCTCGCTCGCGGACACGCCGGGCGCGCTGGAGTCGGCGACCGGCCGGGCCTGGCTGGCCGACCCGCCGCGCCTGGTGCGGGAGCTGACGGACGCGCTGGAGGAGGCCTGGCGCGTGCTGGTGGCCCCGGACTGGCCCCGGCTGCGCGCCCTGCTGGAGGCGGACATCGCCTTCCACTCACGGCGGCTCGCGGAGGTCGGTCTGGGCGGCCTGCTGCCGGAGATCCACCACCGGTTCGGCTGGCGGTCCGGCACGCTGACCGTGGCCTCGCCCGGCGGCGCGTACGAGCGGCGGCTGGGCGGGCAGGGCCTGGTGCTGATGCCGAGCGTCTTCACCTGGCCGGACGTCGTCAGCACCTTCGAGCCGCCGGCCCGGCCCACGCTGGTCTACCCGGCCCGGGGCATCGGCGGCCTGTGGACGGACCCGGCCGAGGCCACGCCCGACGCCCTGGTACGGCTGCTGGGCCGGGGCCGCGCCACGGTCCTGGCCGCCCTCGCCGAACCGGCCACCACCACCGCCCTCGCGCACCGGCTGCGCCTCGCCCCCTCCTCGGTCTCCGCACACCTGGCGGCACTGCGCGACGCGGGCCTGCTGACCTCGCGCCGCTACGGCCACCAGGTGCTGTACGAGCGGACCCCGCTGGGCATCGCACTGGCGTCCGAGCCCCGGCGGCCCTGAGCCCCGACGGCCCTACCGGCGCCCGGCCCGGCGCAGATGGTGGCGGACCGCGCGCTGGGCCACCGGGCCGAGGTCCTCCAGCGCGGCCACCAGGGCGCCGAGTTGCTCAAGGGCCTCCAGGGCCGCATGGGCGCCGGTCGCGTCGACGCCCTCGTACAGCTCGATGCCGACGAAGGACGCGGCGACCGCGCGGGCGAGCCCGGCCGGGTCGGCGAACTCACCGAACGGGGTGGCCGCGAGGACGCGGACCAGCACCTCCTCGATCTCGGCGATCCACAGGTCGAGCCCGGCCGCCGTGGCGGGCCCGAGCGCCTCGTGGGTCTGGGCGCCGGCCAGCAGCTGGCCGAGCAGGGCGACATGGCCGCCCGCGCGTGCCTCCTCGTGGATCTGCCGCCCCACGGTGAGGAGTTCGGAGAGCGAGCCGACCGCGGCGAGGCGGGGGCGGAAGCGGGCGACGGCCTGCTCGGCGCCGTACCGGCAGGCGGCGGAGAGGAGTTCGTCCACGGATCCGAAGTGGTAGAAGACCAGTGCCTGGTTGACCCCGGCCGCCGCCGCCACGGTACGGGCCGAGGTCTTGGCGATGCCCTGCTCGGTGAGCGTCCGCAGCGCGCCCTCCAGCAGCTTGTTCTTGGTCTCCAGCGACTTGGCGGTCTCCGGGCTCACGCGCGCGACTCCTCACGGACCGGCCGCAGCCCCGGCCGGACCCCGCGGCGGCGGACATCGCTGTACGACGCCTCGAAGGAGCCCTGGTAGCCGAAGAGCGGCCCGAAGTACCGGTTCACGACCCGCACCCGGATCCGGAAGCGGCCGGCGCGGTCGTCGTAGGACTCGCGCACCTCGGCGGTGGCACCGGCGAGTTCGGGGACGCGGACGTCCACCGGGCCCTCCCGGAACCGGTGTTCGCCGGAGCGGATCAGCAGCGAGCCGTCGGCCTCGGCGTGGAAGTGCAGCTCGCTGGCGAGGTGCTGGTGGGTGCCGAGGTAGTCGAGGATGCGGTCGCCCTTGGGGCTGAGCACCATCTGGGCGTCGAAGCGACGGGAGCGGCCGGGCAGGTCGAAGGTGCGCACGAAGGTCACCGTCTCACGGCCGTAGGTGTCCGCGTAGGGCACATTCTCGATCTTGAAGGGCACGTTCCGGGCGGCCTCCGGGACCAGGATGTTGCGGGTGGCGCCCAGCGCAAGGAACGGCTTCACGAACGCCGGCCCGTGCCAGATGCGCTCCATCACGCCCCGGCCGGTGCAGGCCTCACCGCTTGCCAGACCGACCGAGAAACGCCGACGCAGTTCGGGGTGGAGCCGGTCGAAGCCGGCACCCATGACCGTGCGGAACATGGAGGTCACGACTGCTTCTCCAGGGTGTGCAGGACCCGGGGCGCGGTGACCTTGACCGGCGGGGTGCGCAGGCAGCGGCGGGCGGCGGGGGTGGTCGCGAGCGGGGCCGCGAAGAGGGCCAGGGAGAGGGCGACCACGAGGAGAAGCGGGATCAGGAAGGCGACGGTGGGCGAGGGCGCGCCGAGGCCCGGGCCCCGGCCGAGGGCGGTGGCACACCCGGCGACCGTCACCGCGCGGGCCGCCAGTTCGGCCAGCCAGTTCCGGCGGGCCCGCTCCGGGGTGATCCCGCGTTCCAGCCACAGCCGCAGCCGGTCGAAGGACCAGGCGGTCGCCCAGCCCATCAGGGGGCGGAGGACCAGCCGGTCGGCGAGCGCGCCGAAGGCACCCCAGCGGGGCCGGTAGTCGTACCCGGTGAGGAAGCGGACGCCGTCGGCGACCGGGACGTACCGCCAGTAGCCGCTGCCCTCGGCGAGCAGTGAGAGGGGGTGCGGGGAGGCGAAGCGCAGGGCCGAGGTGCGGGTGCCGTCGGGCCGCTCCTTCTCCCCCGCCGAGACGCCGGTGCCGGCGATCGTCAGGAACGGCAGCACGCGCGTGGCGTAGCGGAAGCGCTGCGGCTCGCCCGCCGTGCGCGGGAGGTGGTCGATCTCGGTGAACCTCAGGTCCCAGCGCTGGTGCCGGGCCGGGTCCTGCGTTCGGGCCCAGAGTTCGTCGAGATCGGCGCGGATGTGCGCCTCTATGTAGAGCCCCATCAGTGTTGTTACCCCCGTCACCTGGTCCTCGGAGCGCCTTTTGAGCGACCGCTCAAACTCTCCGGTGATGACCGTACCGAGTTTTGAGCGATCGCTCAATCAGAAGGCGGAAGAAAACCCCGGCCGCGCGTGCCGGGGTTTTCCGTGTGCCGCTGTCGGCTACTGGGCGAGGTGCCGCTCCACCGTCGCCACCTTGCTGGTGAGTCCGTCGGTGACGCCCGGCCGGATGTCCGCCTTGAGGACCAGGGAGACGCGCGGGGCGCGCGCCTCCACGGCGGCGACGGCCCGCTTGACGACGTCCATGACCTCGTCCCACGACTCGCCCTCGATCGAGGTGAACATGGCGTCGGTGCGGTGGGGCAGCCCGGACTCGCGGACCACCCGGACGGCGTCGGCGACGTACTCCCCGACGTCCTCGCCGACGCCGAGCGGCGTCACGGAGAAAGCGACGATCATGCGTTCACGACCCCTTCCTTGCGGGCACGGGCGGCGATGACCTCGTCCTCGGCGGCACGCTTGAGCCTGCGCTCGGCGAAGAAGCCGCCGGTCGGCAGGACGGAGAGGACGAAGTAGAAGAGGCCGGTCTTCAGGGGCCACTTGGTGCGGTTCCAGGCGTCGGCCCAGAAGATCACGTAGAGGATGAACAGGACACCGTGGATCGCGCCCATCACGGGCACCGCGTTGAAGTCCGTGGTCCGCTTGAGCACCGAGCAGACGAGGAGGATCAGGAAGGAAACGGCCTCAGGGGCGGAGACCAGGCGCAGGCGGCGGATGGCGGTGGCGGTCTTGATGTCCACGAGTCACCTTCGGTGGGAGAGACGTCCACTCTTTGTGAACGCGAGCACAAACGTCCACCCATTGTGGCAAAGGGACGGCGCGGACCCGGCGCGGGGGTGGCCGGCCGGGCGGCGCGACGAGAGGGGCGGGGGTGCAGTTCGTGTTCTTCATCGTGGCTTCAAGCAGTTCTTCATCGCGGCTTCAAGCAGCTGCACGCGGCCCTCTCCCCCGGCAAGCAGAACGAGCTCAAGGAGCGGCAGAGCGCGCCGGTACTGCGCGACGACGAGGAGGAGGACGGCGCGCCGCCGAAGTCCACGGTCGACCTGCCGGCCGGTACGGCGGTGATACGCCTCCCCGGTGAGTGCCGGCACCCCTGACGGCCGCACCCCTGCCCGCCGCACCCCTAGGGGGCGGATCCGGGGTGATGTCCACCCACGGGACCTGTCGCCGCCGCCTGCCTGCGGCTACCTTCGCAGCGTGGCGATGTTCCGACTCCAGGGCAGCAAGGTGCTCGCCGTCGACATGACCGGGGACGCCGTGAAGGCGAAGAACGGCTCGATGGTCGCGTACGACGGGCAGATGGCGTTCAAGAAGCTGAGCGGCGGCGGCGAGGGGCTGCGCGGGATGGTGACCCGGCGGCTCACCGGCGAGCAGATGACGGTGATGGAGGTGAAGGGGCACGGGACGTGCTGGTTCGCGGACCGGGCCTCCGAGATCAACCTGGTCGGTCTCCGGGGCGACAAGCTGTACGTCGAGTCCAGCAACCTGCTCGCGACCGACGCCGGCCTGCGCACCGGCACGACGTTCACCGGCCTGCGCGGCGCCTCCCAGGGCAACGGCCTGTTCACCACCACGGTCGAGGGCCACGGCCAGGCGGCGATCATGTCGGACGGCCCGGCGGTGGTGCTCAGGGTCAGCCCGCAGTACCCGTTGACCGTCGACCCGGGTGCCTACATCGCCCACCAGGGCGAGCTCCGCCAGTCCTTCCAGTCGGGTGTGACCTTCCGCACGTTCCTGGGAGAGGGCGGCGGGGAGGCCTTCCAGATCCGGTTCGAGGGGGACGGCCTGGTGTACGTACAGCCGAGCGAGCGCAACACGATCGCGGGGGACGTCTGACATGGCCCTGCGCGAGGTGAACTCCAAGATGGTCGAGGCGACCGTCGTGCCCGGGCAGCGGCTGTTCAGCCAGCGCGGCGCGATGCTCGCCTACCAGGGCGAGGTGTCCTTCACGCCCAACATCCAGGGCGGCCAGGGCGGGCTGATGTCGATGCTCGGCCGCCGGGTCGCCGGCGAGGCGACCCCGTTGATGACCGTCGAGGGCAGCGGCACCGTCTTCTTCGGGCACGGCGGCCACCACGTCCACGTCATCGCCCTCACCGGCGACACCCTCTACGTCGAGGCGGACCGGCTGCTCGCCTTCGAGGGCACGCTGCAGCAGGGGACGATGTTCATGGGCTCCCAGGGCGGTGTGATGGGCATGGTGCGCGGCCAGGTCACCGGCCAGGGCCTGTTCACCACCACCCTCAAGGGCCACGGCGCGGTCGCCGTGATGGCCCACGGCGGGGTCTTCGAGATCCCGGTCACCCCGCAGCGCCCGGTCCACGTCGACCCCCAGGCCTACGTCGCCCACCACGGCGACGTGCGCAACAAGCTGTCGTCCGCGCTCGGCTGGCGGGAGATGGTGGGCCGCGGCTCCGGCGAGGCGTTCCAGCTGGAGCTCAGCGGCAACGGCATGGTGTACGTGCAGGCGTCGGAGGAGAAGCTGTGAGCGCATACGGAGCGGCCGGACCGGTCGTGTACGACCCGATGACCCTCCCCGTCGACGACAACGTCAACAAGTACACCTTCTGCGTGGAGCTCAAGAGCAGCGAGTGGTTCCTGCAGAAGGGGAAGATGATCGCCTACTACGGCTCGATCGACTTCAACGGCATCGGACACGGCCGTTTGGACCGACTTGTCCGTACGTCCTTCCATTCGCCTCTGCACGCGAGCGACTGGGTGGTGGCGGCGGGCTCGGGCAAGATGCTCCTCGCCGACCGGGCGTTCGACGTGAACTCCTACGACCTGGACGACGGCAACCTGACCATTCGCTCCGGCAACCTGCTCGCTTTTCAGCCAAGTCTCGCGCTGAAGCAATCAATCGTTCCCGGTTTTCTGACCCTTATCGGAACCGGAAAGTTTGTGGCCGCGTCCAACGGTCCGGTGGTGTTCATGGAACCCCCCATCCGGGTGGACCCGCAGGCACTGGTGGGGTGGGCCGACTGCCCCTCCCCGTGCCACCACTACGACCATGGGTACATGACCGGCGTGATGGGCGGTCTACGTGCACTGACAGGCCTCGGCGGGGCCTCCGGAGAGGAGCATCAGTTCGAGTTCACAGGGGCCGGCACGGTCCTGCTCCAGTCCACCGAGACCCTGATGGCCGAGCAGGCCGCGGGAGCGGTTCCGCACGAGCCCGGAGTGCCCGGTGGAGGCGTCCCCTCCACAGGTCATTCACAACAACCGGGCGCACCGCGCCTTCCCGGACAGCTGGGGGACCTCCAGCGTCGCTTCGGGCTGTGAGCGGTAGTCTGCGGAGTGTGACATCGAACGCGTGCGCACCGTCACACCACCCTCACTAGTTCGCCTTTCAACATTTTAGGTAGACTTCAATCATGGAGACCGAGACGGCCACGCGCTGGCTGACCGATGCGGAGCAGTGCGCCTGGCGCACCCACCTGGAGGTCAACAGGCTGTTGACGTACCAGCTCGAAAAGGACCTGCAGCCGTTCGGCCTGACAATGAACGACTACGAGATCCTGGTGAACCTGTCCGAGTCGGAGGACTACCGGATGCGGATGAGCGACCTCGCCTCCGCCACCCTCCAGTCCAAGAGCCGGCTGTCCCACCAGATCACCCGCATGGAGAACGCGAACCTGGTCCGCCGCGAGAACTGCGAGTCCGACCGCCGCGGGCTGTTCGCCGTCCTCACCGAGCACGGCATGGAGACGATGAAGAAGGTGGCGCCACATCATGTCGCCTCCGTGCGACGGCACTTCATCGACCTGCTGTCGCCGGAGGCACTCATAGAGCTGGACAAGGGCCTCAAGCCGATCGCGGAGCACCTGCGGGGGCAGCGCGGGCGCCCGTGACGGCTGTGCGGTAGCTGAACGGCGGACGGGGGTTCAGGTCCCGTCCGCCGTTCGTTTTCTCCGGATGGGGCCGGTGTGACCTACGGCGCTGCTACCGCCGCATGGGCGCGAGCAGCCCCCACCGGCCCGCCGCGGAGACGGCCCGCACGGCGACGGCGGCCACGACCGCGACACCCCCCGACAGCGCGAAGCACACCCACAGCGGAACCGATCCCACCAGCAGGCCGGCCACCACCGACCCACCCGAACTCCCGGCGTTCACCGCCGCGTTCACCCAGGCCCCGGCCCGGGTCCGCTCCCCCTCCGCCGCCGTCTCGTCGGCCAGCAGATACGCCGTCGTCAGGGTCGGAGCCACGAACGCCCCCGCCACCGCCATGGCCGCCGCCAGCGTCCACATCCCGGGCGCGGACCCGGCGGCCACCAGGACCACCCCCAGCCCCGCCGCAAGCCACGCCAGCCGCTCCCCCGCCGGACGGCGCCACTCCACCGCCCCGTTCAGCAGCCCTCCCACCGCGCTGCCCGCGGAGAGCGCGGCCAGTACCCAGGGGACGGCCCCGTCGCCGTACGACCGCTGCTCCGCGAACGCCATCACCAGCAGGTCCGCCGCGCTCAGCGCCAGACCGAGGCCGGCGGCCGCCACGACCGGCGCCGCCGGGAAGCGTCCGGGCGATCGGCCCCGCTCCCTCTTCGGCGGGACGGCCCCCCGCACCGCCGGTGACATCACGAACACACACGTCCCGGCCAGCATCAGCACCGCGCTCAGCAGCAGCCCCGCCGGCGGCGGACCGAACCGCAGCAGCAGGCCCACCAGCGCCGGCCCCGACACGAACAGCAGTTCCTCTGCGACTCCGTCCAGGCTGTACGCCCGCCGCAGCAGGGCGGGGTCGTCGACCAGCTCGCCCCATACCGCGCGCATCGCGGGGCCGAGCGGCGGTGCGACGCAGCCGGTGAGCGCGGCGGCCACGGCGAGGGCCGCCGGTGGCGTACCCGGCCGCCAGGTCAGGGCGGCCAGGAGGCAGAGCAGAACGCTGTAGACGGCCGCCAGGGGCGGCAGGGCGCGCCGTGGGCCGTAGCGGTCCACCAGGGCCGCCCGGGCGGGCAGCAGGACGACCACGGTGCCGCCGAAGAGTGCCATCACCAGACCGGAGACGGCATAGGAGCCGGACGCCCTGGTCACGGAGAGCAGCACGGACAGCGAGACCGTGCCGTAGGAGAGACGGGCCGCGAGGGCGGCCAGGAAGGTGTGGCGCGCGTGCGGGACGCGCAGGACGGCGGCGTAGGAGGGCCGCCGGGCAGGTGAAGGGCGCGACGAGGTCAACGCGGACATGAGTGAGTTCCTCGGGCAGAGGCGGAAGAGGGGACACCTGAGCGCGCCACGGCATGGGGTCTTCACATGCCGGTGGCGGCGCCGGGTGCGCTCTTACGCCAAGGAGAGGAACATGCCGCTCAAGCTAGCAGCACGGACGAGGACTCGTCCGCGCTGTTGCCGCATCTGGGCGGGGACGCTCACCGGCGTTTACAGGTCGCCGCCCGCGCCCACCCTCCCCCACGCTCGGCTTCGCTCGCGCGGGGGGAACCCCCATCGCCCCAGCGGCACGACTGCCCGCGGCTGGATGAATGACACGGCTGGACAGCGCGCCCCAAAGGGGCGCTGGGGGTACCACCGGCCGAAGGCTGGCGGGAGAACTGCGCGACCAGCCCCCTCCCGCCCGCAGCCGGGGGACGGCCCGCGCCCCTACGGCGGCTAGCCCTCCGTCAACCCCGCCACCAGCTCGTCCGCCGCCCGGTAGGGATCGAGCTCGCCGGCCACGATGCGGTCCGCGAGAGCGTCGATGTGGCGGTCGCCGTGCAGGTCGCCGATGCGCGCCCGCAGGGCCGTCACCGCGATGGTCTCGACCTCGCGGGCGGCGCGGGCCACGCGGCGTTCCGCAAGGACGCCCCGCTCCTCCATCCAGGCGCGGTGTTTCTCCAGGGCTTCCACCAGCTCGTCGACGCCCTCCGCCCGCGCGGCGACCGTCTTGACGATCGGGGGCCGCCAGTCGCCCGGGCCGCGCGACTCGCCGAGGCCCAGCATGTGGTTCAGCTCGCGGGCCGTGGCGTCCGCGCCGTCCCGGTCGGCCTTGTTGACGACGTACACGTCGCCGATCTCCAGGATCCCGGCCTTGGCGGCCTGGATGCCGTCGCCCATGCCGGGGGCCAGCAGCACCACGCTGGTGTCCGCCTGGGAGGCGATCTCGACCTCCGACTGGCCGACGCCGACCGTCTCCACCAGGATCACCTCGCAACCCGCCGCGTCCAGGACACGGATGGCCTGGGGAGCCGCCCAGGCGAGGCCGCCCAGGTGGCCCCGCGTCGCCATCGAGCGGATGTAGACGCCGGGGTCGGACGCGTGGTCGGACATGCGGACGCGGTCGCCGAGCAGGGCGCCTCCGGAGAAGGGGGACGACGGGTCGACCGCCAGCACGCCGACCCGTTTGCCCTGTTTGCGATAGGCGGTCACGAGCGCCGACGTCGAGGTCGACTTGCCGACTCCCGGCGAGCCGGTCAGGCCCACGACGTAGGCATTGCCGGTCAGCGGCGCGAGCGCCGCCATGACCTCCCTGAGCTGCGGGGACGCCCCCTCCACCAGGGAGATCAGACGGGCCACCGCACGCGGTCGGCCCTCCCTGGCCTGGGCCACCAGTGAGGAGACGTCCTGCATCACAGCTCCGTTCGCTCCGTTTCGCTTGCGTTCGCTTCCGTAAGGCTCAGCGAAACGTACTCAGGCCTTCGGTACCCGCACGATCAGCGCGTCACCCTGGCCGCCGCCACCGCACAGCGCGGCCGCGCCGACCCCGCCGCCCCGGCGCTTGAGCTCCAGGGCCAGGTGCAGGACGAGCCGGGCGCCGGACATGCCGATGGGGTGCCCCAGGGCGATGGCTCCGCCGTTCACGTTCACCTTTTCGGTGGACACCTCGAGGTCCTTCATTGACTGGACGGCAACGGCGGCGAAGGCCTCGTTGATCTCGATGAGGTCCAGGTCGCCGACCTCCAGGCCCTCCTTCTCGAGGGCGTGGTTGATGGCGTTCGACGGCTGGGACTGCAGGGAGTTGTCCGGTCCGGCCACGTTGCCGTGGGCGCCGATCTCGGCGAGCCACTCCAGGCCCAGCTCTTCGGCCTTGGCCCTGCTCATCACGACCACGGCCGCCGCGCCGTCGGAGATCTGGGAGGAGCTGCCGGCGGTGATCGTGCCGTCCTTGGTGAACGCCGGGCGGAGCCTGCCCAGCGACTCGGCCGTGGTGTCGCCGCGGATGCCCTCGTCCTTGCTGAAGACGACCGGCTCGCCCTTGCGCTGCGGGATCTCGACCGGGGTGATCTCGGCCTCGAAGATCCCGTTCTTCTGGGCGGCGGCGGCCCGCTGGTGGGACAGGGCGGCGATCTCGTCCTGCTGCTCGCGGCCGAGGCCGAGGCGGGTGTTGTGCTTCTCGGTCGACTCGCCCATCGGGATGTTCTCCCAGGCGTCGGTCAGGCCGTCGTACGCCATCGCGTCGAGCATCTCGATCGCGCCGTACTTGAAGCCCTCGCGGGACTTGGGGAGCAGGTGCGGGGCGTTGGTCATGGACTCCTGGCCGCCCGCGACCACGATGTCGAACTCGCCGGCGCGGATCAGCTGGTCGGCCAGCGCGATGGCGTCCAGGCCGGAGAGGCACACCTTGTTGATCGTGAGGGCCGGGACGCTCATCGGGATGCCGGCCTTCACGGCGGCCTGGCGGGCCGGGATCTGCCCCGCGCCGGCCTGGAGCACCTGTCCCATGATCACGTACTGCACCTGGTCGCCCCCGATTCCCGCACGGTCGAGGGCGGCCTTGATCGCGAAGCCGCCGAGGTCGGCTCCGGAGAAGGACTTCAGCGAGCCCAGCAGTCGTCCCATGGGCGTACGCGCGCCCGCGACGATCACCGAGGTAGTTCCAGAGGTTCCAGAAGTCATGAGCTGCGAATCCCCTTCCGGCTGCACTGCCGAGGAGTGAACGAGGGTTTACTTCGAATGTATTGCGTGGCACTCCGTGCCGTCATCGGGCCGTCAGTGTGATCGCTGGCACGTTGCGTAACCACCGCCGTGGCGCTGCACTGAATCCATGCTGACGCGAATCGACCACATCGGGATCGCCTGCCACGACCTCGACGCGACCGTCGAGTTCTACCGGGCCACGTACGGCTTCGAGGTGTTCCACACCGAGGTCAACGAGGAACAGGGCGTGCGCGAGGCCATGCTCAAGATCAACGAGACGTCCGACGGCGGTGCCTCCTACCTGCAGCTTCTCGAACCGACCCGGGAGGACTCGGCGGTCGGCAAGTGGCTCGCGAAGAACGGCGAGGGGGTGCACCACATCGCCTTCGGTACGGCGGATGTGGACGGGGACGCGGCCGAGATCCGCGGCAAGGGCGTACGCGTTCTGTACGACGAGCCACGGATCGGCTCCATGGGGTCGCGGATCACCTTCCTGCACCCGAAGGACTGCCACGGCGTACTGACAGAACTGGTCACTTCGGCGGCTGTTGAGTCACCTGAGCACTGACCCTCGTACATATGGGCCGGTAGGGTTGGGGGCGGTCGTCCCTTCGCACGTTCGCAGGGCCGGGGCGGCCGCATGCCGGGGTCCGGGTTTCGGGGGACGAGCGTCGGGGCAGCAGCCCGTGCTCCGCCGTTGATCTGACACCATTCCCCGGGGGCCCCGTTCGGCGGATGGACGGAGCTCGTTCGGAGAAGGTTGCGACCAGGGGACGGATGGGACCGCGCAGTGCGGGGCTACGAGAGCCAGGAGCGAGAGCCGGCGGCTGACGTCGACCACCTCTCTCGGTTCGAGGCCGAGATGAAACGGCTGAAGACCGAGCGGGAAAAGGCGATCCAGCATGCCGAGGACCTCGGCTACCAGGTCGAGGTGCTGCGCGCCAAGCTGCACGAGGCGCGGCGCACCATCATGTCCCGGCCCGCGTTCGACGGCGGTGACATCGGCTACCACGCCGAGCAGCTGCTGCGGAACGCCCAGGTGCAGGCCGACCAGATCCGCCAGGAGGCGGAGCGGGTGGCCGCGGAGGCCCGGGCGCAGACCCAGCGGATCCTCCAGGAGCACGCCGAGCAGGCCGCGCGGCTCCAGGCCGAGCTGCACCAGGAGGCGGTGACCCGCCGCCAGCAGCTGGACCAGGAGCTGGCCGAGCGCCGGCAGACCGTCGAGTCGCACGTCAACGAGAACGTGTCGTGGGCCGAGCAGCTGCGGGCGCGCACCGAGTCGCAGGCCCGGCGGCTGCTCGACGAGTCGCGGGCCGAGGCCGAGCAGGCCATGGCCGCCGCCCGGGCCGAGGCCCAGCGGCTGACCGACGAGGCCCGGCAGCGGCTGACCAGCGACGCCGAGGCGGCCCGCACGGAGGCCGAGCAGATCCTGCTGCGCGCCCGCCGGGACGCCGAACGGCTGCTGAACGCCGCGTCCACGCAGGCCCAGGAGGCCACCGACCACGCGGAGCAGCTCCGCAGCTCCACCGCGACGGAGTCGGACGCCGCCCGTCGGCAGGCGAGCGAGCTGAGCCGGGCCGCCGAGCAGCGGATGGCGGAGGCCGAGGAGGCGCTGCGCAAGGCGCAGTCCGAGGCCGAGAAGCTGGTCGCCGAGGCCGAGGCCAACGCCTCGAAGGCCCTCTCCAGCGCCGAGGCCACCAACGAGCAGCGCACCCGCACCGCCAAGGAGCAGGTCGCCCGGCTGGTCAGCGAGGCCACCAAGGACGCCGAGGCCACCAAGGCGAGCGCCGAGCAGGTCGTCGCCGACGCCAGGGCCGAGGCCGAGAAGATCATCGCCGAGGCCTCCGAGAAGGCCCGCAGCCTCACCGCCGAGGAGAGCGCCTCCCAGCTGGCGAAGGCCGCCAAGACCGCCGAGGACGTCCTGAACAAGGCGTCCGAGGAAGCCAAGCGGACCACCAAGGCCGCCGCCGAGGAGGCCGAGCGGATCCGCACCGAGGCGGAGACCGAGGCCGACCGGCTGCGTGCCGAGGCGCACGACATCGCCGAGCAGCTCAAGGGCACGGCGAAGGACGACACCAAGGAGTACCGCGCCAAGACCGTCGAGCTCCAGGAGGAGGCGCGCCGGCTGCGCGGCGAGGCCGAGCAGCTGCGGTCCGACGCGGTCGCCGAGGGCGAGTCGATCCGTGCCGAGGCCCGGCGCGAGGCCGTGCAGCAGATCGAGGAGGCGGCGAAGTCCGCCGAGGAGCTGCTCGCCAAGGCCAAGGCGGACGCCGACGAGCTGCGGCAGACCGCGACCACGGACAGCGAGAAGGTCCGCACCGAGGCCATCGAGCGCGCCACCACGCTGCGCCGGCAGGCCGAGGAGACGCTGGAGCGCACCCGCCAGGAGGCCGACCGGCTCCGTGCGGAGGCCCAGGAGCAGTCCGACGCGATGCGGGCGGACGCCGAGCGGGCCGCGGCCGAGCTGCGCGAGGAGACCGAGCGGGGCGTCGAGGCCCGGCGCGCGGAGGCCGCCGAGGAGCTCACCCGGCTGCACACCGAGGCCGAGGACCGGCTCACGGCCGCCGACCAGGCGCTGACCGAGGCGCGCGAGGAGGCCGGCCGGATCCGCCGGGAGGCCGCCGAGGAGACCGACCGGCTGCGCGGCGAGGCCGCCGAGCGGATCCGCACGCTCCAGCAGCAGGCCGAGGCCGAGGCCGTGCGGCTGCGCGACGAGGCGGCCGCCGACGCGTCCGTGTCCCGGGCGGAGGGCGAGGCCGTCGCCGTACGGCTGCGGTCCGAGGCCGCGGCCGAGGCGGAGCGGCTCAAGCAGGAGGCCCAGGACACCGCCGACCGGGTCCGCGCCGAGGCGCAGGCGGCCGCCGAGCGGCTGTCCACCGAGGCGTCCGAGACGCTGGCCGCCGCCCAGGAGGAGGCCGCCCGGCGGCGCCGGGAGGCCGAGGAGCTCCTCGGTTCGGCCCGTCAGGAGGCCGACCAGGAGCGCGAGCGGGCCCGCGAGCAGAGCGAGGACCTGCTGGCGCAGGCGCGCAACCGGGTCGAGGAGGCACAGGCCGAGGCCGTACGGCTGGTCGAGGAGGCGGACCGGCGGGCCACCGAGATGGTGTCGGCCGCCGAACTCCACGCCCAGCAGGTGCGGGACTCGGTATCCGGGCTGCACGAGCAGGCGCAGGAGGAGATCACCGGGCTGCGCTCGGCCGCCGAGCACGCCGCGGACCGCACCCGGCGGGAGGCCGAGGAGGAGTCCGACCGGGTCCGCGCCGATGCCTACGCCGAGCGGGAGCGGGCCAGCGAGGACGCGACCCGGATCCGTCGCGAGGCCAACGAGGCGTCCGAAGCGGCGAAGGCGCTGGCCGAGCGGACCGTCGCCGACGCGGTGGCGGAGTCGGAGCGGCTGCGTTCCGAGGCGGCGGCGCACGCCCAGCGGGTGCGCACCGAGGCTTCCGACACCATCGCCCAGGCGGACCAGGACGCCGCGCGCACGCGTGCCGAGGCGCGTGAGGACGCCAACCGGATGCGTTCGGACGCGGCGACCCAGGCCGACACCCTCATCACCGAGGCGCGCAGCGAGGCCGAGCGGCTCCAGAACGAGACCATCACCGAGGCCGACCGGGTCCGCGCCGACGCGATCGCCAAGGCGGAGAAGCTGATCTCGGACGCCACCGGCGACGCGGAGCGGCTGCGGGCCGAGGCCGCCGAGACGGTCGGCTCCGCCCAGCTGCACGCCGACCGGACCCGTGCCGACGTCGAGCGGCTCAGGGCGGACGCGGAGGCCGAGGCGGAGCGCATGCTGAACGCGGCCCGCGAGGAGGCCGACCGCACCCTCGACGAGGCCCGCAAGGACGCCAACAAGCGCCGTCAGGACGTGGCCGAGCAGGTCGACACGCTCATCAACGAGACGACCGCCGAGGCGGACAAGCTGCTCACCGAGGCTCAGCAGCAGGCGATGAAGACCACCGCGGACGCCGAGTCGCAGGCCGACACCATGGTGGGCGCGGCCCGCAAGGAGGCCGACCGGCTGGTGTCCGAGGCCACGGTCGAGGGCAACACGCGGGTGGAGAAGGCCCGTACGGACGCGGACGAGCTGCTCGTCGGCGCCCGCCGGGACGCCACCGCCATCAGGGAGCGGGCGGAGGAGCTGCGCGAGCGCATCACCGCCGAGATCGAGGAGCTGCACGAGCGGGCCCGCCGTGAGGCCGCCGAGACCATGAAGTCCACCGGCGACCGCTGTGACGCGCTCATCAAGGCCGCCGAGGAGCAGCTCGCCAAGGCCCAGGCCAAGGCCAAGGACCTGGTTTCGGAGGCCAACTCGGAGGCGGGCAAGGTCCGGATCGCCGCCGTCAAGAAGGCCGAGGGGCTGCTCAAGGAGGCCGAGCAGAAGAAGGCCACGCTGGTCCGGGAGGCCGAGGAGCTCAAGGCCGAGGCGATCCGCGAGGCCCGCCGCACGGTCGAGGAGGGAAAGCGCGAACTGGAGATCCTGGAGCGCCGGCGGGAGAACATCAACGGCGAGATCTCCCGTGTCCAGGACGTCCTGGAGGCGTTGGAATCCTTCGAGGCCCCGTCGGCCGGCAAGGACGGCGGGGTCAAGGCGGGCAGCACGGTGGGCGCACCCCGATCGGGTGGCAAGTCGTCAGAAGGCTAGAGAGCCGGGCCGGTTCTGTAGTGTTCTGAGGCTTTTGATTAAATCTGCGGCAGAGGCTTTGGCAAGCGATCTCACAGCTAGCCACCCAAAAGGGGTGTCATTCTCCAGATCAAACACGTATCCGCTCGATGACACACCGCTTCGGCCCCTAGGATTCCCCCTATCACCTCACCGGTCTCTTTCGACAGGAACCCCATGAGCGACACTTCCCCCTACGGCTTCGAGCTAGTGCGGCGTGGGTACGACCGCGCTCAGGTGGACGAACGGATCTCCAAGCTCGTCTCCGACCGTGACAGCGCTCTCGCCCGCATCACCGCTCTGGAAAAGCGCATCGAGGAGCTCCACCTCGAGACGCAGAACGCCCAGGCCCAGGTAACCGACGCGGAGCCGTCGTACGCCGGCCTCGGCGCGCGTGTCGAGAAGATCCTCCGCCTCGCCGAGGAGGAGGCGAAGGACCTGCGCGAGGAGGCCCGGCGCGCGGCCGAGCAGCACCGCGAGCTCGCCGAGTCGGCGGCCCAGCAGGTGCGCAACGACGCAGAATCGTTCGCTGCGGAGCGCAAGTCCAAGGCCGAGGACGAGGGCGTCCGGATCGTCGAGAAGGCCAAGAGTGACGCCTCGCAGCTGCGCGCCGAGGCCCAGAAGGACGCGCAGTCCAAGCGCGAGGAGGCGGACGCCCTCTTCGAGGAGACCCGCGCGAAGGCCGCACAGGCCGCCGCCGACTTCGAGACGAACCTCGCCAAGCGCCGCGAGCAGTCCGAGCGTGACCTCGCTTCGCGTCAGCAGAAGGCGGAGAAGCGTCTCGCGGAGATCGAGCACCGCGCGGAGCAGCTGCGCCTGGAGGCCGAGAAGCTGCGCACCGACGCCGAGCGCCGGGCCCGCCAGACGGTCGAGACGGCGCAGCGCCAGGCCGAGGACATCGTTGCGGACGCGAACGCCAAGGCCGACCGGATCCGCTCGGAATCCGAGCGCGAGCTCGCCGCGCTGACCAACCGCCGCGACAGCATCAACGCCCAGCTGACCAACGTCCGCGAGATGCTGGCCACGCTGACCGGCGCCGCGGTGGCCGCTGCCAGCTCCCCGGCGGAGGACGAGCCGATCTCCCGCGGGGTTCCGGCCCAGCAGTCCCGCTGACGCACCGCCCGAGAACGGCCTCCTCGCCGTCCGAACGAAGGCCCGCATCTCCCTCCCGGGGGCGGTGCGGGCCTTCGGCCTGTTCGGCCTGCTCGTCCTGGTTGGCGGGGGCCGGAAAATCCGTGTCCCGCCGATGCAGCCCGGTGATACACATCCGGGGTGCAGAAGACTCCGGAATTCACCGATCTGCTGCGGCTGATCGACGAACGGTCGACCGCCTTCGGTGCCGCGGTGGCCGCCGCGCCCGGCCTCGGCATACAGGTGCCGACGTGCCCCGAGTGGACCCTCTTCGACCTGGTACGGCACCTCGGGGAGGGGCGGCGCAAGTGGGCCGCCATCGTCGCCGCGGGACCCGCCGACGCTCCCCCGGCCAGGTCCGTGTGGGACACCCCGGCGGCGCCTCGGGACCGGGAGGCCCTGCTGGACTGGTGGACCGCATCGGCGCGGCAGCTGCTGGACGCACTGCGCCGGTACGGCCCGGACCGCGGCTGCTGGACCTGGTGGGGTACGTCGCAGTCGCCGCAGACCGCCGGTGCCGCCGCCCGGCACCAGCTGTACGAGATCGCGCTGCACACCTACGACGCCCAGCTCACCGCGGACGCCCCGCGGCCGCTGCCCGACGAGCTGGCACTCGACGGTGTCGACGAGTTCCTGTCCACCTGCTGCGCGACCACGGCCCGCTGGCCGCACGAGCCCGCCGTCGTCGACTACCACGCCACCGAGGGCCGCTCATGGCGCCTGTGGCTCTCCGCCGACGGCGCCCGGACGGCACCCCTCCCCGCTCCCGCCCCCACGCCCGACGCCTCGCTCACGGGCCCGGCCGGCGAGCTGCTCCTCGTCCTGTACGGCCGGATCCCGGTGGCCGCCTTGAAGGCCGACGGCGACCGGCGCGTCTTCGACCGGCTCCTGGCCTGGGACCCGGAGGAGTAACTCCGGTGGCAGGCCCCATATGCCGGTCTTAGCGTGGCCGCATGATCGAGCTGGCGGGCCTGACCAAGCGCTACGGCGACAAGACGGCGGTCGACGACCTCACGTTCACCGTCAGACCCGGCATCGTCACGGGGTTCCTCGGACCCAACGGTGCCGGGAAGTCCACCACCATGCGGATGATCCTCGGGCTCGACCACCCCACGGCCGGCCGGGTGCGGATCGACGGCAAGCGGTACGAGCAGCTCAAGGACCCGCTGTCGTACGTCGGGGCGCTGCTCGACGCGAAGGCCGTGCACGGTGGCCGCAGTGCCTTCAACCACCTGCTCTGCCTCGCGCAGAGCAACGGGATCCCGCGGGCGCGGGTGGCCGAGGTCCTTGACACCGTCGGGCTGACGGCGGTGGCGCGGAAGAAGGCCAAGGGGTTCTCGCTCGGCATGGGGCAGCGGCTCGGGATCGCGGGGGCGCTGCTGGGCGATCCGCGGATCCTGATGTTCGACGAGCCGGTGAACGGGCTCGACCCGGAGGGGATCCACTGGATCCGGACCCTGATGAAATCGCTGGCCGCCCAGGGGCGGACCGTGTTCGTCTCCTCGCACCTGATGAGCGAGATGGCGCTGACCGCCGACCACCTCGTCGTCATCGGGCAGGGACGGCTGCTCGCCGACACCTCCATGGCGGACTTCATCCGGACCAACTCGCGGTCGTACGTCCGGGTCCGCTCCCCGCAGCGCGAGCGGCTGCTCGACGTGCTGCACGGCGCCGGCATCACCGTCGTCGAGACCGGCACCGGCGCCCTCGAGGTGGAGGGCGGGAAGGCCGAGCCGATCGGGGAGCTGGCCGCGCAGAACGGGGTCGTGCTGCACGAGCTGAGCGTCCAGCAGGCCTCGCTGGAGGAGGCGTTCATGCAACTGACGGCGGAGTCCGTGGAGTACCACGCGCACGCCGACTCGCCCCCGGTGACAGAGGCCTGGGGCACCGGCTGGGACAAGGGAGCCTGACATGGCCGTCGTCACCCAGGTCGTACGGTCCGAATGGACCAAGATCCGGTCCGTCGCCTCGACGGTGTGGACGCTGTCGCTGGCCGTGGTGGTCACCGTGGCCATCGGGACGCTGCTCTCCGGGCTCGCGAACAGCCAGTTCTCCAACATGCCGGCCCGGGAGCGGCTCTCCTTCGACCCGACGAACATCAGCTTCGCCGGGATGACGCTCGGGCAGCTGGCGATGATCGTGTTCGGGGTGCTCGTCGTCTCCAACGAGTACAGCACCGGCATGATCAGGGTCTCGCTGGCCGCCGTGCCGCAGCGGGCCACCTTCCTGTTCAGCAAGATCGCGGTCGCGGCCGGCCTGGTGCTGGTGGTCGGCATGGTGACCAGCTTCGCCGCCTTCTTCCTCGGCCAGGCGATGCTCGGCTCGCACCGGGCCCACCTCGGCGACCCCGGGGTGCTGCGCGCGGTCGTCGGCGGCGGGCTGTACATGACGCTGATCGCGATGTTCTCCATGGGGGTGGCCGCGATGCTGCGCTCGCCGATGCTGTCGCTGGGCATCCTGATGCCGTTCTTCTTCCTGATCTCCAACATCCTCGGCAACGTCGACGCCACCAAGAAGATCGGCCGGTTCCTGCCGGACCAGGCGGGCAGCCACATCATGCAGGTGGTGCCGAGGGTCGGCGACGACGTCCCCTACGGACCCTGGGGCGGGCTCGGGATCATGGCGCTGTGGGTGGTCGCGGCACTGGCCGGCGGGTACGTCCTGCTGAAGCGGCGCGACGCCCAGTGACCGGGTCTGTCGCCGGAAGTCTTTACATGCTCTTGGGCGGAACCGTCAGCGCCCCGATATCCTCCTAACCCTTACGGGGGGCGTCTGCCCCGCTGTCCTGATCCTTTCGATGGGTGCGGAGCATGATCGAGGCTGTCGGCCTGACCAAGCGCTACGGCGACAAGACCGCCGTCTACAACCTTTCCTTCCAGGTACGCCCCGGAGCCGTCACCGGCTTCCTCGGGCCGAACGGCTCGGGCAAGTCGACGACCATGCGGATGATCCTGGGCCTGGACAACCCGACCGCCGGCTCGGTGACGATCGGCGGCTTCCCCTACCGAAAGCTCCCGAACGCCGCCCGCCAGGTCGGCGCGCTGCTCGACGCCAAAGCGGTGCACGGCGGCCGGTCCGCCCGCAACCACCTGCTCTCCCTGGCCCAGCTGTCCGCCATCCCGGCCCGCCGGGTCGACGAGGTGCTCGGCGTGGTGGGCCTCCAGGGAGTGGCCGGAAAGCGCTCCAAGGGCTTCTCGCTCGGCATGGGCCAGCGCCTCGGCATCGCCGCCGCGCTGCTCGGCGACCCCCAGGTGCTGCTCTTCGACGAGCCGGTCAACGGCCTCGACCCCGAGGGCATCCTCTGGGTGCGCAACCTGATGAAGTCCCTCGCCGCCGAGGGCCGTACGGTCTTCGTCTCCTCCCATCTGATGAGCGAGATGGCGCTGACGGCCGACCACCTCATCGTCATCGGCCGGGGCCAGCTGCTCGCCGACATGAGCGTGACGGACTTCATTTCGGCCAACTCCGCCGACTTCGCCCGCGTGCGCACCCCGGACACCGAGCCGCAGCTGCGCGAGAAGCTCAGCTCGGCGCTGACCGAGGCCGGCGGCCACGTCATGCCGGAGCAGGACGGCGCGCTCAGAGTGACCGGGCTGCCGCTGCCCCGGATCAGCGACCTCGCGCACGAGGCGGACGTACGGCTGTGGGAGCTCTCGCCGCACCAGGCCTCCCTCGAGGAGGCGTACATGCGGATGACGCAGGGCGCCGTCGACTACCGGTCCTCGACCGACCAGAAGGCGGGCCTCCAGCAGCCCCTGCCGCCGGGCGCCCTGCCGCCGATGCCGGTGCCGGGACAGGGCCAGCCGGGCTGGTACGCCCCGCCGCCGCCCCAGCAGGACGGCCGGCCGTTCGGGGGGCTGTACGGACCGCCGAGGGCGCCCGTCGCACCTCCCGCCCCGCAGGGCCCCTACGGGCCTCCGCAAGCCGCTCCCAACCCCTATGCGGCCCCTGCCCCCGCCCCTGCACCTGCCCCCGCTCCCGCCGACCTGACCAAGCCCGAGGACGCCCGATGAGCACCCACCAGCCTCCGCTGCCGCAGGCCGCCCCGTCCGCGCCCGACTGGCAGGCGGCGCCCGGCGGTTCGTATCCCGGATACGTCTCGCCGATCCCGGTGGTGCGCACCCACCTCGGCCACGCGATCGCCTCCGAGTGGACGAAGATCAGGTCGGTGCGTTCGACGCTCTGGACGCTCGGTGTCTTCGTTCTCCTCGTGATCGGCATCGGCCTCCTGGCCGGCGCGGTGGTCAGCGACTCCTCCTCGTCCGGCGACCTGTCCGGCGAGAGCGCGCTGTCGCTCGGCTTCTTCGGCCTGCTGCTCGGCAGCATGTGCATCATCACGCTCGGCGTCCTGACGACCGCCTCGGAGTACGGCACCGGCATGATCCGTACGACGATGGTGGCCTGCCCCTCCCGTGCGCGCGTACTCGCGGCGAAGGCGATCGTCTTCTTCGCGGTGGCGTTCGTGATCACCCTCGCGGCCAGCGCGTTCGTGGCCATGACGCAGGTGTCGATGCTGAGCGGCGTCGCCCGGACGCCGACCGGCGGGGAATGGCTGAAGGGCACCGTCGGCGTCAGCCTCTACATCGCGCTGCTCGGGCTGCTCTCGCTGATCATCGGCTCGGTCATCCGGCACTCGGCGGGTGCCATCACCATCATGATCGGCGCGGTGCTCGCCCCGCTGGTGATCGCCTTGTTCATGTTCTCCCAGTCGCTGGAGAAGGTGCGCACCGCCCTGTTCGAGTACTCGATCCCGAACCAGCTGAGCGTCTTCTACTCCAACTCCCTCAGCGATTCCGGCCCTTCGGGCTGGGACCCGCTGTGGATCATCCTGGGCGTGACGGCCGTCGCGTTCGCGGGCGCCTACGCCCTGCTGGAGAAGCGGGACGTCTGATTCCGCCCCGGAACCTCGGCTCCGTAACTTCAGAACTTCGGCGCGTTCCTGGACCGTTGCACCCGCGTGGTGCGGCGGTCCTTCGCGTTCCAGCAGGCCTTGTGCCAGTGCCGGCGCTCGTCCACGCCGGAGTGCTCCGGCCACGCCACCACGTGCGGGACGCCGGAGGCGATCACCTGGTCGCAGCCCGGGCAGCGGTACGTCTTGCCGACCGCACTGGCGCCGGCCACGTGCCGCACGCTCCACTCCTCGCCCTGCCAGCTCTCGCTGGACTGCCAGCCGCCATAGCGGTCCGCACGGTCGTCCTCGGCGCTCCGGCCGGACGAGGCCGCTCCGTTCGGGCCCTTGGGTCGGTTGCGACGCGGGGACACGGGACACCTCTCGGGGCTATACAGGAAGCACGGGCTGTGTCCAGCCTACGACGCGCGCGCGGGGGTACGCGTAGGGCACCAACCCAGACAAGTCCCCCTCCAGGGCGACCCATTCTCCAGACAATCCGCAAATCTCTCCGTCAGGCCGTGTCCTCGGCACGTGTCAGACGGTTATGCCCGGTGGGGGAGCTCCGGGTCGGAGCCAGGAAAGCAGGAAGAAACGATGCGCGTAGGTAGTTTTGTGCTGGCCGCCCAGTTCCCGGGCCAGGGCCAAGGGGAGGCCCTGCACCGGGCGGTGCGCACGGCGGAGGTGGCCGAGGAGTCCGGTCTGGACGCGGTCTGGCTGGCCGAGCACCACTTCGTGCCGTACGGCACCTGCCCGTCCGCGGTCACGCTGGCGGCCCTGCTGCTGGGCCGTACCCGGCGGCTGCGGGTCGGTACGGCGGTGAGCGTGCTGCCCACCGTCCACCCGGTCGCCCTCGGCGAGCAGGCCGCGCTGCTGCACGTGACGAGCGGCGGCCGCTTCACGCTCGGCGTGGGGCGGGGCGGGCCCTGGGTGGATCTGGAGGTCTTCGGAGCGGGCCTGGAGGCGTACGAACAGGGCTTCCCCGAATCACTCGATCTGCTGATGCGCTGGCTGCGCGAACCCGCCGTGTCGGCCTCCGGTCCGCGCTTCTCGTTCCGTGAAGTCCCCGTCGTACCGCGGCCGTCGGAGGCGCTGACGGAGGAACCCGGGCCGGAGGTGGTGGTCGCCTGCACCTCCGCGGCGAGCATCCGGCTGGCGGCCGAGCGGGGGCTGCCGATGCTGCTCGGGATGCACGTCGGCGACGAGGAGAAGGCCGAGATGGTCGCGTTGTGGCGGCAGCACGCGCGGGCGGCCGGGCGACCGGGCGACGAGATCGCCGCGGCGGCCCATGTCTCGGCCGGCGTCTGCCAGATCGCCGACAGCCGCACCGACGCCGCGGAGACCCTGACGAAGGCGATGCCGGGCTGGCTGAAACAGGGCCTGGAGGCGCATGTGACGGTGGACGGCCGGTTCCGCTCGATGCGGGATCCGCTCGCATACACCGAACTGCTCTGCGGACTCCACCCGGTGGGTACCCCGCGGCTGTGCGCCGACCGGCTCGCCGCGACCTCCGAGCGGACCGGCATCTCCCGCTTCGCCCTGCTGACCGAAGGCTCGGGGGATCTGGCGGCCACGGAGGAGAACGTACGACGGCTGGGGGCCGAGGTGCTGCCGCACCTCCGGTGACCCCACCGCCGCGGGGAGCTTGCCGCCCCAGTGACTGATGCACCTCCCGCGTGTGGAGCGGCAAGCAAGCGGCTCACTGCGTCAGCAGTGGCGGAGCACGGCGTCAGCAGTCCCGGAGTTCCGGGGACTGGTTCAGGAGCTGGTTGCGCACAGAGGTGAAGCGGGCCAGCGTCTCGTCGACCGAGGCGTCCAGCGGGAACACCGCCACACGGTGGCAGTTCTGGAAGGCCAGCCGCACACCGAAGTGCCGCTGCAGGGCGCCGCGTATGGCGTCACTCGCGAGCGCACGCAACAGCTGACCGCGTGCCTGCTCGTCCGGCGGGGGCGTCTGGTTGTCGGCGAACTCTCCGCCGTCCACCTTCAGCTGGGCCACCAGGGAGCTGATCATCTCCCATGCGTAAGGCAGGGAGGTCCGGACGCAGTCGACGAAATCTGCTTCGTCGACCTCGCCTCGCTCGGCCTGTTCGAGTAGGGCCGGTGAGACGTCGAGCGACATGGGTACTCCTCTCGCACCCCCGAACAGCAGGGGTTGGCGGACAGGTAAGGGAGTTCGCGATACCGAACACGCTGAGTACACAATCCGCGACCTCCCGTTTACTACGGTAGGCAACCTGCGGTGCCCCCACCAGGAGATTGCGTATATGCGACGGTCCCTTTAGGCACACAATCGGCCAGGGTTGAACAGGCGTGTGCAGGAGACTCTCCAGGACCGGTCGCGAGGGGCCGGCCGGAGGGGGCTGGAGGGGGCTGGGCGAATCGCGTCGAGGGCGGCGCGTCGAGTAGCGTTGCCGACCATGCGTCTCGTCATCGCCCGGTGCTCCGTCGACTACGCCGGCCGGCTCACCGCCCACCTTCCCTCCGCTCCCCGCCTGATCCTGGTCAAGGCGGACGGCAGTGTCTCGATCCACGCGGACGACCGGGCCTACAAGCCCCTCAACTGGATGTCGCCGCCGTGCACCCTCAAGGAGGGCACGGGTGACGAGGCCGGCGTCTGGACCGTCATCAACAAGGCGGGCGAGAAGCTCATCATCACGATGGAGGAGGTCCTGCACGACTCCTCGCACGAGCTGGGCGTCGACCCCGGCCTGATCAAGGACGGCGTGGAGGCGCACCTCCAGGAACTCCTGGCCGACCGCATCGAGACCCTCGGCGACGGCTACACCCTCATCCGGCGCGAGTACATGACGGCGATCGGCCCGGTGGACATCCTCTGCCGCGACGCCGAGGGCCAGACGGTGGCCATCGAGATCAAACGCCGCGGCGAGATCGACGGCGTCGAGCAGCTCACCCGCTACCTGGAACTCCTGAACCGCGACCCCCACCTCGCCCCCGTCCGGGGCATCTTCGCGGCCCAGGAGATCAAGCCCCAGGCAAAGGTCCTCGCCACGGACCGCGGCATCGGCTGCACGATCCTCGACTACGACGCCCTGCGCGGCATCGAGGACGACAAGCTGCGCCTGTTCTGACCAGCCGGGCCGAGGGCCCTGAACAAGGCCGACGAACCAGGGCCGGTTCCAGGACCGCCGACGGCCACTCCCGCCGGCTGCTGCCTCAGTTGTCCCCGTCCCGCTTCTCCCCCGCCACCCGACACCGCCGCGACGGCGCTCAGCCGCTGCGGCGGTGTCCGGCGGTGCCGGACCGGCCCGAGCCGGGCTCGGCGGCGGTTCCCTGAGACGGGCCTGGGCGTCCCACGCGTGGCGCGTGGGACGCCCGGTCTCAGATCAGGGTGCCGGTCGACGTTCCCGTGCCGCTGCTCTCCGACGCGCTCGACGTCGCGACGCTCGGGGAGTCGGAAGCGGGGCCGCTCGCCGAGTCGCTGGTGGACGGGGTCTCGCTCGGGGCCGATGACGAGGGCGACGGCGACGGGCTCGCCGGCTGGGACTCGGACTTCGACGGGCTCGGGGACGGCGACTTCGACGGTGACGGCGACTTGGAAGGCGACGCCGACGGCGAGTGTGTCGTCCCGCCCCCCGACGACCCCTTCGTCCCCGTGGCCGAAGCCGAAGGCGTCTTCGTGTCGGAGGGGGGTGTCGGGTCGTCCGAGGTGCCCAGGGTGCCGTCGGGGCCCGGGTCCGTCGGCTTGGTGGTGGCCGTGCCGGCGTCGCCGGTGCCCGAGGTCTGCCCGGGGTCGGCGTCCAGGCTGCCGTCGCCCGTGCCCTCGCTCG
>NZ_JAEKKT010000019.1 GCF_019510245.1 Streptomyces sp. | reverse complement strand
GGCAGCAGGGCCTCCTGCAGAGCCAGGGCGACCTCGCGTTCGCGGGCGTGCGCCTTGCGCAGGCGTTCGTTGACCTCCTGGAGCTCCCGGGCGCGGGTGTACAGCTCGGCCTCCAGCACACGTGCCCGGCTGTCGCTGCCCGGTCCGCCGCGGGCGCGAATGAGTTCGGTGACCTCCTCCACCCGGTGCACGAGCAGTTTCACCTTCCCGTCGGTGCCGATGACGGGCGCGTTGACCGGGCTCCAGAAGTGCTCCTGCCAGTGGCCGGGCCGCTGGGGCTCCTCGATGTCGTAGCGGAGCACAGCCATCGTGTCGCGCTCCCCGGTGGCCACCGAGCGCAGCATCGACTCCCGCGTCTCCCGCATCCCGGAGGCGGCCGAATCATTGGGGTTCTCGGGGAAGACGTCGAAGATGTAGTGGCCAAGCAACTGCTCGCGGGCGCGACCGGTGAGCCGTAGGAAGTCGTCGTTGACGTCGACGTACACCAGCTCGGGCGTCAGCAACGCCACCATGCCGGGCAGAGCCCGGAAGACCGCCGCGTAATCGATGTGCGGTTTCCTCATGTGCAGCCTGCCTCGACACGAGCCATCATGATGTGATTTTCCACGATAGATGGGAACGGGGAGCCGTATCGACAGCTACCGTCATCACGCGACGCGAACGACTCGGTTGGTTTTCTCATGGGCGCGGCCTCAGGCCGATCGCCCGAGACCCGGAAGGACCCACTCGCATGCGTTACGCAGTCCTCGGAACCGGCATCGTCGGCCGGACGCTGGCCGGCAAGCTCGCCTCTCTCGGTCACGACGTCGTCATCGGCACCCGCGATCCCGGGGCCACTCTCGCCCGCACCGAACCCGACGGCATGGGCAACCCGCCGTTCGCCCACTGGCACGCAGAGCACGGCCAGGTGCGTCTGGAGACCTTCGAGAAGGCGGCGGCCTTCGGCGAGACGGTCGTCAACACCACCGCGGGCGAGCGCAGCCTCGATGCCCTGCAAGCGGCCGGTGCACCCCGTCTGAGCGGCAAGGTCCTCATCGATGTCGCCAACCCGCTGGGCTTCACCGCCGGGAAACCGACGCTTGATCCGGTCAACACCGACAGCCTCGGCGAGCGCATCCAGCGGGCCTTTCCCGACGCGAAGGTCGTCAAGACCCTCAACACCATGAACTGTTTCGTCATGGTGGAGCCGGCTCGCGTGGCAGGGGAGCACACCGTGTTCGTCAGCGGTGACGACACCGGGGCCAAGAAGGCCGTCACGGCACTGCTGGGCTCCTTCGGCTGGCCCGAAGCGAGCGTCATCGACCTGGGCGACATCACCACCGCGCGTGGCGTCGAGATGCTCCTGCCGATCTGGCTGCATCTGTACGGCACGCTCGGCCACGGCGACTTCAACTTCCACATCCAGGGGGCCCGGCCCGGCGGCTGATCCCGGGTCCACGGATCCGGCGTGGGCCGTTGAGCAGGGCTTCAAGCCGCAGGGGTGCGGGCGGGCGGCCCGAGTGTGAAGGGTCCGCTGCCTGGCTGCGCCATGTGAGGTACCCAGGACCGGGCGGCTCGCCCGAGTTCGGCGAACGGCTCGTGGGCCGGTTCGGGCGGGCGCGGCCGGCAGCCGGCCGTCGTGCTCAGGGGTATGGCACCGTCGCGGTGTCGGGCGGTGGTGCCCGGGCCGTCAGCGGGGCGCCACCTCCGAGATCAGGTCCCGTACGCGGGTTTCGATCGCGTCGCGGATGGGGCGTACGGCCTCGACTCCCTGTCCGGCCGGGTCGTCGAGCTGCCAGTCGAGGTACCGCTTGCCGGGGAAGACGGGGCAGGCGTCGCCGCATCCCATGGTGATCACGACGTCGGACGCCTGGACGGCCTCGGTCGTGAGGACCTTGGGGGTCTGGGCGGAGATGTCGATGCCGGCCTCGCCCATCGCCTCGACCACGGCCGGGTTGACGGCGTCGGCGGGGGCCGAGCCGGCGGAGCGGACCTCGATGCGGTCGCCCGCGAGATGGGCGAGGAAGGCGGCTGCCATCTGGGAACGGCCTGCGTTGTGGACGCAGACGAACAGCACCGACGGGCGCGGGGCGGGAGTGCTCATGGTGGGTGGTCCTTCTGGAAGCGCGGGGTGTGGTCAGGAGGTGGCGGGCTCGGGCTCGCCGCTCGGGACGCCGACCTCGCGGCGTGCGGGTGCGGGAGCGGTGTCCGAGCCGTGGATCGCGGCCACCGCGCCGAGTCCGACCACGGCGCCGAGCAACTGGGCGGCGACGAACGGGGCCACGGAGGGGGGCGCGATCCCGGCGAAGGTGTCGGTGAAGGCCCGGCCGATGGTCACCGCGGGGTTCGCGAAGGAGGTGGAGGAGGTGAACCAGTAGGCGGCGCCGATGTAGGAGGCCACCGCGCCCGGAGCGAGCGCGGCGCGTCCGATCCGGCTGAGGCCGAAGACCAGCAGGATCAGCCCGGCGGTGGCGACGACCTCGCCCAGCCACAGGTGGCCGGCCCACCGGTCGTGGGTCGAGAACTTCACCAGCGGCTCGGCGAACATCGCGTCGGCCAGGATCGCTCCACAGATCGCACCCCCGGTCTGGGCGGTCGTGTAGGCGGCGACGTCCCGCAGCGTGAGACCGTCCGGGCCGCGGCGGCCGGTGAACCAGGCGGCGACGGTGACGACGGGGTTGAAATGCGCGCCGGAGACCGGGCCGAACAGGGCGATCAGGACGCCCAGTCCGAAGACGGTGGCGAGGGAGTTGGCGAGCAGCTGCACACCGACGTCGTGAGACAGCTCGACGGCCTGGATGCCGGAGCCGACCACCACCGTCACCAGCAGCCCGGTGCCGATCGCCTCGGCGGCGGCGCGGCGGCCGAGCGGCGCGCTCACGCGCCGGCTCCGACGGGCTGCGCAGTGGTGAGGAACGCGCCGAGCCTGTCCAGGACGCCGGGCAGCACCCAGTAGTAGACCCAGGTGCCGCGCCGCTCGCAGTCGATGAGTCCGGCCTGGCGCAGCAGCTTGAGGTGGTGGGAGATCGTGGGCTGGGACAGGTCGAAGGCCGGGGTCAGCTCGCACACACAGACCTCGCCGCCCTGTCCGCGCGAGGCGATCATCGACATCAGGCGCAGCCGGACCGGGTCGCCCAGGGCCTTGAACACCTTCGCCAGCTCGGCCGCCTGGTCCTCCTCCAGCGGCGCGGCGGACAGGCCCGGGCAGCAGGCGGCCTCCTGGCCGATCACCTCAAGCTCTTGTTTCGACATTCCTCTATGTTGACGTCTTTCGATTCAAGGCGCAAGCTTGCATCGATGAACGTCAATGCAAGCAGGAGGAGAGGCCATGAGTGAGCAGTCCATCGACCTGCGTGAGACCGTCCGGCAGCGGTATGCGGCCGCGGCCGTGCAGGTGACCGAGGGTGGCAGCGCCTGTTGTGGGCCCGAGCCGGTCGAGGTCGACGAGAACTTCGGCTCCACCCTGTACGCCGCGGACGAGCGCGACACGCTGCCGGCCGAGGCCGTCGCCGCCTCCCTCGGCTGCGGCAATCCGACCGCCGTGGCCGAACTGCGCGAGGGTGAGCGTGTCCTCGACCTCGGTTCCGGCGGCGGCATCGACGTCCTGCTCTCCGCTCGCCGCGTCGGGCCGACGGGCAAGGCGTACGGGCTGGACATGACCGAGGAGATGCTCGCCCTCGCTCTGGCCAACACGGCGAAGGCGGGCGCCACCAACGTGGAGTTCCTCAAGGGCACCATCGAGGCGATCCCGCTGCCCGCGGACACGATCGACGTCGTGATCTCGAACTGCGTGATCAACCTGTCGGTCGACAAGTCCGCCGTCTTCGCCGAGACCTTCCGCGTCCTCAGGCCCGGCGGCCGCATCGGAGTCTCCGACGTCGTCGCCGACGACGCCCTCACCACCGAACAGCGGGCGGAACGGGGGGACTACGTCGGCTGCATCGCGGGAGCGCTGTCCTTCGCCGAGTACCGCGCGGGCCTGGCGGCCGCCGGCTTCACCGGCATCGAGATCGTCCCGACCCACCAGGTCGCCGACGGCATGCACTCCGCCATCGTCCGCGCCACCAAGCCCATCGCCGGCGCGACGGACGACTCCTGCTGCGGCGTCACCGCCTGCTGCACACCGTCCGAGCAGCCGGCCGACCCGTCCGTCACCGCCAGCGAGGCCAAGAGCGCCGCGGGATGCGCCTGCCGGAACTGACCCCAACCTGACCTGGACCTGTTGCCGTGCAGGGCGCCCGCCATTCGGTACGGGAAGCGTCCGACCCTGCCGAGTCCGCCCCGCACGGGCGGGTTCCCGGGCTCGGTCTGTTCAGCTCGTCTCTGCCTCGGATGCGCCCCGTCCGGGAATGCGGCCGACACAGCCACGTTCGGCAGCACCGCAGGTGCCGGTACGAGAGAGTGCTCGACGTCCACGAGCCGGGCCGGTAGCACCACGGCCGACCGGCCCCAGGGTCGGCGGCGGGACCCGGTCGGGCCCGGGGGTGTGGTCGGCGGGCGACGGCTGTACGCCCCGTCCTGCGTCGGCGCGGCGAGCATGGTCACGGTTCGTTCGCGGCGATGAGTTCCGGCCGGGTCGGGAGTCTGTTCCGGAGAACGTCGTAGAAAGCCGTACGACGCTGCCGTACGACACTTCACGGAGGACCCATGACCACCACGCCGGACGACCCGAGCACCGCGCTCTCCGACCGTCCGCCCGTTGTCGACCTGGCCACCTGGCAGAGCGCCCGTGACGAGCTTCTGGTCCGCGAGAAGGCCCACACCCGCGAGGGCGACGCCATCGCCGCGGCCCGCCGCCGGCTGCCGATGGTGGAGTTCGACGGGACGGTCGAGGTCGTCGGCCCCGACGGCCCGGTGCCGTTCCTGCACCTCTTCCAGGGGCGCGACGAGCTCGTGGTCTA
>NZ_JAEKKT010000544.1 GCF_019510245.1 Streptomyces sp. | reverse complement strand
CCCGTTCACCGATCGGATGAACAGCATGCACAAGTACGTGGCGTCTCGGACCCTGACGTCCGTCGAGTGGCAGAACTCCACGCTGCTGGAGGGCGACACCGTCGATGCCGTAGGCAAGCTGAAGGCGTCCGACGGCGGCGACATCAACGTCGTCGGGAGCGGCGATCTCGCTCAGACCCTCATGCGGCACGGCCTCGTCGACGAGTACCGGCTCACCATCCATCCGGTGATCATCGGCACCGGCAAGCGGCTGTTCGCCGACGGAGCGATCCCCACCGCGCTGGAGCCGGTCAGCGTCTCGACGACGAAGGGCGGCACCGTCCTCGGCGTCTACCGGCCGAGTGGCAATCCCGGTTACGACAGCTACTAGAGCCGTCCTGAGCTCTGCTGCACGGGGCCGGGCCGACAACTGAGCGACAGGCTGCAGCGTGCCAGGGCCACCGGAAGGAAGACATGCGGCTCGTTGACGGACGCATCTGCGCCTATGACCTGGCTGCTGATCTCCGCTCTGGCGGTCACTAGGTTCGGATCATGGCGATCACATATGAGTGGCGGGGCGACGTCGACAACTCAGCTCTCAACAAGCTGCATGCCGAAGGATTCGATCACCTGCTCGGGCAGACGGACTGGCGGGCAAGGCTTCAACGTCACAGCCTCGGGTGGGTCTGCGCCTGGGAAGATCGCCGTTTGGTCGGCTTCGTCAACGTCGCCTGGGACGGCGGCGTCCATGCGTTTGTCCTGGACACGGTCGTCGCTCGGCGCAGTCGTTCGAACGGGGTGGGAGCCGCGCTGGTCAAGGCCGCTGCTGAGGGATGCCGTGCTGCGGGGTGTGAGTGGCTGCATGTCGACTTCGAAGAGAACTTGCGAGCGTTCTACTTCGATGCCTGTGGCTTCAGAGAGACGACGGCAGGTCTGATCGCCTTGTGAACGCGCTCGCGCCGCTGACCTGGCGAACTCGTGCGCCCGGGAGTCAGCTGCCCCAGACATCTTCCCAGGCGTATCCGTCACTTCCCGGTCCATTGGTGAGCGATTGTTAAGAGGCGGTCGGTGGTGTGAACAGTGCCTGGACGGTGTCGGTGGCCAGGTCTCGTAGCCAGGTGTGGGCGCGGTCGTTGTCGTAGCGCTGGTGCCACAGCAGGTACAGGGGTACGTCGGGCAGCGGGAGTGGTGGC
>NZ_JAEKKT010000018.1 GCF_019510245.1 Streptomyces sp. | reverse complement strand
GCACCCTCTACAAGACGGACCCGCAGACCGGAAAAGTCACCAACTACACGACGTACGACTCCGAGGGCCGCGCGGTCAAGCGCGTGGACCTGGAGGGCCGTCCGCACGGCGGGGTGGAGACACCGCACGTCGTAGAGTACGTGCGTAACACCAACCCGAAGACCGGCGATGTCTTCGTGCGCCCATCGAACGACGTGCGCGCCGCGTTCCCCTGGGAGATCCCGTGAGCAGCAGCAGGCCGTCGTGGTCCGACAGGAAGCTGCCCGCGTTCTTCACCCGGTGGCGCGCGGAATGGAAGGACGAGGAACTCGCCCCCGCCAACTACCTCGACTTCGAGGGCGGCCTGCGCTTCGTCCTGGCGGCGGCCTGGCTGTTCTGCCCCGAGACGGTCGAGTACCGCGGCTGTGTGTTCCTCAAGGACCGCTTCGGCCAGGACAACATCGACAACTGGTTCACCACGCTGGACGGCGACCGGGAACGCATCGAGGCGGTGGCCAACCACGTCGAACTCTGGTCCGTGTTCAACAACACCCCCCTCACGGACGACGACCACCTCGGCGAAGAACTCCCCCAACTCGCCCTGGCCCTGGGGGAGTCCTGGCAGGGCGTCCTCTCCACGCGCTACCCCGACCGCGAGATCACGGTCGAGGTGAGCGACGAGGAGGACGGCGCCTACGGGCCGACGGTGACGTTCTGGACGTCTCCGGTGCCGTCGGTGTTCGGCTAGCGCAGCCGGTCACCCGTGGTGAGCAGTACGGCTGCGGTGGCGGCGCGGCGGGAAGCGGCCACGCCCCCCGTCGCGATGGTCCCGCCGTTCGCCGGCGGTCGGCGACTCGGACCGAGGTCCCACCGGGGGCTGCGGGGTGACGCGTCCGCTGCGGCGGGGCAGGGGCGTGCTGTACCGGTGCACGGCGATTCTGCCGGCGTGCTCGATGTTGAGCCGGTGGATCACGTATGCCGCGGCCGCGATGAGGACGATGAAGGCGGCGACTGTCAGGAAGGCGTTCATGGCGGCCGCCTCACATACCGACGATCAGGCGGCTGGGCAGACCGGCCCGATCGGGCTGTCTGGGGACGGCCGTGAACGCGGCGGAGGCGCCGCCTTCGTACTCCCATGCCTCGTCCGGCTCCAGTGGCTCCTCGGCCGCGGCGACGCCGTGCCGGGCCGCCTCTGCGGCGATGAGCGCGCTCGCGGTCAGGGGCGGGCCGTCCTGGTCGGACGCGGCAGCCATCAGCCGGGCCGCCGACTCCGCCCCGGTCTCCGGCGGGATGATCAGCAGGTCCCAGCGGCCGGTGCCGTAGGAGAGCAGCAGCAGCTTGTGCGGGTCGATTTCCGGGGTGAACCAGCCGACCCTGACGACATGCCCGCCCACGGGAACCCGGCGGGGGATGACTGGCCAGTACTTCGGGTTGACGGCGATGCGCGTGATGCGGCCCCACAAGGGATCCAACACATCGGTCAGAAGGGGCAGTTCACCCACCAGGTCCCGGGAGCGGGGCCACCAGGCACCGTCCAGGAGCCCACGCGATGGGCCGTCGGTCCTCAGGGCGAGACGCGCGGCCGGGGCTGCGACGGGCTCGGGATGCGGCACGGTTGGATACAAGGTCGCCGACATGATGCGGACCCGTCTCCGGGCCGCCTCTGCGGCGGCCCGGGTTTCATCTCTCGCCGAGAACGACCCGGCGTGAAAGCCGATGTGCGGCATGCCCTCGGTACGTTCCACATTACTCCGCGCCCCGCCGCGACGCGGAGTAGTGGCTGCCTAGAGGTGGAGCAGGCGCTGGGTCATCTCCCGGTACTGCCTAAGCGCGTGACGGAGTTCGTCGGACTGCGTGTCGGGGTCCTGGTCCTGCCAGCCGGCCCGCAGGACACGCCGCCGTTCCGCGAGGGCGCTGACGAGCTGGGCGGTGGCTTCGTCGAAGGCGCTCTCGGCCTCTTCCAGCGCCTCGAGCGGGGTGTCGGCGAAAGTGTTGAGGGCGTGCCCGAGGCGTACGGCGATCGTGTCCCGTTCGGCCGACGGGAGCAGCGGTTCCGGGCCCGCGGCGCGGCGTTCGGCGCGACCCCGGGGTTGGTCCTCAGGCTGCTGGGCGCGTGTCTGGTCGTACATCATCGAGGGCCGCTTCCGTTCCGCCTGAAGGTGTCCTTGGTCCTCTGGACAGCCTGCTTCAGGCTTCCGGAGACTTCCGTGATCCCGCTCGTCATCGTCTGCGCCTGGTTTCTGATGGTCCGTGAAACGGTCATGGCAGGCCTCACTGTCGGAGTTCGCCTCACGGTAATGCTGCTGCTTGTGCGGTGTCAGGGGCATCTCCTCACATGTCGTCCGGCTGCGTGTGATCGTCCCGGGAGGACTGGCTGGTCAACAGCCAGGAGCGCACCGGCTCCGCGATGCGCGTGGTGTCCACGGTGAGCTGGAGACGTGTTCCGCCGTCAGCGCCCGCGGGGTAGCTGCGCGCTTCGGTGGTGGCGAAACAACCGCGGAGAATCTCCGCGACATGACGAGCCGCCTCAGGATCCGCGGCGACGATACGAACCTCCGCGTGCCCGGCCGACGGCAGTTCCGGTGACTTCATGGCGACCCCTTGCAGCTCTGTGGACCATGGGCAGCCGGCCCGGGGCCGATGGCAGGTGCTCTTCGATCATCGATCATCGTAGGTTCGATGGTCGCGGTCATGACGCGGACCTGTCCCGACGTGGGCGGCGGTATGCGAAGTACTCCCGGCTCGTTTCACTCTACGCCGCTCGGCGGCCCCGGGAGAGCCGGTCCGTGCTTGTGAGCAGGCCTTTTATCGAGAGACCACGAGCCCGGCACCGTCGGCGGGCCTGGCCGGTGCGACCAGGACCCCACGGTGTCGGCAGCCTCGACTGCAGTCGCCGGTACGAGACCTTCGAGGAAGTGCCGGGCGCTACCGCGCACACCCGCGACGGATGGAGCGGAGCGGGCGGTCGGGACGGTGCCGCTCATCGCGTCCATCGCCGTTCGAGGCGGATTACCTCACCGTAGAGCGCGCGAAAATCTATGCTGGCTGGAGTAGACATTGAGTGCCGCCATGGTTATGGTTTCTCTCGTAGCCCAGAGAGACAGAAGGGCCCGGCAGACACGAACTGCCGGGCAGCGGTATGTAGTTGCAGTGCGCAGGACGGTGCGGTGGTGGAGTTCCGAAGCCAGGGTTGCTGCAGGACGGCGACGGGGCTGACGACCGGACCGGGTGGCCCGCGGTGATCAGGGGCCGCCATTCGCAGTACGCAGCAGTGAAGTCAGCGGTACCTCGGTGAAGGCGTCGGCTGCGGGCGCGCGCATCGGGAAGCAGTACCAGCAGTGCAGCAGTACGCAGTACCCGTTTGGCAAGTGATTGGTTCAGAGGGAAGAACGGAGGAGCCGAGCGCCATCAGGATCGCCCGGGCAGAAGTCTTGAGTCCGGGTACCGCAGGACATCGACAGTGAGGTGGTCTCCGGTCAGGCAACAGCGATCCCAGCAGCCCCGACAGCATCTCGGTCGGGTCCGCGGAAACAGAAGGCCGGCGCAGTACCAGGGCCGGCAGATGGTGTAGCAGTTCCTTCGGGGTCCTGGTGCCGTACGGCACCAGGACCCCTCCACGCGTTCCGCAGAGAGGTGAGATGACAGCAGACGATTCCTTCGGCCGTCTCGACGACGACGATTACCCCGCCTACACCATGGGCCGAGCTGCCGAGATGCTCGGCACCACCCCCAGCTTCCTCCGCGCCCTCGGCGAAGCCCGCCTCATCACCCCGCTCCGCTCCGAGGGCGGACATCGCCGCTACTCCCGCTATCAGCTGCGGATCGCCGCCCGCGCCCGGGAACTCGTCGACCACGGCACCCCCATCGAGGCTGCCTGCCGCATCATCATCCTCGAAGACCAGCTCGAAGAAGCCCAGCGCATCAACGCCGAGTACCGCCGCGCCGCCTCCCAGCACGCGGTCGGCATCTGACCCGCAGTCCGCAGCGAGTGGCAGGCCGCGCTGATCCGTCAATTTCAGAATACGAGTGCATGACCGCCGAAGACACTCAGCCGCCGGCACACGGGCGCGATCCCCAGCCTCGCCCCGGCACCACTCCCGACGTCCTGCGGCCCGCGGGCGATGCGCCTGCCGGCCTAACCGGCCGGGCGGCTGCCGCCGGCCTGCAAGGCGGGGCGGAGCGTGTGGCGGCTGCGCTGAAGCCGAGGATGCGGGGCTGGCTGCACGCCGGGGTGTTCCCCCTGGCTCTGGTCGGCGGCATCGTCCTGATCGCTGTCTCGCGCTCGGCGGCGGCAGTGGCGGCCTGCTCGGTGTACGCCCTGTCGGCCTGTCTGCTGTTCGGCACCAGCGGGGTCTACCACCGCGGAACCTGGGGTCCGCGCGGGGAGGCGGTCCTGCGGCGGCTGGACCACGCGAACATCTTCCTGATCATCGCCGGCACCTACACCCCGCTGGCGGTACTGCTGCTGCCCGCGGGTCAGCAGCGGCTGCTGCTGGCCGTGGTGTGGGCGGGTGCCCTGGCCGGCATCGCCTTCCGCATCCTGTGGATCGGGGCTCCCCGGTGGCTGTACACCCCGTCCTACATCGCGCTGGGCTGGGTCGCCGTCTTCAACCTGCCCGACTTCGCACGCACCGGCGGCACCGCGGTCGTCGTACTCGTCATCGCCGGCGGTCTGCTCTACACCGCGGGCGCCGTCGTCTACGGACTCAAGCGCCCCGACCCCTCGCCCGCCTGGTTCGGCTTCCACGAGGTCTTCCACGCCCTGACCATCGCGGCATTCACCGCGCACTACGCGGCCATCCTCCTGGCATCCACATGACCGCGTGCGCAGGCAGGTCCACGTCTCCGGCAGATGCCACGGGCCTGACCCGTTCCTCACGTCACTGGCGGACCTCGAACGGTTCGACGACCATGAAGTCC
>NZ_JAEKKT010000017.1 GCF_019510245.1 Streptomyces sp. | reverse complement strand
TCCGGGATCGGCCTGCCCGTCTCGATCACGATGCGTACAGCACCCTCACGAAACTCAGGCGTGTACGTCCGTTGCTTGGAACCCATGAACCCCAACTTCCCTTGCAATCACGGACTCCACGCTACGAGGGGACGGACAAGTCGACACGTTTGTCCCCGAGTTTGGGCAGCGCTAGTCGATCGCAGAGCCGGAAAATGTTGGTGAGAACTGACACCGGTGCGCGATGGGTGGACCCTGCGTCGCCGCGCTGCGCGGCTTTTGCTATAGGAGGCCCGTCACATGGGGAGTGAGGACAGCCGTACTGGCCCTGGGGGCCACCGGGCGTCGTCGCGCAGGGGCGTCACCATGGTCCGCAGCGGCATGGTCACGAGGCGGCCTTCGGGTTGTTCGACGAGTACGTCCTTGTCGAGCGGGTGCCATCCGAGGCGCTGATAGAGCGACACGAGGGGAGGCCGGCAGAAGAGGAGTGCGTGTTGAGGACCCATCGTTCGGGCGTGCTCCAGGGCAGCTGTGACGACGAGGCGAGCGAGGCCCTGACCTTGCATGCCGGGTGAGACGGCCACCCCGCCGACGCCCACCACCTCTGTCTCGGCGTCGTCGATCGCAACAGGCAGTCGCAGCAGGCCGGCGTGTGCCACGAGGCGGCCGTCGTGCCGGATGCCGAAGTGCTCTTCTTTCGGCAGCCAGGTCAGACCGGTCCAGGCGACACCGAAGGGATCATCGCTGTTGCCAAGGATCTCCTCCTGGTCCGCCTTCGTGTACTGGGCGAGCCGCACCACAGTCGGCGCCACAGTGGATCGGTTCTCAGTCATTCCCACATGATGATCTCTCCGCCGAGCACTGGCCTAGTGCTGTGAGCGCGCAGGTTCACCGGGTTCGCTGGCCGCTGCGACCGCTGGACTGGTTGGATTGCGGTCGGCAATGAGGTGTTCGGTCCGGGGCGTGCAAGGTTCCCCCGCGATCCTGCGTCGGGAGGGCACATGCAGCGCGGCGAGGTCTGGTTGGCGGACTTTGACGAGCGGCGGCCGGTAGTACTGCTGTCAGGAGACGAAGCGTCCGGGTTCCGAGCGATGCAGGTCGTCGCTCCTGCGGGGACCGAGATCAGCGGTGTGGCCGTCGAGGTGGCAGTGGGGGCGCCCGAGGGGCTGCCTCTCGAGGGCGTCCTTCGAGTGGCGCTGCCACGTCCCGGTCTTGTCCCGTGCAATTGGCTGGTCACGCTGGCCAAGGAAGATCTGACCGAGCAGGTGGGAGTCTTGTCGTCAGCGAAGCTCGGCGAGATCGAGGATGCTCTCCGTGCCGGTGGACTCGACCAGGCCGCACACTAGGCTGCTTGATCAGGCAACGAGCGGGGGCGGCCTCCCCAGCGAAGGTCCTTCTCACTGCGGATGCGGGCGCGTTCCTTGCGCTGGGCGGCCAGGACGTCAGAGCGGCGGGCATTCTTGTTCCGCCAGCGCAGGTAGGCGTGCAGGGCCCGGGTCTGGATCGTGTGGTTCGGATGATGCGTGTTGGCCAGGGTGAACTGCCGCAGCGGCCCGAAGCGGGCCTCGACGCAAGCCCCCAAGTGGTGTCAAAACTTGGCGATATCACTCTCCCGCCAACACCGGGCGGTGCCGCCGCCGATCGACAACCGGTGTCAGGACTCACCGATAAAGCCACACACCGGACCGAGCGACTCCGAGATCCTTCACGGAATCGCGGCCAGAGCCTTGAAAACGACCAGGGCTGCTCGTCGCCCACTCGCTCCGGCATTCAACGGAATGGGGAGTTCCAAGGTTCTGTCACGCGGTTGCGTGATGCTGGTGATCTGCGCGCCTACCACCGGCCGCCAGGGGCATAGGGCCGAGGCCGCACCCCTCAATGCGCTTGCAGTACTAAAGCACGGGGCAGGCGCTCGGCCACGGCGCGCCAAGCGGTAATGGGGAAGGCATGCGGGGTGTCGGTGACGATCTGCAGGGCGACGTGGTCCGCGCCCGCCTCCAGGTGGGCCAGGACACGCCGCGCGACGACGTCGGCGGACCCCCACACCACCAGAGAGTCGACAAAACGGTCACTGCCGCCAGCGGCGAGGTCGTCCTGGGTGAACCCGCCCTCCAGCCAGGTCCGCACGTAGTTGGGCTTCGTGAGGTAGGGACTGATCGCCCGCCGCGCCGTGGCACGGGCCGTGACCGGGTCGGTGTCCACCACGGACGTCTGCACCGGCGCGAGGAGCGGCCCCGCCCCCAGCACCGCGCGTGCCCGGGCCGTGTGGGACGGCGGGACCAGGTAGGGCTGCACTCCAGCGGCCCGGTCGGCGGCGAGCTGCGTCATCAGGGGCCGGTGCGCGCCCAGGATCCGCGCGCTCTTCGGCAGCGGACCGGCGGACACGTCCAGCGCGTCGAGGTAGGCGGACATCGCCGTATAGGGGCGCTGGTAGGCCGAGGCGATCTCCGCGTGACTGACGGCCAGGCCCACCAGCGTCCGTCGCCGATACGGTGCGGGAAGCCCGCGGTAGGCGGCGGCGAGCCGACCGGGTGGAAGGTTCCAGATGGAGACGCAGGAGGGGGCGACGATTGTGTGCTTGGTCGCCGTGAGGAGGGCGAGGCTGCTGTACAGGTCCCCGCTCGGGTTGCCGCCGGGGATGCCGCCCAGCCACAACGTGCCGTAGCCGAGCTCCTCGAGTTCGCAGGCGGCCGCCCGCGCTCGGTCGGGATCACCGTGAGTGAACGCTGTACTCCACACCCCGACCGGCGACACATCCATACCGCGCCCTCCTCGGAATTCACCTGACGGTGGCCTGTCCTGAGGTCACTCGCCCACAGCCTGACGGTTTGCCCTTCGCGTGGCGAGATCGTGTTCCAGCCTGATCACGTCCGCTGGGGTGTTCACCGCCTGCCAGGGGGCGTCGATCGCGTAACTGGACAGCTGATGGGAGCCGGCCAGACGGGGCAGTGTGCTGTCGGCGTGATCTCCTTCTTCGGGCAGGAGAGAGACGACCCGCCAGGCGAACAGGTACACACCGGCGTTCACCCGGCCCGGCCCCGGGACCGTCGGGGCGAGGTCCGTCACCCGGCCCAGCTCGTCATAGGCCACCGCGCTGCCGGGCAGGCCGGGACCGGCGAGCGCCACGGTCGCCGCGACGCCACCGCGCAGGTGATGGGCGCGCATCCCGCACAGGCAGAAGCACGTCCAGATGTCCCCGTACACAGCGAACCACGGCTCGCCCGGATACGGCAGGGCCCGCGCGGCCCGGCGAAGACCACCGCCGCGCCCCAGCGGCCGTTTCTCGACCACTGCCTCGGTCCGTGGCGGCGACGGACGGGAGCCGAGGTACGAGACGATCACCCCGGCCAGATGTCCTGCAGAGACCACGACGCGTTCGACTCCGCAACCAGCAAGCCAATCGAGTTGGTGCCGCAGGATCGGCACCCCGTGAATCTCCACCATCGCCTTGGGCCGGTCTCTGGTCAGCGGTAGGAGCCGACTACCCCTTCCGCCCGCCAGAATGACGGCCTGCCGGGCGGGCAGTGGGTCGTCTCGCCCGCAGACCAGAGGTGGCGTGTCGGCTGCGGCGGGCTCGCCCGGCCTCTGCACACACACGCGAGAGTCGGGCGCCCGACCGGATCGGATCATGCTCATGTAGATACCCGTCCCGCCGGGACGAGACCAGGCGTAAACCAGTCTTCGCGCGCTCTGCACACCGATCGGTCCAACCGTCGCGTGAGTCTGGTCGACCCGTGTCGACGCCAGGTCCGGGACGGGGCACGGCACATGGTCTGCCGTGACGGCGAAGGGCGGCTCAGGAGCACGGGCGTTCCCGGTCCGTCGGACTTTGCAGCCTCCTAGGCACAACGGCTGGGCAGGTTCAAAGGGCATCAGGGTCGATGCCCTGCGCACGGGCGAGAGCGAACAGGACTCGCTCGATCATGTCCAGGCGCTTTGCGATCGGTCGGTCCCCCGGCGTTCCGACGGCGTCGGCGAGGGAGTCGGTGAAGGCGGCGCTGGTGTCCTCAGGCACGTGGGACTCCAGCCATCATGAAATGGAACGGCCGTCGGGCCAGGTCAAGTTGGGTTCAGCGGAGTGATGCCGGTGCCCGCATACAGTTCGGGTTCCAGGGACAGGACCGTGAGTGGGTCGCCCGCCTTCACGGCTTGCCAGGCGATCGCCGCGGCGTGCGCCACCGGCCAGTCAGCATGCGTCCAGTCCATCGCGTCCACAGCGTGCGCTGCGCTGAACGGCACGTGCTCCGCGAACCGCAGGGACGCCGCGTGCCGGCCCGCGCCGGCAACCTGCCGCTCGGCAGCCAGTACCGACAGCGAGGGGATGATCACCCGGCCGGTACCGCGCGAGGCCTCGATGTACAGGCCGGTGAAGAAGGGATCCCCGCGGAACAGGGCGGTCAGAGCGGTGTGGTCCAGGACAGCCGTCAGGTTCATGCGGCTGCGTCACCCTGGTGGGCTCGGATCTTCGCCCAGGCGTCCTGGCCGGCCTGCTGGACCTGGTCGGTGTACTCGATGCCGAGCTCCTTCGCGGCCGCGACAGCCCGCTGCTCTCGCTCGGCTGCCGTGAGCTCGCGGGCGGCGAGTTCTTCCAGCAGTTCCGTGATGGTGGTGCCGCGTTCCTCAGCGAGAACGCGCAGCCGGTCACGCACTTCCTCGCTGGTCTTGATGCTGGTCGGCTTACTCATACACCGATTCTACCGCCGGTAGAATGGAGGGGGATACTGCGTTGTGCGTTCGATAGTTTGCCCTTGAGCGCGATAGTTGGCCCCTGTGTGCGGAAATTGACCCGCAGGGTAGTGCTCGGTCCGTCCCGGGAAGGGTGGTTTTCTGGTTCTGCCGTATCGGCCGCACGCACCCCAACTCAGCACCCGGCATGCCTCAAGGAGGGGTCGTAGGTCTCTTCGTCTTCGGGTCTAGTCGTCTTCGATGGGGCGCAGGGCGCCGGGGTCGCC
>NZ_JAEKKT010000543.1 GCF_019510245.1 Streptomyces sp. | reverse complement strand
CGCATCGCGCTGCGCTGGACATCCACCGACCCGGCGGTCACCGCCGCCCTGACCGAGCACTCGGACCTGATCTCCGACGAGGTCCTCGCCACCGACTTCGGCCAGGGCGAGACGGACGACACCTTCGGGGACCCCTTCACGGACGAGGGCCTGTCACTGACGTTCCGCCTGCGCAAGGCGTAACGGCGACACGCACAGCACGTACGAAGGCCCGCTCCGCCCGACTTCCGTTCTAGCGGTCGTCGGCGGGAGCGGGCCTTCAGCGTCACCGGCACACGCAAAAGGGCGGGGCCCCGGAAGAAAATCCGGGGCCCCGCCCTGAACGCCGACGACGCCTAAGGCGTACTAGAGGCCGTCAGTTGTCGTCCTCGTCGATCAGGAAGCCACGCATCGGTGAAGGAGCCTGACCCATCGGAGACGGGCCCTGCGGCCGGACCGGAGCCATGGGCTGGGTCATGGCCGGAGACATCTGCTGCTGGCCGCCGTAGGACGGGGCAGCCGGGCCGGGGCCACCCATGCCCTGGTTGCCGCCGTACGACGGGACACCGGCGCCGGCCGGAGCCATCGAGGGCGCCGGGGACGGCGGCAGAGAGGCCGTGGCCGGAGTGCGCGGCGGGGCCAGCGAGTCGTCGGCCTGGGTCTCCAGCTGACGCAGCTGCGACTCCAGGTAGGACTTCAGACGAGTGCGGTACTCGCGCTCGAAGCCACGCAGATCCTCGACCTTGCGCTCCAGCGTGGCGCGGGCGGACTCCAGGGAGCCCATCGCGACGCGGTGCTTCTCCTGGGCGTCCCGCTCAAGAGCGTCGGCCTTGGCGCGGGCGTCGCGCTCCAGGCCCTCGGCGCGGCTGCGTGCCTCGCCGACGATCTTGTTGGCCTCGGAACGAGCCTCGGCGATCGCCTGGTCGGCGGTCTGCTGGGCCAGCGAGAGAACGCGCGCGGCGCTGTCTCCACCGGGACCCTGACCGGGGCCGCCCATCTGCGGGGGACCACCCATGGGACCGCCCATCGGGCCGCCCATCTGCTGCATCTGCCCCTGCATCTGCTGACCGGGCATCTGCTGCATCTGGCCGGACATACCGCCCTGACCCATCTGCCCCATCTGTCCCTGCATCTGGCCGGGCATGCCGCCCTGGCCCATCTGCCCCTGCATCGGGTTCTGACCCATGGGGCCCTGACCCATCGGGC
>NZ_JAEKKT010000016.1:1144-6087 GCF_019510245.1 Streptomyces sp. | reverse complement strand
GACAACATGGAGATCGGCCACAACGTCCTGCACGGCCAGTGGGACTGGATGCGGGACCCGAAGATTCACTCCACCACCTGGGAGTGGGACCACGTCTCGCCGTCCGAGCAGTGGAAGCACTCGCACAACGAGCTGCACCACACCTACACCAACGTGATCGGCAAGGACAACGACCTCGGCTACGGCATCATGCGCGTCGACGAGGACCAGAGGTGGCATCCGATCCACCTCGGCCAGCCGCTGTGGAACTTCATCAACGCCTGCTTCTTCGAGTACGGCATCGCCGCCTACGACCTGGAGCTCGGCAAGAACCTCCAAAAGCGCCGCCGCAAGAACCCGGAGTTCCGCGCGCGGGCCAAGGCCGTGGGCCGCAAGATCCGCAAGCAGGTGCTCAAGGACTACGTGATCCACCCGCTGCTGTCGGGCCCGTCGTTCCTCCCCACGCTCGCCGCCACGTTCACCGCGAACCTGGTCCGCAACATCTGGTCGCACTCCGTGATCATGTGCGGGCACTTCCCCGAGGGCGTACAGGTCTTCGAGCGCCGGTCGATCAAGGGCGAGACGCGCGGCCAGTGGTACCTGCGCCAGATGATGGGCTCGGCGAACATCAGCGGCAGCAAGGCCATGCACTTCATGACCGGCAACCTGTCGCACCAGATCGAGCACCACCTGTTCCCGGACCTGCCGAGCAACCGGTACGCCGAGGTCGCGGTGAAGGTGCGCGCGCTGTTCGAGAAGTACGAGCTGGAGTACGTCACCGGCCCGCTGCCCAAGCAGGTGTTCTCCGCGTGGCACAAGGTCTTCCGGCTCTCGCTGCCGAACAAGAAGCCCAAGGTCAACACGCCGGACCGCGAGCGGGAGCTCGTCGCGGCCTGATTCCCGGTATCGGGTCAGTTGGCTCTCACTCAACCTGGCGGCACCGCCGGGTTGAGTGAGAGCCATTGCCGATGAGATCCGTTACGGACGGTGGGCGGCCTCGACGTCAGGCCGTGCGACACCGGAACCGGGCGGCCAGTGTCGGCTGCGCCATGGTCGGGCCGGTAGCCGGTGCGTACGCGTACTCGGTTTGCCGACGGGCGGGCTCGGTGGAAGGCGTGGGCTGTGACGCGGACACTGCTGTAACCGCTGCTCCTGTGCTGCTGCCGGGGTGGGCGGGCGAGGCGAAGTTATGGACAGGGTTTGGCGCTGCCCGTTGTCCATCGGAACTCCAATGCAACGGGCTTCACCGCTCTACCGGCTCCTACAGATGGATGAACCAGGGCCTGTCCGATCGGCGGGGAGTGAACACCGGACAGGCCCTGGCGTATTGGAGCGCGGCTGGGCGCGGAAATGGTCGGCTGGGGTGGCCCCGTCGCCGTCCGCTCGTCAGTCCTGATGTAGCAGGACCGTGGTGTTGGGGGGCAGCAGCCCGTCCTTGGTCAGCGGTGCTGACGCGACGAGAAGGCTGCTGGCGTCGGGGAGCGGGATCGGCTGGTCGGAGAGGTTGAGCGCGCAGAGCAGGCCGTTGCCGCGTTCGAAGAGGAGCGTGCTGGCCGGGCTGTCCAGCCAGCGGAAGTCCTCGCTGCGCAGGCCGGCGTGGGTGCGGCGTAGGCGTAGGACGGAGCGGTACAGCTGGAGCATGGAGGTGCGGTCGGCCTGGTTGGCTTCGGCGGTGTAGGACTTCCAGTCGTCGGGCGGGGGCAGCCAGGGGGTGGCGGACAGGAACGTGCTGAACCCGAAGGGCGGGGTGTCGCCGGTCCAGGGGAGGGGGACGCGGCAGCCGTCGCGGCCTCGGACCGTGTGGCCGGAGCGTTCCCAGGTGGGGTCCTGGAGCACCGACTCGGGGAGGTCTTCGACCTCGTACAGGCCGAGTTCCTCGCCCTGGTAGATGTAGGCGCCGCCGGGCAGGGCCAGCATCAGCAGGGCCGCCGCCCGTGCTCGGCGGGTGCCGAGGGCGAGGTCGGTGGGGTGGCCCTGGTCGCGCATCGGGGTCGTGACGCCGGTGTCGGCACGGCCGTAGCGGGTGACGTGGCGGACCTCGTCGTGGTTGGAGAGGACCCAGGTGGCTGGGGCGCCGACCTTCGCCAGATTCGTGATCGTGCGGTCGATCACCTCCCTCAGCTTGTCCGCCTCCAGGGCGCACTTGAGGAAGTCGAAGTTGAAGGCGGTGTGGAGTTCGTCGGGGCGCACGTAGTCGGGGAGGCGGCCGGCGCGGACATGGGCCTCGGCGACGAAGACGCGGGGGCTGGGGTAGCTGTCGGCGATGGCACGCCAGCTGCGGAAGATGTCGTGGACGCCGTCCCGGTCCCAGTGCGGGTGCTTGTCCTGGTGAGCGATGACGGAGAACTCCGTCAGGCCGAGGTCCGGGAGGGCCGGGTCCTTGACCATGCCGTGGGCGACGTCGATGCGGAAGCCGTCGACGCCCAGGTCGAACCAGAAGCGCAGGATCGACTCGAACTCGGCCCGGACCTCGCCGTTGTCCCAATTGAGGTCGGGTTGTTCGGGTGCGAAGAGGTGGAGGTACCACTGGCCGTCCGGCGTGCGGGTCCAGGTGGAACCGCCGAAGGCCGCGTACCAGTCGTTCGGGGGCAGGGATCCGCCCTCGCCCCTGCCGTCACGGAAGACGAACCGCTCTCTTTCCGGGGAGCCGGGCGGTGCCGCCAACGCCTGCTGGAACCAGGCGTGCTGGTCGGAGACGTGGTTGGGGACGATGTCCAGGATCACTCGCAGGCCCAGCTGGTGGGTCTCGGCGAGCAGCTTCCGGGCGTCCTCGAGAGTGCCGTAGGCGGGGTGGATGTCGCGGAAGTCGGAGACGTCGTAGCCGCCGTCGGCAAGCGGGGACGGGTACCAGGGGTTGATCCAGATCGCGTCGACACCGAGGTAGGCCAGGTACTGCAGGCGGGAGCGCAGGCCGGCGATGTCGCCGGTTCCGTCACCGTCGCCGTCGGCGAAGCTGCGTATGTAGACCTGGTAGATGACCGCGGAGCGCCACCAGGAGTCGTTCGCGGCGTCGTTCGTGAGGGTTGGGTCGCTCATGGGGCTCGGTCCTGTCGGAGGGGGCGTATGGTTCGCACCGCCCGTTGGTCGAGGCGGCCGGGCAGGCCGGGTGGGGCGGGTCGCATCGGGTCTCTCGCCCGGCTATCCCTTGGTCGCGCCCTCCGTGCCGCCGCGGGTGAAGTGCCGTTGGAAGGCGAAGAACACCAGGGCTACGGGGATGGTCATGAGTAGGGTCGCGGCGAGCTTGATCGGGTACTGGTTGCCCTGGCCGAGCTGGCCGGAGACGAGTGAGGCGACCCCGGTGGTCAGGGTGTTCAGGTCCGGGCTCTGGCGGGACACGATGAAGTGCGGCAGTTCGTTCCACGATGCCTGGAACGACAGGATGGTCAGGGTGATGAGGGCAGGGCGGGCCATGGGCAGCACGATGGACCAGAAGGTCCGGAAAGTGCTGGCGCCGTCGATGCGGGCTGCTTCCTCGACGCTGATGGGGATCGACTCGAAGAACTGCTTCATGATGAACACCCCCGCGGCGTCGGCGAGGAGCGGGACGATCATGCCCGAGTAGGAGTCGTACATCCCGATCTGGTTGAGGACGAGGAATTTCGGGATGAGCAGGACCACGGGGGGTACGGCCATGACGGCGATGACGGCGGCGAACAGTGCGCCGCGGCCGGGGAAGCGCAGGCGGGCCAGTGCGTATCCGGCCAGGGAGTCGAAGAAGACGCGGCCGGCGGTGACGAAGAGGGCGACGACGACGGAGTTCGCGAACCAGCGTGGGTAGTCCGCGTCGGCGAGCCGGCTGAAGGCGGCTGTCGTGAAGTGAGTCGGCCACAGCGACAGTGGGTGGCTCGTGGCGTCCGCGTCGGTCTTGAAGCTCGTCGCGAGCTGAATGAGGAAGGGGTAGATGTACACCAGCGCGACGACGACGAGGGCGGTATAGCCGAGTATGCGGGTGAGACCGCCGCCGCGGCGTGTGCGTTTGTCCGCGCCGCGGGTTGCGAGCTTGTCGTCTGCGTTCGCTGTGGTGTCTGCGTCGGCGAGCTTGTGCTGTGGGCTCATCGCGTGCCTCTGTTGTGGACGTCGGCTGTGGCCGGCGGGGCGGCTGCAGTGGTGGGCGCGGTCGCGTCGGTTCCGGGTCGTGTGGGGTGGGCCGTTGCGGCGGTGCGGGTCATCAAACCGCCTCCGTGGTCGGGCCGGATCCGGAGCGTGCTGCTTTCGCCGCGCGCCGGGTGGCGGCCTTGGCGCGGGCCTCGTCCTTGTCGCGCAGGACAAACCGCTGCAGGAGCGTCATCGCGACGATGATCGCGAAGAGAATGAAGGCGATGGCGCTGCCCTGTCCCCACTCGTTGTTGATGAACGAGGTCTGGTAGGAGAGGAACGCGGGGGTCAGTGTCGTCTTGCCCGGACTGCCCTGGCTCATGACGTAGATCTGGTCGAAGACCTGCCAGGTGCCGATGAGTCCGAGGGTCAGGACGAGGAAGAGGGTCGGCTTGAGCATGGGCAGCGTGACGTGGCGGAACCGCTGCCAGCGCCCGGTGCCGTCGATCTCGGCTGCTTCCTCGACTTCGAGGGGGATGTCCTGCAGCGCGGCGAGGAACATGAGCATGAACGTGCCCGCCGTCGTCCACACGACCAGCACGATGATCGCGCACATGGCCACGCTGGGGCCGGAGATCCAGTCCCACAGCGACATGCCGCCGACGGTGGTGTCGGCGAGTGCCGACGGCGGCGCGTCGTTGTTCACGCCAAAGGCGCCGAGGGCGAGATGAATGATGCCGCGAGGGTCGGCGAACCAGGCGGGTCCGTTGACTCCGATCTTCTCGAGCAGGGCGTTGACCACTCCGCTGGAGGAGAAGATGAACAGGAAGACGACCGAGATCGCGACCGAGCTCGTCACCGACGGGAAGTAGTACGCCGTGCGGAAGAAGCCCTTGCCCTTCAGCCGTCTGCCGTTGACCAGGAGCGCC
>NZ_JAEKKT010000016.1:0-1132 GCF_019510245.1 Streptomyces sp. | reverse complement strand
GCCCTTCAGCCGTCTGCCGTTGACCAGGAGCGCCAGGCCCAGCGCGAGCGCGGTCTGCAGCGGGACGACGAAGAGCACGTAGTAGGCGTTGTTGCGCAGGCTCGTCATGAAGTCGCTCTGCGCCAGGCCGGACTTGGTGACCAGCTGCCCGTAGTTCTCTCCGCCGACGAAATGCACGCCTGCCGAGAAGGGGCTGCCCTGGCCTTTCCAGTCGGACAGGCTCACCCAGAGCGCCATGCCGATCGGCACGACCAGAAAGAGTCCGAGCACGACGAGGACGGGTGAGACGAACAGCCAGCCGGCCAGACCTTCCCGGCCTCGGATACCGCCGCGGGGGGCTCGCGTGCGGCGGCCTCCACCAGCTCCTCCACTGGCCTTGGTGCCGTCCGGGCCGGTGTCCTTGCGGCGTCCGCGCAGCGCGGATGACGGGGCGTCGGCCTTGGCTGCGCCTGCCGGGTGGGCCGGTGCCGGGCCGCTGCCCGGGCCCTGTGCGGGCCCGGGATTCGGTTCACTCATCGCAGGTTCACTCTCGCTTTGTTCGTGTCCGCACTGTCCGCGATATCCGGGCTACTGGCCTACGACCGCCTGCGCGTTCTTCTGAAGCCGCGCGAGGATCTGCTTCGGGTCGGCGCCCGGCAGCCCCTGAAGGCCGGTGTCGAAGTCGGCGAGTACCTGGTCGATCTTCGCGACGTTCACCGGGGCCTGGGCATACGCGGCGCCGTCGATGAACGCCTTGTCCTGCGGGAACTGGGCGACGTACTCGGCCTGGGCGGACTGCCGCGACGGCATCACGCCGATCGCCTTGGCGAAGGTCAGCTGGTTGTCCTTCGCGGTCATCGCCTTGACGAAGTCGATGGCCGCGGCCTTGTGCTTGCTCTTGGCCGCGATGCCCCAGCACTGGGTGAAGGCGAGCGTGCCCTTCTTGCCCGTGGGACCGGCAGGCAGAGGGACCGTCGTGTACTTGACGTTCGGGTAGTCGCTCTTCATGGCGCCGGCGATCCAGTTACCCTCGATCGCCATGGCGGCCTTCTGCTTGCCGAACGCTTCGCCCGACCAGCCGGAGTCGAGTTGCTTGGGGTACTTGGTCGAGCCGTCGGCGAGTAGGGACTGGACGAACTTCAGGGCCTTGAGG
>NZ_JAEKKT010000148.1 GCF_019510245.1 Streptomyces sp. | reverse complement strand
CGCCCCCCGGAAAGACCGGCCGCACCCCGGCTGCCCGCCGGTGGAGAGTACTCGCGCAGTTCCCCGCGCCCCCCGGAAAGACCGGCCGCACCCCGGCTGCCCGCCGGTGGAGAGTACTCGCGCAGTTCCCCGCGCCCCCGGAGAGACCGGTCGGTTTCCGGCTGCCGGGCGGTGGGGGCGTTCGCGCAGTTGCCTGCGTTTCTGGGTTACCAGGTTGGGGGGCTGGCTATTGCTCGGGAGAGGACCTCGTCGAGGACTCTGGCTGTTTGGGGGACGTCGAGTTGGGAGTTGTCGATGATCGGGAGGCCGGAGCCGTACCAGCCGGCCATGCGGCCGTGGATGCGGGCCACCTCTTCGTCGGTGAGGCGGCGGTTGCCGGTGCGTTCGGCGTTGCGCTCCAGGACGATGTCGAGGCCGGGGAGGAGGACGACCGGGAGCAGGCCGGGGCCGACGTGGCGCTTCCAGCCGCCGAGGCCGACGACCGGGCGGTCCGGGAAGACCGCGTCGTCGAGGATGCAGGAGATGCCGTTGGCGAGGAAGTTGCGCGCGGCGAAGCCGCAGGTGCGGCGGGCGAGGCGGTACTGGGCCTCGGAGTGGTCGTTCCACCCGGACTGGGGGTCGGCGAAGCCGGAGCGGACCCACTCGCGGACGTCGTCGAGGCTGATGTGGGCGGTGGGGACCCGGCGGCGGTCGGCCCAGTACTTGGCCACGCTGGTCTTGCCCGCGCCGGCCGGCCCGATCAGCAGGACGGCCAGGGTGGTGGTCGTCGAGTCGGGGACCGTGGCGGCGGGGAGCGCGCTCGGCATGCCCACCGGGGCACCCGGCGGCAGCGGTACGTGGCCCGTGGTGTCGGGCGGCGGCGGGGCCGAGGGAAGCGGTGGGAGCGGCGGCTGCGGGGGCGCGGGCGGTGGCGGCGGCACGGGCGCGGGGCCCTGCGGCGCTCCCGGGTGCTGTGCGGCCGGCTGCCAGCCGGTCGGTCCCTGCCCCGGCTGATGGGGCGGCGGCAGCGGAGATCCCACTGCGTGCTGCATCCGGTGCCACTCCGTCTCGTCATGTTCGGCTGCGCTCGTTACCGAACGGTACCGCCCCCGGTCGTCGTTTGGTGCAACGGCCGGAGACGGTCCGAAGTGCCCGTCCGGCAGGGCCGGTCTACTGGCCGACCTCGCCGTACGCGGCGAGCAGCACGGCCGGGTCAGGGCCCTCCAGGACGGTGGGCTTGGCGAGGCCGTCCAGGACGATGAAGCGGAGCAGGTCGCCGCGGGACTTCTTGTCGACCTTCATCGTCTCGACCAGCTTGGGCCACTGGTCGTAGCGGTAGTGCAGCGGGAGGCCGACGGACTCCAGGACCGTACGGTGGCGGTCGGCCGTCGCGTCGTCCAGGCGGCCGGCCAGCCGGCCCAGCTCCGCGGCGAAGTGCATGCCGACGGCGACCGCGGCACCGTGCCGCCACTTGTAGCGCTCGTTCTTCTCGATGGCGTGGCCGAGCGTGTGGCCGTAGTTGAGGATCTCGCGCAGACCCGACTCCTTGAGGTCGGAGGAGACGACCTCCGCCTTCACCCGGATGGAGCGCTCGATCAGCTCCGCCGTGTGCGGGCCCGCCGGGGTGCGCGCGGCCTCTGGGTCGGACTCGATGAGCTCGAGGATCACCGGGTCGGCGATGAAGCCGGCCTTGATGATCTCGGCGAGCCCGGAGACGTAGTCGTTGACGGGGAGCGAGTCCAGGGCGGCGAGGTCGCAGAGCACGCCCGCCGGGGGGTGGAAGGCGCCGACCAGGTTCTTGCCCTCGGCGGTGTTGATGCCGGTCTTGCCGCCCACCGCCACGTCGACCATGGCCATCACGGTCGTCGGGACGGCGATCCAGCGGACCCCGCGCAGCCAGGTCGCGGCCACGAAACCGGCGAGGTCCGTGGTGGCACCGCCGCCCACACCGACGATCACGTCGGAGCGGGTGAAGCCGGACTGGCCGAGCGCCTTCCAGCAGTAGGCGGCGACCTCGGCGGTCTTGGCCTCCTCGGCGTTGGGCACCTGGATGGCGACGGCGTCGTAGCCCTGTCCGGCCAGGTCGGCGCGGAGCGCGTCGCCGGTCTCGGCGAGGGCCTCGGGGTGGATCACGGCCACCCGCTTCGCCCGGTGCCCGACCAACCCGCCCAGCTCACCGAGGAGCTGACGGCCCACCAGGACCTCGTACGGCTCGGTGCCCGCCGTGCCGCCGACCTGGATCCGGGTGACTGCCTCGCTCATGCTTCCTTCAACTCCAGTGCGTCCAGGGCTACTTGGGTGACCTCTTCGGGCGTACGGCCGTCGGTCGCCACGACGGCCGTGGCGACCTCCTCGTACAGGTGCCGCCGCGCCTCCATCAGCTCGCGCCACTGCTTGCGCGGGTTGATGGCGAGCAGCGGCCGGGCCGCGTTCAGGCCGGTGCGCTTGACGGCCTCCTCGACGTCCATCGAGAGGTAGACCACCCTGCAGTCGGCGAGCAGACCACGGGTCTCCGCGTCGAGGATCGCGCCCCCGCCGAGCGCGAGGACACCCTCGTGCTCGGCCAGCGCCACCCGCACCGCCCGCTTCTCGATCTCCCGGAACACCGGCTCGCCCTCGGCGACGAAGATGTCGGCGACGGTGCGGCCCTCGGTGGCGACGATGTCGTCGTCGGTGTCCCGGTAGCCGACCCCGAGCCGCTCGGCGAGCAGCTGCCCGACCGTGGACTTGCCCACGCCCATCGGCCCGACCAGCACCACCCTCGGCGTGCTGGTCACCGGATGGCCAGGTTCTCGAGGTACGACCGGACGTTCCGCCGGGTCTCGGGGACCGAGTCGCCGCCGAACTTCTCCGCGACCGCGTCCGCCAGGACGAGTGCGACCATCGCCTCGGCCACGATCCCGGCGGCCGGGACAGCCGACACGTCCGAGCGCTGGTGATGGGCCTGGGTGGCCTCGCCGGTCGCCACGTCCACGGTCCGCAGGGCCCGCGGCACGGTCGCGATCGGCTTCATCGCGGCCCGCACCCGCAGCAGCTCACCGGTGGAGAGACCGCCCTCGGTGCCGCCGGCCCGGCCGGAGACCCGGCGGATGCCCTCCGGCGTCCCGACGATCTCGTCGTGCGCCTGGGAGCCGGGCACCCGGGCCAGCTCGAACCCGTCGCCGATCTCGACGCCCTTGATCGCCTGGATGCCCATCAGGGCCCCGGCGAGCCGGGCGTCCAGCTTGCGGTCCCAGTGGACGTGCGAGCCGAGGCCGACGGGGACGCCGTACGCCAGCACCTCCACCACACCGCCGAGGGTGTCGCCGTCCTTGTGGGCCTGGTCGACCTCCGCGACCATCGCCTTCGACGCGTCCGCGTCCAGGCAGCGCAGCGGATCGGCGTCCAGCTTCTCGACGTCGGCCGGGGTGGGGTAGACGCCGGCCGGCGCCTTCACGGAGCACAGCTCGACGACGTGCGAGACGATCTCGATGCCCGCCGTCTCCTTCAGGTAGGACCGGGCGACGGCGCCGAGCGCCACCCGGGCCGCGGTCTCCCGCGCGGAGGCCCGCTCCAGGACCGGCCGGGCCTCGTCGAAGCCGTACTTCTGCATACCGGCCAGGTCGGCGTGGCCGGGACGGGGCCGGGTCAGCGGGGCGTTGCGGGCCAGCCCGGCGAGGATCTCGGGGTCGACCGGGTCGGCCGCCATGACCTGCTCCCACTTGGGCCACTCGGTGTTGCCCACCATGATCGCGACCGGGGAGCCGAGGGTGAGGCCGTGCCGGACACCGCCGAGGAAGGTGACCTCGTCACGCTCGAACTTCATGCGCGCACCGCGGCCGTAGCCGAGCCGCCGCCGCTCCAGGTGGTCGGCGACCATCTCGGTCGTGATCGGCACGCCGGCGGGAAGGCCCTCCAGCGTCGCGACAAGTGCGGGACCGTGGGACTCCCCCGCGGTCAGCCAACGCAGCCTGCTCAACGATGCTCCTCAGTGCTCGCGCCCTGGTACTGCCCTGCGTACGCGCGTCCTCGCGTACGGCGACGGCCGACCGGGTGCGCGGGCCCCGGTCCGTCATGTCCGATCCTCCCACGTCCGGGCCCTCGACCCGGTCCCCGGTCCAGCAGACGGACGCGGATCTGTCAGGTCAGCGCTCGGCGAGCGCCTTCTCGCCGGCCCGCCGCATGGCGTCCAGCGGCGCCGGGGCGCGGCCGGTCATCTGTTCGACCTGCAGCACGGCCTGGTGCACCAGGAGGTCGAGGCCGCTGACGACGGCGCCTCCGGACATGGACCAGCGGGCAGCCAGAGCGGTGGGCCAGGGGTGGTAGAGGACGTCGAAGAGGGTGGTGGGGCGCTCCGGCACGGCTGCCGCGAGGGCGTCGGTGGTGCCCGCGGGGGTGGTGGCGATCACCAGCGGGGCGTGCAGGGCCTGCTCGGCGTCGGCCCAGTCGGCGGTGCGGACCTCGACGTCGAGCCGCTCGCCCCAGTGCCGCATCTCGGCGGCGCGTTCCTCGCTGCGGACGTAGGCGACGACCTCGCCGGTGCAGATCCGGGCCAGGGCGGCCAGGGCGGAGGAGGCGGTGGCACCGGCACCGAGGACGGCGGCGGAGCCGACCTGTTCGATGCCGTGCTCACGGAGCGCGGCGACCATGCCCGGGATGTCGGTGTTGTCACCGATGCGTCGCCCGTCCTCGGTGAGGACGACGGTGTTGACCGCGTCGACCGAGGCGGCCGTCTCGCTGACCTCGTCGAGCAGCGGGATGACCGCCCGCTTCAGCGGCATGGTCAGCGACAGCCCCGCCCACTCCGGTCCCAGCGCCCCGAGGAAGCCGGGCAGTCCGGCCTCGTCGACCTCGATGCGCTCGTAGGACCAGCCGGTGAGCCCGAGTTCGTCGTACGCGGCCCGGTGCAGCACCGGGGAGAGGGAGTGGGCGATGGGCTTACCGAGCACGGCGGCCCGGCGGGCGTCAGTTGCCCGAGTTGGCATTGAATTTTTCCTTGAGCTGCTGGAATTCCGCGTAGGTCTTGGCGAATTCGGTGTTGTTCTGGCCGTCGGTCGCCACGAAGTAGATCCAGCCGTCGTCGGTCGGATTCAGTGCCGCCTTCAGCGCGTCCTCGCCGGGGTTGCCGATCGGACCGGGCGGAAGCCCCTTCTGGGTGTAGGTGTTGTACGGGTCCCTGTTGCTGTTGATCTCCGACTCGCTGATGTGGATGTTGCTGGTGCCCTTCAGGTAGTTGAAGGTCGAGTCGAATTGCAGCTTCTGGTTCGTCTCGGTGTTCGTGGGCTTGAGACGGTTGTAGATCACTTCCGCCATCTTGCGGAAGTCGTCGTGTGTCTTTCCTTCGGCCTGGACGAGGCTCGCGACCGTGATGACCTGCAGCGGGCTGTCCAGGTCGTACTTCTTGGCCTCCGCCTCGAGGTCGTAGCCGGCGTACTGCTCCTTGGCCGCGGCGACCATCTGCTTCAGGATCGCGTCGGGCTTCATGCCCTTGGCCGCGGGATAGGTACCCGGGTAGAGGAATCCTTCCAGCGGGTCCATGATCTTGCTGTTGGAGTTCGCGTAGCTCGGCAGGCCGAGGTTCTTGTACTCGGCCCTGGCGATCTTCTTGGAGGAGCCGGCGGAAAGGCCGAGTTTCTTGTCGAGGGCCACATAGACGGCCGCCGCACGCTCGCCGGGGGTGACCACCACATTGGCCTGGCTCTTCGGGTCGAGCATCAGCAGTACGCAGCTGGCGGCGGACATCTCCTTCTTGAGGGTGTACGCACCCGCCTGGATCGTGTTGCCCTTCGGGTTCTGCGTCTGCGCGTGGACGAACGCGTCGACGCTCTTGACGACACCGGCCTCCTTCAGCCGACGGCCGATGTCGTATCCGCCCGCGCCCTTGGGGATCTGGACGGTCACGGTCTCGGCGGTGCCGCCGCCCGCGTAGTCCGGGGCCGCGCCGAAACGATTTTGGTAGAAGTGCCAGCCGAAGTAGCCGACGGTGGCCGCGCCGCCGCCGAAGACCAGGCAGACCACCAGGCAGGCACAGCCGCTGCGGCGTTTCTTGGCGCCCTTGCCCCCCTTGGCGTCCTTGCCGCGGCCACCACCGCGGCGCCCTTTCGGGTCGTCGTCCCCGTCGTCGTCATCGTCGTCGGCGCCTGTGAAGAAGGGGTGCTGCTCTTCCTCCTCCTCGACGGCCGGCTCCGGCTGCGGTTCCGGCTCGGGGCGCCGGCGGCCGGGCGGCTCCGGGGGCGGGTAGGCGTCCTCGGTGCCGTAGAAGTCGGGCTGTTCGGCGCCGTAGGCCACGGGCTGCTGCCCGTAGGGGTCGCCCGGGTCGGCGGCGTAGGGGACGTGGCCGTGGGTGCCGGTCGCGTCCCAGGTGCCCTGGTGGTACTGCTGCGGGGCATGGCCGACGTACTGTTGGTCGTACTGCGGCTGCCCGTGCCCGTGGGCGTGCTGGCCGTGCCCGTCGGCGTACTGGAGTTGGCCCTGTTCGTCGTAGTACGCGTACTGCTGCTGGTCGTACCCGCCCTGCGGGTGCTGGCCCCAGTCGCCGTACTGCTCCTGCTGCGACTGCTGCGGGTAGTGCTGCGGCTGGCCGCCGTAGGGGGACTGCTGACCCACGTGGGCCTGCTGTCCTCCCCACCCGTCGTCCCCGTACAACGGGTCCTCCGGGTGCCACGGTTCGGAGCCTGGGCCCCGGCCATACTCAGTCATCGATCCCCTAGAGCCGCGAGGCGGCGCGTCACGCGGCTGGTGGGCCGACCGACCGTTCCGCCTCTTGCTGTGCGGTGGCTGTTCGAAAACCATCGCATCGCGCGGAACGTTACCGTATCGCGATCAGATGACTACTTCGACGCCCTCGCCGGGTGGTTTACCTGACACCCGTTCGGATTCCAGCGCCTGCTGGAGGATGATCACAGCGGCGGCCTGGTCGATGACCGAGCGCCCCTTCTTGGACTTCACCCCCGACGCGCGCAGCCCCTGACTGGCCGTCACGGTCGTCATCCGCTCGTCGACCAGCCGGACCGGCACCGGTTTGACGCCCTGGGCGAGCTCCTGGGCGAAGGCCCGGACCTTGACGGCGGCCGGGCCCTCGCCTCCCTTGAGAGAGCGCGGGAGCCCGACGACGACCTCGACCGGTTCGTACTCCTCGACCAGCTGCCGCAGCCTGCGGTGGGCCGCCGGGATGTCGCGGCCGGGGACCGTCTCGACCGGGGTGGCGAGGATCCCGTCGGGGTCGCACGAGGCGACCCCGATCCGGGCGTCCCCGACGTCGATCGCGAGTCGACGTCCTTTGCGCATTTCCGACCGTTTCCTTACTTGGCGGACTCGGTCACGAGGCGTTCGACGGCGTCGATGGCCTCGCCGACCGCGGCCGGGTTCTGGCCGCCGCCCTGGGCGACGTCCGGCTTGCCGCCACCGCCGCCGCCGAGGGCCTTGGCGGCGGCGCGGACCAGGTCACCGGCCTTGAGGCCGCGGTCGCGGGCGGCGTCGTTGGTGGCGATGACCGTGAGCGGCTTGCCGTTGTTGACCGTGAACAGGGCGACCACGGCGGCGCGTCCGCCCTGGATGCGGCCGCGCACGTCGAGGACCAGCCTGCGCAGGTCGTCCGCGGTGGTGCCGTCCGGGACCTGCCCGGTCACCACGGCGATCCCGCGGACGTCCTTGGCGGACTCGACGAGACCGCCGGCGGCCTGCAGCACCTTCTCCGCGCGGAACTTCTCGATCTCCTTCTCGGCGTCCTTCAGCTTGCCGAGCATGGCGGAGACCTTCTCCGGGAGCTCCTCCGGACGGCCCTTGATCAGCTCCTGGAGCTGGGCGACGACCGTGTGCTCACGGGCGAGGAAGTTGTAGGCGTCGACGCCGACGAGGGCCTCGATACGACGGACACCCGAGCCGATCGACGACTCGCCGAGCAGCTTCACCAGGCCGAGCTGGGAGGTGTTGTGCACGTGGGTGCCGCCGCACAGCTCCTTGGAGAAGTCGCCGATGGTCACCACACGGACCCGCTCGCCGTACTTCTCGCCGAACTCGGCGATGGCGCCCTGCTTCTTGGCCTCGTCGATGCCCATGATGTCGGCGCGCACGTCGAGGTCGCGGGCGAGCACCTCGTTGATCTTCTGCTCGACGTCGGTCATCACGGCCGTCGGAACGGCGGACGGCGAGCCGAAGTCGAAGCGGAAGCGGCCGGGCTGGTTCTCGGAACCGGCCTGGGCGGCCGTCGGGCCGAGGGCGTCGCGCAGCGCCTGGTGGGTGAGGTGGGTGGCCGAGTGGGCGCGGGCGATGGCGGTCCGGCGCCGGGAGTCGATCGAGGCGTGGGCCTTGGCACCGACGGTGACCTCGCCGACCTGGACGACGCCCTTGTGGACGTAGACGCCCGGGACCGGCTTCTGGGTGTCGCGGACCTCGATGACGGCACCGGAGTCGACCCTGATCCGGCCGGTGTCGCCGATCTGGCCACCGCCCTCGGCGTAGAACGGGGTGCGGTCCAGGACGATCTCGACCTCGTCGCCCTCACCGGCGGCCGGCGAGGAGACGCCGTCCACGAGGATGCCGACGATGGTGGTCTCGCCCTCGGTGTCGCTGTAGCCGATGAAGTCGGTCTCGCCGGTCCTGTCGGCGATCTCGCGGTAGGCGCCGGCGCCGGCGTGCCCGGTCTTCTTGGCCTGGGCGTCGGCCTTGGCGCGCTCCCGCTGCTCCTTCATCAGGCGGCGGAAGCCCTCCTCGTCCACCGAGAGACCCTGCTCGGCGGCCATTTCGAGGGTGAGGTCGATCGGGAAGCCCCAGGTGTCGTGGAGCAGGAACGCCTTGTCGCCGGCCAGCACCGAGCCGCCGGACTCCTTGGTCTCGGTGACGGCGGTGTCGAGGATGTTCGTACCGGCCTTCAGCGTCTTGAGGAAGGCGTTCTCCTCGGCGACGGCGACCTTCTCGATGCGCTCGCGGTCGGTGACCAGCTCCGGGTACTGCTGGCCCATCATGGCGATCACGGTGTCGATCAGGTCGAGGACGACCGGACCGGTGGCGCCGAGCAGCCGCATGTTGCGGATGGCACGGCGCATGATGCGGCGCAGCACGTAGCCGCGGCCCTCGTTGCCGGGGGTGACGCCGTCACCGATGAGCATGACCGACGTGCGCATGTGGTCGGTGACGACCCGCAGCGAGACGTCCGAGGCGTGGGCGTCGCCGTAGTGGACGCCGGTCAGCTCGGTGGCCTTCTTGATGACGGCCATGGAAGTGTCGATCTCGTACATGTTCTGCACGCCCTGCAGAATCATGGCGAGACGCTCCAGGCCGAGGCCCGTGTCGATGTTCTTGCTGGGCAGCTCGCCGAGGATCTCGAAGTTGTCCTTGCCGATGCCCTCGCCACGCTCGTACTGCATGAAGACCAGGTTCCAGATCTCCACGTACCGCTCGTCGTTGACGGCGGGGCCGCCCTCGACGCCGAACTCGGGGCCGCGGTCGTAGTTGATCTCGGAACACGGGCCGCACGGGCCGGGGACGCCCATGGACCAGTAGTTGTCCTTCATGCCGAGGCGCTGGATGCGCTCCTTGGGCACGCCGATGACCTCGTGCCAGATGCGCTCGGCCTCGTCGTCGTCCTTGTAGACGGTGATCCACAGCCGGTCCGGCTCCAGGCCGTAACCACCCTTGTCCTGGGGCGTGGTGAGCAGCTCCCAGGCGTACTTGATGGCGCCTTCCTTGAAGTAGTCGCCGAAGGAGAAGTTGCCGCACATCTGGAAGAAGGTGCCGTGCCGGGTGGTCTTGCCGACCTCTTCGATGTCAGGGGTGCGCACGCACTTCTGCACGCTGGTGGCGCGCGCCCAGGGCGGCTTGACCTCACCGAGGAAGTAGGGCTTGAAGGGCACCATGCCGGCCGGGACGAGGAGCAGAGTCGGGTCGTCCGCGATGAGCGACGCCGAAGGGACGACGGTGTGCCCGCGCTCCTCGTAGAAGCTCAGCCAGCGGCGGCGGATCTCAGCCGACTCCATCAGTGGTCCTCATTCCGGTTGTACGAGTACGTCGTCCTGTCATCGGCGTACTTCGGGTTGCTGCGGTTCTCGATGGCGGCGAGCCGCCGGGGCGCGGGGAGCTCGGGATTCGCGTTGATGCCCAGCGCGTCGCCCAGCTCTTCCTCCCGCTGGGCCATGTTGTCGCGGACGTCGAGCGCGAAGCCGACCGCCCGGTCCTTGATCCGGTGGCCGGTCTCCAGGGCCTTGTTCGCGGCGGTGGCGGCGAGGCTCTCGGGGGTCAGCTGCTTCAGCTTGCGGTTGACCTTGGTGGTGGCCCACACTCCGGCGGCGACACCGGTGGTGAACCAGAACGTACGGCGGAACATATGGCCTGGCTCCTACTTTCCCCGGTTCTTCCGACGTGCGGCGGGGACGGTCCGGCCCACGATCACCGTACGCCTGGGCTCCTTCACGGGCACGTCCGCCTTGCGGCCGGCCAGCGCCCGGCGCACGCCGTAGCCGAAGGCCGCGACCTTGACCAGCGGGCCGCCGAAGGTGGAGGCGACCGTGGTGGACAGTGCGGAGGCGTTGGACGTGACCTCCTGGACGTCGGAGGCGATCGCGTCGACCCGGTCGATCTGGGTCTGCGCGGAGCGTACGGCCGCGGAGGCGTCGGCGAGCAGCGGGACGGCCTGGTCGGTCACGTCCGCCACCAGCTTGGTGGTCGCCTTGAGCGTCTGGGCCAGCCTCACGAGAGCCACCGCGAGGAAGGAGACCAGGATCGCCCAGAAGACGGCCACCAGGATCCCGGCCACCTCTCCACCGGACACCGCGCGCACCCGCTCCCTGTCTCGTCCCGGACCACGTGGATCAACTCCTCCGTGGATCAACGTGGATCTACCACGAAAAGTCTGCACCGAGCCTATCGCGCCGGGGCTCGGGGTCCGTACCGGATTAGCGCGCGCGGAGAGCGGAGTTGTGGGAAGCGGTCGTACGGACCGAGCACACACATGCGGAAGCCCGCCGCCTCGCCCGCCCGGAAGGGCGGGGAGACGGCGGGCTGACGCTGAGGTGCTACACCCGGCCGGTGATCAGCGGGCGTAGTACTCGACGACGAGCTGCTCGTCGCAGATGACCGGAACTTCCTTGCGGTTCGGCTCGCGGTCCAGGCGGAACGCCAGGGCCTTGAGGTTCACCTGCAGGTAGCGGGGGGTCTCGCCGTCGGGGGCGAAGCCGCCCTCACGGGCGATCTGGAAGAGCGTCTTGTCCTTGGAACGGTCGCGGACCTGCACGACGTCGTCCGGGCGGACCCGGAAGGACGGCTTGTCGGTCTTCTGGCCGTTGACCTGGATGTGGCCGTGGACGACCATCTGGCGGGCCTGGTAGATCGTGCGGGCGATGCCCGAACGCAGGACCAGCGCGTCGAGGCGGCGCTCCAGCTCGACGATCAGGGCCTCACCGGTCTTGCCCTGCACCTTGGAGGCACGCTCGTAGGCACGGACCAGCTGACGCTCGGAGATGTCGTACTGCGCGCGCAGACGCTGCTTCTCCAGCAGACGGACCTTGTAGTCCGAGTTCTGCTTGCGACCGCGACCGTGCTCACCCGGCGGGTAGGGGCGGGCCTCGAAGTACTTGACGGCCTTCGGGGTCAGCGCGATGCCGAGGGCACGCGACTTCTTGACCTTGGGGCGGGACTGGTTCGCCACTGTCTCTTTCTTCCTTCTGACTATTCGGCTCGTCAGGGTTGAGGGAGGTCGCAATCCGCAGCCGGGGAAACCCTCCACAACCCGTTGCCGGGCCTGGTGGGCAGCCGCTCCCCTGGTCTGGGCACATACGTGCAGCACGCGAGTGGCCCACCGACCGATTCCGCCGTGCGGCGAGTGGTGGTGGGCTGCCCGCGACACCGTTCGACGGTGCGCGACGCTCCTGGAGCCCCCTCGCGGGGGTTCCGGCCGGCTGTCCCGCTCTGACTGCGCGGGACTCGGCGCTTCCGGGCAGTCTACAGGCTGCTCAGGACCGCCTGCGACCGAGGTGCTTCCTGGTCCACTCGACCGCGTCGGCGTACCGCGCCTCGGCGCCGTGCCGGGTCGGGGTGTAGTACTCCCGGTCCCTGACGGTGTCCGGGGCGTACTGCTGCTCGGCGATGCCCTCGGGCAGGTCGTGCGGGTAGACGTAGCCCTGCGCGTGGCCCAGCTTGGCGGCGCCCTTGTAGTGGCCGTCGCGCAGGTGCGGGGGCACCTGTCCGGCCAGGCCCTTGCGGACGTCCTCCAGGGCGGCGCCGATCGCGGTGGTCGCGGAGTTGGACTTGGGGGCCAGGGCGAGGGCGATGGTGGCATGGCTGAGGGTGAGGGCGGCCTCGGGGAAGCCGATCATGGCGACGGCCTGGGCGGCGGCCACGGCTATGGGCAGGGCGTTCGGGTCGGCGAGGCCGATGTCCTCGCTCGCCGAGATCATCAGACGGCGGGCGATGAAGCGGGGGTCCTCCCCGGCCTCGATCATCCGGGCCAGGTAGTGCAGGGCCGCGTCGACGTCCGACCCCCTGATGGACTTGATCAGGGCGCTGGCGACGTCGTAGTGCTGGTCACCGTCGCGGTCGTACTTCACCGCGGCCCGGTCGACGACCTCCTCCAGGGTCGCCAGGCCGATCTCCGTCTCGCCCTTGTCGAGGGCGGCCCCGGCGGCGGCCTCCAGGGCGGTCAGGGCGCGGCGGGCGTCGCCGCCGGCGATGCGCAGCAGGTGCTCCTCGGTGTCCCCGGGGAGGGCGACGGCGTCCTTCAGGCCCCGCTCGTCGGTGAGGGCACGGCGCAGCAGGCCGCGGACGTCGTCGTCGGTGAGCGGTTCGAGGGTGAGGAGCAGGGAGCGGGACAGGAGCGGGGAGATCACCGAGAAGTACGGGTTCTCGGTGGTCGCGGCGATCAGGGTGACCCAGCGGTTCTCGACGGCCGGGAGCAGGGAGTCCTGCTGGGCCTTGCTGAAGCGGTGGATCTCGTCCAGGAAGAGGACGGTCTCCTTGCCGTAGCCCCCGGTGGCCCGGCGGGCGCCGTCGATGACCGCGCGGACCTCCTTGACGCCGGCGGTGATCGCCGAGAGCTCCACGAACCGCTTGTCGGTCGCCTTGGAGACGACGTACGCGAGGGTCGTCTTGCCGGTACCGGGCGGCCCCCAGAGGATCACGGAGGACGGTCCGGCCGGGCCGCCGGAGCCCGCGCCGACCAGTCTGCGCAGCGGGGATCCCGGCTTGAGCAGATGCTGCTGGCCCACCACCTCGTCGAGGGTGCGCGGGCGCATCCGCACCGCCAGGGGGCTGCCGGTCGGGTCCTTCTCCTGGCGTTCTTCTGCGGCGGCGGTGAACAGGTCGGGTTCCACGCTGAAACCCTAAGTCACGGCACTGACAATCCGGCCGGGGCCGCCGGCGGCCCCGGTCGTCAGCTGGTCCAGAAGTCCCACCAGCGGGTCAGGATCAGCATGCCGATGATGCCGATGTGCAGGACCGGCAGCACCCAGGTGAACTCGCCGAAGAACGACTTCAGCCACTTCGGGGTCGGCAGGAAGCCCTTGCGGATGTTGAAGGAGGTCACGTACCAGAACATGGTGATGGTGGCGACCCAGGCCAGCGAGCACCACAGGCACAGCGCGTTGATCCGGTACAGGGACTGGAACTGCAGCCAGGTGCAGAAGCCCACGCCGAAGAGCGTGCCGAAGTTGAAGGTCAGCCAGTACCAGCGCGGGAAGCGGGCGCGGGCCAGCAGGCTCATGCCGACGCAGATGACGATGCCGTAGCAGACCAGGCCGAGCATCGGGTTCGGGAAGCCGAAGGCGGCGGCCTGCTTGGACTCCATGACGCTGCCGCAGGAGACCACCGGGTTGAGGCTGCACCCGGGGGTGAACGTCTTGCCCTCGACCTTCGCTTCCAGCAGCTTGAACTTGTCGATCGTGATGACCCACGCGGCGAGCAGTCCGGCGGCGCCGGTGATGATCAGCAGCAGCGCGAAGGCGCGGCTGCCGCCCTCGGTCCGCGCTGCCGCGGAGGCGTGCTCGGGCTCGGGCTCGGTGGAGACGTCCTTGACTGTCGTCTTGCTCATCACGCCGATTCCGTCTGTTTGAGAGTTGGAACTTCTTCGGGCAGGGGCCATTGTGCCGCACGAGGCGCCCTGCCCACCGTTCGGTGGACATAAGGAAGTACGCACGGTCGTCCCGGAAAGCTCGGTTCCGGCCGATGCTCGGGGCCATGACAGCACACGGGTACGAACTCGGGGTGGACGTCCGCGGACCGCGCAAGCGGTACGGCGGCGTGACCGCGGTGGACGGCATCGACCTGGGCATCCGGCGGGGCGGGGCGGGCAAGAGCACGACGGTGGAGATCCTCCAGGGCGACCGGGGCCGGGACGCGGCCGAGGTGTCGGACCCGGGCGCGGACCCGGCGACGGGCACGCGCGCGTGGCGGTCCCGGGTGGGCATCGTCTGGCAGGACGAATCGGCGCCCGCCGAGTTGACGGTCCGCGAGCTGCAAGTTGGGCGTGTCCGACCGCACGGCGGCCGCCACCGGCGCCATGCAGTGCGGGCTGCTCGACCGGTGACGCACGTCCGGTCAGGCGCCGTCGATGCGGTCGAGCAGGGCCCGGGCCTCGGCGACGCGGTAGTGGTCCGGCCCGAAGGCGGCGACGCAGGCGTCCCGGGCGGCCACCACCAGCGGGCGGGCCTCGGCGCTGCGGCCCAGCCCCACGAGGGCGGTGGCCGTGGCCAGTTCGACGGCACCGGTCTCCGGGCGGCGCTGGGCCTCGGACAGACTCCGCTGCAGATCTTCGGCGCGCTGCGCCTCCGTGAGGGCCTCCTCGTGGCGGGCCTGCCCGTTGAGACTGCGGGCCAGGCCGAGCCGCAGGGCCAGGGTGAGCCGGTCGGGCGAGTCACGGGCGGTCAGGGCGTCGCGGGCGAGCGCCTCGGCCTCCTCGTGCCGGCCCTGTGCGTTGACGGCGTAGATCTGTCCGTTGCGGGCGGCTCCCGCCAGGATCGGGATCTGCGGTCCGGTGCCGCGGACCGCGGCCCGGGCGACGGCGGCGCACTCCACCTCGCACTCGGCGTACCGGTCGAGCGCGATCAGCGTCTGGGCGCGGTTCGAGCGCAGTTGCAGCGTCAGCAGGTGTTCGGCGCCGTATTTCCTGCCGAAGACGGGCAGCAGCGCGTCGTACTCGGCGAGGGCCTCGGCATGACGGCCCTGGGCGCCCAGGGCCGTCGCGACGATGCTCCGAGCCGGCGGAGCGTGCCGGGGATCGCCCTCGGCCACCGCCCGCGCCTCGGCCGCCGCCTCGGCGTACCGCCCGGCCCGGAAGTGGTCGTTCGCCAGGTGCAGGGGAGAGCCCGCCGGGGGTGGGGTGTCCACGCGGTCGCGCGACCGGAAGAGTTTCATGCGCGCAGCATAGGGAGGCCACGCACACCTGTTCGGAGACATCGCCAAGCGTTTACCGTGCCGGTCAACTGCGCCCAGTTCTCGGCGAGTTGACCGGCCGGTGGCGGGGGCGACCGGCCACCCGGTCCCGCTAGCCGAGCCTCGACTCCAGCTCCGCGACGATCTCGTTCACACCCACCGCGGACTGCTCGCCGGACTCCATGTCCTTCAGCTGGACCACGCCCTCCGCGAGATCCCGTTCACCGGCGACGATCGTGTAGCGGGCGCCGCTGCGGTTGGCGTTCTTCATGGCGCCCTTGAGGCCCTTGGCGCCGTAGGAGAAGTCCGCCGCGATGCCCACCCGGCGCAGCTCCGTGACCTTCGCGAAGAGCACGCGGCGTGCCTCCTCGCCGAGCGGTACCGCGAAGACGCTGGTGGCGGACGGGATGTCCAGTTCGACGCCCTCGGCCTCCAGCGCCAGCACCGTGCGGTCCACGCCCAGGGCCCAGCCGACGGACGGCAGCGCGGGCCCGCCGATCATCTCGGAGAGGCCGTCGTAGCGGCCGCCGCCGCCCACCGCGGACTGGGAGCCCAGACCGTCGTGGACGAACTCGAAGGTGGTGCGGGTGTAGTAGTCCAGGCCGCGGACCAGCTTCGGGTCGTCCTCGAAGGCGACGCCCGCCGCCGTGATCAGCTCGCGGACCTCCTCGTGGTACGCCTTGCAGGCGTCGCACAGGTAGTCACGGAGGAGAGGCGCGTCGCCCAACTGCTTCTGGACCGACTCGCGCTTGTCGTCCAGGACGCGCAGGGGGTTGATCTCGGCCCGGCGCAGGGTGTCCTCGTCCAGGTCCAGGCCGCGCAGGAAGTCCTGGAGAGCCGCACGGTAGACCGGGCGGCACTCCTTGTCGCCCAGGCTGTTCAGCAGGATGCGGAAGTCGCGCAGCCCCAGCGAGCGGTACGCCTGGTCGGCGAGGATGATCAGCTCGGCGTCCAGCGCCGGGTCCTCGGCGCCGATCGCCTCCGCACCGACCTGCGAGAAGTGGCGGTAACGGCCCTTCTGCGGGCGCTCGTAGCGGTAGTACGAGCCGGAGTACCAGAGCTTGACGGGGAGGTTGCCGGACTTGTGGAGGTTCGCCTCCAGTGCGGCGCGCAGCACGGAGGCCGTGCCCTCGGGACGCAGGGCCAGCCTGTCGCCGCCCTTCGTCTCGAACGCGTACATCTCCTTCGTGACGATGTCGGTGGACTCACCGACACCGCGCGCGAAGAGCTCGACGTTCTCGAAGCCCGGGGTCTCGATGTAGCCGTAGCCGGAGTTGCGCAGCGGCGCGGCGATCGCCTCGCGGACGGCGAGGTACTTGGCGGAGTCCGGCGGGATCAGGTCGTAGGTGCCCTTGGGGGCCTGAAAGGTGCTCACGGGAGGTCTCTCGTCACATTCCTCGTCGGGGAGCGTCCGTCGCTCCCTGGCCGGCGGCCACCCGCCGCAAGTAGGCGTTGGTGGCGCGCTCCTGGCCGATGGTCGTCTGGGGGCCGTGGCCGGACAGCACCACGGTGGAGTCGTCGAGCGGCAGGCACACGCGGGCCACCGAGGCCAGCATGTCGTCCATGGAGCCGCCCGGCAGGTCCGTGCGTCCGATGGAGCCGGCGAAGAGCAGATCGCCCGAGAAGAAGACCGACGGAATGTCGGCCGTCTCCGGCATCTGGAAGGTCACCGACCCCCTGGTATGGCCCGGCGCGTGCGCGACGGAGAGTTCGAGTCCGGCCAGCTCCAGCTTCGCGCCGTCGGTCAGTTCGAAGACGTCGTCCGGCTCCCCCACCGTCAGCTCGCCCATCAGCGGCATGCCGATGGACCGGCCGAGCGCCTTCTCGGGATCGCTCATCATGTACCGGTCCTCGGGGTGGATCCAGGCCGGTACGCCGTGCGCTCCGCAGACGGGGACGACCGAGGCCACGTGGTCGATGTGGCCGTGAGTGAGGACGACGGCGACGGGCTTGAGCCGATGCTTCCGCAGTGCTTCCTCGACGCCTTCGGCGGCCTGGTGGCCGGGGTCGATGATCACGCACTCCGCACCGGCGGCGGGGGCGACGAGATAACAGTTCGTCCCCCAGGCCCCGGCGGGGAACCCGGCAATGAGCACGATCGTCCTTCGTTGTGTCGGTTCGGGTGGCTGCAAGCTGTGGTCCAGAGCCTACCGGCGCTGCCGTTTCCTCAGCGAACCCATATACGGTACGGGGCTACACGCAGCAGTCGGCTCACACAGCGCACAGGACGCACGCGTACCGGTCGACACACGACACGCATGAGGAGAGAACCCGGTGGTCAGCCAGGAGCAGCGGCGGCGTCAGCTCGCCCGGGAGAAGTTCTTGCGGCAGCAGCAACGGCGTACCAGCGCACGGCGCAAGACACGCATGCGCAACTCGGTGATCGCTTCGGTGCTCGGCGTGGTCGTGATCGTGGGAGTCACGCTCTACACGACCGGTGCGCTGAAGGGCAACGACGACAAGGTGAACGCCGGTTCGGAGACGACTCCCAGCGCCTCCGCCTCGCCCAGCAAGGCTCCTGACCCGTGCGAGAAGGCCGCGGCCGGCTCGGTGAAGAAGATGAGCTGGAAGAAGGAGCCGGCGATGACGATCGACACGTCGGCGAAGTACACGATGACGCTGTCGACGACCTGCGGCGACATCGGCATCGCGCTGAAGACGTCGGCGGCCCCGCACACCGTGAACTCGTTCGACTTCCTCGCGTCGAAGGGCTACTTCGACCACACCAAGTGCCACCGGCTCACCACCAACGGCATCTACGTGCTGCAGTGCGGCGACCCGACGGGTACCGGAAGCGGCGGTCCGGGGTACACGATCCCTGACGAGAACCTGAAGGACACGAGTCTGAAGGGCGGTGTCTACCCGGCGGGCACCGTCGCGATGGCCAACACGGGCCAGAAGCACACCGGCGGCAGCCAGTTCTTCCTGGTCTACCAGGACAGCCAGTTGCCGGCCAGCTACACCCCGTTCGGCACGGTCGACGCCGCCGGCCTGAAGATCCTCAAGAAAATCGCCGCCGCGGGTGAGAGCACGGGACAGGGTGACGGAGCCCCGAACGCAACGGTCGTGATCAACAAGGCCACGGTCACGAAATCCTGACCACGAACTGCGAAATTTCGGTCGCGCGGGATGCGGACAGGCAACCCGCCGGTCGCCTATGTTGGCCGTGACGAAACTGTGGACGATGCCCGGGGGCGCTGAGGCCCCTCGCGGGCATCATGTGGAGGAGGCGCTGTGAGCAGCGACCCGTGGGGCCGCGTCGACGAGACGGGGACCGTGTACGTGCGTACGGCCGACGGCGAGCAGGTCGTCGGGTCCTGGCAGGCCGGCTCCCCCGAGGAGGCGCTGGCCTACTTCGAGCGCAAGTACGAGGGCCTGGTTGTCGAGATCGGCCTCCTCGAAAAGCGAGTACAGACCACCGACCTGTCCGCGAAGGACGCCCAGGCCGCCATCGAGCACCTGCGCGAGCAGGTGGAGGCGCACCACGCGGTCGGTGACCTGGAGGCGCTGCGCACCCGGCTCGGCGAGCTGGTGAAGACCGTGGACTCGCGCCGCGAGGAGCGCAGGGCGCAGCGTGCCAAGCAGTCCGACCAGGCCCGCCAGGCCAAGGAGGACCTGGTCGCCGAGGCGGAGCAGCTGGCGCAGTCCGACCAGTGGCGGGCGGCCGGTGAGCGGCTGCGGTCCCTGGTGGACACGTGGAAGGGCCTGCCGCGTCTCGACCGCAAGTCGGACGACGAGCTGTGGCACCGCTTCTCGCACGCCCGCTCGGCGTTCTCCAAGCGCCGCAAGGCGCACTTCGCGCAGCTGGACGCCCAGCGCGAGGACGCCCGCAAGGCCAAGGAGAAGCTGGTCGCCGAGGCCGAGTCGCTGTCGGACTCGACGGACTGGGGTCCGACGGCCGCGCGCTACCGCGAGCTGATGGCCGAGTGGAAGGCCGTCGGCCGCGCCCAGCGCGAGCACGAGGACGACCTGTGGAACCGCTTCCGCGGCGCCCAGGACGTGTTCTTCGCGGCGCGCGGGTCCGCCTTCGCGGAGCGGGACGCGGAGCAGACGGAGAACCTGAAGCTGAAGGAGGAGCTGGCCGCCGAGGCCGAGAAGCTCCTGCCCATCACGGACTTGAAGTCCGCGCGGTCCGCCTTCCGCTCGATCAACGAGCGGTGGGAGGCCATCGGCCACGTGCCGCGCGACGCGCGTCCGAAGGTCGAGGGCCGGATGCACACGGTCGACCGGGCCATCCAGGAGGCCGAGGAGGCCGAGTGGCGCCGGACCAACCCGGAGGCACGCGCGCGTGCCGCGGGCCTGACCGGCCAGCTGCAGGCCGCCGTCGACAAGCTGCATACGCAGATCGAGCAGGCCCGCGCCCAGGGCAACGCGTCGAAGGCGGAGAAGCTGGAGCGTGAGCTGGAGGGCCGCCAGGCGCTCCTGGACCAGGCCCTGAAGGGCCTCCAGGAGTTCGGCGGCTGAACCTCCGCAGGATGTTCTACGAGGGGCCCCGTACACGGCGTACGGGGCCCCTTCGTCGTATGCCTGTACGCCGCTACGACCGGCTGCGCGCCGAGGTGACCCGGTAGACGTCGTACACGCCCTCCACGCCCCGTACGGCCTTCAGGACGTGGCCCAGGTGCTTGGGGTCGCCCATCTCGAAGGTGAAGCGGGAGGTGGCCACCCGGTCGCGGGAGGTCTGGACGGCCGCGGAGAGGATGTTGACGTGCTGGTCGGACAGGACGCGGGTGACGTCCGAGAGGAGCCGGGAGCGGTCCAGTGCCTCGACCTGGATGGCGACCAGGAAGACCGAGGACTGGGTGGGCGCCCACTCGACGTCGAGGATGCGCTCGGGCTCGCGGGACAGTGACTCGACGTTGACGCAGTCGCTGCGGTGCACCGAGACCCCGCTGCCGCGCGTGACGAAGCCGATGATCGGGTCGCCGGGCACGGGGGTGCAGCAGCGGGCCAGCTTGACCCAGACGTCGTCGACGCCCTTCACGACCACGCCGGGGTCCTGGCTGCTGCGCCGCTTGCTGCGGCGGCCGCGGGTCGGCGGGACCGACTCGTCGATCTCCTCGGTGGCCGCCTCCTCGCCGCCGAGCGCCTGCACCAGCTTCTGCACGACGTTCTGCGCGGCCACATGGCCCTCGCCGATCGCCGCGTACAGCGAGGAGATGTCCGGGTAGCGCATCTCGTGCGCGAGGGTGACCAGCGAGTCGCCGGTGAGGATGCGCTGGATCGGCAGGTTCTGCTTGCGCATCGCGCGGACGATGGCGTCCTTGCCGTGCTCGATCGCCTCGTCCCGGCGCTCCTTGGAGAACCAGCCGCGGATCTTGTTGCGGGCACGCGGGGACTTGACGAAGCCGAGCCAGTCGCGGGACGGTCCGGCGCCGGTCGCCTTGGAGGTGAAGACCTCGACCAGGTCGCCGTTGTCCAGCGTCGATTCGAGCGGGACGAGACGGCCGTTGACCCTGGCCCCTATCGTGCGGTGGCCGACCTCGGTGTGGACGGCGTAGGCGAAGTCGACCGGGGTGGCCCCGGCCGGGAGCGCTATGACGTCGCCCTTGGGCGTGAAGACGAAGACCTCGTTGCGGGACAGGTCGAAGCGCAGGGACTCCAGGAACTCGCTGGGGTCCTCGGTCTCCTTCTGCCAGTCCAGCAACTGGCGCAGCCACGCCATGTCGTTGAGGTGGTCGTCCTTGCCCTTGCCGGCCGACTTCGGCACGTCGGTGCGCACCTTGGAGGCGCCGGCGACGGCCTCCTGCTTGTACTTCCAGTGCGCGGCGATGCCGTACTCGGCGCGGCGGTGCATGTCGAACGTGCGGATCTGGAGTTCGACCGGCTTGCCGTTGGGGCCGATGACCGTCGTGTGCAGCGACTGGTACATGTTGAACTTGGGCATCGCGATGTAGTCCTTGAAGCGCCCCGGAACCGGGTTCCAGCGCGCGTGGACGGTGCCCAGGGCCGCGTAGCAGTCGCGGACGGTGTCCACCAGGACGCGGATGCCCACCAGGTCGTAGATCTCCGCGAAGTCCCGGCCGCGGACGATCATCTTCTGGTAGACGCTGTAGTAGTGCTTCGGGCGGCCGGTGACGGTCGCCTTGATCCGGGCCGCGCGCAGGTCGGCCTGGACCTCGTCGGTCACTATGGCGAGGTACTCGTCGCGCTTGGGTGCGCGCTCGGCGACCAGCCGGACGATTTCGTCGTACATCTTGGGGTAGAGGATCGCGAACGCGAGGTCCTCCAGCTCCCACTTGATGGTGTTCATGCCCAGCCGGTGGGCGAGCGGCGCGTAGATCTCCAGCGTCTCGCGCGCCTTCTTCTCCTGCTTCTCGCGCTTGAGGTAGCGCATGGTGCGCATGTTGTGCAGGCGGTCGGCGAGCTTGATGACCAGGACGCGCGGGTCCTTGGCCATGGCGACGACCATCTTGCGCACGGTCTCGGCCTGCGCGGCCTCGCCGAACTTGACCTTGTCCAGCTTGGTCACGCCGTCGACGAGCAGCGCGACGACGTCGCCGAAGTCGCGGCGCAGGTCCTCCAGGCCGTACTCGGTGTCCTCGACGGTGTCGTGCAGCAGGCCCGCCATCAGGGTCGCCGGGTCCATGCCCAGCTCGGCGAGGATGGTGGTCACCGCGAGCGGGTGCGTGATGTACGGGTCGCCGCTCTTGCGCTTCTGGCCGCGGTGCCAGCGCTCGGCGACCTGGTAGGCGCGCTCGATCTGGCGGAGCGTGGCGTTCTCGATCTTGGGGTCGTTGCTGCGGACTATGCGCAGCAGCGGCTCCAGGACCGGGTTGTACGGGTTCGCGCGCTGTACGCCGAGGCGGGCGAGGCGGGCCCGGACGCGGTTGGAGGAGCCGGAGCGTGCGGGCTGGCCGCTGTTGGGGCGGGTCGCGGGGCGTTCGGGCGGGGCCGGCTTCGGGCGCGAGGTCTCGGCCGACTTCTCGACCGGTGCGGACTGGGCGTGCTCGACCGGCCCACGGGTGTCGTTCTTCGTCTGCGACACGTTCGGCGCGGGCTTGGCCGCGGGCGCCGAGGCGGACTCGGGCTTGGCGGCTGTCAGTGGCTGGGCCTCGTCTGGCAAGAGGGCTCCTCGTGCGCGATCCGGGTCCCCCGGTCAGGCTCCGGAGTGCCCATGGTAGCGATCCTGGGCCATGTCATCGCCTGCAGGCCGGACAGAGGACCGTATACGGGAGAAACACCGGAGGCTGCGGTGGGATTCCGCAGGGGTGTCCTGCCGGTGGCCCCGGGTCCCGCGGAACGCGCGGCGGCCGCCCCCGAGGGGACGGCCGCCGCGTCGGTCGTAGGCCGCTCAGACCTGGAGGAGGGCCTCCAGCGGCGCTCCCCGCAGGGCGGGCTCCAGGCGGCCGCGGCCGCCGAGGAAGCCCAGCTCCATCAGGACCGCGACGCCCGCGACCTCGGCGCCGGCCCGGTGGATCAGCTGGATCGCGGCCTCGGCGGTGCCGCCGGTGGCGAGCACGTCGTCGACGATCAGGATCCGGTCGTCCGCCCCGAGGTCCTCGGCGTGCACCTCGATCTCGGCCGAGCCGTACTCCAGCTCGTAGGACTGGCGGAGGGTGGCTCCGGGGAGCTTGCCCGCCTTGCGGACCGGGATGAAGCCGAGACCGGCGCGGACGGCGACCGGGGCGCCCAGGATGAAGCCCCGGGCCTCCAGGCCGACGACCTTGGTGGCGCCGGTGCGCTCGGCGATCTCCGCGAGGGCGTCGGTGAGCGCGGTGAACGCGGCGGGGTCCGCCAGGAGCGGGGTGATGTCCTTGAACATCACGCCCTGCTCCGGGTAGTCCTCGACGTCCCGGATACGGCTGAGCAGCAGTTCCTTGATGTCGGTCACCGGCGCTTCCCCGACGGACGGCCGCGGCCGCCCCGGTTGCGGGAGGCGGGCTGGTTGCGCGGGCCGACGACGGCCGGAGCGGCGTCCTCGGGTCCCTCGTCGGAGCCGCCCACCCGGGCGTCGGCCATCTCCTCCTCGGCCGCGGCCTGGGCACGCTTGGCGAGGACGCGCTTCTTCAGGGCCTTCATCTGCGGCTCGGCCTCCTTGAGGTCGGCGACGAGCGGCGTGGCGATGAAGATCGACGAGTAGGCACCGGCGGCGAGACCGACGAACAGCGACAGCGAGATGTCGTTGAGCGTGCCCGCGCCGAGGAAGCCGCCGCCGATGAACAGCAGGCCCGCGACCGGCAGCAGCGCGACCACCGTGGTGTTGATCGAACGGACCAGGGTCCCGTTGATCGAGTGGTTGGCGATGTCGCTGTAGGTGAAGCGGGTCTGCTTGGTGATGTCCTTCGTCTGCTCCTTGAGGCTGTCGAAGACGACGACCGTGTCGTAGAGCGAGTAACCGAGGATCGTCAGCAGACCGATGACCGTACCGGGCGTGACCTCGAAGCCGACCAGGGCGTAGATACCGGTCGTGATGGTGATGTCGTGGATCAGCGCGACCAGGGCCGCGAGCGCCATGCGCCACTCGAAGGCGATCGCCAGGTAGATCACCACGAGGACCATGAAGATGCCGAGGCCCTCCCAGGCCTTGTTGGCGATCTCGTCACCCCAGCTCGGGCCGACCAGGTCGGAGTTGATGGACTCGGGGTCCACCTTCATGTCCTTGGCCAGCGCGGCCTTGGTCGCGTCCGACTTCTCGGTGTCCATGCCGGCGATCTGGATGCGCAGACCGCCCGTGCCGAGCTTCTGCACGACCGCGTCGTGGCCGGAGGCCTGCTGCGCATAGCTCTCCGCCTGGGAGACCGAGACGCTGGTCTTCGAGGTGGTGAAGACGGCGCCGCCCTGGAAGTCGATGCCCATGTTCAGGCCGCGCACCGCCAGGCCGACGATGGCCGTGATGGTGATCAGGATGGAGACGCCGTACCAGATCTTGCGCTTGCCGACGAAGTCGTAGCTGATCTCGCCGCGGTGGAGTCGGGCGCCGAGGTTGCCGAGTTTCGACATCGCTCACGCTTCCTTCGGGTCGACAGGGCCGGCGACGGGGCCGGCGGGACGGCGAGTGCGGCGCAGCGGGGCCTTGGCGCCCAGACCCTTCGGGTCGAGCCCGGACCACTTGTGGCCGCTCGCGAAGAACTTACGCCGGGCGAAAATCGTCATCAGCGGCTTGGTGAAGAAGAAGACGACGACCACGTCGAGCACGGTGGTCAGACCGAGCGTGAACGCGAAGCCCTGGACCTTGCCGACGGTCACGATGAACAGCACGGCCGCGGCCAGGAACGACACGAAGTCGGAGACCAGGATGGTGCGCCGGGCGCGCGGCCAGGCCCGCTCGACGGCGGGGCGCAGCGTACGGCCCTCGCGGATCTCGTCCCGGATGCGCTCGAAGAACACGATGAACGAGTCCGCCGTGATGCCGATCGCGACGATCGCACCGCAGACCGCGGGCAGGTTCAGCGCGAAGTGGATCGTGGGGCCGAGCAGCGACATGATCGTGTAGGTCAGGATCGCGGACACCAGCAGCGAGGGGATCGCGATCAGCGACAGGCCGCGGTAGAAGGCCACCAGGTAGATGATGACCAGCGCGAGGCCGATGGCACCGGCCAGCAGACCGGCGTGCAGCTGCTGACCGCCGAGGGCGGCGGTGACCGTGGTGACGCTCTCCGTCCTGAAGGAGAGCGGGAGCGCGCCGTACGACAGCACGTTGGCGAGGCTCTGGGCCTCTTGCTGGGTGAAGCTGCCGGAGATCTCCGCCGAGCCGCCGGTGATGGACTGGCTCACGGTCGGGCTGGAGACGACCTCGCCGTCGAGGACGATGCCGAACTCGTTCGTCGGCTGTGTGGTGTTCTTGGCGAGCTCGCCGGTGACGTCCGCGAACTTCTTGGATCCGCTGCCGGTGAAGGTCATCTGGACCTGCCAGCCTGCGGCGCCCTGCGTGTCGAAGACGGCCTGGGCCTTCTTGACATCGGTGCCGTCGACGCGGGCCGGGCCGAGCACGTACTTGAACCAGGCGCCGCCGATCTTGCCGCAGGCCACGGTGGTGTCGGTCGGCTTGGCGCTCTTGCCTGCGGTGGCGCGCTGGGCGGCCTTGGTGCAGTCCAGCGCGGTGTACTCGGCCTCCAGCTTCGAGGCCGCGGCGGAGGCGCTCGCGTCGGCCGAGGAGGTGGCGGAGGGGCTCGCCGAGGAGGAGGCGGACGCCGAGGACGACGACGTGGAGCCGGCCTTCAGGGCGTCGGTGACCGCGCGGCCCTGCGAGGTGGCCGAGGAGGACGGCGAGGCGGACGACCCGGTGGCCTTCTGGGACGTCGACGCGCTGCTCGACGGGGAGGCGCTCGGGGAGGCGGTGGAGCTGCCGCTGGCGGACGCGCTCGGGGAGGCGCTCGACGCCGCGGCGCCGCTGGCCTCCTGGGCCAGGACCGGGCGGAAGTACAGCTTCGCGGTGGTGCCGACCTGCTGGCGGGCCTCTGCGGAGTTCGTGCCCTTGGGGATGTTGACGATGATGTTGCTGGTGCCCTGGGTCTGGACCTCCGCTTCGGACACGCCCAGACCGTTGACACGGCGGTTCATGATCTCGACCGCGGTGTTCATGTTGGTCTTGTTGATCGCGTTGGGCTGGCCCGGCTCGTTCCTCGCCTGCAGCGTGATGCTCGTACCACCGGCCAGGTCGATACCGAGACGCGGAGTGGTGTTTCCGGAGGCGAACATTCCGCCGGTGAGCGCCACGATGGCGATCAGGATGAGGGCCAGCGAGCGCCCTGGCTTGCTCTGGGCGCTCGCGCTCCGGCCCCTCTTAGGTGCTGCCACCTTCTCGTACTCCCTCTCGGGCCGCCGCGCGCCTGGTCGGTGCGGTCGGCCATGACATGGTGTCGGGATCCCGTGCGGGAAACAGACGCGCCCGGGGTGCGAGGTGCGCGTGGGATGTACGCACCGCTCCCCGGGACACGGCTACTTCGCGTCGGAGTCGCCGTCGGTCTTCTTCGGCTCTTCGTCAGCCTTCGCCTCGGCGGTCGCGGACTCGGCCGGCCCGTCGGTCTTGTTCTCCGCGTCCGCGGCCTTGTCCCCTGCGGCGTCCTTCTTCCCGAGGTCGACGGGCTTGTCGTCGGAGGCGGCGGCAGCGTCGGCAGGCTCGTCGTCGGTCTCGGTGAGGGAGGAGGCGTCGTCCGGGACGACGTCGGCGTCGGACTTCAGGTCGTGCTCGATACCGTGCACGATGCGGTTGTACTCGTCGTCCGTGAGGATGGCGCCGATCGCGTTCTTCGCGAAGAGGAGCTCGACACCCGGGCCGGCGTCGAGGAGGACCGTGTCCTCGTTGACTTCCTTGACCGTCGCGTACATGCCCCCGATGGTGCGGACCCCGTTGCCGGGCTGGATCTCGTTCCGCATCTGCGTGGCCTGCTGCTGGCGCTTCCGGGTGGAACGCGTCATCAGGAACATGGCCGCGATGAGGACGATGAACACGAGAAGAGGCAAGCTATTCACGGGACGGAATTTCCTTCGCGCAGCCGCGGCGGTGAGCGGCCTGGATGATGGGGGTGTGGTCGGCGCCGCCCGCATAGGCGGCATCGGCGGAGTCTAAGCGAGTCCGCGCGCATGGAACAACGCTCAGCATGGCACCTGGGTTCCTGGGCCCGCCAATGCCCCGCCGTCACGAAGCGATCACGTCTGCGGCGGGAACCTGGTCGGCGGGCGGCCGACCGTCCGGGCGGCGCGGGCCCGGGTCCGGGGCCGGTCCCGGGATACGACGGGCACGAGGCGTTCTCATCGGCAATGGTTCGGGAACCGGAGGTACACGAGGCCAGGTCCCGGAACCGGGGCGGATCGGGCCCCGGACCCGCGCGGGTCCGGGCACCGGGTTCCGGGGCGGTGGGCCGGTTCTCGCAGCGCCGCGGCCCGGAGGTCCGCGGCCCCGCCGGGTCGGTGTCAGGTGCCGAACAGGTCCTGCTGGCCGGTTCCGCCCGCCGCGCCGCGCGGGGCGGTCAGGCCCAGGTGGGCCCAGGCCGCGGGGGTGGCCACGCGGCCGCGCGGGGTGCGGGCCAGCAGGCCCTCGCGGACCAGGAAGGGTTCGGCGACCTCCTCGACCGTCTCGCGCTCCTCCCCCACCGCGACGGCGAGGGTGGACAGGCCGACCGGCCCGCCGCCGAACAGCTTGAGCAGGGCCTCCAGGACCGCGCGGTCCAGCCGGTCCAGGCCGCGCTCGTCCACCTCGTAGACGGCGAGCGCCGCGTGCGCGATCTCACGGGTGATCAGTCCGTCCGCCTTGACCTGCGCGTAGTCGCGGACCCGGCGCAGCAGCCGGTTGGCGATGCGCGGCGTGCCGCGCGAGCGGCCGGCGATCTCGGCGGCGCCGGCCGGGTCGATCCCGACGTCCAGCAGGTTGGCCGAGCGGTGCACCACCCGCTCCAGCTCGCGCGGCTCGTAGAACTCCATGTGCGCGGTGAAGCCGAACCGGTCGCGCAGCGGAGGCGGCAGCAGCCCCGCGCGGGTGGTGGCGCCGACCAGCGTGAACGGGGGCAGCTCCAGGGGGATGGCGGTGGCGCCCGGCCCCTTGCCGACGATGACGTCGACGCGGAAGTCCTCCATCGCCATGTACAGCATCTCCTCGGCGGGCCGCGACATGCGGTGGATCTCGTCGAGGAAGAGGACCTCGCCCTCCTGGAGGGAGGAGAGGATCGCGGCCAGGTCGCCGGCGTGCTGGATGGCGGGGCCCGAGGTGATGCGGATCGGGGCGCCCATCTCGGCCGCGATGATCATGGAGAGGGTGGTCTTGCCCAGGCCGGGGGCGCCGGAGAGCAGCACGTGGTCGGCGGTGGCGCCACGCGCGCGTGCGGCGCGCAGCACCAGGTCGAGCTGTTCGCGGACCTTCTCCTGGCCGATGAACTCGCCCAGGTCCTTGGGGCGCAGGGCGGCCTCGACGGCCTGGTCCTCACGGTCGGCGACGGCGCCCACCAGCCGCTCGCCGTCGGCGCCGGTGTCGGTCGTGTCGTCCCAGTTCATAAGTGATGTGCCTCAGCGGTGGTGGGGTCAGCGGGCGCGGTTGAGGGTCTGCAGGGCCGCCTTGAGCAGCGGGCCGACCTGGGGGTTGCCCCCGGCGGCCTCGGCCTGCGGGGCCACGGCGGTGACGGCCTCCTCGGCCTCCCGGGTCGCGTACCCCAGGCCGATCAGGGCGGCGTGCAGCTGGTCGCGCCAGCCCTGGGTGACCGGGGCGCCGATCGCGGGGGCGGATCCCAGGGGTTCGCCGAGGCGGTCCTTCAGCTCCAGCAGCAGCTTCTGCGCGCCCTTCTTGCCGATGCCGGGGACGGCGATCAGCGCCTTCTCGTCACCCGTGGCGACCGCGCGGCGCAGCGCGTCCGGGCTGTGCACGGCGAGCATGGCCTGGGCGAGCCGCGGGCCGACCCCGCTCGCCGTCTGGAGCAGCTCGAAGACCTGGCGCTCGTCGTCGTCCACGAAGCCGTAGAGGGTGAGCGAGTCCTCGCGTACGACCAGGGAGGTGGCGAGCCTGGCGGGCTGGCCCGTGCGCAGTCCGGACAGCGTGTTGGGGGTGCACTGGACGGCGATGCCGATCCCGCCCACCTCGACGACGGCCGAGTCCGGGGCGAGGGCGGCGACCGGGCCGCTGACGAACGCGATCATGCCGTACGGCCTTTCGTTGCGTTGGCTGCATGCAGGGCGACGGCCTGCTGGAGTCGGTTCTGCGCGGGGGCGCGCCAGATGTGGCAGATGGCGAGTGCGAGGGCGTCGGCGGCGTCCGCGGGCTTGGGCGGGGCGCCGAGCCTGAGCAGCCGGGTGACCATGGCGCCGACCTGGGCCTTGTCGGCGCGCCCGGAGCCGGTGACGGCGGCCTTGACCTCGCTGGGGGTGTGCAGGGCGACCGGGATGCCCCGGCGGGCGGCGCACAGCATGGCGACGGCGCTGGCCTGGGCGGTGCCCATCACGGTCCGTACGTTGTGCTGGCTGAACACCCGCTCCACGGCGACGAACTCGGGCCGGTGCTCGTCCAGCCACCGCTCGATGCCCTGCTCGATGGCGACGAGGCGATGGCCGAGCTCAGCGTCCGCGGGTGTCCGTACGACCCCCACGCCGACCATGGTGAGCGGCCGCCCGGCGACACCCTCGACGACGCCGACACCACACCGCGTCAGCCCGGGGTCCACCCCCAGTACGCGCACCGCGCCCCTCCCCTCTTTGCGGCTGAGCCGCCGCCGCTCTCGCGGACCTGGCTGAGCGCCGTCGTGGTTCCTCAATTGATGGTTGCGGTCCATGGACGGTGATCGACGGATGGTGCCAGGCTAGTCGCTACCACCGACAACGGCGGCGGGCCGGTGGGACGTGTCCCACCGGCCCGCCGAGTCCGCTCAGCCCGAGGCTGCGCTACGCGTCGACCTTCTCCATGACCTCGTCGCTGACGTCGAAGTTGGCGAAGACGTTCTGCACGTCGTCGCTGTCCTCGAGGGCGTCGATCAGCTTGAAGATCTTCTTGGCGCCCTCCTCGTCCAGCTCGACCTGCATGGTCGGGACGAAGTTGGCCTCGGCGGAGTCGTAGTCGATCCCGGAGTCCTGGAGGGCGGTGCGGACGGCGACCAGGTCGGTGGCCTCGCTCAGCACCTCGAAGGACTCACCGAGGTCGTTGACCTCCTCGGCGCCCGCGTCCAGGACCGCGCCGAGCACGTCGTCCTCGCTCAGCTCGCCCTTGGGGACGATCACGACGCCCTTGCGGTTGAAGAGGTACGACACCGAGCCCGGGTCGGCCATCGAACCGCCGTTGCGGGTCATGGCGACGCGGACGTCGGAGGCGGCGCGGTTGCGGTTGTCCGTGAGGCACTCGATGAGCACCGCGACGCCGTTCGGGCCGTAGCCCTCGTACATGATCGTCTCGTAGTCGGCGCCACCGGCCTCGAGGCCACCGCCGCGCTTGACCGCGGAGTCGATGTTCTTGTTCGGGACCGACTGCTTCTTCGCCTTCTGGATGGCGTCGTAGAGAGTCGGGTTGCCCTCGATGTCGACCCCGCCCATGCGGGCCGCGACCTCGATGTTCTTGATGAGCTTCGCGAAGAGCTTGCCGCGCTTGGCGTCGATCACGGCCTTCTTGTGCTTCGTCGTAGCCCATTTAGAGTGGCCGGACATCTGCCTGTCTCCTTCGCGTAACCCATCCAACAACGAACGCCAGAGATCCTACTAGGACTCCGTCGCCCGGTTCGCGTGCACCATGTCGACGAACAGGGCGTGCACACGGTGGTCGCCGGTCAGTTCCGGGTGGAACGAGGTGGCGAGCACGTTGCCCTGGCGGACCGCGACGATGTGGCCGTCGTGCTCGGCGAGCACCTCTGCCCCGGCGCCGACCGACTCGACCCAGGGAGCGCGGATGAACACGCCCTCTACAGGATCGCCGTCGATCCCGCGGACGTCGACCGCCGCCTCGAACGACTCGTTCTGCCGCCCGAAGGCGTTGCGGCGCACGATCATGTCGATGCCGCCGATCGTCTCCTGGCCCGAGCGCGGGTCGAGGATCTTGTCGGCGAGCATGATCATGCCGGCGCAGGTGCCGTAGACGGGCATTCCGTCGCGCACACGCGCGCGGAGGGGCTCCATCACGCCGAACAGGACGGCCAGCTTGGAGATGGTGGTGGACTCGCCGCCGGGGATGACGAGGCCGTCCACCTCGGCGAGTTCCTCGGGGCGCCTGACCGGCCTGGCCACGGCGTCGGCCGCGGCCAGGGCGATGAGGTGCTCCCGTACGTCGCCCTGGAGGGCCAGGACGCCTATGACAGGTGCGTCGGTCATGTCTGCGAAACCCTCTGGCCTTACCAGCCGCGGTTGGCGTAGCGCTCGGCCTCGGGGAGGGTGTCGCAGTTGATGCCGACCATGGCCTCGCCGAGGTTGCGGGACGCGTCCGCGATGATCTTGGGGTCGTCGTAGAAGGTGGTCGCCTTGACGATGGCGGCGGCGCGCTTGGCCGGGTCGCCGGACTTGAAGATGCCGGAGCCGACGAAGACGCCCTCGGCGCCGAGCTGACGCATCAGGGCCGCGTCGGCGGGGGTGGCGACGCCGCCGGCGGAGAACAGCACGACCGGCAGCTTCCCGAGCTCGGCGACCTCCTTGACCAGCTCGTAGGGGGCGCGCAGTTCCTTGGCGGCGGCGTACAGCTCGTTGTTGTCGCAGCCGCGCAGCTTGGCGATCTCGCCCTTGATCTGGCGCAGGTGGCGGACGGCCTCGACGACGTTGCCGGTGCCGGCCTCGCCCTTGGAGCGGATCATGGCCGCGCCCTCGGCGATCCGGCGCAGGGCCTCGCCGAGGTTGGTCGCGCCGCAGACGAAGGGGGTGGTGAAGGCCCACTTGTCGGAGTGGTTGACCTCGTCGGCCGGGGTGAGGACCTCGGACTCGTCGATGTAGTCGACGCCGAGCGACTGCAGGACCTGGGCCTCGACGAAGTGGCCGATCCGGGACTTGGCCATCACCGGGATCGACACGGCCTCGATGATGCCCTCGATCATGTCCGGGTCGGACATCCGGGCCACCCCGCCGTCCTTGCGGATGTCGGCCGGGACCCGCTCCAGGGCCATGACGGCGACGGCGCCCGCGTCCTCGGCGATCTTCGCCTGCTCCGGCGTGACGACGTCCATGATCACGCCGCCCTTGAGCTGTTCGGCCATGCCGCGCTTCACACGGGCGGTGCCGGTCTCGGGGGTCTGGTTCTCACTGGTGGACACGGGTGACCTCACTCGCTGAAAGAGGGTTTCTGCAAACACCGAGGAAACGCGAGTGGACCAGTCCACAGCAAGGGCCAATGGGAAGGCGGTGGATCGTTTTCCGGTCAGGCCGTGCGGTCCACCAGGGCGGCAGGCGGTTCGTCGTCCATCTCGAAGGCCAGCGGGAAGGGGGCGTGCCCGGCCAGCCGGAACCAGCGGACCTTGCGGTGTTCGCGCAGCCGGCGGGCCGCGCCGACGGCGTCGTTGTGGAAACGGCGGGCCATCGGGACCCGGCGTACGGCCTCGGCCAGCTCGCTCGCGGCGGCGTCGCCGCCGGGGGCCTGGCGGACCTCCTCGACCTGCTGCGGGTGCTCGAAGACGGCCCGCAGGGCCTGGCTCAGCTCGCTCTCCGCGACCTCCCGCTGCTCCTCCTCGGCCTGCCGGGCCGCGTGCGCGGCCTCGTACAGCACGATCGAGGAGGCGGGATCCAGCACCCCGGAGGTCGCCAGCTCCTGTGCCACCGAGGCGCGCCGCAGCAACTGGGCGTCGAGGGCGGCACGGGCCGCGTCGATACGCGAGTGCAGCCGGTCGAGCCGGCCTGCGGTCCAGCTCAGGTACAGGCCGACCACCACGAGGGCGGCAAGGATCCAGAGAGTCCAGACGAGGGAAGCGCTCACGGGCGGAACGCTATAGCAGACGCCCACGACAGCGCCCCGTCAGGGGCGCTGGGGGCACCCCCGGCCGAAGGCTGGGGGGGCGCGCCAAGCCACGACGGCGCCGCACACTACGGACGGCAGACGACACATCGCGGCGCTTCCAGCGGAGCGCCTAGTCCCGCGCCAGCCCGAACCGCGCCCGCAGCCCCGACCGCTCGTCCGCCGCCACCGCCGCCGCCCCCGCCGTCACCGTCTCGTAGACGGACAGGATGTCCGCGCCGACCGTCGCCCAGTCGAACCGGCGCACGTGGACGCTTCCCCGTTCCCGCAGCTCGGCCCGGCGCTCGGGGTCCGAAAGGAGCCGTACCGCCGCTTCCGCCAGCGCGTCCGCGTCCTCGTTGGCGAAGAGCTCACCCGCCGCGCCCTGGTCCAGGACCTGGGCGAAGGCGTCGAGGTCGGAGGCGAGGACCGGGGCGCCCGCGGACAGGGCTTCCACCAGGATTATCCCGAAGCTCTCGCCGCCCGTGTTCGGGGCGATGTACAGGTCGAGGCTGCGCAGGAAGCGGGCCTTGTCCTCGTCACTGATCATGCCGAGGAACTCGACACGGGAGCGCAGCTCGGCGGGCAGGGACTCGACCGCGGCCTCCTCGTCGCCCCGGCCGGCCACCAGGAGCCGGGCCCCCGGGCGGGCGGCGAGGATCTTGGGCAGGGCCTTCATCAGCACCGGGAGGCCCTTGCGGGGCTCGTCGATGCGGCCGATGAAGCCGATGGTGTCCCCCTGCCACTCGGGGCGCGGCTCGGCCCTGGCGAAGAAGTCGACGTCGACGCCGTTGGGGATCACGACGGCGTCGCCGCCGAGGTGCTCGACCAGGGTGCGGCGGGCGTACTCGCTGACGGCGATCCGGGCGCTGATCTTCTCCAGGGCCGCCTGGAGGATCGAGTACGCGGCGATCATCGCGCGGGAGCGCGGGTTGGAGGTGTGGAAGGTCGCCACCATCGGACCCTGCGCCGCCCAGCAGGTCAGCAGGCCGAGGGACGGGGAGATCGGCTCGTGGATGTGGACCACGTCGAACGCGCCGTCGTGCAGCCAGCGGCGCACCCGCGCGGCGGACAGGAAGCCGAAGTTGAGGCGGGCCACCGAGCCGTTGTACGGCACCGGGACCGCGCGGCCGGCCGAGACGACGTAGGGCGGGAGCGGAGTGTCGTCGTCGGCGGGGGCGAGGACGGAGACCTCGTGGCCCAGGCGGATGAAGTACTCGGCGAGGTCGCGGATGTGGAACTGGACGCCACCCGGGACGTCCCAGGAGTAGGGGCAGACGATGCCGATCCTCACGACGGTCCCTTCGCGGGGTCGAGGTCGGCGAGCCACAAGCGCTGGAGCATGTGCCAGTCCTCCGGATGGTCGGCGATCCCGGTGGCGAAGGCGTCGGCCAGCGCCTGTGTCATGACAGACGTCCTCGACGCCTTGTCACCTGACTCGGGTACCTCGATCGGGGCGTGCACCCGGCCCTTCATGACGGGGGTGTCGTCGTACCAGAGCGTCACGGGCAGCAGGAGCGCGCCGGTCTGCTGGGCCAGCAGGGCGGGCCCGGCGGGCATCCGCGCGGTGTCGCCGAAGAAGCCGACCTCGATGCCGGAGGCGGACAGGTCACGGTCGGCGACCAGGCAGACCAGGCCGCCGTCGCGCAGCCTGCGGGCCAGGGTGCCGAAGGCGGTGCCGCCGCTGTGCGGGAGGACCTCCATGCCGAGGCCCTGGCGGTAGGCGACGAAACGGTCGTACAGGGTCTCCGGCTTGAGCCGCTCGGCGACCGTCGTGAACGGGGTCTCCAGCTCGGTGGTGACCCAGGCGCCGGCCAGGTCCCAGTTGGCCAGGTGCGGCAGCGCGAGGATCACACCACGGCCGGAGGCGAGGCCGTCGGTGAGGTGGTGGACGTCCTTGGGGACGAAGCCGGTGCGGATCCGCTCCTCGCTCCAGGACGGCAGCCGGAAGGACTCCATCCAGTAGCGCAGGTACGAGCGCATGCCCGCCCGGGAGAGCTCGCGCAGTCGCTCGGGGCTCGCGTCGGGCCGCACGCGCGCGTAGTTCGACTCGAGCCGCTGGACGCCCTTGCCGCGCTGCTTCCAGGCGAGGTCCGCGATGGAGTCGCCGAGGCGCACGGCGACCGGTTCGGGAAGCTTCTTGACGGTGCTCCAGCCGAGACCGTACAGGGAGTCGGTGAGCCGGTCGGCGGCGGTCACTGGGAGGCCTCGCTCCCGTGCGAGGCCTTCTCCCGCTCGGCCGCCGCCTCCGCCTCGGCGGACTCCCGGCGGACCGTGACGACCCGCTGGACCAGGGTGACCAGGCTGCCCCCGGCGACGATCCACAAGGCGATCGGCAGCAGGATCTGGATGTGCGGGACCCCGAACTTGTGGAAGCCGGCCAGACCGGCCGCCACCAGGGAGATCACCAGGCGCTCGGCGCGCTCCACCAGACCGTTGACGGCCACCGGCAGCCCGATCGACTCGCCGCGCGCTTTGGTGTACGACACCACCTGGCCGCTGGCCAGGCAGAAGATGGATACGGCGCACAGGACGTTGTTGTCGCCGTTGCCGGCGTACCAGAGGGCGAAGCCGCCGAAGATCGCGCCGTCGGCGACCCGGTCCAGGGTGGAGTCCAGGAAGGCGCCCCAGCGGCTGGTGCGGCCCAGCTGGCGGGCCATGTTGCCGTCCACCAGGTCCGAGAAGACGAACAGCGTGATCACGATCGTGCCCCAGAAGAACTCGCCCCGGGGGAAGAAGACCAGCGCGCCCGCGACCACTCCGGCCGTGCCGAGGAGCGTGACCGTGTCCGGGCTCACGCCCCGGCGGATGAGAAACGCGGCGAACGGTGTGAGGACACGCGTGAAGAATGCACGCGCGTACTTGTTCAGCATGGCCTTCCCGACGGTCGTTGCGCCGTGCGGCCCCTGCTGGCCACCCCGGCTGGCCCATCGTAGCCACGCGCGCGTGTGTGCGACGGGTGGGCACTCTCAGGAGGCACCGGCGGCCCGTCGCCAGGGGTCCCGCGGGCACGATCACGTCCTTCGTATGGACGCACCGTGACGGGAGTGGAAAGCTCGAATAACCGCGGGCGTCATCGGAGCCGCCACCGCACGCGGCCCGGCATGCTCGCCCGCGCCCACAGAGACCTCACCGTGCACGGGAGGCATAACCATGGGCGACAAGGTCAAGGAACACCCCGGAGCCGCCGGCAGGGCAAGGGCGGCCGACCACCCCGCGTCTGTACGGAATGTGGTGCTGGTCGGCCACTCCGGATCGGGCAAGACCACCTTGGTGGAGGCGCTCGCGCTGACCGCGGGAGCGGTGAACCGCGCGGGCCGCGTGGAGGACGGCGGGACCGTCTCGGACTACGACGACATCGAGCACCGGCAGCAGCGCTCCGTACAGCTGTCGCTGGTACCGGTCGACTGGAACGGAATCAAGATCAACATCCTGGACACCCCGGGATACGCCGACTTCGTCGGTGAGCTGAGGGCCGGTCTGCGCGCGGCGGACGCGGCCCTCTTCGTCGTCTCGGCCTCGGACGGGGTGGACGGCTCGACCCGGATGGTGTGGGAGGAGTGCGCGGCCGTCGGGATGCCGCGGGCGATCGTCGTCACGCACCTGGAGGCCGCCCGCGCGGACTTCCAGGAGATGACCCGGGTGTGCGCCGAGGCGTTCGGCGCCGACGACCCGGACGCCGTGCTCCCCCTCTACCTGCCGCTGCACGGCCCGCAGGGCCCGGACGGGCACGCGCCCGTGACCGGTCTGGTCGGGCTGCTCACGCAGAAGCTGTTCGACTACTCCACCGGGGAGCGCAAGGAGTCCGAGCCGGGCCCCGACCAGCTGCCGGACATCGAGGACGCCCGCAACCGGCTCATCGAGGGGATCATCGCGGAGAGCGAGGACGAGACCCTCATGGACCGCTATCTGGGCGGCGAGCAGATCGACCTCAAGACGCTGATCGAGGACCTGGAGCGGGCCGTGGCCCGCGGGGCCTTCTTCCCGGTCCTGGCCGCCGCACCGGCCGCCGACGGCGCCCGCCAGGGCCTCGGCACGGTCGAGCTCCTGGAGCTGGTCACCGGCGGCTTCCCGACGCCGTTCGAGCACCCCACGCCCGGGGTCACCACCGTCGACGGCACACCGCGCGAGATCAAGCCGTGCGACACCGGTGGCCCGCTGGTCGCCGAGGTGGTGAAGACCGCCTCCGACCCGTACGTCGGCCGGGTCTCGCTGGTGCGGGTCTTCTCCGGCACCCTGCGCCCCGACGAGACGGTGCACGTCTCCGGGCACGGGCTGGCCGACCGCGGCCACGAGGACCACGACGTCGACGAGAAGATCGGCGCCCTGTCCACGCCGTTCGGCAAACAGCAGCGGCCGGTCACCCACGTCATCGCCGGTGACCTGGCCTGCGTCGCGAAACTCGGCCGCGCGGAGACCGGGGACACCCTCTCGGCCAGGGACGACCCGCTGCTCATGGAGCCGTGGGAGATGCCCGACCCGCTGCTGCCGCTCGCCATCGAGGCGCACAGCAAGGCCGACGAGGACAAGCTCTCGCAGGGTCTCGCCCGGCTGGTCGCCGAGGACCCGACCATGCGGCTCGAACAGAACCAGGACACCCACCAGGTGGTGCTGTGGTGCCTGGGCGAGGCGCACGCGGACGTGGCCCTGGAGCGGCTGCGCAGCCGCTACGGCGTCCAGGTCGACGTCGTACCGCACAAGGTGTCCCTCCGGGAGACGTTCGCCGGCAAGTCCGCCGGGCGCGGCCGGCACGTCAAGCAGTCCGGTGGGCACGGGCAGTTCGCGATCTGCGAGATCGAGGTGGAACCCCTGCCGGGCGGCTCCGGCATCGAGTTCGTCGACAAGGTGGTCGGCGGCGCGGTGCCCCGGCAGTTCATCCCGTCGGTCGAGAAGGGCATCAGGGCCCAGGCCGCCAAGGGGGTCGCCGCCGGCTACCAGCTGGTCGACGTGCGGGTCACCCTGCTCGACGGCAAGGCGCACTCGGTGGACTCCTCCGACGCGGCCTTCCAGACGGCGGGCGCACTGGCCCTGCGGGAGGCGGCCGCGGACGCGAAGATCCATCTCCTCGAACCGGTCGCCGAGGTGTCCGTGCTGGTCGGCGACGACTACGTGGGCGCGGTGATGAGCGACCTGTCCGGGCGGCGCGGCCGGGTGCTCGGCACCGAGCAGACCAGCGGCGGGCGCACCCTCGTCAAGGCCGAGGTACCGGAGTTCGAGATCGGCCGGTACGCGGTCGACCTGCGCTCGCTGTCGCACGGCACGGCGCGTTTCAGCCGCTCGTACGCCCGGCACGAGCCGATGCCCCCGCAGATCGCCGAGAAGATCCGCCAACAGGCCAAAGAACCCTCCTGACCGGTGTCACAGCACGTGTTCGGCGGGCGGCTTCGGCCGTCCGCCGACGGTTGTCGGTGGCTGGGGATACCCTGAGTACTTGATCAACAGGTGTGCGGAGTACGGAAGTCGGGAAGGCCGCAGGAGCGGGACGGCGGCAAGTGGGGGCGGGAATGAGCTTCGAGGACTTCTTCGGGCCACAGGTGCCCAGGCCGGGCGGTGAGGCACAGGCACCGACCTATGCCCTGGCCTCGGCGGCCTACCGGGACACGCCGATGGAGGAGATCAAGAAGGCCGACAACGAGTGGCACCAGTCCGAGGTCAAGGAGGGCCGCAGGTGGGCCAAGATATTCCGGCCCAACTTCGGTGAGGCGTACTCCCAGGCGGTCATCGACCGCATGCTGGGGGTCGGCCGCAAACCCCTCGTCCAGTCCTTCGGCAGCGAACCCCAGGTGGTCGTCGAGCACTGCCTGGCCGCCAACCGCATCCGCCGGGAACGCGACACACGGCTCACCGCCGTCATGTCCGTGTTCGGTGTGCTCTTCCTGCCCGGACTGCTGGTCTGGCTGGGCGTCTTCCAGCTCCGGGCCACCATGCTGAAGGCGGACAACAAGCGGGTCTCCGGGTTCGGCAGCGCCCTGCTGGCCGCCGTCGGCGTCCTCGCGATCGTCTTCCTGATCCGGATGCCCCTCGCCGGCTTCTGGGGCTGGTACGCACGCGGCTGCATCGTGCTCCCGGTCGTCGGCTGGTACCTCGCCAAGCGGCTCTGCGAGCGCACCGCGAGGGATCTGCGCGAGGCCTGGGACGGCCTGCTCTCCGGCGGCAGCGTCGGCGCGAAGGTCCCCGAGGCGGTGCCGACCAGCCCCGACCAGGCCGCCGCCGAGCAGCTGCGCCAGTCCCTGGCCCGGCTCAGCGCCGAGCAGCAGTCCAACTCGGTCTTCTACGCAGGCCCCAAGGGCATACTCGGCATGGGCACCCGCTGGGGATCCTGGCACCTCGCCGAGGAGCTGGTCCCGCTCGATCCGGTCAAGGGGGTCCACGAGTTCCGCGCCTGGACGGTGGTCCGGGAGATCGAGAAGGAGCTGAGCGTGCTGCACCGGCAGCACCTCAAGACCGGCGGCTTCCCGACACCTCAGGTCAAGCACTGGATCGTCACCCATGTCGGCGAGGGCGCCAAGGAGGTCTCCAGGCCCGAGGGGACCGACTACCAGGTGGGACCCGCCGACGTGGAGCGGATCTGCAACAACAACCACTTCGGCAAGGGCGAACGGCACTACCTGGGCGTGCAGTGGCCGCACCTGTGGGACGGCGGCCTGATCATCACGATGATGACCACCGTCACCGTGCTGAAGGAGACCCTGCGGATCGAGGTCACCGGCCACGCCCTCGGTCCGGTCAACGGCCTGTTCAGCGGCAAGCCGGAAGCCCCCACCAAGACGGTCGCCAAGACCGTCCGGTTCTGGGAGACCCGGACCGTCAAGCTGCCCCTGGTCACCCCGGACGAGGTGGTGCGGCTCGCCGCCCGGGCGGCGATCAGCTGGTATCCGCCGCTGCTGAAGTGGCTCGGCGGTTCCATAGGCCTGCCCGAGCCTTTCGGCCTCCGGCACGCCTGGGCCGACCAGCCCTGGAAGCACCGCTTCATGGCCGACGACGCGCTGCGCGCGGCCACGCCGGTGCTCCGGGCGGTGCACCGGGCCGCGTTCACCGTGCTGAAGGATCACGACGTCAACATGGACAAGTTCAACGCGCGGGCGGGAGCGCTCAGCGGGGCGGTCCAGGAGGCGTCACCGAAGAAGGCCGACACCTACGACGCGTGAGCCTCCGGCGGTCCGGCCTGAACGGCCGCGCCCTCGATCTCCACCAGAGGGGGCACCCCCCGGACGGGCTGCTCAGTGTGCCGACGGCCAGGCCTCGGCCAGCATCTTCCGGGTGTCCGCCAGCAGCTGCGGCAGCACCCGCGTGTGGCCCACCACCGGCATGAAGTTCGTGTCGCCGCCCCAGCGCGGGACGATGTGCTGGTGCAGGTGGGCCGCGATGCCTGCGCCCGCCACCGTGCCCTGGTTCATGCCGATGTTGAAGCCGTGGGCGCCGGACGCCGTGCGCAGCGCGGTCATCGCCTGCTTGGTCAGCTCGGCCAGTTCGACCGTCTCCGGGCCGGTCAGGTCCGTGTAGTCGGCGACATGGCGGTACGGGACCGTCATCAGGTGACCGCCGTTGTACGGGTAGAGGTTGAGCACCGCGTAGACGTGCTCACCGCGCCGGACGATCAGCCCGTCCTCGTCGGACTTGGCCGGGATGGAGCAGAAGGGGCAGCCGTCATCGGCCCCAGGACCGGTCGGCTTGTTCTCGCCCTGGATGTAGGCCATCCGGTGGGGCGTCCACAGGCGCTGGAACGCGTCCTGCGTCCCCACTCCGATCTGCTGCTCCGGCTCACTCGTCATGCTACGCAGCATATGGCTTCGCCCGTTCGCGGCGTGTCGCCGGGGCAGGAGGAAAGCCCCCGGCGGCGAAGCTGGAGGGATGCACGACGACAGCCGGCTGAACCGCTGGGACCGCAGGACCGACCTGCCGCTCGGCGTCGCGTCGCTGGTCTTCCTCGGCTCGTACGCGGTGCATGTGCTGGAGCCGGGCCTGCCGGCGGCCGCGCACGCCCTCTTCCTGTCGCTGATGTACACGGCCTGGGCGATGTTCGCCGTCGACTACGCGGTGCGCTGGCGGCTGAGCGGCGAGGGGCGGGGGTTCGTACGGCGGCACTGGCTGGACACGCTCGTCCTGGTGCTGCCCCTGCTGCGGCCGCTGCGGGTCGTGCGGACCTACGAGTCGATCCAGCGCCGGCGCGGGGAACCCCGGCTCCCGCTGCACGCGCGCGTGGCGCTCTACTCGACGCTGTCGATCTCACTGCTGGGGTTCTCCGGCGCCCTCGCCGTCTACCAGGTCGAACGCTCGGCCCCGAACGCCAGTATCCGCACCTTCGGCGACTCCCTCTGGTGGACCTGCTCGACCCTCTCCACGGTCGGTTACGGCGACTACGTCCCGGTGACCACCCTGGGCCGGTTCATCGCCGCGGGGCTGATGGCCTGCGGTCTGGCGTTGCTGGGCACGGTCACAGGGTCCTTCTCGTCCTGGATGCTGCAGCGGTTCTCGAGGAGCGAGGACGAGAGAAGGCCCCCGGAGAACTGATCTCCGGGGGCCCGAGGTGAGGCGGATCAGACCTGGGTCCGCTCCTCGACCACCTTCACGATCTTGGCGATGGCCTCGTCGAACGGGATGCCGTTCTCCTGGGAGCCGTCGCGGTAGCGGAAGGAGACCGAGCCGGCCGCCATGTCCTCGTCGCCCGCGATGACCATGAAGGGCACCTTCTGCTTCTGGGCGTTGCGGATCTTCTTCTGCATGCGGTCCGAGGACGCGTCCACCTCGACCCGCAGCCCCTGCTTCTTCGCCTCGGCGGCGAACTTCTGCAGGTACTCGACGTGCCCGTCACCGATCGGGATGCCCACCGCCTGGACCGGCGCGAGCCACGCCGGGAAGGCGCCCGCGTAGTGCTCCAGGAGCACCGCGAAGAACCGCTCGATGGAGCCGAACAGGGCGCGGTGGATCATCACCGGGCGCTGCTTGGAGCCGTCGGCGGCGGTGTACTCAAGGTCGAAGCGCTCGGGCAGGTTGAAGTCGAGCTGGACGGTCGACATCTGCCAGGTGCGGCCGATGGCGTCCTTGGTCTGCACGGAGATCTTCGGGCCGTAGAAGGCGGCGCCGCCCGGGTCGGGGACGAGCGGGAGGCCCTGCTTCTCGGCGACCGCGCGGAGCGTCTCCGTGGCCTCCTCCCACACCTCGTCGGAGCCGACGAACTTCTCCGGGTCCTTGGTGGACAGCTCCAGGTAGAAGTCGGTCAGGCCGTAGTCGCGCAGCAGGTTCAGGACGAAGGTGAGCGTCTTGTCGAGCTCCTCCGCCATCTGCTCCTTGGTGCAGTAGATGTGCGCGTCGTCCTGGGTGAAGCCGCGGGCCCGGGTCAGGCCGTGCACCACGCCCGACTTCTCGTACCGGTACACGGTCCCGAACTCGAAGAGGCGCAGGGGCAGTTCACGGTAGGACCGGCCGCGCGCGTCGAAGATCAGGTTGTGCATCGGGCAGTTCATCGGCTTGAGGTAGTAGTCCACGCCCTCGTCGAGCTGCATGGGCGGGTACATGCCGTCGGCGTACCAGTCCAGGTGCCCGGACGTCTCGAAGAGCTTCCCCTTCGTGGCGTGCGGGGTGTAGACGAACTCGTAGCCCTCCTCCTCGTGCCGGCGGCGCGAGTAGTCCTCCATCACGCGGCGCACGACGCCGCCCTTGGGGTGGAAGACGGCGAGGCCGGAGCCGATCTGCTCCGGGACGGAGAACAGGTCCAGCTCGCTGCCCAGCTTGCGGTGGTCGCGCTTCTCGGCCTCGGCGAGGAAGTCCAGGTACTCCTTCAGCTCGTCCTTGGACGGCCAGGCGGTGCCGTAGATGCGCTGGAGCATCGGGTTCTTCTCGCTGCCGCGCCAGTAGGCGGCCGCGTTGCGCATCAGCTTGAACGCCGGGATCAGGCGGGTGGAGGGCAGGTGGGGACCGCGGCAGAGGTCCTTCCAGCACAGCTCGCCGGTCTTGGCGTCGAGGTTGTCGTAGATCGTCAGCTCACCGGCGCCGACCTCGACGTCCGCGCCGTCGTCGCTGGACGCGGAGCCCTTGAGGCCGATCAGCTCCAGCTTGTACGGCTCGTCCGCGAGCTCCGCGCGGGCCGCCTCGTCGGTCACCACGCGGCGGGAGAACTTCTGCCCCCGCTTCTGGATCTCCTGCATCTTCTTCTCGATGGCCTTGAGGTCATCGGGGTGGAACGGCTTCTCGACGTCGAAGTCGTAGTAGAAACCGTCCTTGACCGGCGGGCCGATGCCCAGCTTGGCCTCGGGGAAGAGCTCCTGGACGGCCTGGGCCATGACGTGCGCGGTGGAGTGGCGCAGGATGTTGAGGCCGTCCTCGGAGGAGATCTCGACGCCCTCGACGGTCTCGCCGTCCTTCACCTCGTACGCGAGGTCCTTGAGCTCACCGGCCACCCGGGCGGCGATGATCGAGCGCTCGCCGGCGAAGAGCTCGGCGGCCGTAGTGCCCGTCGTCACCACGCGCTCTTCCCGCTCGGAATCGCGTTGGATGATCACACGGACGTCTGACACCGGTCTCTCCTGACTGAAGGTGGATGCGGCGCCATACCAGGAGCGCGCGCAATAGGGGATCGTACCGACCCCGACCCTCCGTCCGCGAAACGGTTACCGACAGTCTCCGGTCAGTCGCAGTCGTCCCCGGTGCACGCCTCCTCGAAGAAGTCGAGGTTCTCCTGGAGCGACTTCACCAGCCGGTCGCGTTCGGCCTCGTCCACCTGGACCGGCACGACCCCGAAGGCGCCGGACAGCCGCCGGAAGCCGCCCCGGCTCTCCAGCCGCCCGTGCACCCGCACCGGGAGCCCCACGAGGTGCGCCTGGCCGGCGATCCGGTAGTCCTCCTCGTCGAGGGTGACGCGGACGTAGGGCACCTCGGCCCCGGCGATCACCCGGAGCCGTACCGCGCCCTCGCCGCGCGGCTCGGAGCGGCGCATGCGGACGACGGTGCCGGTGACCCGGACCGCGACCGAGGGTTCGTCGCGCAGATAGCGGGCGCCGGCCTCGCGCAGCACGGGCAGGTCGCCGGGCGAGAACTCGATGGGCTCGGGGTTGGCCGCGCAGTCGTCGGGGACGCCGGCGCCCGGCGCCCACTCCACGGAGACGCGGGCGCCCTCCGCGCCGCGTACGAGCGTGACGAGGGCATCGGTCAGCTCCCTGCTCACGCCCGCCTCGACGGCTCCGTCGAAGGCGTCCATGCCCCCGGTGGCCCGCTGGTAGTCGATCGCCTCGCGGGCGGCGTACAGGGCCTGGTGGAGGCGTACGGCGAGGGGCCGTCCGGTGCCGACGGGCACGAACGCGGCCAGGCCGCGGCCGCCGTCCGCCGAGCCCACGAGGACGGATTCCAGCATGGCGGCGGCCGCGCGCTTGTGCCGGGCGCCGTAGTAGCCGGCACGCGCGCGGGTGGCGAGCGCGCCGGCCAGCAGGGTCTGCCGGGCGGCGGTGCGCAGCTGCTCCTCGACGGTCCAGGACGCGGCGTCCACCGGCCCGCCGGGCACGTCCCGCCACCAGCGGATCTCGTCACTGGGCACGGCGAGCCCGACCAGCACCTCGCGCGCGGCAGGCGTACCGCTGCGCACGAGAGCCGTGAGCGCCTCCCCGAGCAGGTCGTCACTGTCCGGGAAGGCGCGGCTCTCGGGTACCAGCAGGCTGGTGCCGGTGCTGCCCGGCCCGGGTGGGGTCCAGCGGCCGTAGCGCCCGGGGGCTCCCCCGCGCCGCTGCCAGCCGTGCCGGCGCAGCAGGGCGCCGAGCACGGCCGGGTCGACCTCGGCGGGCTCGGGGGGACTGCTCCAGTGGGGCCCGTGGAGATCGTCGGGGTGCGGCCGGACCTCCCGCAGCTGCTCCTCGTACGGACGGTGCCTCATGGTCTGCCTCCCGTCCCGACCCGCGTCATGATCTCGCAGAGCGCCCGGTCGTCGAAGATGCGCGAGGTCGGAACCCGCACGGTGGTCCGGTGCCGGCCGGTGATCGGGTGCCCTGCCAGGTTGACCCAGTAGCAGCAGTGGCGCAGATCGAGCCGGTCGTGGCTGGCGCGCAGCCAGTCGTCCTGGGAGCGCGGTACCAGCATCACCACGAGGATCTTGTGCACCGACACCGGTGTGCGGGCGAGCTTGCGCAGGTGGTCGTTGTCCAGCGTGAAGGAGAAGAAACGTCCCAATCGGGGGGGCGGGGGCGCAGCCCTCTCCGTTGAGGGTGGTGGTGGGAGACGGGTGGGCGGGTTGGGTGCGAGCTGGTACGTGCACTTGAGCTGCACCTTTATCGTCACCTCGTCGTCGACGGTGTGACCCGGCGAACCGTGGCTGACGTGCCAGTCGATGCCGTTGTCCGGGAAGGGCTGCGACAGCGAGCAGCCGGCCGCCGCCGCGACGGCATGCAGATAGCCCACCTGCAGTGTCTCCATGCAGGCGGTGGTCGCGAGTGTGCCGCGATGGGGGCCCGTACGTTCGGGCAGCAGCCCGCCCCGTTCGGGCTGCGCTATCGCCATGACCAACAGCCTTCCCAGCCAAAGAGTTTCCCCGTGGCGGGCCCCTGAACTGCAAAGACCCGCACTCCTGTTGTGTCCTTCCGGCGTACGTCGCAAACGGCCCGGGTATCACCAAAGGGGCAGAAGACGGAACGTCACCTGCCGTGGGTGAACGAGGAGTTGTATTGGCATGACGTGCTGGTACGAGGGGCCCTTGGCGGCCTTCGACACGGAGACCACGGGCGTGGACGTGGAGACCGACCGCATCGTGTCCGCCGCGGTCGTCGTCCAGGACGCCCCGGGCACCCGCCCCCGGGTGACCCGCTGGCTGGTCAACCCGGGTGTGCCGGTGCCGGAGGCGGCGACGGCGGTGCACGGGCTGACGGACGAACACCTCCAGCGCAACGGCCGTTGGCCGGCGCCGGTGATGCATGAGATAGCCGAGGAACTGGCCGAGCACGCGGCGATGCACCGCCCGCTGGTGGTGATGAACGCGCCGTTCGATCTGACGCTTCTGGACCGGGAGTTGCGCCGGCACCGGGCGTCCGCACTGGACCGCTGGTTCGAGGCGAGCCCCCTGCTCGTCCTCGACCCCCGGGTCCTGGACAAGCATCTGGACCGCTATCGCAAGGGCCGCAGGACGCTGACCGACCTGTGCACGCACTACGAGGTCACCCTCGAGGGCGCGCACGACGCGGGCGCGGACGCTCTCGCGTCCCTGGAGCTCGTACGGGCGCTGGGCCGCCGTTTCGCGGCCCGCCTGGAGCGCCTGACCCCGGCCGAGCTGCACACCCTGCAGACGACCTGGCACGCGGCGCAGGCGCGGGGCCTGCAGGCGTGGTTCACCCGCAGCGGCACGCCGGAGACGGTGAACACGTACTGGCCGCTGCGGCCGGACCTGCCGACGGCGGCGTGACGGGTGGGGCGCCGCCGCCGGCGCCCCACCCCGACGCCACCAGGCGCAGCACGTCGCCCGATGTCCCGATGTGAGGCAAATGCGACCTGCGGGGCCGTCCGTCTCCGCGCTTCCCGCGCTCTAGCGTCGACAGCCCGACACGGCCGGACGGCCGCCGGGCCGCGCCGGGATCCGACGACTGCTCACAGGGAAGAAGGCGTTCCGCGCCATGACGTCGCCATCAGAAACCGCTCCAGCCGCGGTGCACGGGCTGGATTTCGGACTCAACCAACGGGTCGTGGACGAACAGCGGCAGCGCTACCTGCACGACCCGGACTCGGTCGACCAGACGTGGCGGGTCTTCTTCGCGGCCCCGCCGGCCGCGGCCGTCCCGGAGGGCCGGGACCTGCCGCCGGGCTGCACCGTGCACCCACGCGTCCTGAGAAGTCGATGCTGCGGTCGAAGGCGGCGGCCGCCTCCCCGCTCGCGGAGTTCACTCAGGGCCGCTTCCGCGCGGTGCTGCCGGACGACACGGTGGACCCCGCCCGGGTCGTGCGCGTACTGCTGTGCTCGGGCGAGGTCTGCCAGGATCTCGTGGCGGCGGCCTCCGGGTGACCGCTTGCACCGGTTCGGCGGGTTCCGTCGCCGCCACCTCGCCGAACCGGGCGCCCCCGGAGGCGCGGCCCTGGTCAGGAAGCCTTGTGCGCGGGCGGCCCACCGGCCCGGCGCCGCAGTCCGGCGGCGTGCCGCAGGGAGTGCCAGCCGACCACCACCCAGGCGGCGACCAGCAGCACGTACAGGGCGACGGCGCTCCAGACGAACGGCTCCGAGCCGGTCCGCGCGGCGATGGCGCTGGTGCCGGTGACGCAGGCGCCCAGGGGGAAGATGAAGGACCACCAGGTGGGTGCGAAGGGCAGCCCTCTGCGGACCTCTCGCACGGTCAGCGTCAGGGCGAGCACCAGCCACAGCAGGGCGAAGCCCCATATCCCGAGTCCGCCGAGGAGCGCCGCGACCGCGCTGCCGCGCGCGTAGGGGGCGGGCAGTGTGCTCGGCGCGGCCTTGGCGAGGGCGCCCAGCGCCGTCACCGCCTGGTCCAGTGCCCCCACTCCGATCCACACGGTGGGCACCGCCGCACCGCTGGGCGCCTCGTGGTGCACCAGACGGCTGTACACCATGGCCAGTACCAGCAGGACCGCCACCAGCCCGAGCCCGAGCATCGCGTAGCAGCCCAGCAGCAGGGCGAGCCGCGGCTGCCCGGCCGGCGTCCGCGGGACGAGCAGGGCACCCGTCGCGGCGGAGACGATCGGCGGCACCACCGGCAGCAGCCAGCCGCCGGACGCCGCGTCCGGCGTGAACCGGTGCCGCGTGACCATCAGGCAGGGCACCGCGCAGGCGCTGGCGAGGCCGAGCACCGTACCGGCCGACCACAGCACCCGGTCCACGTCCAGCGCCACCCGCTCCCCCAGCAGCCGCGGGCCGAGCAGCAGCGTCCCGGCGCCCACGGTGAGCAGCGCCATCGGTGGCGCCCCGAGGAACTGCGCAAGCAGCGGATCACCGGCGTGTACCCGGAGCCTGCGCTGCCCGAGATACCGCACGGCCAGCACGATCAGCAGCAGTCCGGCCGCCGCCCAGACCACCGTGGCGGCCGGGCGGAGCCCGGGAAGGGTGCGCGGCAGGGTGGCGGCCGCGACGGCGACGATCCCGGTGCCCATGACGGCCGCGAACCAGCCGGGCCCGAGCGGCCGTCGCCCTGTGCCGTCCGCCCCGGCCGGCCGGGCCCGGGCTCGTCCGGAACTGCTCGGATCCGGGCCGCCCTGGGGCGGGACCGCCTGGGTGGTGCTGGTGTGGGGTGCCACGACGTGCAGGGCCTTCTCTTCTTGTGCCGGATCTTCTCGGGCGCCGGTCCGACCGCGGCCGGGGCCGTCGGGCGGCCGACGCCTTCGAACGTATGGCGCGACGGAGATCCCGCCCCAGAGCAGCACGCGCCAGGACGCCCTCACACCAGGACATGGAGCGGCCGCCACGGCGGGAAGTTTGACTCGCCCTCTGGTCGAGGAGCACCTCGGTGCCGATGCCGCCCGCGCCACGGCCAAGGACATGGTCGTGTTCATGCCGACCGGGCGGCCAGTCGCAGCCGAGTGTCCGCACGCACACCCCCGCACGCGAGGCAGGAGATGCTGCGCCGGGTCCTGGACGCGGTCGCCGAGGACCGTCCGCCCCCCACACCCTGGCCGCCATGGCGCGCCGGGCGGGTGTGAGCCCCCGTCACATGACGCGGCTGTTCCGCGACGAGATGCGGACGACCCCGGCCCGCTATGTCGAGCGGATCCGCATGGAAGCCGCCCAGGCGATGAAGGCAGCGACGACCCCATGGCCACGGTGGCCCGGCGCACCGGCTTCGGCTCACCGGAGTCACTGCGCCGGGCTGCGAGAGTCGGCTGGCCGAGCAGCAAAAAGGCCGGTCCGCAGGGGCGGACCGGCCTTCCCGGTGGTGGGCGATACTGGGTTCGAACCAGTGACCTCTTCGGTGTGAACGAAGCGCTCTCCCACTGAGCTAATCGCCCGGGAACGCAGTGAACGATACAGGTACCGGCGGGTGTCGTTCAAACCGCTTGGAGGTGCCCGAGCAGTCCGCGCCGTCCGGAGCTCATCATCATCCGGTGGTTGAGCCGGAAGAACGGCCGCCCCAGCAGGGCGAGTCGCCGCAGCAGCGGCTTGTGGACGTCGACCACCTGGTCGTAGCGGGCGAGGCTGCCGGTACCGTCGGCCGTGATCATCCAGCGCGCCCAGCCCTCGATGTCACCGGTCATCGAGATCTCCAGCACGCCGGCCTCCGGGTCGCGCCGCGCCTCGCGTGCGGTGAACGTGAGGTCGTACGGGAGGAACGAGCGGACGGTGAGGACGGCGGCGGTGTCGTCCAGCCGCCTCACCGCGCGCACCTGGGGCCACCACCGCGGGTACTCCTCCACCTCCCGCAGCGCCTCGTACACGGTGGTGAGCGGTACCGGGAGGGACCACAGGCTGCGGAAACGGTAGTGGTTCCAGTCCATGGCGGCAGTCTGTCGCAGACCGCGGATCTGAGTACGCGTACTCATGCCCGTTCGAAGTGACCTGGACCACACTCACCGGTACGAGCGCCGCCGCCCGTGCGACGGCGCTCCCCCACTCCCTCTACGAGGGCATCTTGTCGCCGAGCAGGGCCAGGTTCTCGATCGCGGCGAGCCCGTACAGCGCGGTGTCGTTGGAGGACACCCAGCCGGCCTCGCTGCCCGCGACGAGCGTGACCGGACCGGAGAGCGGCTCGGTCTTCCACGGCGAGGACTCGGTGTAGCCGTCCGAGCTGTAGAACTTCGTCCACGCGCGCCGGGCGAGCGTGGCGTCGCCGGTCTGGACGGCGGCGTACGCGTCGAGGCGCGAGTGGCCCTGGAACAGCAGCAGGGTGCCGAAGTTGGAGCCGTAGCGTGCCGCTTGTTCCGTCTTGGTGGCGTTGAAGTAGCGGCAGTAGTCCAAGTACGCCTGATTGAACTCCGGCATGTCGACCAGATAGATGAGTTCGGCGCAGAGTTCGTTGAGGCCGAAGACGGCCGAGAGGTGGGAGACGGAGACCACCGGGGTGGTGGCGGTCGCGAACCTGCCGGTGTCGAGGTCGTAGAGGCCGCTGCCCTGGACGAAGCCGTTGGGCTGGGCGGCGATGCCCTCCATGGTCGACAGGACGCGGGCCTTGGCCTTCTCCCATTTGGGGCCCTTGCGCTCCCACTCGGTCAGCCAGGCCGAGACCAGGCCGCTCCAGTCGGTGCCGAAGCCGATGGAGAGGGCGTGCCGGTCGGGGGTGTAGGGGTCGGTGCGGACCTTGCGCTGCGGATCGAGGACGAGGAAGGTCTCGTCGGAGTCGACGTTGGCGGCCATGAGGTCGCCGACGCGTTCGTCGGCGGTGAGGAAGTAGTAGAAGCGCCGGTAGGTGGTGTTGGAGATGCGCTGCTGCTTGGCGCTGTCCGCGTAGTGCTGGACGCCGTGCCGGGTGCCGAGCCCCGCCCACTGGCCGATGTGGTAGACGTCGACCTCGCCGGTGTGCCGGGTGAGCGCCTCGGCGAACCGGAAGATGTCCGAGCGGCCGCTTCTCAGGTAGGCGTACCAGAGCCACAGGTCGGGCGAGAGTTCGGAGTTGTCCCAGGCGTAGCCGCCGACGTCGTACCGCCACTGGTGGCGCACGGTGTCGTAGGTGTGCATGAAGTCTCCGTAGTCCCAGAAGCCGTACCAACGGCGTTGCTCCACCTGGTCCTTGTAGTAGGTGAAGAGGAAGTCGAGGTGGTCCTCGATCTTCGCCTTGGCGGGGGTGGAGCGGTCGGGCTCGGAGTAGAGGCCGGGGCCGAAGACCTTGGCCTTGATCAACTGCTGGGGCGGGGCCGTGAGTTGCGGGAGCACCCGGACCGCGTCGACCTGGTCGGCCAGCGCCTGCGGTGTCGGCGTCGTCTCGTTGGCCCAGAACAACAGCTCCGAGGTGCGGGCGATGCCGTAGGGGGTGCCGAACTCCGGCTCGTAGTCCTCGTAGGTGATGTTGAGGCCTTCGAGCTGTTCGGCGTAGGTGTCCTGGCCCATGCCGTCGTGGTAGAAGCGCAGGTCCATGGGCTGTGCCTCGGGCGACCACAGCCAGAGGGTGACCTCGGCCTCGTCGGTGTGGGCGTCGCGGATGTCGAGCTGGGCCGGGAACTTCTCCCAGAAGTCCCTCAGGCCGAAGGAGAATCCGCCGCTCGCCCCGCCCACGTATCCGAACCCGGAGGCCCGCTTGCCGCCGCCGGCCGCGATCCAGCCGTACCCCTTCCTGGTGCGCTTGCGCAGGGTGAAGCCGTCGGCGGAGAGCTGGGCGAGGGTGTAGTCGCCCCAGTGCGGGATGTACTGGAGGCGGGTGGTGACGCGCTGGTCCCAGGTGGACGGGTCGGGCAGCTTCTCCCCCGCGTACTGGGCCGCCTGCACGGCCGCGCCCGGGTCGCGGCGCAGCCCGGTGATGCCCTGGACGGCCTCCCGCAGCAGGCCCGTTCCCTCACCTCCGATCCGGATGTGCCGGTCGTACGCCGCGTCGCGCATCGGCACGCCGAAACGGACGCCGAGCCCGCGGATGAAGTCACCGCTCGCCTTGCCCGGCTCCTGCGTGCCGTCGTAGGTGATCGTGTGGACCATGCGGAAGGAGTCGGCGCCCGCGTAGAAGTAGAGGCGGATGGAGAACGGCAGCCAACTGCGGCTTCCCTTGCGGTGCTTGCCGTCGATGCGGACCACGGCCCGGACCGGGCCCTCCTGTTCGACGGTGACGGAGTCGATCGCCCCGTCGAAGCGCTCGGTCCTGACCGTGCCCTGGTCCTCGTCCTCGATCTCGGGCTGGCGGATGAGGACCAGCCGCCCGTTCCTGGCGATCTCGGTGGCGCCTCGGGTGACGGTCTTGATGATCGTGGAGCCGTCCTTGCCGATCTTCACGGCGATCACGCCGGTGGACACGTCGATCGTGCCGCCGTGCTGGTCGACGGTGACCTTCCGGTCGGGGGCTGCCGGTTCGCCCGCCGCGAGGGTGAGCTTGCCGTTGCCCGAACTCACCGCGTGGGCGGTCCACTTGAGGGAGCCGTCGGGCCAGTAGGCGATCGGCCAGGACTGGACCGCCACGTCCTTGCCGTCCTGGTCGGTCAGCGCGAAGGCCTGGTCCGCCCGGAACGCGCCCATCGGCCAGGGCACGCCGACGGTCGAACCGGGGGCGGCGCCGAGGCCGCCGTCCTCCAGCCAGTCCAGGGTCACCGGGTCCGCGTCGGCGGTCTCGGCTCCGGGCGCGGCCTGCGCGTCCTTCGCGCCGAGGGCCCAGCTGAACTGGGCGGCGGCGCCGGCGACGGCGGCCGCCTTGAGGAGGGATCTGCGGGGGATGGGAGACATGGTCCGCCTTTCCTTTCCGTGCGGATACAGGGGCGATCATGGAAATGGTCAGGGGCATGACAGAGTGAGGTGCGGCGCCGGGCGCCCACCCTGGTGCGGGCCGGTCAGCCGTGGCGACGCCGGTGCCGCTCCTCGACCGCGACGGCCGCGGCCGCCACGGCGCCCAGCACGGGCACCGCCAGCGGCGCGATGAGCAGGGCGGAACAGACCACGAGGGCCGCTCCCCCGACGAGCAGGAAGGATCCGCCAGGGTCCCGCACGGTACGGCGGCCGGCCGCCGCGAGCAGGGTGCGCCAGCGGTCGCCGGGGGACCAGACGGCCGCCGCGCGCAGCACCGCGACCGCGAGGCCGATCACCGCGAACAGGCCGGCGGCCCCGACGAGCGGACCGCCGGGCAGCCCGGCACGCACCGCCCGGACGTCCACCCAGGCGGCGGCGACCGCAGCCCAGCCGGCGAGCCCGACGAGCGCGCCGCCGGGCAGGGCGGCCCGGAAGTCGCTCACGAACTCCCGCCAGCCGCCCTTCACCTGACCGGTACGGCGGCGCAGGTGCCGGGCGCCGGCGGCGAAAGCGGCCGGACAGGTGACGATCCCGAGGGAGGCGACGGCGATCCAGACCCCGGTGAGCAGACATTCGGCGAAGACTCCGAACCGCTCCGCGAAGACGGACGGCCTTGCGCGCACGTCGGCCACGACGTCATCAGCCCTTCAGTCCGGAGGTCGCCATTCCGTCGATCAGATAGCGCTGGAAGGCGAGGAAGAACAGCAGCACGGGCAGCAGCGCGACGAGGGACATGGCGATCATCCCGCCGTAGTTCGCGGCCACGCCGTCGGAGTCGCGGAACATCATCAGGCCCAGGGAGACCGTGTACTTGCCCGGCTCGTTGAGATAGATCAGCGGACCCATGAAGTCGTTCCAGGCGTTGATGAAGGTGAAGATCGCGCTGGTGATGAGGGCGGGCCGGCACAGCGGCAGCACGATCGACCAGTAGATGCGGAAGTGCCCGCAGCCGTCGAGCCTGGCCGCCTCGTCGAGTTCCCGGGGCAGGTTCCGCATGAACTGCACCATCAGGAAGACGAAGAACGCCTCGGTGGCGAGGTACTTGCCGATCAGCAGCGGGGTGTAGGTGTTGATCCAGCCCAGCTTCTGGAACATCACGTACTGCGGGATCAGCAGGACGTGGTACGGCAGGAGCAGGGTGCCGATCATCAGGGAGAAGAGCAGGTTGCGGCCGGCGAAGCGGATGCGGGCGAAGGCGTAGGCGGTGAGGGAGCAGGAGATCAGCACGCCGACGACGGCACCGCCGGCGTAGAAGAGGGAGTTCTGGAAGAACGTCCAGATGCTGATGTCCGCTATGCCGTCTGCCAGGCCCTTGAAGTTGGACACGATCGGGTGGGCCGGGAACAGCTGGAGGCTGTTGATGATGTCCTTGCTGGGCTTGAAGGACGCTCCGATCACCCAGACCACCGGGTAGAGGATGACCGCGAGGATCAGCAGGGCGCCCAGGTGCCAGCCGAGAGATCCGCTCCGGCGGCGGCTCAGCAGGGGCTGCCCGGCCGTGGACGCGGGAACCGGCTTGGTGGTCGTCGCGCTCATCGGGCGTCCTCCTCGTAGTGCACCCACTTCTTCTGGGACCAGAACAGGACGGCCGTCACCAGGGCCACCGCCACCAGCAGCATCCAGGCCATCGCGGCGGCGAAGCCCATCTGGGCGTTCCTGAAGCCCTGCTCGTAGAGGTAGCAGGTGTAGACGAGCGTGGCGTCGGCCGGTCCGCAGGTGCCGTTGGAGACGACGTACGCCGAGCCGAAGATCTGGAAGGAGTGGATGGTCTCCAGGAGCACGTTGAAGAACAGCACCGGGGAGATCATCGGCAGGGTGATGTTCCAGAACCTGCGCAGCGGTCCGGCGCCGTCCATCTCGGCCGCCTCGTAGAGCTCCTTCGGCACCTGCTTCAGGCCGGCCAGGAAGATGACCATGGGCGCGCCGAACTGCCAGACGGTCAGTGCGACCAGGGAGTACAGCACCCAGTCGGCGTTGCCGACCCAGCCGCCGACGTGCCAGCCGAACAGGGACTGGGTGCGGTCCACGATCGCGTCGTCGGAGAACAGGGACCGCCACACGAAGCCGACCGAGACGCTCGCGCCGATGAGTGAGGGGGCGTAGAAGGCGGCCCGGTAGAAGGCCTGGCCGCGGCGGCTCTGGGCGAGGAGCAGGGCCACCCCGAGGGCGAGGAGCAGCTTCAGCGGGGTGCCGATGACCACGTACTTCGCGGTCACCTCCACCGACTTCTGCCAGCGGGGGTCGTCGAACATCTTGGTGAAGTTGTCGAATCCGACCCACTTCGGGGTGTTGAAGAGGTTGTAGTCGGTGAACGCGAAGTAGAGCGAGGCGACCATCGGCCCCGCGGTCAGCAGCAGGAAGCCCGCGATCCAGGGGGACATGAAGAGGTAGCCGGCGAGGTTCTCGCGCCGGCGGCCGGGCCGCCGCCCCGTGGTGGCGGAGGCGGCCGGGCGCGGCTTGCGGGCGGCGGGCAGGGAGTCCTTGACGAGCGTCACGGCCGGTCCCATCAGGCCTGGAAGGCAGCCTCGGACTCGGTGAAGAACTGCTTCACCGCGTCGGAGACCTTGGTCTTGCCCTGGCCGAGGTCGCCGCCGATGCGCAGGAAGGCGGCCTCGATGGTGTCGGCACCGGAGGGGTGCGGGGTGATCGTGCCGAGGACGCCGGCCTTGGCGGTGTCGTCCTCGTACTGCGCGATCTCCTTGTTCACCGCGTCCGCCGGCCGGTACGCCGTGTACTGCTCGGTGCTCGCGAGGATGCCCCGGTCGTAGCCCATGATCTTGCCGACCTCGGGGTCGTGGACCATGAGGTCGATGAACTGCGCGACCTCCTTGGGGTGGGAGGTGCGGGCGGAGGCGCTCAGCATCAGGGAGGCGAGGTACTGCCCGGTGTGCTTGCCGTCCGTGGTCGGGATCGGGGCGAGCCCGTAGGTGCTGTCGCCCTCGGCGGAGTAGCGGACGGTGAAGTTGTCCCAGGTGAACTCCGAGGCACCGTGGCCGGCCGACAGGGAGGACTTGGGGAAGTCCTGGGCCACGACCTTCGGGTCGGTGACGATGCCTGCCTTGACGCGGTTGTAGCCGTCGGTCCACCACTCCGTCAGGTCGGCCTTGTCGAAGCCGAGCCCGTCGTCGGTGTAGAACGCCTTGCCGTTCTGGCGGAGGTAGAGGTCGTACAGATACATGATGGTGAAGTAGCCGGTGTCCCCCGCGACCTTGGTCCTGTCGTGGATGGTCTTCAGGGCCTTGAAGTAGTCGTCCCAGGTCCAGCCCGTGTGCGGCTCGACGCCGGCTTTCTCGTAGACCTTCTTGTCGATGACCAGCGCCATGGTGTTGGAGCCGACGGGGATTCCGAGCTGCTTTCCGTCGACCTCGCCGACCTTGGTCACCCCGGCCCGGAAGTGATCCAGGCTCAGATTTCCTGCCTGAACCTGTGACTTGAGGTCGAGGAGAATTCCGCGCTTGTCGTACTTCCGGAGAAAGGTGACGGCATTTTGGAAAACATCCGGGGGATTTCCGCCGGCCGCCTGGGTCTGGAACTTCTCCCAGAACGATGCATACGTCTGAAAGTCGGTCTTGACCTTGATCTTCGGGTACTTCGCCTCGAAGAGCGCGATCGTCTTGTTGATCTTCTGCGCGCGCTCCTCCGCACCCCACCAGGAGTAACGGATCGTCACGGTTCCGTCTCCCGAACCGCTGCCGCCGCCGCACCCGGCCGTCGCGGCGAGCCCGAACGCGGCCGCCGAGGCCCCGGCCGCCTTCAGGATGGTGCGCCTCTCCACATTCCTGCTGGTTCCCACAGTCGGGCCCCTCCCCGCAGCGTCACCGACGCCTGCATGAATCGTTTCAAGTAAGCGCTTGCTGGCACAAGTTACGGAGGGGCCGGTGAGGCGTCAATGATTCGCACAGGAATTTCTTGCGGGCGGGGCCGGAGGGCCGCCACGGGGTGGTGCGATCGTGGGGGCCGGGAGGCGGGAAACGTCGCAGGTGAGGGGCGCGCGGTCGGGGGGCCGAACGTGAAGTGGCGCACGGGAGGCGGCGGTTACGGGTCGGCTTCGACGAGTGGGGCGTAGGGGGCTGCGGAGCGGGGCGGGCGGCTCCGAGGGTGGCTCGGGCGCGGCGCAGGGCGGAGGAGGAGGGTGGGGTGGCCGTGGCCGAGGCGGGTAGTCGTCGGAGGTCTGGGCGAAGCGGCGACTCCTCGCACCGCTCAGTGCCCTGGTAGCCGCCACCGCCACCTGGGCGAGGACGGGCGCAGGCCGCTCAACCGCCCGGCGGGAGCATGGCCACTTCGGGCGCCGCCCACCGCCGCACGCCCCGCACCGCCGCCACGCTGCTCCGAGCCCCGAACCCCGAAACGACCGCAGCCCACCTGCTCTCTCGCAGATGGGCCGCGGTTCCGGGTGGGCGATACTGGGTTCGAACCAGTGACCTCTTCGGTGTGAACGAAGCGCTCTCCCACTGAGCTAATCGCCCGGGCGCAGGAAGAACATTACCCCATGTCAGGGGTGCCCCCGACCAGTCGCCGGGGGCCCGTGGCCGCCGGCCTGGTCACTCCTCGATCTTCCAGGGCATCACGACCCCGAACCTGGACAGGTATATCCCGGCACCAGCTGCGACGACCACCAGGCCGATCGTCGTGAGGGTGATGTTGCGGCGGCGCACCTTGGGGTCGAGGGCCTTCTGGGCCGCCTCCGTGACCTTGCGCTTCGTCCAGCGCAGCACCAGCTGGGCCCAGACGAACTCGGTGGCCCAGATCGCCATGCCCGCGAAGATGATCACCCAGCCGGGTCCGGGCAGCGGCAGCAGGACGATGCCGACGGCCACCACCGCCAGGCCGATCGCGAAGACCCCGACCTGCCAGCTCAGGTGCAGCACCCGGCGCGCCCTGACGAACTCGGGCGCCCGCGACCCGAGCCCCCGCTCGTCGCGCCCCCGGTCCGTCGCCGTCCCGTCCACCTCGCTCCCGTCCGAGGCCACGGCGGCCTCACCCGGTTCGTTACTCCCCGTATTCATACGACCAAACCCTACCTGAGCGATTCCGGTCACCGGAATGGTCGTAGATCACGCCCAGGTTCTCGGCCGGAAGAGTTACGTAAACACACGCAAAACACTCAGAGGGGTTTACAACGGCACCGTAGGTGGCATGTCGATTTCGCCGACGTGCGAATCCCCGAGCGCACACTGAGCGAAAGGCCCTGGCGCTTATGAACACCACGGTCAGCTGCGAGCTGCACCTGC
>NZ_JAEKKT010000015.1 GCF_019510245.1 Streptomyces sp. | reverse complement strand
CGCCGTCTCGGCCAGCTTCTGGAACTCGCCCAGGTCGTAGTTGGCGAGCGTCGAGTCCAGGTTGGTCAGCGCGCCGAGGTGCTCGAGGAACCCCTTGGGGTCGTACTCGATCTGCAGCGTCACCCGGCTCGTGGTGTCACCGAGCCGGTGGAAGGTGACCACGCCCGCGTGGTGAACCCCCTCCACCGTGCGCCAGGCGATGCGGTCCTCGGCGATGACCTCGGTGAGCTCGGCGACGAAGTTCTTGTCGGCGCCGGGCAGTTGCAGCTGCCAGGCGAAGCGGCGCTCGTCCAGCCGCTCCACCAGGCGTACGTGGCTCAGAAAGGTCGGCCACCGGGTCACATCGCTCCACAGGGCCCATGCGACAGCGACGGGAGCCTCGATGTCGACCGTTTCCACGAGGGACGCGGACATGCGGTACCTCTCCTTCCGATCAGCCGGGGGCCGGCGCTCGACGGTTGCGGTGGGAAGCGGATACCCCGGCCGGGACGGCACACACGGTCCTGCCCACGGACTACCCCGGAGGGGTCTCGGTGGTACCCGGGTACCACTCGGGCCCCGAGGATTCCCCCGCGGTCCCAGAGTCCTGGCCTGTGGCGCTCCTAACGTCGACAGCAGACACCGCGGCGCCTCGGCCGACGGGGTCGAGTCCCAGGCAGGAAAGGCCCCTTCCCATGATCGAAGCGCGTGAGCTGACCAAGCGGTACGGCGACAAGACCGTCGTCGACCACCTGAGCTTCACCGTCAAGTCCGGCGAGGTGACCGGCTTCCTCGGTCCCAACGGCGCCGGCAAGTCCACGACCATGCGTATGGTCGTCGGCCTGGACGCCCCCACCAAGGGATCGGTCACCGTGGGCGGCCGTTCCTACGCCAGCCAGGCCGCGCCCCTGCACGAGATCGGCACTCTGCTGGAGGCCAAGTCGGTCCACCCCGGGCGCAGCGCGTTCAACCACCTGATGGCGCTCGCGTACACCCACGGCATTCCGCGCCGCCGGGTGGACGAGGTGATCGAGCTGGCGGGGCTGACCAGCGTGGCCGGCAAGCGGGTGGGCGCCTTCTCGCTCGGTATGGGACAGCGGCTCGGCATCGCCGCGGCCCTGCTCGGCGACCCGGCCGTCGTCATGCTCGACGAACCGGTCAACGGCCTTGACCCGGAAGGCGTGTTGTGGGTGCGCAACCTGCTGCGCTCGCTGGCCGACGAGGGCCGGGCCGTGATGCTGTCCTCGCACCTGATGAGCGAGACCGCGCTGATCGCCGACCACCTGGTGATCATCGGACGCGGCCGGCTGCTCGCCGACACCACGGTCGACGACTTCACCCACGCGGCCGGCGGCGGGGGCGTGAAGGTCGCGACCGCCGAGGCCGCGAAGCTGCGCTCGCTGCTGGCCGGCCCCGACGTCACGGTCACCTCCTCCAGCGCCGAAGAGCTGCTGGTCAACGGACGCGACGCGCGTGAGATCGGGGCGATCGCCGCCCGGCACGGAGTGGCGCTGCACGAACTCACGCCACAGTCCGTCTCCCTGGAGGCGGCGTTCATGGACCTCACCCGCGATGTCGTCGAGTACCAGAGCGCTCCGGCCGACGCCGAACGAAAGGCCGCCTGATGACCGTCACCAGCCTCGCCCCCGCTCCTGCCCGCACGACGGAGTACAAGGTCACCGGTGTCCGGGTGCTGCGTTCGGAGTGGGCCAAGTTCTGGTCCCTGCGCTCCAGTTGGATCACCCTGGGTGTCGCGGTGTTCCTGCTGGTCCTGTTCGGGACGATCGCCTCCTACACCTACAGTCCCGACGTCACCGCGCCCGGACCGGGCGGACCGGGAGGCGGCAGCGGTGACAGCACCGCGGTGAGCCTGGCCCTGACCGGAGCCACGTTCGCCTCGCTGGCCATCGGGGTGCTCGGAGTGCTGATGTCGGCCGGCGAGTACAGCACCGGCATGATCCGCTCGACGCTCACCGCCGTACCGCGCCGCCTGCCCGTCCTGTGGTCGAAGGCCACCGTGATCGGTCCGGTCGCCCTGGTCCTCACCGGCGTCGGCGCCGTGGCCGCGTTCCTGCTGGGAACCCCGGGCCTGGACGGCGAGAAGATCGCCTTGTCCCTCGGTGACGACGGCGTCCTGCGCAGCCTGGCCGGCGCCGGGGTCTACCTCGGCCTGGTCGCCGTGTTCGGCGTGGCCCTGGGCGTGCTGATCCGGTCCTCCGCAGGAGCCATCGCGGCCCTGGTCGGCATCCTGCTCATCCTGCCCGGCCTGGCCACGCTGCTGCCCGACTCGCTGTACGACAGCATCAATCCCTACTTCCCCGGCAACGCGGGCTCGGCCGTCTACGCCCTGCACCAGTCCTCGGACGCCCTCTCCCCCGGCGCGGGCCTCGCGGTGTTCGCCGGATGGGTGGCCCTGGCACTGGCCGGTGCGGCCTTCCGGCTCGTGAAGTCCGACGCCTGACCTGGGCACGGGGACAATGGTGTCCATGACCGCGCACCGTGCCGCGGCCCCCGCGGACCCGGACCGGGGGACGGCGGCCCCGCCGTCCCCCGGAATCGACGCCGCGTGGGCGCACCCGCTCCTGGGCCGTATGCTGCGCGACCGGGGCCGCCTCACGCGGCTGGACCGCCGGCACCCGTGGCTGTTCGACACGGCCCTGGTGCTGGCCGTCGCCCTGTTCAGCCTGCCGGTCCTGCTCCGGGGCGGGGGCGAGCCCCCGTTCGCGGAGACCGAGGTCCGTGAGCTGCCGCCCGGTGTCCTGGTCGCCTGTGTCGCCGCGTTCGTCGTTCCGCTGTGGTGGCGCCGCAAGGTCCCGGCCGTCACGTACTTCGTGATCATGTCGGTGTCCCTCGTCCAGTGGTCGCTGGGGATCTGGCTGCCGGCCGGCGTCGCGGCGCTCATCGCCCTGTACACCGTGGCCCGGACCGCGTCACTGCGGCTGCTGGGCTGGGCCGCCGCGCTGACCGTCGTCGAGGCGGTGCTGGCGGTCTCCGTCCTGGTGCCGGTCGAGCATCCGCTGCTCAGCGCCTTCTTCCTGCTGGGCACGGCGACGGCGGCCGTCGCCACGGGCCTGACGCTGCGCATCCGGCAGATGTACCTGGCGGCGCTGGAGGACCGCGCCCGGCGCCTGGAGATCGAGCACGAGCAACGCGTCCGGCTCACCGCCGCCGCCGAGCGCTCCCGGGTCGCCCGCGAGATGCACGACATCGTCGGCCACAACCTCTCCGTCATGGTCAGCGTCGCGGACGGCGCCGCGACCCTCGCCGCCAACCGGAACGAGCGGTCCGCCGACGCCCTGCGCATCCTCGGCGACACCGGCCGCCAGGCCATGAGTGAACTGCGCCGTGTGCTGGGCGTCCTGCGCGAGGAGCGGGGACCTGACGAAGACGCGCGGCCACTCAGCCCGCAGCCCGGCATCCGCGACCTGGACCCCCTTCTCGCGCGGGTGCGGGCGGCAGGCCTGCCGGTCACCTATAGGACGGTGGGCGACCTGGACGCACTGAGCAGTGGCGTACAGCTCACCGTGTACCGCATCGTCCAGGAGTCGCTGACCAACTCCCTCAAGCACGCGGGGACCGGCACGTCCGCCGAGGTCACCCTCGCCGCCGGGACGGGAGACGTACGCGTCAAGGTCGCCGACACCGGCACACCGCCCGGCGCACCCGCGCCGGCGAAGCCGCCGACAGACGGCGACGGTCCCGGCCACGGCCTCGTCGGCATCCGCCAGCGCGCCGCCATGTTCGGCGGCACCGTCATCATCGGCCCACGCGACACCGGCCACGGCTGGCTCGTGGACGTCGTGCTCGACGTACCACCGGGAGATCCCCTGCCATGACCACCGTCCTCATCGCCGACGACCAGCCCCTGCAGCGCATGGGCGTCCGCATGCTCCTGGAGGGCACGCCGGGCCTGGAGGCGGTCGGCGAGGCCGAGCACGGCGCCGAGGCCGTCCGCATGGCCGCCGAACTGCGCCCCGACGTCGTCCTCATGGACATCCGCATGCCCGGCATGGACGGCATCGAGGCCACCCGCCGCATCACCGCCACCGGCGGCCGTACCCGCGTCCTGATCGTCACCACCTTCGACCTCGACGAGTACGCCTACGAAGGCCTGCGGGCAGGGGCCAGCGGCTTCCTGCTCAAGGACGCCCGCCCGGAGGAGCTCGTCGCCGGCATCCTCGCGGTCGCCACCGGCGACGCGGTCGTGGCCCCCCGCCTGACCCGCCGTCTCCTGGACGCCTACGCCCACCAGGTCCTCGCCCCGACCGACGCCGCCCCCGACGACCCCCGGCTCCGGACCCTCAGCGACCGCGAGCGCGAGGTCCTCGTCGCCATCGGGCAGGGCTGGACGAACACGGAGATCGCCGAGCGGCTCGTGCTCACCGAGTCCACGGTGAAGAAGCACGTCGGCCGCGTCCTCGCCAAGATCGGAGCCCGCGACCGCATCCAGGCCGTGATCACGGCGTACGACACCGGCCTGGTCAGGGCCAAGCCGTAGCCCGGCGGGCCGGAGAGCCCCGTCACCTCGTCCGTGTCGATGCGGAGCGGCCAGTTCGCCCAGGTGAGTCGTCTGTCGTTGGCGGAGTGGCCGGTGACGGCCCGGTCCCTCGCGGCCATGTACACGGCGGGCACCCCGCACCCGGCGAGCCCGCCGGGGACGTCTTCGCACCCCGTCGAGCGGGCGCCCCCGTGACCCCGTAGCCATCTCGGCCCCGGGATACCGCAATTCCCCTCAGGGGCGCGGGGAACTGCGCGACCAGCCCCCACGCACCCGCGGCCGAAGGACCACCCGCGGAACCGCACCTCCCGCGGCGGAAGGACTACGCGTCCAGCGACGTCATCACGTGCTTGATCCGTGTGTAGTCGTCGAAGCCGTAGCCCGAGAGGTCCTTGCCGTAGCCGGACTTCTTGAAGCCGCCATGGGGCATCTCGGCGACCAGCGGAATGTGCGTGTTGATCCACACACACCCGAAGTCCAGCTTCTTGGACATCCGCA
>NZ_JAEKKT010000014.1 GCF_019510245.1 Streptomyces sp. | reverse complement strand
GTGCCGGGTCGATGCCCTCGTCCTTGACGATCTCCCAAATGGTCGAGGCAGCGACCTTGATGCCCAGAGTAGCCAGCTCGCCGTGCACGCGGCGATAACCCCAACTCGGGTTCTCCCGGACCAGGCGCAGCACCAGCCGCCGGATCGAGGCAACCGTACGCGGGCGGCCAGTTCGCTTGGGCCGACAGGATTTCGCGTGGCGATGGCGCATCAGATCGCGGTGCCATCGCAGCACCGTGTCCGGGCTGACGATCAAATGCAGCCGGCGCAACGAGGCACGAGAGAGAGGTTGCAGGAGCGCCGCCGGGAAGGCCCGGTCCTCGGGGGCGAACCTGGCCTGTGCCGGACCGAGTTGCCGCTGCAGGGCCGCAAGCTGATGACGCAGGGCCAAGATCTCCGCGTCCTTGTCCCGGTCGCTCATCGGCAGCAGCCGCAGCGCGGCGAAGGCGTTGGTCACGGCGAGATAGGTCAGACGCAGCAGCACAACCGGCCATCATGCCCGAGACTTTGCCGAGACCACAGAACGAGATTCGATGCCAGGCCGACAGCCTCCATAGCAAGCCTGCATATGCGGTTGACCTGCACGGACGAGGTATTCGGCAGGCGCAGACACGGGGAGTCCTCAACGAACCGTCGCCGACGACCTGCAGCACACGCTCGGCCTGAGCCCGGCCGAAACCTGCGGTGCCGTACTCGGTGCGTGCGGCGGCCACCGCCCGGTCGGCGGCGAGCTTGGCGACCTGCTGAGCGTGGAAGAACGCCCCGGCCTGGACGATCAGTATCAGGACGAACACCACCAGTGGCAGGCAGAGCATCATTTGCACCGAGGCCGTGCCCTGATCGTCGCGCACGGCCAGGGCCGTACGCCTTAGAAATAAATGGATTTCGCCTTGGCGACCACGAGGGCGTAGATGATCGCGCCGACGACCGACGCCAGCGTCGACAGCCCCAACACCCACAGCACCACCTCGATGGTGGTGGAGCCCCGGTCTTCCTCGCGCAGCCTGCGCGTCATCTCGTGGCGGCGCGCCCACTGCGCGGCCAGTCGTGCTCTCATCGACTCCAGCAGGTGTTCCAGTGGTCGTGCCTTTCCCTCGTGATCGTGTTCTTCGTGCCGACGGGTTTTTCAACATGTTGTGGACAACTCCCGCCGTCTACCGGATCTGCTTGGCCGCCGCCGCGAGCGCGGCGTAGCCGACGAAGCAGACGGCTGACATCGCCAACAGTCCGCCGGGCAGGCGGCGGGAGCGGGAGTTCGCCGTCCAAGTCGAGGCACTGCGTTTCGTCGGCCGCCGGCCTGGCCGGCGTCGACCAGGCGGCGATCACGGTGGCCGGCGGTGCGGGCATCGACACCAACTCCATCGCGACGACCACGATCGCTCCCACAGTCACGATCGCCCCGGCGCGACCTGACTCTTCCTTGCAACCTCGTGAAGTGCTGGCAACACGGGTTCCGGGGGGCGCCGAGTCCATCAGGGACCGTATATACGAGCCCCGTGTATCGGCACGCAGCGTCATCGATCGGATACGGGACATGACGGTCGGTTATGAGACCCGCGTCACACCGACGGGTCACTGTGAAGGCACAGAAGTGGAAACCACATCTGGCGCCGATCACTGAGTAGCCGCAAGGATTCGCGCGACAGGCCCGGAGCCAGGGCGCTGAGACGGGCGGCGATACCGCTGAGGAGGAGTCTCGCGATGAACGATGAGGGGATGCGGCCGGCCGCTGCTGGGCCGCCGTCCGGAGCGTGACGGGAGCCGCATAAATCGAGAGATTTACGTACGGATCTGTGGGAGCCCGGAGCTGCGATGCTCCGGGCCATCCGGCGACAGGGTACTGCTATCCGACATCGCACGGACATGGTGAATCCTCGCATCGTGGAGCGGGGACCGCCTTCGTCACGACGAAGTGCCGAGCACCTTGTCCGCCGCTTTCAGCAGCGTATCGTTGCCCTGCTTGATCCCGGCCAGGGTCGAGGCGTTCACGTCGATCTCAGCCTTCTCATAGGCCGCGTCGACGGCGAGCCAGGTGCCGACCACTTTGGTCTGTTGCTTGCAGGACACATCCGCGGTCGCGACCGCGATCTCCTTCGGGGACGCGACTCGGCCGGCGAAGTCCTTGTCGTTCTCCGCCTCGATCGGACTCGCGTAGGAATAGCCCTTGCCTTTCATGCAGGCCGACCACTTGGCGAACGTCGCGGTGACCCTCGGGTCGGCTGCCGACCGGTTGTAACCGTCATGGTCGATCTGGCGCACGATGTCCGGCTCGCCGAGGGTGCCTCCTGCTGTGGTCAGCTTCTCGGTGGCCTCGGCCATGCAGCCGCCCTTGGGCACCTGCTGACCGGCCACGACCAGCGGGGTGCCCGTGGTGGGTGCCGCGGTCGTCCCAGCCCGGTTCGTGTCGGTGCTCCCGGTGAGGACCTGCATCTGCGCGGTGTCCAGGTTCGGTTCGCTCGGCTTGCCGCCCGTGTTGGGAAGGTGATAACCCCACTGAGCTGCGGTCGTGGCGTTCGTCGCTCCGTAGCGCCGGTCCAGGAACGCCGTGGCGGTCCCGTTGCCGGAGGCCGGCGGAGTGATCGTGAACCCGAATCGTTTCATGCACTGCACCGCTAGTTCGTTCTTGGCGCGGGAGATCGCGTTGTTCTGGGCCGGCGTCATCTCGTACTGCTCGATGGGCAGCGAGAGCGCGTTGGGGTCGAGCACCTCGGGTGTCGAGGCCACCGAGGCTGGTGCCACCGTGGAGGAGGGCGGGACCGCTTTGCCGTCGGCCGAGCCGCCGGTGGTCCCGCCCTTCGAACTGTGCGAGCTCGAACAGGCGCCGGTCGCGAGCACCGTCGCCAGTACCATCGCGAACACGCCCCGCGGAAAACGCCGCTGGTGGTCGTTCATGTTCATGCCCGCCTCCACGAGGTGAATAAGGGGTCTACTAAAGGACGGACGCCTGTCCCCCGGCTACCGGTTCCAGCGCCTAGCAGATGTAGCCGCCGCAGTCCCAACCCTGCGAAGCGTTCTGGTTGTAGGTGTTCACCAGGTTGATCCACGGCGCGGCATCGGGGTTGTTCGGCACCATGTCCCGCGCACCCTGCTGATTCGAGTTGTATTCGATGCCAGGCCGACAGCCTCCATAGCAAGCCTGCATATGCGGTTGACCTGCACGGACGAGGTATGCGGCAGGCGCAGAGTCGGATGGTGAGCCGGGCGTCACCTCGGCCGGCAAGCCGTCGCACTCGCGGCCTGAAGGATTAGCGGTAGTCCGTTGTGATCAGGCGGGTATAGCGCTGTGCTGATAGCAGGTGCCTGTCTGTTCGTGTGGAGGGATCATGGCCACGCCTCGTCTGCCGGTGGCTGCGGCGCCCGGTCCGTTGGAGGGTTATCTCGCCGAGTTCGATCCGGTGTTGGCGTCGCGTGCTCAACGGGCCGCGATCAGGGACTATGTGGCGGCTCTTCTGCGGCCGAGTGAGCGGAACAAGACTCTGACAGCGCTGGCGGAGACCGAGCCTGGCGTGGGCTCCAAACACCCCGAGGAGCAGCGGCTGCAGTGGTTCTTGTCCGAGTCGCCCTGGGACCACGAGAAGGTCAACGATCGCAGGATCGAGCTGCTGGTCGCCGATGCGCGCACCGCGCCGCACGAGGCGGGTGTGCTGATCATCGATGACTCCGGGGACCGCAAGTCCGGACACGCCACCGACTACGTCGCCCGGCAGTACCTCGGCTCGCGGGGCAAGACCGAGGAGGGCATCGTGGCGGTCACGACCTGCTGGGCCGATGACAAGCTGTACTGGCCGGTGCACACCGTGCCCTACCAGCCGGCTTCCCGGCTGCCCGGCGGCCGCAAGGACCCGGCGTTCCAGACCAAACCGCAGATCGCCGCAGGCCTGGTCACCCGCGCCCGGGCCGCGGGCATCGGCTTCCGCTGTGTAGTCGCCGACGCCGACTACGGCCCCAGCCACGCCCCGGCGCTGATGACCCAGCTGGATGCCACCGAAGTGCCCTACGTGGTGGCACTCATCCCCGCCATGGCACTACGGACCGGATCCGGGGCACCGGTCTCACCCCGGGACGCCGCGGCCGCCGTGCCGTTCACCTCACCGACGCACCCGGGGCGCTGGCACCGGATCACCCGGCACCTGCGCGACGGCAGCACCCAGACCTGGTGGGCCACCGAGATCACTCTGGGCGCCTTCGGGCCCAACAAGGCCAAGCGGATGGTGGTGGCCACCGTGGACCCGAAGACCCTGCCGAAGACCAGCACCCGATATCTGGCCACGAACATCCCCCGCCGGGCACGGCGCGGCCCGTGGCCTCCGGCCACAATGGCCGAGGTCGTCGGGCTCTACAGCCTGCGCAACTGGATCGAGCAGGACTACAAGCAGGTGAAGCACGAACTGGGCTGGGCCGATTTCCAAGTCCGTTCCGGCACCGCGATCTGCCGCCACTGGACCCTGGTCAACCTGGCGTTCTCCTTCGGCTGGCAGCAAGACATCGACACCGGGCCAGCATCGGGGCGACCCACCACCGCGGCACCTGCGGATCCGGGACCCGACACCTGGCCACAGCGGCTGCGCCGCATCCGGGCCTGGCTCGTCCCCTTCCACGACCTGCTCCGGATCATCCGCTCCGGAGCCCTCGCCCACGTCCCTCGCGAGATCAACCGCCTCACCACCAGCCTGGCCAGCGGCCACGGCATCAACCTCTACCAACCGCCATAACCGCCAACCCGATCACAACGGACCACCGCTAATCCCACTTGCAAGCGACCAGCTGACGGTGCCAAGCCAGCAGCGTCGCCGGACTGACCGGGAACACCGCAGCCCATCGCCGACGCGGGATCAGTGAGGACGGTGCCGCGAACCAGAACCGGTCGGCCGGCTCGCAACGAACCCTGGCGATCTGACGGCGCAGAACCGCATTCTCATGGCGCAACACCAGCAGCTCAGCGTCCTTGGACACCTCACGGCGTAGCAACACCGCCT
>NZ_JAEKKT010000066.1 GCF_019510245.1 Streptomyces sp. | reverse complement strand
GGTGTTCAAGAGGGGCCCGCGCGTTGCCGGTCCCGAGATGCCCGAGGGAAACCTGGAACTCGCCGAACCGCCGGTGCTGGGCGAACCCGCGACCGCCGATGTCAGCTCCCTGCTCACCTATCTGCCGATGGGGCTGGGCGGCGCGACCATGACGCTGATGTACTCCACCGGCAGCCGCGGTACCGGCAGTTACCTCATGTCCGGGATGATGGGCGCGTCCATGATGGCCATGGGCCTGGGACAGCTGGGCCGCAACGGCACTCAGCGCAAATCCCAAATGCGGGCCGAGCGCCGGGACTACCTGCGCTACCTCGACCAGGCGCGCCGGCAGGCCCGGCAGGCCGCGGAGGCCCAGCGAGCGGCCGCGCACTTCGTTCATCCGCACCCGCACGACCTGTGGCGCCTGGCGGCCGGTCCGCGGACCTGGGAGCGCAGGCCTGGCCACGACGACTTCGCCGCAGTCCGGATCGGGCTCGGCGCCCGGCGCGCCGCCCTGGAACTCGTGCCGCCGCAGACCAAGCCGGTCGAGGACCTCGAACCGCTCTGCGCGATCTCCCTGCGCCGCTTCCTCAACGCCTATCAGACCGTCAGCCACCTGCCCCTGCCCCTGCCCCTGCGCCGATTCACCGCCGTGGAGTTCGCCGGGGACGGGGCGGCCGCACTCGGCCTGGCCCGCGCGATCATCGGACAGCTCGCGGTCCTGCACTCGCCGGACGACCTGCGCATTGCGCTGCTTGCCGACGCCGAGGGCTGGGCCGAGTGGCAGTGGCTGAAGTGGCTGCCGCACAACGCGCATCCGACCGCACAGGACGCGACCGGGCCCCAGCGGCTGGCCGCCACCGACGCCGGGCGGCTGCTCGACCTCCTCGGATCCGATGTGAGCGACCGGCCGGAGCATGACCCGGACGTGGCGCCTAGCACCACTGAGCCGTTCGTCGTCGTCATCGCGCAGGGGGTGCGCGTCCACCCGCTGTACTGCGGCTGACCAGCAGCGAGGGCCGCCTGGAGTACCAGCGGGGCGCGGAGCAGGTCAGCGCCGACGCCGACGCGCTGAGCGCCGTCGAGGCCGACACGCTGGCCCGGGTACTGGCGCCCCTGCGCACCGCGGGCACGGTGGACGTAGACCGCCCGCTGGAGTCCGACTTCGAACTGACCACCCTGCTGGGCATCCGCGATCCGCGTCACTTCGACGTGGCCGCGCTGTGGCGACCCCGAAGCGTGCAGAGTGCCCGGCTGCGAGTGCCGATCGGTGTCTCGGCCGACGGCGAGGTCATCGAACTCGACCTCAAGGAGTCGGCGCAGGGCGGTATGGGGCCGCACGGGCTGTTGATCGGCGCCACCGGCTCGGGCAAGAGTGAACTGCTGCGGACCCTGGTCATCGGCCTGGCCGCCACCCACTCCTCCGAGGTGCTGAACTTCGTCCTGGTCGACTTCAAGGGCGGAGCGACGTTCCTGCACGTCGACCGGCTCCCGCACACCGCGGCGGTGATCACCAATCTGGCCGACGAACTGCACCTGGTCGACCGGATGCGGGACTCGCTCAACGGCGAGATGGTCCGTCGTCAGGAACTGCTGCGGGAGAGAGGCTTCGCCTCGCAGCTGGAGTACGAGAAGGCCAGGCTCGCCGGCGCACCGCTGTCGCCGCTGCCTTCGCTGCTCGTCATCGTGGATGAGTTCTCTGAACTGCTCGCCTCAAAGCCAGAGTTCGTCGACCTGTTCGTCTCCATCGGGCGGCTCGGGCGCAGCCTTGGCGTCCATCTGCTGCTCGCCTCACAGCGGCTGGACGAGGGCCGGATCAGCAAGGTCGAGGGACACCTCTCCTACCGGCTGGCGCTGCGCACCTTCTCCTCGATGGAGTCCCGCAGCGTGATCGGCGCCGCCGCCGCGTACGAGCTTCCCTCAGCGCCCGGTAACGGCTACCTCAAAGTCGACACGAGGAACCTGGTCCGGTTCAAGGCCGCCTATGTGTCCGGCCCCGTGCGCGCGATCACGGTCGAGCAGGAGCCGGAGCAGGCCGCCCGGGAAGTGCTCGCCTTCGACCTCGACCGGCGCCAGCCCGAACTGCCGCCGGAGGGCGATAATACGGCCCCGGTCCCGGACGGCCCCACGACCGGTGACCCCGTGGCGCCGGAGGAGCCCGACAGCGACGACCTCCTGCTGGAGGTGCTGGTGAACCGGCTGGAGAACTCCGGCCCGCCGGCCCGCCAGGTGTGGCTGCCGCCGCTGGCTGCCTCACCCAGCCTCGACCAGATGCTCCCCGGCATCGTGCCCGACCCGACCCGCGGCATGAACGCCATCGGGCACCCGGCACTGGGCACGCTGAAGGCACCGCTGGGCACCGTGGATCGCCCCCATGAGCAGGTGCGCGAACTCCTGGAGGCCGACCTGTCCGGCGCCGCCGGGCACGTGGGCATCGTCGGCGCCCCGCAGACCGGCAAGTCGACCCTGCTGCGCACCCTGATCCTCTCCTTGGCGCTCACCCACACGCCGGAGGAGATCCAGTTCTACTGCCTGGACTTCGGCGGCGGCGGCATCGTCTCGACCACCGGTCTGCCGCACATCGGCTCGCTGGCCACCCGGCTCGACCGGGACCGGGTGCAGCGCACTGTCGAGGAACTCTTCCAGCTCCTCGAACGCCGTGAGCGGACCTTCACCGAGCAGAGCCTGGAATCCATGGCTGCCTACCGCCGACGACGAGCCGAAGGCACGCTCGACGATCCGCACGGCGACGTGTTCCTGGTGGTCGACGGCTGGTTTACGCTGCGCCAGGATTTCGAGGATCTCGAAGCGCGAGTCTCCGAACTCGCCGCCCGCGGGCTGGCCTTCGGTATCCATGTCATCGTCTCCGCCGTGCGCTGGTCGGAGATCCGGCCACGGCTGCGCGACCTGCTCGGCACCAAGCTCGAACTGCGTCTGGGCGACGCGATGGAGTCCGAGGTCGGTTCCCGCACGGCCCGCGGGGTGCCCGAACTGCCCGGTCGCGGCCTGACCAGCGGCGGCCAACACTTCCTCGCCGCGCTGCCCCGGCTGGACAGCTCCTCGCGCATCGAGGACCTCACCGTCGCCACCAAGTCCGCCGTCGCCGAGATCGCCGCCTTCTGGCCCGGTCGGCCCGCCCCGCCGGTACGGCTGCTGCCCGCCGACCTCCCCGTCCGGCAGCTTCCCGCGCCCGACGGCGACCTGCGTGTCTGCATCGGCCTGGACGAACGCCGTCTCGAACCCGTCTGGCACGACTTCGACACCGTGCCGAACCTGATGGTCTTCGGCGACGGATCAACTGGCAAGACCAACGCCCTGCGACTGGTCCTGAACGCCATCACGACCCGCTACCAGCCCACCCAGGCAAAGATCGTCCTCGCCGACCCGAGCCGTGAACTGCTCACCTCGGTCCCCGACGAGTACCGGGTGGGCTATGCCGTGGAGTCCGAGGCGCTGACCGACCTTGCGGCCAACACCGTGGTGTCCATGAACCAGCGGCTGCCCGGCCCCGACATCCCCCCCGACCGGATCGCCCGGCGCGACTGGTGGAACGGCCCGAAGGTGTTCGTGGTCGTCGACGATTACGACCTCTTCTCCGGCGGCGGCTTCGGTTCTCAGTCGCCCCTGGCCGCCCTCGTCCCGCTGCTGGCCCAGGGCCGTGCCATCGGCATGCACCTGATCATCGCGCGCAGTACCTCCGGCGCCATGCGGGCGACGAGCGACCCCGTCATCCGCCGGATGTGGGAACTGGGCACCCCGGCGCTGCTCTTCTCCTACCCCAAGGAAGAAGGCAAGTTCCTCGGCGAGGCGAAACCCCGGACGCTGCCGCCGGGCCGTGCCCAACTCGTCACCCGGCGCAGCCTCGGACTCGTCCACACTGGCCATGTGCCACCGCCGTGAGCAGGCCGTTCACCACACCGCACCACACCGCACTGGACCACAGCCGTGTCGTGCCGCCGCGGTGAGCGCGTCGTCCGCCGTCGGCTCCACCGTGGCTCGCCCACCCCGCCCCTCCTCGCCCTCAGGAGCACCATGACCGCCGCCGCGTCCGCCTCCCGCCCGCCGTTCGTCCCCGGCACGGGCGTCGTGCGGCTCACCGTCGAAGGACCTCGCGGCCGCGCCGACCTCGCCGTCCCGGTGGCCACGACCGTCTCCGCGCTGTTGCTCGCTCTCGGCCCGAAGCTGCCCGACGACCAGGGCGACGACTCCGCCACCTGGACCCTGCAGCGCCTGGGCGAGGAACCGCTTGCCCCCGACGACACGCCGTACAGCGCGGGGCTGCGCCACGGCGAGGTGCTCCAGCTGCGACCGGCTCACGACCCGCTGCCGGGCTTCGCCTTCGACGACGTGGCCGACGGAATCGCCCGGACGGTGCAGGGCCGGTCCGACCGGTGGCGGCCGGAGCTTACGCGCGCCATGACCCTGGCAGTGGCCTGCCTGGCTCTCGGGGGGCTGACCGCGGCGGCGCTGCGCACGGGCGTCGGCCGGGCACCGTCGGTGGTCGCCGGCTGCGTCGCCGTGCTGCTCGCCCTCGCCTGCCTCCAGGACAACCGGACACCCGCCGACCGCGCCGCCCGTATAGTCGCCGGGTCGGGGGCGTGTCTGTTCGCCGCGCTGGGCGGGATCACCGCCCTGCACGGCCCGGCCGCACTGCTGTCGCCGGGCTACGAGGACGTGCTCCTCGGCGCCGCCTACCCGGTGGTGATCGCCGTCCTGCTTCTGTTCGGCGGCCGGCTGCCGGCCCTCCTCCCGGCAGCCGTCTGCACGATCGCGACCCTCACCGCTGTCTGCGCCGGCCTGGTCATGGCGCGCGACTGGACCGCGGCACAGGCCGTGACCGTCGTGGCCGTCGCCGTCGTCCTGCTCGGCCACTGGATGCCATGGATGGCGTTGCGGGCCGCCCGGCTGCGGGTGCCCCAGCTCCCGCATGACAGCGAGGAGCTGCAGCGGGACATCGCGGCCGAACCGGCGGAACGCATCGCCCGGCGGGTGGCCGTCGCCGAGGTGTGGCTCGACGTCACCGCGATCGGCACGGCCGCCGTCGCCACGGCGGCGACCGGCCTGCTCGCGCACCAGGACGGGTGGGGCGCCACGACGCTGGCCCTCGTGCTCGGCGCCGCGATGCTGCTGCGCGCATGGAGCCAGATCGGGGTGTGGCAGCGCGGCCCCAGCCTGCTCGGCGGGGCGGCGAGCCTGACACTGGTGGCGATCTACGGCCCGGCCGGCCTGTTCTGGCACATCGGATCGGTTCTCCTGCTGCTGTCCGCGGCCGTCGGGCTGCTCAACGCGGCCCGCCGGCCGCCGACGGCTCGTCTGCTGCCGGTGTGGGGACGGCTCGGCGAAGTCCTGGAACTGGTCGTGGCCCTAGCCCTCCTTCCCCTGCTTCTGCAAGTGCTGGGGGCCTACGCCCACGTCCGGTCGATGACCGGCTGAAGGGAGCACCGGTACCGTGCAGACTCGCCGCGACCACCTCCAGGCCTACCGCTTCGCCACCGGCAGACTCGCCTCCGCCCTGCTCACCGGGGACATCCGCACCGGCGCCGGCCCCCTGCACCGCGCCCGTCTCGGGTCGGTGTTCGGCATCGTCCTGGCGGCGCTGCTCATCGGCGGCTTCGCGGTGTACGGCCTGCTCAAGCCACAGCCCGGTAGCTGGCGTACCGCCGGGCCCTTCGTCGCCGAAAAGGAGAGCGGCACCCGCTACCTCTACACAGGCGGTGTACTGCACCCGGTCCTCAACTACGCCTCCGCGCTGCTCGCCCTCGGCAAGCCCACTCAGCCGCACCAGGTTCCCCGCTCCGATTTGAACGGGGTACCCCGGGGCACGGTCCTCGGCATCGCCGGGGCCCCCGACGCCATCCCGTCTGCCGAGGACCTGCTCACGGGAGCCTGGTCGGAGTGCCTGCACCCCCGCCGGCCAGGTGATCTGGTCATCGACTTCCAGCCCGCCGGGCACGCCGCCACGGTGGTGCCCGCGGGCGTACATGTCCTGGTCGTCGATCCGCACGGCACTCACTACGTGGTCCTACGCGACACCAAGTACCGGGTGCCCGGCCGTGCCGCGCTGGTCGCGCTGGGCCTGGACGCCGACGACCCGGTAACAGCCCCCGCGGCCTGGCTCGCCGACCTGCCGACGGGCCCCGACCTGACCCAGGCCACCGTGCCCGGCAGTGGCTCTCCAGGCCCGCGGGTCGCCGGGCGCGCGCTGCATACGGGCGACCTGCTCCGTACCAGCGTCGCCGGCTCCGTCCACTTCTACGTCTTGCGGAGCGACGGTGTCGCGCCGGTCACCGCGACCGAAGCGGCCCTGCTCTCCGTCAGCCACGGCCAGCCGCGGGAGGTGACCCCCGACGCCGTGGCCGCCCTGCCGGAATCGGCCGACCGCTCCCTGCTCACCCGGCTCCCCGATGTGGTGCGCACTCGAGACGCGGGTACCGGTACCGGCGCGCTCTGCCTGCGGCAGCGGATGCGGGGCTCCACGCTGAACAGCGTGCTGGTGACGGAGAGCGGGTCGGCCGCCGCCGATGGATCGAGCATCCTGTTGCCCGCCGGAAGCGGGGTCCTCGCCACACCACCGGCCACGGGCGACTCCACGCCCGCCCAGCTGTACCTGATCACCGATCAGGGCCGGAGATACCCGCTGGCCGACGATCGCGCCGCCACCGCGCTCGGTTACAGCGCCACCGCCGCGCGGACGCTGCCACGGGTCCTGCTTGAGTCGATACCGGCCGGCCCGACACTCGGCAGCACCGGCGTGACCGGGGGACGGCAGTGAGGCTCGCCCCGGCACTGCCACGCCGCCCACTCGTGGCCCAGACCCTGAACAACGCCCTGCTGATCCGCCCCCGTGCGGCGGCCGACCATCGTGCCCAGCTCTTCGCCCGCGGGCTGGCGCCGGACGGTCAGCACAATCTGGTGGTGCTGGACCTGCCCGCCGATCCGCCATCCGACCTCCTGGAATCGCTGGCCCGGATTCTGGAGCGGCGCAGGGGCACCTTCCGGATGATTCCGGGCCGCAGCTCCCGCACTCAGACGGCGCGGCTGGCCCAATGGCTCGCCGACCGGCTTGACCGCGCGGTGCTGGCTCCGGACGGGCACCAGCTGGCCGCCGCGGGGGGTGCGCTGTTCATCCCCTCCGGCAACGGCCGCGGCTGGCTGCGCTACCAGCCGGGGCGCCCCGCCCTTCCTGACTCGCAGCGCTTCCCCAGGCCGGACTGGGAGTTCTTCGTGCCCGGCGCCCCCGTCGCCATCGGGCCGGTCGGCATCGCCGAACCGATTCCCGGCGGGGTGTGGCTGCGTCCCGGGAACGACAACGGACTCGAAGTCCCCCGACAGGTGCTGGCCGACCGGATCGTCGCCGACCCCGACCTCGCCGCCGTGGTGCTCGGCGTACCTGGCGGTCCGGCGCTGTCGCTGACGGACATCGCCGCCTTCTGGCGTACCCGGCCGTCCACCGGCCGCCGCCAGATGCTCTTCGTGCCCTATGGACCGGTCGACGTGCCCCACGGCACAGTGCTCGGCCGGGCACTCGCTGAGCTGCTCGACCATGAGATCGTGCTGTGCAACGGCTTCCCGGCCGTCGGTGACGCCGGCGGCGTGCCGGAGGTGCACACTCTGGGCGCGGACGGCCAGCTCGGATGGCGGCCGTACGCGGGTGAACTCGCGTATACGCCAGGAGGTGCGGCGCCCGTTCCGCGCCGGGCCCGCAGCCCGTTGCCGGGACTGCAACCGCTCGGACGGGGCGCCTATCGGTATGCACCCGATGCCGTGGTGGAGATCGTGCAGTCGGGTCTGTGGGTACGCCCGCCGGAGGACCCGCCCGGCGCGGACACCGTGCGGGCAGCGCCGGCGGACCCCGCCCACGCGGCTGTACTTTTCGACGAGAGCACCCCCTCCATCGCGACTCGCCTGCGTGCCCTCGCCCACGAGATCCTGGAGCGCCTGCCGCTGGCCGAGCGCCTGCGCAGTGTCGTGCTGCCTGCCGGTTACGCGATCGGCGCCGCACGACGGCCCGGCGGGCGGAGCATCGTGTTGTCCGCCTCCCCGGCGGAGCCCGCCCCGGCCATGGCCTGGCCGGGCAGCGTCCCGTACGCGAACGTTTTGCCGCGGGCAGTCGAGGAGCTTGCCGTACTTCCGCGGCGAGTGCCGGGAGCGGGGAAGCATCCGGGCAAGGACCTGGGCGTCCAGGACACGCCGCGTGCCGGGCTGGGAGCGGAGGCCGGTTCCGGTCCGGGCGAGTTCCCGTCCGGCGCGGCCGCGTCCGGCGTGGCGCCGGACCCGTCGGTGACGCGCCCGAGCCCGGTGGACCCCGGTCGCGCGCACGGGGGGCAGGACACAGCGGCTCCGCCGGGGACCGCCCGCACCGGAGAGACGGAGCACACGGATGCCGACGCCGCGTCAAACCGTGCCTTGCCACCGGGTATGGCCGTGCGTGGTCCGGCGGGCCCGGCTACGACCAGCGGTACCGACGGCGATGCCCAGGCAACGGCCGGGCCATACGAGGACGGCACCGCCTCCGGGCCGGTGCCGCCCGACCCGTCCGCCGGTGAGCCGGTGCCGGACGCCGATCCGGCATCGGCCGCGAGCCGGCCCGCTCCCGCCGGGGACGTGCCGGCCGCGCACGCCCCTGCTGCGACGGCGGCCGCGGAGCACGCGCCGCCTGCCGGGGCGGCGGACAAGCGGAACCCGGCCGGATCAGGCTCGCCGGCGGCCTCGGGCCGTCCGGGTGGTCCCCGGCCGGGTCCCGCCCTGGGGATCCGGCTGGAATCCGCACCGTCGGCGGTTCCCGCCGCCCATGCCGTGGAACGGCCGGCACAGACGGCCGGTGACGACCACCACGCCCCGGCCGCCGGCTCGGCCTTGATCGGGTCCCCGGACCGTGCCCCGGCCTCTGCCGCGCCGGAGATACCCGTCGGCGATTCGGTGCCCGCGACGACGCCTGCCCCGGTCCCGGGTGTACGTGTCCAGCCGGTACCCATGCCCGGCGCCCGGATCGCGCTGGCCCCGGCACAGGACCTCGACCGGGAACGCTCGTGGCTGCGGCGGGCGGGCGGCGCCCGGTACGAGGAGGCCGCGGGCTTTGTGACCCGTGTGATGTCGCAGAACCCCGGCCTGCGTGGCGTCTCCAAGGAGACGGCGAAGACCGCCCTCAACGACCTGACCGCCGTCCGTCTGTACCTGTCGGCCGGCCCCAGCGAGCAGGTGGACGACGCGGTACGCGGCGCCGGCATCGGGCCGCATGTGCCGCTGGCCCGCTGTGTGGCGGCCGGACTGCAGCGGCTGCCTTCCTACCGGGGGGTCGCGCTGCTGCGAGCCACCCTCTCCGATGCCGAATTGGCCTGGTACGAGGAGGCGGCCCGCCAGGGCGGCCCGGTCACCGAATGGGGCTTCTGCAGCGCGCTCATCACCGCCAGACCCGGCCTTCCCGGTGACACCGACATCCTGCTCTGGTCGCTGACCGCCCGCCGTACTGCCCTGCTGCAGCCGGAGCTGCCCGACCGGGTGATCTTCCTGCCTGGCACCGCCTTCAAGGCACTGCGGGTCACCGGCGGCGAGGGGCGCCGGGTGGTGCTGCTGAGGGAGCTGACTGAGCCGGAACGGGCCGCGGCCTCCGACAGCCCGGCCGAACGGAGCACCTTGGACGATCTCGCGACCACCGGGCTGGAGTCCGCCGACGAGGCCGTGCGGGCGGCCGCGGGCGACGGCCGCCGGGCGCAACCGGTGCCTGAGGCGTTCACGACCGCGTTCACCAACCCGCCCGGACTGATCGTCCCGGCATTTCCGCATGCACCCGCGATCCCAACACAACAAGCCCTACAGGGCGAGGAGACACCACGGTGAGCCGACAGACACTGATCGTTTCACCGGACCGGCCCGGTGCCTACCGCACCATCTCCCAGGCTCTGGCCGACGCCCGTGACGGTTCCCTGCTCCTCCTCGGCCCAGGACGTTACGAGGAGTCGCTCGTCATCACCCGGGCGATCACCCTGAGCGCCGACGCCACCGTGGCCGGCGAAGTGCGGGTGCACGCCGGCGAGGGCAGTGCCGTCACGGTGGAGGCCGAGGCCGTCCAGCTGACCGGGCTGACCCTGTCGGGCAACGACCCGGAAGCCCCCGTTCTCGAGGTCCGGCAGGGGCAGGCGGCCCTCGACGGCTGCACGGTGACCGGTCACGCCTGGGCCGCCGTACTCGCCTGGAACGAGGGGCGCCTGGCGGTCCGCGACTGCCGGATGGCCAACACCCTCGGTGCGGGGATCGTGGTGACTTCACCGGAGGCCGGCACGGTCGAGAAGACAACGGTCGCCGACACCGGCTCCTCCGCCGTCGTAGTCGCCGAGCGGGGGCGGCTCACCCTCCGCGACTGCGACTTGACGGGCGCCCGAGGTAACGGTGTGTGCGTCAACGGTCAGGGGAGCGCGCTGGTGGAGAAGACCAGGATCTCCCGGACGGCCAAGCCCGCTGTGGTGGTGGAACAGGAGGCGCGCGCGGAGCTGATCGGGCTCGCCGTCACCGGAAGCGAGATGTGTGACGCCTATCTGACCAGCAGCGGCAAGGTCACCATCAGTGACAGTGCGTTCACCGGCTCCGCAGGATCCGCCGTGTACATCGGTACCGGCGCGGCGCCGGTACTGCGCGGCGTGGTCGTCAGCGACGCGGCTGACCACGGGCTGCGGGTAGTGGACGGCGCCGAGGTCCGCGCGGACGACTGCGAGATCGCCAGGACACCGCTGGGCGTAGTGGTGGAGGGCGGCGGTGCTGCGGTCTTCGGCGGCCTGACGGTCCGTGGCGCGGCCCAGGCCGCGATCGTCACCGGAGCCAAGGCCACCGCCGAGTTCGAACGGCTGACGGTCACCGGAGGAACCGGTGGGCTGCGCGCACTGGAAGGTGGTCGTGTCACCATCCGTGGCGGAGAGATCACGACCAGCGATGGTGACGGTCTGGAAGTGGCGGGAGGAGGCAGCGGCCAGGTCTCCGAGCTGCTGCTGCGGGCCGTGGGAGGCTGCGGCATCTCGGTCACCGGTGCCTCCTCCGTGACCGTCGACTCCGCCACCCTGCGCGACTGCGGCACCGGCGTGGCAGTCGGCGCCGACGGCGAACTGACCATCCGCGACAGTGAGATCAGCGACGCCACCGCCGACGGGATCCGAGTGCACGAGGGGGCCACCGCCGATGTCGTAGGCTGCCGGGTGCACGGAGCCGCCGGCCACGGAGTGATCATCGAACCGTCGGCGCGGGTGGCGCTCAGCCACTGCACCGTCATGGACAACGCGGGGGACGGCGTCCGCTGTGTCTTGGGTGAACCCGTCACGGTCGAGGACTGCGAGGTCGTGGGCAACGCCGGCACCGACCTGAACCGCGCGCGCCCCGCCGATCGGCCCGCAGGCGTTGTGCGGCCGAACTCCAGCGCGCGGACTGCTGATGTGGCCGTCCGGCACGGGGCGGCCGAGGGGCGCGACGCTTCCGACGCGGACATGACATCGACCACTACCGGGCCCTTGGCCGAACTCGACGCACTGGTGGGCCTGGAGAGCGTCAAACGCGAGGTCAACGGCCTGATCAATCTCAACAAGATGGCGCAGCGGCGAGCGGAGATGGGGCTGCCCATGCCTCCCATCAGCCGACACCTTATTTTCGCAGGACCCCCCGGCACCGGCAAGACCACGGTGGCCAGGCTGTACGGGGCAGTCCTCGCCGAACTGGGCATCCTCGCCAAGGGGCATAGCGTGGAGGTGGCCCGTGCCGACTTGGTCGCCCAGATCATCGGCGGCACCGCCATCAAGACCACCGAGGTCTTCCAACGTGCGCTGGGCGGCGTGCTGTTCATCGATGAGGCCTACACCCTGACCAACCAGTCCAAGGGCACCGGCCCCGACTTCGGTCAAGAGGCCGTCGAGACGCTGATGAAGCTGATGGAGGACCACCGTGACGACATCGTCGTCATCGTCGCCGGCTACTCCCAGCAGATGGAGCAGTTCCTGGCCTCCAACCCGGGGCTGGCCTCCCGTTTCGCGCGCACGGTCGAGTTTCCCAACTACTCCGTCGATGAACTGGTCACCATTGTCCGCAACCTGTGTGACAAGCACTACTACGAATTGGGAGACGACGCCCTCGACGCACTGATCCAGTACTTCGAGCAAGTACCCAAGGGGCCGACCTTCGGCAACGGACGGGTCGCCCGGCAGATCTTCGAAACCATGATCAGCAGACAGGCGTCCCGTCTCGCCGACCGGCCGCCGGCCCGCAACAGTGAGCTCAGCCGTCTGACGGCCGAGGACATCGAGAAAGCACCGGAGAAGGAAGAGAACGACAAGCCCCACGCCCCGCCCGCCCCGCAGCGGTCGGCAGACCGCAGCGCCGGGCGGACAGCCGCGTCTGTGCCTTCGGCTCAGCACCTCGAGACCCTGACAGGCCTCGACGACGTCAGAACCGCGCTGTCCCGGCGGCTGACTGACCTAGCTGCGCTGAGCGGTTCCGGCGGAGCGGTACAGAGCACAGCGAACGTGGTGCTCGCTGGCGAGCGCGGCAGCGGACGTCAGGCGGTGGCGAGTCTGTACGCTCGAAGTCTCGCCGAGAACGGCTTCCTTCCACACGGCGCTGTGCGCACGGAAGCACTCTCGCAGTTCCCCGCCCGCACCCCCCGACAGGCGACGGCGTGGACGGAAGCGATGTTCCGGAAGGCGGCGGGCGGGTTGCTCCTGCTGGAGCTGGACGACATGTTCGACAGCTTGCCCCCGCCCTACCGAACGGCGATCACCGACGCGGTCGCGGTGAGCGCGAAGGCCGCCGGCCCGGACACCGCTGTGGTACTGACCGGTACCGACAGCCGGCTGCTGGCCCTTCTGCGTGGACACCGCGATCTCACCCGCTGCTTCGCCGAGTACCTGCGTCTGCGCCCCTACGACCTTCCGGAGATCACGGAGTTGGTCTGCCGCCGCCTGCGCGACCTCGGCCACGTCGTCGGCCCGGAAGTACGGCAGGAACTGGAGAAAGTCCTGGCTGCCGGTTTCCCCGGCTTCGGCGCCTACGGGGCCCACCGGTTCGCCGACCTCGTCGAAGCGCACTGCAATGGGCACACGGTACAGCCCAAGGACGTACGCGCGGCGGCGGGCGCGGCGAGTACGGCGGGGGACCGATAAGACCCACTCGTGGGGACGACCGGACACCGAAGACGGTGAATCGTCGTCACCGACCCGACGGATCCGCAGTATGGAAATACGAAGTGAAGTGACTGGCAAACGGCGAGCGATCTGACCGTTACTCAATACGGCGACCAGGAGGATCACATGGCTGGTATGAAGTCAACCACTACGGATGGCCTGAGGGCGGCCCAAATCTACTTGGAGGATGCGTACAGCACCCTGAATAGCAAAGTCGCGACTCTGGATGGTTTCGTCGCCGAAATCCAGTGGCAGGGCACCGCCGCCACAATGTTCCACGCGTACATGAGGGATTACCACCAGAAGGTCGGACTCATCCTCAATGATCTCCAGAGTATCAGCCAGGGAGTGGCGGCGGCCCACACTCAGACCACTCGCGCCAATGACGCCATGGAAGCCTCTGTCGGTCAACTGAACGGCGCCATGGCGGGCATGAACCCGGGCACCCCTGGCCTCCCCCTCACATCCGACGTGCCCGTCCAAGACGTGCCTGCGGAGGGCGGGGGTATCAGCGGGGGGACCCTCGGCGTGCCCGTCCAGGGTGACCTTGGGGGCATCATCGGTGGTGGGGTGGCGAACAGCCCCTCGGCTCCTGGCCGCGGCCTGAACCTTCTGTGACGGCCTCACTCCGACCCCGTCAACCACATCATCCCGGAAAGGAAATCGCATGTCGGAAATCACCTACGCATACGTTCCGAGCAGTCTGGACGAAGGTGTTGCACAGTTCGACGCCTACGTCAAGGATATTCGCGACTACATCCTGGAACTGCAACACAAGGACCTGTCGCTGCTGGGGTGGAACGACGAGAGTAAGGACCAGTACATCCTTCGCAGGAGGAAGTGGGATCGGGACGCCTACGACATGGCCACCGATGCCGATCAAGCCCGTTCGGCACTTAGCCATATCCACGAGGACATGAACACCACCGAGAAGATCAATACCGCCGCTTTCGGTGGATGACCATCACGGCCCTCGCGGCTGCACGGGTGGTACCCGACCGTCAGGGGTACCACCCGTCTCGCGGAGGCAGAAAAAGCCAAGCCGAATCGGGGAACCAGAAAAGAGGTAGTCATGGACGGGCGCGATGATTTCCACGGCCCGGAAGCCCCGCAAGAAGACGTCAAGGATACGGCGGTCGGCTACGACGGTCCGCTCGATCCCACCGTCTCTGCGGGTACAGGCGCGCTGGCCGCCAGTAACGTGGCGGAAATCAATTCGCCGAACTTCTCAGAGGGGAATGGGCATGGAGTGAGTGTGCCGAGCGCCCATGAATTCGACCTCCTCATACAGCACTTTCTGGATTGCGGCCGACTCTTGGACGACTCACATAATACGCTCGTCGCGGCGCTCAACGCCGCGGCGGGTGGCTGGCCGACTGCCGCTGCCACGGGACTTCTTCTCACGAAGCATCGCGATGCGCATGCGGCGACGACGGGGAAAGCTAGGGATCTCATGGGAAGCCTGGCTCAGACGGCCATACCCGCCACCCGGGACAAATATGCGCATACCGGCGAGTCGACCGAAGTGACGGCAGCGCAGATCCAGGACTTGCTGGCTCCGTCGGTAGCACAGATACAGGGAATCAACAGCTCGGCGGAGGAATCCGGCGGGAAGTCCGACGCCTAGCCCGAGCAGGGCCGGCCGCCGCAGCCGAATCCTGCGGAATTGAACCCGGAGACGATCAAGCAAGCGGCGACCCAGGAGCGCGGCGCACATGGCCAAAAAAGATCCATTCCTCGACGCGAACGCCGACCAGGATAACCTGCCTGATTACCTGACCAGAGGTGCTGGCGGTGAATATGTCCTTGATGCGCAGAACTCGCTTGCAGATACCGCGGACGAGCATAAGAAACTCAATGATTCGCCGTGGCAAGGGCTTGAGACGATGCTCGTCGGTGGCTCGGGTAAATATCTGGGGCAGTCGGTTCTGGCAAGCAATGACACCAATCAAAGACTCGCCGCAGATACCTCCAATCCGGCGACCCTCAGTCAGCTTGCCACGGCATTTGATCAGGCGGAGAAGACCTACCGCGCGGTCGGCAATTCTATGCACAAGGTGACGGAGGCGCTGACCGGCGACAACGGTAGTTGGCAAGGGCCGGCCGCGCGATCGTTCGACGCGATGATGAAAGTGCTCGGTGACCAGCTCCTGGCGAACGCGGACGCGATGGCTACCACCCCCTTTCATCCATCGCTGGCACAGCAAGTGGCCGATTGCGCGGCCACCCTGCAAGCCGCGATCGACATGACCATCAAAGTGGACGAGTTCTACGGAAATCAGTTGGCGGCGGTCAGTGGGATCGTCATAGGTGATTCATCGGGGAAGCAGACGCACGGCCGTTTCGCCGCTTTTCTTGAGCAGCTCGAACGGCTCCTCAAGCAAGACCTGATAACCATCATTTATGCCGTCAACAATCACTACCAGCCCACCGTGGCAAACGTGGTCCCGCCCACTGACGTCAAAAATCCGTTCGTCGGGTTGGACGGTGGAACCGACAGCACAGGCAGCGCCACGGACACCGGCTTGCCCGACGAACTGAACAATCTCGGTAACCTCGGTGCGACTCTGGGGAACCTGGGAAACCTGGGTGGTGCGGGTGGCAGTGGCGCGGATTTGGGGGCCGGCGAGGCCCTCCCAGACGCGACGGATGCGCTGAACGGACTCTCCGGCCTTGGAGGCGGTGGCGGCGCGGACACCTCCGGTTTGCCCGGCAGCGGCGAGGGCCTGGGAACGGGCGACGGATCGCTTTCCGACCCCGGTATTTCCCCCGTGGCCTCGGGGCTCAGCGGTCTCAGCGGCCTTGGAGGCGGTGGCGGCGCGGACACCTCCCGTTTGGCCGGCAGCGGCGGGGGCCTGGGAACGGGCGACGGATCGCTTTCCGACTCTGGTATTTCCCCCGTGGCCTCGGGGCTCAGCGGCCTCAGCGGTCTCAGCGGCCTGGGCAAGGCCGGTTCCTCCTCCACGGGCAAGGACAAAGGCGTCGGCTCGGCCGGCCTCTCCGGTCTGTCGGGGCTCTCCGATGCCGGCACGGATCTCTCCGACCAGGTGGGCATACCCTCGGCATCGGCTTCGGGGCTGAAGGGTCTCGACGACGCGGCTTCGAAACTTTCTCCGTCGGAAAGCGCACTGGACACCGGCGGCATCTCCACCGTCGGCGGAGCCGCGTCGGACACCGGCCTGGCAGCGCTCGGCGGCGCAGGGACGAGCACCGGCACCGGCTCCACTGCGATGTCGCTCGGTGATGGGGGTCTGGCCGCGTCCGCGGAACCGATCACGGAAACCGCGACAGCGGGCAGCGCCGGCACGAGCGCCTCGGGTGGCATGCCGTACATGCCGATGGGCGGCATGGGCGGGGCCGGCGCGGCCGCCGGGGCCCAGGGCGCAGGTGAACGCAGTGAGGCGTCCGGCCTCATGTCGCGTGCGTCCGACGCCTGGGACGCCGGGCTGGACCACAGCGAAGACGGCCTCGACAGCGCGATCGGAGCGTCGGCCGGTGGCGCCGTCTTGACGCTGAACGGCGCCGGGACGGGCACGGCCGACTCCTCCGCCGATGAGGCGGCACCGGTCGCCGCGGCAGTCGGCATGCCGTATCTGCCGGCGGGCGGGATGGCAACGGGCGCCGCCCTCGCTGGGCAGACGCCGGGCAGCAGTTCGACGGAACGCCCCGGGGAGGCCGGAGTGCCTGCCGAACGGCAGGAACCGTGGACCGCGTCGGAGGAGGAACTGCGGGCGGCGGACGCACAGTTCGCCTCCGGTGCCGAGCCGGGGACGGCGGCCGCAGACCTCCCGCAGGCAGCGGAGCCGACCGCCGGCGCCGGTGGACCGGCGATGCCGACCGTGGCGCGGGAGGGCGACGGGGCGGTGTCGGCCGCGGCGGCCGACACCGGGCCCGAACCGGGGACGGCTCCTCCGGATCTCCCGCAGACCGAAACGACCGCGACCGCGGCGGCAGGTGCCGTCGGCACCGGCGAATCTGCCGCGCAGGCAACGTCTGTGGCCGTCACCGGCGCCGCGGAGGCCGTGGTACCGCAACCGTCCTCTGCCGTCGGCACTGGCGAATCTGCCGCGCAGGCAACGTCTGTGGCCGTCACCGGCGCCGCGGAGGCCGCGGTACCGCAACCGTCCTCTGCCGGCGCACCCGCCGTGCCTGCCACGGCCACCGCCACAGCACCAGGGCATACGGTGGGCGCCGCAGCGCACGATGGTGTGCCGGACGACGAGACGGCCGCGTGGGCGGTCGCCCCCGGGGCTCTGATGCCCCTGCTGTGGCAGGGGCGGTACAGAGGCGAACAGGCCGAACAGGAGCAGGAAAGTCCCGAGCCAGGATCCGCGACGGCCGGCGCTCCGCGGGTGGAGCAGGGTGTTCCGGACGGCGGCTCGGGCCGGGCGATCTGGCGACCTGAGCAGTCTTCCACGGAGCTTGCCCCGGATTGGATCACGCAGGAGACCGGTGGCTTGACGATGGCACAAGCCGTGACACGCATGCAGGAGGCCATCGACCGGGCGGAGGCCGAAGAGACGGAAGACAGGCAGAACACCGATGCCGACTCTTCGAGCGGCGAAGCCACGCCCCCGGAGGAAGGCCCGGACGGACGCCCGGACATCTCCGCGCTGCTGAGACAGGACGACGGCGCATGGGGAAGCCCCACGGGGTCCAACCTCTTCGCCTGAGCCCTTACCGACGCATCAAGGCGAGGACCGCGACAACCACGACCGTCGACCCGAGTAGATCGGGCGGCCAGAACATGGAGGGCAGTGTGGAGGACCAGCAGCTGGAAGAACTGATCGAGCGTTATCGCACGACGCGGGCGTCGGCGACCGAGGCGTTCGAGCGGATCAATTCGATCTCTGTGACCGAGGTGTCCCGCCGC